>NZ_AP017313.1:2537559-3171949 GCF_002355435.1 Mucilaginibacter gotjawali
CAGACCAGATCATACCAACAAATATTGCGCAAGCAGTGGTAACTCACCCAACCAACAACGGCATACCTAATATGGCTACTTTCTTAGGTGCTACGTACACCTTTGGTTTTGCGTATGATGGCACATCGTTAGTAGGTAAAAACAACCCGATGTTTGCTAATTACCCGCTTCCAAACGCGAATTTTGCTACACAGGCCTCTGTTGACGGTTTCGATTTTCACCTGAAATCAGGATCACCTGCTATTGGCATCGGTTACACCGGGTTTTCGCCAATCACCCAAACTGTTTACGGTACTATCCCTGTGGATCCTATTTTCGGCTCCAGCGGTATAACCGGCCCGGGTAAAGACGCAGGCTGCTACCAGTCTGACGGTACCGGTAACCAGCACTAATAACCGGTAAATATTAAAACCCCTTTTTGTGGCAATACTCCGGGCCGCAAAAAGGGGTTTTTTATTTAAACGTTTCATCATCTTTCACGCTACTTTTATGAAATTCATCCCCACTATATTTATTTTTTCAGTTGCAATAACAATTGCATCATGTACCAAAACACCAAAAAATGCCGGGGACAGTTCACCGGTTACACCGGTGGTTATTCCCGGTCCGCTGCCAAATACCATCGATAAAGCTGATACCCTTAAGGTGATGGCGTATAATGTGCTAAAATACGGCGATGGTTGCCAGGGCAGCATAGACACCTTAAATAAGTATTTGCAAACAATTATTGGTTACACACAGCCGGACCTGTTCAGTTTTGAAAAGATGGCGGCATTTGACCCTACACCCGGCGCCCCCTTCAACCTGGCGGAGGGCATCGTAAATAATGTCCTTAATTTGGTTTCACCGGGCAAGTATGCTTACGTAACGCCAACCAACACCGCGCGTGCCACCAATATGAATGCGCTGTTTTACAATAAGCAAAAACTGACCTTTGTAAAAACCGAAACACTGGAAGCCAACATAACCGATTTTGATCTTTATAAGCTCTATTACAACGATCCCAATATCAGCATCACACACGACACCACGTTTATTTATGTTGTGGTTAACCATACGCAATCGGGTTCTTCCAGCACATCGCGTGATGTACAGGTAAGGACCGAAATGCAAACCCTGCGATCGAAATTTGCATATTTGCCTAACCTGGTGAATATGGGCGATTTTAATACCCATAACAGTTACGAAGCGGGTTATCAATCGGTGATAAGTGCCGCTGATTCAACCACCCAAATGAGCGATCCGCCGTTTTATCCCGATAAGGCCATTGCCTACCCGGCAGCGTGGGAAAGCAATACCAGTTTGTTTGCGCCATACCTAACCACTACCACCAGGGCATTAGCCACCTTCCCGAATAGCTGTGGCACAGGCGATGGTGCAAAATCATGGTACGATCATATTTTTATTTCGCCATGGCTGGTTAAGGGTAGCAACTACATACAATATGTGCCCAATTCGTATACAACAGCAGGTAATGACGGGCACCGTACCGGAGTTGATATTAACAGCACAACACCGGTGGTCAATACGTCGGCACCGGTGGCTGTGTTGAACGCCTTGTTCCGGTTTTCTGATAAATACCCCATCACCATAAAGCTACTGGTAAAAGCAAACCGCAATGCCTACAGCATCGCCGACCCCAAGGAAAGAAATTAGTGAATAGATTTTTTCAGTTAAAGCGGCTGTCTCAAAAGTCTATGAAATGAAAAGCAAACAAAATAATATTCGGACCTCGTGTCCTTTGGGAATTCTTCGTGTCCTGTGGTTTGTTTTTTACCACGAAGGGCACTAAGAAAAAACACTATGGTCACAAAGACCTAACTGTTCAAAATATAATTTGGTGACATTTTACATTGAAAGACTTTTGACACAGCCTCTTTTTATTTAGGTGCGGGGTAAATATTTTGTTGTAATAGGATTATAATAAACAGAAAAAGTAAATTGCAGCTGAAATCTTGGTTTTATGGCGCAACGTCAAAACGAAGAGCCAATTATTACTTACTGTTTTTTACTATTGTATGCAATTATACCATACCCAAAGCGGCGCCCTGCTGGCTTATGAGTCGAAATTTTACCTGATAGATGAACCCTGGGATGCCCTGATCAACAGGGATGGCCTTGAAAGCTATTTATTGAATAAAATTCAAACCGGCCAGCCGGCTGCAGCTGATGACCAGGCGCAATGGCTGATGGAAGATGCACTTTTTCCACCGATCGGCAACCAGGAAGTTTGGGCGGCAGGGGTAACCTATTTAAAAAGCCGTGATGCGCGTATGGAGGAATCCCAAAGCTCCGGCGCGGCCAGTTTGTACGACAGGGTATATGACGCTGAACGGCCGGAATTGTTTTTTAAGGCGATGGCTTCACGCGTTTCAGGGCATAAGCAAGTAGTTTATATTCGTAAAGATTCGGCTTGGAATGTCCCTGAACCCGAGTTGACGTTATTCATCAACTCCCATGGCAACATACAGGGCTATACCTGTGGAAATGATATGAGTTCGAGAAGTATTGAGGGCGAGAACGCGCTTTATCTGCCGCAGGCAAAAATATACGAAAAAAGCGCGGGTTTGGGGCCATGTTTGTATGTCACTTCAAAACCTGTCAGCGGCGAAACCAGGATAAATATGCTGATTAAAAGGGGAAACGTAGAGGTATATGAAGATTTGACCAAAGTATCACAGATCAAACGTTCATTTACTGAACTTACCGGCTATTTATTCAGGGAGATGGATTTTCCGAACGGCTGTTTCCTGATGACCGGCACCTGCCTGGTGCCTTCCGCTGATTTTACCCTGCAGGAAGGCGATGTAGTAGAGATCAGCATCGACGGCATCGGCACTTTAATTAATACCATAGGCATCAACCCAAAACATAAGTAAAATGAAAGGTATCCAACTCGTGTTAATAGCTTCTGCTATTTTGTTGTTAAACTCCTGCGAACAAAAAGAGCCGTCTGCAGCGAAGTTTGAGAGCGAATATCCCAAAGGTACCTTTGGCTACGACCTGGATTTTTTGAAGCAAAACGACAGCGTGGTGGTTTTAAACAGCAAGGACGGCAATGCGCAGATCATCGTCTCGCCCAAATACCAGGCAAAAGTTTTTACGTCGACCGCAGACGGCAAAAACGGGAAAAGCTTTGGGTGGATCAATTATAAAACTTTTGCCCAAAAATCACTGGATGCGCATATGAATGCCTACGGGGGCGAAGACAGGTTATGGATAGGGCCGGAGGGCAGCAGATTTGCCGTGTTTTTTAAGCCGCATACCAAAATGGAATTTGCGTACTGGCATACCCCAACGGCGTTCGACTTTGAAAACTGGCGCTTAACCGCAAATACCGACAAAAGTGCATCGTTAACCAAAACAACAAGGGTAATGAATTACCAGGGAGTAATGTTGAATATGAACATTATAAGGGACATTGCCATGATGGAACCTGCCGATGAAAAGAAATTACTGGGTATAGATTTTGATGAGAAAATAAAATCAGTGGCATTCAGTACCTCCAATACAATTATCAATACCAGCGCTTTTCAATGGGATAAAAACACCGGCGCGCCCTGTTTATGGAGTTTGGATATGTTTACGCCCTCTGCCAAAACGGTAATTGTTGTGCCTTATGCTAACGATGCAACGGGTAAAATAGCTACAACTGATTATTTTGGGCAGATCCCTCCCGACAGGGTAAAATACAATAACGGCATTTTGGTATTTAAGGCGGACGGAAAGTCGCGCGGAAAACTGGGCATGCCGCCGGGCCGCACAAAGAAAATAGCCGGCAGCTATGACGCAGAAAATAATGTGCTCACCATTGCCCAATTTGACGTTGACCCCAAAGCCACCTACCTCAACCAGGAGTGGCGGACCGATCGCGATCCTTTTGCAGGCGATGCAGTAAATGCCTATAACGACGGCCCGCTGGCGAATGGAACGCAAATGGGGCCGTTTTACGAAATAGAAAGTGTATCGCAGGCAGCCTTTTTAAAACCAGGTGAAGGGTTGACCCATAAGCATAGTGTATTCCATTTTACAGGCGATAAAAGTGAATTGAACCAGATTTCGTTAAAAACTTTAGGAATTTCGCTGCAGGATATACAAGCTGCATTTAAATAATTATCTTCATGGCGCCAATTAAAGGTTAAAGTGACAGGTAAAATCCTAAAGCGGAAACCGGTATTTAAATTATAAACTTGTTAACTCTGTTTCATGACGACGAAAAAAAAGACCTTTATTGCGTTAGTGTTGGTTACCTCCTTGTTTTTTATTTGGGGATTTGCGCTGAACCTAAATCCAATTTTGATAAAACACCTTAAAAAAGCTTGCCAGCTCACACTTTTTCAGTCTTCACTGGTGGATTCGGCCTCCTATACTGCTTATTTTCTTTTGGCGATACCAGCTGCGCGGTTTATGAAAAGATTCGGCTATAAAGGCGGTATACTCCTTGGTCTTTTGCTTTTTGCAACGGGCGCAATTCTTTTTTATCCTGCAGCTGAAGTAAGGAGTTTTGTTTTTTTCCTGATAGCGCTTTTTATCCTTTTTTCGGGGGCAGCATTTCTGGAAACAGCGGCAAATCCGTATATCACTTGTTTGGGAGAGCCTGAAGGTGCTGAGCGGCGGATTAATTTCTCTCAATCATTTAATGGCCTGGCGGCATCAATTGCCCCCCTGTTTGGCGGCATAGTAATATTGTCCGGTGTCGAGCTAACTAAAGAGCAATACGCGAAGATGTCCAATTCTGAACTAACGCATTATTTAAATAAAGAAGCGTCCTCCGTTGAATTGCCTTATCTTATTATAGGATTGGTAGTGTTAGTAGTGGCATTCTTAGTTTATAAAGCCCATCTGCCAGAGATAACCGAAACAGATACCGCTGAAGAAACTGGAAAGTCCCTGGGGCGCCAGATTTGGGAATTATTGGGCATTAAACAATTACGATCAGGCGTTATTGCCCAGTTTTTTTATGTTGGCGCACAGGCGGGTATATGGGGGCTTTTTGGTTTCTTCTGTAATAAACTCGCGCATATGCCCGAAAAAACGGCTGCTACGTACCTTACCGTTGCCACCTTCGCGTTTATGCTGGGGCGTTTTAGCGGTAGTTATCTGATGCGATTTTTTAACCCTGTTAAGCTTTTGGCAACGTATGCCGTTATTAACAACGTGCTTTTGATTTCGGTATTTTTTCTCGATGGTATGTTATCAGTTTTTACGCTTATCCTGATTTCATTTTTTATGTCAATCATGTTCCCAACTATTTTTTCATTAAGTATCCGTGGGCTTGGGGCGCGCACCAAACTTGGTTCGTCTTTGGTGATCATGGCTATTTTCGGCGGGGCTATTATTCCTCCAATTATGGCAAGGATATTTGATGAATCGAATATCCATTTTGCTTACCTGGTACCGATTATTTGCTTTGCTTATATTTTCTATTTTGCTTCAAGTAATCTTAAAGTTAAAAAATTAGAGATGGTGGCGGCGCATTAAAAGTATGGCGGGAATGCATGGCGGGGGAATCTCCCGGTCATTGCTTCGCCCGACCACCCTTTCTACCGCTGGCGGTAAAAAGGGTTAAGATTGATTTTTAAATAATAAATAATTTTTTCACCCTCTATTTTGCCTGCTAAAGAGAGGGTCGACAAGCGAAGCGATGTCGGGGTGAGTTGACACGATGCCGGAAGTGAAACGGAGTTTATCAAATTAAGATTATGGATTTACAATTAAAAAATAAAGTAATTATAGTTACCGGTGGCGCCAAAGGGATAGGCGAGGGCATTGTAAAAGTATTGGCTAAAGAAGGCGCTATCCCGGTGGTAATCGGCCGTAACGGGGCTGATAATTTAAAATGTGTACATGCAATTGAAGCAGAGGGCGGAAAAGCATCGCACGTTATAGCTGAACTAATGGATCCTGCCGAATGTGAGAAGGCCGTGCAGCAGGTTGTTGAAAAATACGGTCGCATTGATGGGCTGGTAAACAATGCAGGGGTAAATGACGGCGTAGGGCTGGAAAGTGGCAATTATGAAAGATTTATCGCATCATTACATAAAAATGTGGTGCATTATTACCTGATGGCGCATTTTGCCTTGCCTGAATTGAAAAAATCAAAAGGGGCGATATTGAATATTACCTCCAAAACCGCAGATACAGGGCAGGGAAATACGTCAGCTTACGCAGCTGCCAATGGTGGCCGTAATGCGCTAACCCGCGAATGGGCTGTTGAATTGCTCAAATACGGCATCAGGGTAAATGCTATTGTGGTTGCCGAATGCTGGACACCCCTTTATGAAAACTGGATAAAAACCCTGCCGGACCCGCAGGGGAAATTAAAAGAAATTGAAGCCAAAATACCCCTTGGCAGCAGGATGACGACCTCGGAAGAAATTGCCAATACAGCTGCATTTTTATTGTCGGAGCGTTCAAGCCATACAACGGGCCAGTTGGTTTACGTAGATGGAGGATATGTTCATCTGGATAGGGCGCTGGCTAACGCATGATTGGTTGATTAAGTTGGTAAGGTCACTAGTGTCATGTCATTAATAAGTTGACGTTCGGGCTTTATCAGCACGCTTACAAAATACCCGGAGGAGGTTATCTAAAATAGTGTAAACCCTGTTTTAATAAATAAGCACATAAATATCTTATTATCAAGAATTTATAAAATGTAAACCCTCAAATGTGTAAACCTTTTGTAAACCCTTTTTGTGCATTTTGGGTTCAATCAACTTGCTGATTGATGATGAGGAAATTGATGGTTGACACGACACCAGTTGATTGTATTGATGTTAAATTGCTATATTGTAACCTGTTTTAAACTTAATCAACCATCCAACTTAGTCAACTAATTCTATGATCAAAATAGATTCCCATCAGCATTTCTGGAAATTTGACCCGGTTAGGGATAGCTGGATTGGGGATAATATGTCGGCAATTCAACGGGATTTTATGCCCGGTGATTTGAAACCCGTTCTTGATAAATTCGGTATCGATGGCTGTGTGGCCGTTCAGGCGGATCAAAGTGAGGCAGAAACAGAATTTTTGCTTGATCTTGCCGGGAAACACGATTTTATAAAAGGCGTGGTGGGTTGGGTAGACCTTAGGGCCGCTGATGCCGGCAAACGTATTGAACATTACAGCAAATTTGAAAAGCTAAAGGGTTTTCGCCACGTGCTGCAGGGCGAAACAGACAGGGCACTGATGCTTAATCCGCAGTTTATGGATGGTGTGCGCGCGCTTAAAAGACATGACCTTGCCTACGATATATTGATCTTTCCTGATCAGCTGGGCTATACCCATGAGTTTGTGAAGAAATTTGAGGGGACCCGTTTTGTGGTTGACCATATTGCCAAACCGGATATCAAAAACAAAAACATGGATAAGTGGGAAATGGGCATAAGGGCATTGGGCAGGCATGAAAATGTTTATTGTAAGATCTCCGGCATGATTACCGAGGCCGACTGGTACGATTGGGTGCTGCTTGATTTTAAACCTTACCTTGATGTTGTTTTTGAAACATTTGGTGCCGGCCGGGTAATGTTTGGCTCCGACTGGCCGGTATGTAATGTGGCTGGCGGTTACCAGCAAATGCTTTCGGTAGTTAAGAATTATATTGCCAAATTATCAGCCGATGAACAGGCCAGGTTTTGGGGACTGAATGCTGCGGAGTTTTATAAATTAAAATGAGGTGAAAGCTGAAAGGTAAAAGGCGAAAGGTAGAACGAAATAGCTGAAAGGTAAAAGGTACGAGAAAAGATTCAGCGCTAGCATTTTTAAACGATTAATATAATCAAAATGAAAAGATCAGTTTTATGTATGTTGATGACTGCTTTTGTAGTTTTATCAGTTCAGGCACAGGAAAAATTCAATGGTTTGGGTGTTAACCTGGGGAACCTTTACCGGATGTCGGACGCGAAAACGCGTTCCATCAGCCCTGAAAACTTTAACGGTGAAAAGGGTAAAGGTGGCATGGCCACTACCGGCACAGGGGCAGGCCCCTCAAAAGAGTTGGGCCAGGGATGGAAAGTGAGTCCCAGCGTAGTAATTAAAAAACATACTACCTACACCGTTGCCGAAATCGACGGATCAGGCGCCGTACAGCATATCTGGATGACACCGACAGGCAATTGGCGCTATTCAATTCTTCGTTTTTATTGGGATGATGAAACAACACCATCGGTTGAGGTACCTGTTGGCGATTTCTTCTGCATGGGTTGGGGTAAATATGCACAGGTAAATTCACTGGCGGTTGCGGTTAACCCCGGTAGTGGTTTAAATTGTTACTGGCCTATGCCTTTCCGCAAGAAATGCCGGATCACCATGGAGAATATTGATAATGAAGATATGGTTTTATATTACCAGGTAGATTATACCTTAACTGACGTACCCAAAGATGCAGGCTATTTTCACGCCCAGTTCCGCAGGGTAAACCCTTTGCCATTTAAAAAAGATTATGTGTTGGTGGATAGTATTAAAGGCAAAGGCCAGTATGTGGGTACCTATTTAGCCTATGGCTCCAATAAAAACGGATGGTGGGGCGAAGGGGAAATCAAATTTTTTATGGATGGCGACACCCAATTTCCAACCATTAATGGTACCGGTACGGAGGATTATTTTAATGGCGCTTATGATTTTGACAGCATGCATAAAAAAGCCGACGGCACGGAAAGTAGTGAATTTACCGAATTTTGTAGCCCCTATAGCGGTTTGCCGCAGGTGATCCGTGGTGATGGCCACTATGGCATCGCCCAGCGCTTTGGCCTGTACCGCTGGCACATCGCCGATCCGATCCGTTTTGAAAAGGACCTGAAAGTTACGATACAGGATTTGGGCTGGCATTCAGATGGGCGTTATATGCCGCTTCAGGATGATATTGCCTCTGTTGTATTCTGGTACCAGAGTGAACCGCATGGGGCCTTCCCGGTATTCCCGACGAAGGACCAGCTCGAAGTGAATTAACATCCATTGTCATTTCGACGAGGAACGAGGAGAAATCTTCACCTCCATGCCCGCTGGTGCATATCGCCCGTTTAAGATTTCTCTCTTCGAAATGACAAAAAGGCTAATATTACTCTCAAATACTCCTTTTCAAAGTAAAAATAACCTGAATGGCAAAGTAAAATACCTGAATGATTTTAACGAAAGCTATTTGCTATATCTTTTTACGGCGTCTACCGCATCTGTTGAGCCAAGGGCAAGGGCCTTGCCCAGGTCGGCACCGGCACTTTTATCGCTTTGCTCAATTTTGGCAAGGCCACGGTAATACCAGGCTTCCTCGTTATTGGGGTTTAGGCTGATGGCAATATCAAAATCCTTTAAAGCCCCGTTATAGTCCTTCAGGTTCATTTTTGCCCTGGCGCGCAAAATATAATTGGCGGGTTCCTTAGGGCTAAGTTTAATAGCCCGATAAAAATCCAGGCGCATTGCCTGCGTATCGGCAGTAAAGCTTTCAGCAAGCCCTCTATAGGCATACGTTTTTATATTATCGGGGTTGATAAGTAAAACGCTGATATAATCATAAACAGCACCGATGTAATTTTTTCGGATCATTTTTAAATTCGCCCGGTAAAAATAGGCGTCGTCATTATTTTGGTCCCTGGTAATGGCTTTTTCAAGGTCGCTTTCGGCCGCATCATATTTTTTAAGCCTGATCTCGGCGTTAGCGATATTTGCGTAGGTTAACGACCGCATATTGGTGTCAACCAATGATGCCCGGTTAAATTGGGCAATGGCCCCTTTATAGTCGCCCATGTCGCACATCACTTCGCCGCGTGCTATGTAAAACTTGCCGTTTTTTGTGGCAGGAGTAATAACCCTGTTAAAAAACAGTAAGGCTTCTGCGTATTGGTGGTCAGCAGTTAGCTCTTTGCCAAGCCTTAGTTGCGCTTCCTGATTTTTAGGGTCAAATTCCAGTTGCTTTTTAAAATCTGCTAAGGCGCCTTTCCGGTCGCCCATTTTGCTTTTTACCTTTGCCCTGGCGGGGTAGGCGTATGAGTAACCGCTGTACAAATTAATGGCTTCATCAAGGTCAGCAAGTGCGCCGGTATAGTCAGCCAGTTCTGCCCTTACTTCGCCGCGACCGGTAAACGCTTCCGTGTTTTTTGAATTCATTTGTATGGCCGTGTTATAATCAGCCAGCGCACCGGCGGTGTCCTGCAGTGCGGTTTTTGCTTTTGCGCGGGTTACGTAGGCATAACCATCATGGTCAGCATCGTACAACACTGCCGAGTCACCATCTGTTTTAGCCCTTCTGTAATCTTTAATTGAAATCCTGAGGTCTCCCCGGTTTTGATAAGCTCTTGAAAATTCAGGGTTCAGCGTTATCGCTCTGGCATAATCGTTTAAAGCGGCGGTAGTATCATTGCGTTTATTTTCAGAGATTCCCCGGTATAAATACAATTCGGCATTTGTTGGGTCTGCCGCTATTGCTTTGTTAAAATTTTGAATCGCATCTTTATTATCCTCCGCATTTCCTGCTGCTTTTGCCATATAATAAAAACCGTTGGCCATATTGGGTTTTAGCGTCAGGGCTCTTTTATAGTCCTGCATAGCCTCTTTATATTGATGGAGGTTGGTTTTGATATTGCCCCGGTAAAAAATAGCTTCGGCATTTGTGGGGTTCATGCTGATGGTTTTATCATAATCTGCAATCGCTCCTGTATAATCCCCAATGGTGCCTTTTGAGTTTGCCCGGTAGTAATAAACGTCGGCATTGTTGGGGTTAAGCTTCAGCGCATGCGAATAATCTTCAATTGCGCCCTTGTTATCATTTAAGTTCGCCCTGGCAACCCCCCGGTATTCATATAGCTCAGGGCTATTCGGACTGATGACTATTGCCTTGCTGAAATCTTCCACAGCTGCCATGTACGCTCCCGAATTAATTTTTGCATTTGCACGGTAATGGTACATATCCGCTGTTTTTAAACCGAGGTCTATCGCTTTGTTAAAATCATTTATCGCACCGGCATAATCCTTAAGGTTGCTGTATGCATTTGCCCGGTAAGAATAAACCTCTGCGTTATTGGGTTCGGCGCTTAAAACTTTGGTGAAATCGCTTATTGCGCTGGCGTAATCGTTGATATTGGTGTAGGCGTTGCCACGGTATTGGTATGCCTTTATATTGTTGTTGGTTGAACTGATCACCTTTGTAAAATCGGCAATTGCTTCGTTATATGCTTTATGTTTTGCTTTTTCGTTGGCGCGGGTCATTACCTGATCGGCCGTTTGCGCCAGCGAGATGAAGGGCAAAAAAGATAGGATCACTAAAAGTATCTTCATAACTTTACGAACATCAATTACAGGCAAAAAAGGCGTTAATTGTTTTAGTGTCATTCTTAAATTATGACGCATTTGTCCTCCAAAAACATTTTACATCCCGATCCGGAGAAATATTAAACCAAACCCGGAGAGTAAAATCAATCCCAAAAAAGGAATTGCCAACCCAATAATGGCGTCTACAGTTTTAATACGAAGATTTGGGTGGAATTGTTTTGTTATTAAATAGTTAATTAAAGTTGCGGGGCAGAATTGTATGATAGGTTTTAGGGTGAATGATTTTAATAGTAGCGATGGGTTTTAAAACCCATCGCTATAAAAATGAGATGCAGTTATTACCTGCAATATTTTTTGACAGCATCCGGCGCTTCTTTAGAACCGAGGTCGAGCGCTTTGCGTAAGTCCGCGCATCCGCTGCCGTCGTTTTGGTTTATTTTGGCCATGCCCCTGTTAAACCATCCATCCGGGTTGTTGGGGTTTAAGGTAATCGCGGTGTTAAAATCTTTCATGGCGCCGGCCTGATCCTGCAAGTTAACTTTTGCCTTGCCGCGTAAAATAAAGTTATTTTCGTTTTTAGGGCTCAGCTTAATTGCTTCTTCAAAATCTGTACGCATATTCGCCGTATCACGAAGGTAGCTTTCCGCAAGGCCCCGATAGGCATAGGTTTTTACATTGTCAGGATTGATCAGGAGTACGCTAACGTAATCAAAATCAGCACCCTGGTAATTTTTTTGCCCCATCTTTAAATTCGCTCTTGAAAAGAAAGCTTCATCATTATTTTCATCGTAGTAAATGCCTTTATCAAAATTTTTGCTGGCGGCAATGGTATCTTTTAAGGTAATATAGATATTACCCGTATAAATATAAGCATCCGAAATAACGGGTTTAAGCTTGCCCATAGCGCGGTAAATGCGTTTAATGCCCGAGGCGGTGTCGGCATCCGGCACGTAAGTGCTTCTGAGCGCAGCATAGTTTGGAGAGGTAACGATTGTCGTTTTAATTTTTCGAAATTCATCAACCATGGCTGTAAGGTCATTAACCGTTGTTGTATCTCTGCCTATAACTTCATTGAATTGGGCAAAGGCTTTTTGGGTTTCACCTTCGCCGCCCAATGCAACACCGCGAAGTACATAAACTTCATCGTTTTTGTTGTTATTGGCGATAAGGCGGTCGTACAATTTTAATGCATCAGCATATTTCTTTTCGGCTAACAGCGCCTTCCCGAGCTTTAAATTGCCCTCTTCGTTCTTTGGCTCAAAAACCAGCAGTTTGCGGTAATCCTGGATTGCGCCGGCATTGTCACCGATGGCAATCTTCAGGTCGCCGCGGTAAAGGTAGGCGTAGGTGTTAGCAGGGTTTATTTCAATAGCTTTATCGAGGTCGGCCTGCGCTTCAACATATTTTAAGGTGAGAAATTCCAAATGCCCCCTGCCTGAATAGCCATCGCTGTTTTTTGGATTCTCTTTGATTGCTGCGTTAAAATCTGTTAAGGCACTGTCCAGTCTTTTTAAACCAATTTCAGCATCGGCACGGGTAATATAGCCATAGCCATCCTTGTTTTTGTTGTACAGGATGGAGGTGTCCGCATCAAGCAGGGCACTGCTGTAATTTTTTAACGAGAGGTAAATTTCGGCACGGTGCTGGTAAGCCTCCGAATATTCACGTTTATATTTGATAGCGTGGTTAATATCATCTAATGCACCCAGGGTATCATCGAGCCTGTTCCGGGCAAGCCCGCGGTATAAATATAGTTCGGCGTTTTCGGGCGACTTAACAATAGCCTTATCAAAATACTCGAGCGCCTTTTTAAGCTCCCCGGCATCGCTTGCCGCTTTGCCCAAATAATAATAGGCATTCTGCAGATTTGGGTTGATCTCTATCGCTTTATCAAAATCTGAGATCGCACCATCAAAATCATTTAATTTGGTTTTGGCGTTTCCGCGATACAGGTAAGCTTCGGCATGTTTAGGGTCCATGACGATACTTTTATTATAGTCGTTCAGCGCGTTTTCGAACTCACCGGCCGAAGCTTCGGAATTCGCTTTGTAATAATAGATCTCTGCATCATCAGGATTAAGTTGCACAGCAATTTTAAAGTCAGCTATCGAAGCATGGTAATCGTTTGAATTGGAATAGGCAACACCGCGGTATTTATATAGCTCTGCGTCTTTTGGGGTTAGTTTTATGGCAATGGTAAAATCGGCTATTGCACCCTCAAAATCAGCTGAATTACTTTTGGCGTTGGCCCTGTAATGGTAAAGCTCGGCGTGGTTAAAGCCCAGCTGCAATGCTTTGTCGTAATTGATGATAGCATTTGGATAGTCCTTTATCTCGGCATCGGCGTTTCCAAGGTAATAATATACTTTGGCATCATTAGGGTTCAGCTTTATGGCTGCTTCAAAGTCGGCTTCTGCACCCTGCGTATCGTTTGATTTTGCTTTAGCAACACCGCGTGATAATAATATTTCGGCGTTATCAGGCGTCAATGCGGTGGCAGCATCATAATCCTTAATAGCGTTTACATAATCTCCCGCATTGCTTTCGGCATTTCCCCTGTAATGGTATAAATCTGCCATTTTAAAATTGCACACACCCGCTGATGCTGTATTGCAGGGGCCGGCATTTTCAAGTGGTTTTACCGTGCCTTTTTTATTGCAATCTTCAAAAGCCGTATTATAGTCGGCAATGGCCTCGTTATATTTTTTGATGTTACTTAGCGCGTTAGCTCTGTAATAGTAAACGTCGGCATTGTCTTTATCCAGGTCCAGCGCTATTTTATAATCACTGATGGACTGGCTGTAGTAACCAGCATTGGCCCTTGTAACCCCCCGGTATTCATATAAATGGATTTTTGCGGAAGCCAGGCTTTGATTCATTTTTGTATACCGTACAGTTTTATTGTAATCAATAATTGCCCTGTCATAATCCTTCATCGCGCCTTCATAGTCAAACAGGTTGCTTTTTGCGCCTGCTATGGCATAATAAATTTCCCATCCACGTTTACCCAACTTAACGGCCATATTGTAATCATCAAGAGCGCTCCTGTAATCTTTAAGGTTGTTTTTAGCATTGGCCATATAATAGTAGGCCAGCGGGTTATGCCTGTCAATGGCAACAACCTGGGTATAATCGCTTACGGCATCTTTAAAATTACAGATATTGCCATAGGCGTTTGCGCGGTAAAAATAGGCCTTTGTAAAACGATGATCGAGTTCAATTACTTTTGAAAAATCACTGATGGCCTCATTGTATTTGTTGATGTTGGCATAGGCGTTTCCGCGATAAAGATACGCCCAGATGTTTTTGTCGTTTTGTTGTATAGCGATATTGAAGTCGGAGATAGCTTCAGCATATTTTTTCTTGCCTGATTCCTCATTACCTTTTTTTAGATAATTAGTTTTTTGGGCGATCGCCAGGCAAGGTAACAATGAAAGTATGATAAATAGTCTTTTCATAATTCTTATTAATATCAATTATTGGCAATAAATAAGCCAATTTTTCTGATTCATTCGATATATAGGATGCTGTTACCAGTTAGAGGCTTCTTTTCTCCGTCAATATAAACAAACAAACAAATATTTAAGTTAATACCCTCCGATTGTATCCAAAAATGCCCTGACAGCATGGTAAACAGGTGCAGTTGAAGTGAGGTTCAAAATTTCAAATATTCTTAATTTTTAAAAACAGGGCATAAAAGCCTCAATTTTGGGTTATATAATCCCCGATAATATGCTTTAAATTTATGAAGAGCTGGTTATAATGACTGCCCAAAGTTGTTAACATCATGTGAATAGGAAAAAAAATATAAAAAATCTATAAAGTATATAGATAAAGTAGTATTTTTGTTTCATCAATGTTATTCAAATGTTAAACGGACTTTTATTTATGCCTGTTCGAATGTATGTTACCCTCCCGGGTTGCATTGCAGGCAACGCCTGTTGTTGCCGATAATGCGTTAATAATTATTCAACAGCCATTTCGACTTTCATCTTATTTAATTATCATCAATATTTTAATTTATGTTAACATCAACAGACAAATTCCCTTATTTTGAATTGCTTGAAATAGTAGCTGAATTTGACTTATCCTATAAGCCATACCAGCCATTAAAACCATTAAAAGCCGGTAATTTTATTACGGGTTTGACGTTAAAAACAGATCAGTTAAGATGGCAGCGGTTTTATGGCGGGGCAGAAACATTTGGGCCGGTTGTATTGAGGCAATTATTAAATAAGCCACTGGTTATCAGTTTCTATTCCAGGCATTGGAAGGGTAACGGGCTCGGCCAGTTGACCAGGTTAAATGATCTTCAAAATGAAATAAAAGCCAGCGGGGGCAATTTACTGATCATAAATGCCGGTAATGATGAAGACCTGGCAAAAACTGCCTGGGAAAATGATTTGTCATTGAATTTCTATTTTGATGAAAATCATGAAATAGCTGAATTGTTCGGTGTATATTCGGAAAATTATCCTGTTTGGAACCGGTTTTCGGGCATTGATGTTAATGTGCCCCTTTTGGCCACCTATGTGATCGACCAGTTTAAACAGGTTGTTTATGCCGATGTAGACATGGATTTAACCGGCTCCTTTTCGGCGAATGGTATTATTGCAGCAGTTTATGAATCGGCCCTGCTCCGGAACAATAAAAAGTCTGCCTAATGATTTAAAAATGAAATTAACCGTAATCCGGGTATTAACTTTCAGCCTCTTTTTTATAACTATCGGGCAACAATTGTCTGCCCAGGGTAAGCAGGGTTATTTATTAGCATCGGTTAAAATAAGCCCTTCGGCAAACGCATCTTATCCAGCCTCTCCAGCCATTGCAAAGGATAATGATGAATTAAAAGTTCTTGCTGATCTTGAAAATAGCTTCAACAAAAAACCCAGTCGTAAATTGCTGCTGTCGTTTTTGCGCGAACTTAATAATAAACCGGACATTGATGCCAGGCAGCGTGGCTCGAAATTAAACCTGCACCTGGCGCGCTTATTTGCCAAATTGCGGCTGTATCCATTGGTAATGAAATGCTATTTTAAAAACAATGTGCCCGGAGATGATATTTACCGGAAGGGTTATTTTATAAAGCAGCATGTTGCCGGGAGTGATTCGGTTAAAATGATGAATGATAGCCTGGATAATACAGGCTTGCTCGCTATTAACAGCCGTGATAGCATTTTACTAAAAACCGACAGCGGTTTTTACAATCACGACGGAAAGAACATCCAATCGGCGCCTGTAGAAAGTGTGGATATTATCAATCCCTTTGAGGATGGCAAAACAGGAGTGAAGTACGCGCTGCTGGTGCACATACAACAACCCAAATCGGGCAGGCCAAAAATATTTATCCGGTTAAATAAAGTGGGGCATACCTTTATCACGCTGATCAAGTATAATTCCGATTCGACCTATGTAGCCAGGACCTTTGGCTTTTATCCTGATAAGGAAAGCTTTTTATCCGCTACGCCTATCTTCCCATCAGCCGATCCGCTATT
Source organism: Mucilaginibacter gotjawali (assembly GCF_002355435.1). Lineage (NCBI taxonomy): Bacteria > Pseudomonadati > Bacteroidota > Sphingobacteriia > Sphingobacteriales > Sphingobacteriaceae > Mucilaginibacter > Mucilaginibacter gotjawali. The sequence goes on from NZ_AP017313.1 coordinate 2,554,317, forward strand.
TAAAAACGACGAAAGGCATGACTTTGATGAAGTGGTTGGCAAATTCATTTCGAAAAGGAGGTTTCAGAAAATATTGCAGCTGGTTAAACAGTATAACAGCCACCCTTATAACCTTAACAATAACAACTGCACTGACTTTGGGTTGGATGCCGCTACTATTGGCGGAATAAATATTTTAGATACTTACGGCAAATGGCCGCTCGGTCGTGGCAATAACCCGGCAAAAGCGGGCATGAGCGTGTTAGAGGGAAAAGTGGTGAATTCGGATACCGAAGATGGGGGGCTGTTTATTTACAACGATGTGATTGAGGATAAATAGTTTCCTTAGCCTAAATTAAGATAAGCACGTTTGTTCGCCTCACCCCGACCCTCTCCAAAGGAGAGGGAGCCAATAACGAGGGTATGACGGCGAAAATCTAACATTTTGCATCGAAGTCCTCTCCTTTGGAGAGGATGAGTGAGGGCTTTGCCGTTTAGGTGAGGCGAAACGGAATGATAGAGCTAAGAGATTATTTCGAACTCAGGTTAAATTGACGATAAACGAATCATATATCGCAGCGGGCAAACCTTTGCCGCTATCGTCCGCTGTGTAATAATCGCCTTTTAGGGTAAAATCTGCAGCTGTCTTTTCTATCGTAATCTTCAGGAAGCCATGGGTTTCATCGCAATATTTTTCCAGTAATACATCATCCAGTAATTTGCTCTGATCCGGAAAAGCGGGGTCGCCGGGTTGGGCTATTCTGTGAAGATCGGCATAGCCGCCCGCGCCTGCCACGATAAAGGGAACTGTTTTCCCATTTGGATATTGCTTGCTGAACCGCTGGTAATTGTGTACATGCCCGCTGAAAACTATGTCGGGCCATACATCCGCCTCGCTAAATGCCGTATTCAGGAAAAGCTGCATGGGTAAGCTGGAGCCGTGGTTGGTATCGGCAGAGTAGGCCGAATGGTGCAGGCAAACGATCAGCGCTTTGCCAGAACGTTCAGCCCCGGCAGCTTTGAGCTCGTTAACAAACCATTCCTTTTGCACCGGTGTAATCGTTCCGAACCTGGGCACATTGCCGTAAAGGGCGATAATATTGGCCAGCGGTGTTTTTAAAGTATAATAAACGTTGGGTTGGATATTGCTTTTGCGGCCCGAATCGCCCGAAAAAGTTAATGGCCTTGAAGCGGTATCACAAAATACTTTTACAAAGGTATCCAGGCTGTTGGGGTGTTTTTCGTCGAAGGGGTCGATGTCCGCATCATGGTTTCCCGGTATGGCAAAAATTGGGTTAGGGTAATTGCGGTAGGGCTCGAAAAACTGCGGCTCATATTCTTCCGCCTGCCCGAAATTATAAACCACATCGCCAAGGTGAAAGAAAAACTGCGGGCGATCTTCTTCCGCTGCAATGGCATTACATTGACTGATCATTTCATTAGCTATCCGGTGTTTAAAAACAGGGGACACCAAACCGCCGGTATCACCGGCCATATGGAATACCATTTTATGGGCGGGTAATTCCGGCAGCACCTCCCTGATATTTAAATGGTACGGAAATTTACCGGTAGGCTGGGGCAGGGGTTGGAATTTTTCCTGGTCGTCAAGCGCAGCGGTTTTAAATACGGGCCTTGAACGTTTATTAGCGGCAGATGATGGCATGTAAGAGCGAACAATTGTTATGTTGCAAATATAACCTTAGTGGACGGTTTGGGATGGAGAAGTTTTGAAAAGATGTGGGGAAGATGGTGACCCCCATTATTTTATTTAGCCATTGCAGCAGTCAAGCGACACGCTTGACTCGGCGAGGGGAGACGCACTGTCTATAATAATATAACTAATGCGTAGGAGATTTTATAATTTCAATTATTTGTCTTGTTGCTATCTTAGATAAAGTTAAAACAATTCTATTATCAAATGATAGATTATCACAATGCAAACTTGTGGTTATAGATCCGGTCATATTTTGTTGATTATCAAAAAGAAGCATTCCAAAATCCGAAGTGAAACAATTGGGATCGGTTTGTTTAAAGGAGGCGCTGTTTAACAATATGCTTATGATCCGGCGTGTAGAAGTACTATTTAATTTCTTTTTTAATTTAAAGCAAGGTTCTATTTTATTCGATAAAATAATTTGTACATCTTTTTTATCTAAGCAATCAGGTGAATCACGATTACATTCATAAATGCTTATCAATTTTGTGCGTTTCAATATTTCCTGGTCTTTCGGGTTCAATAGTTGGCCGAAGCAGGAATTGCTGAATGCAATAATTACCAATACTAATAAAACGGGTTTCATAGTTATTTTTAAGGTAAAGTATAATAAATCTTTATCAGGGCCAAAACTCTGGAAGTGATGCTGTATCGAATCGGGGGCATTTTGCTTCGTTATCGGTTTAATCAAAAGTAGTATAAAATATTTCACCGCATTAACCGGAATTTACCACTTTATTGCCTTATACTTCAGAAGCGATTTACTATCCATAGTTTAATTATTGGTATAATTAATAGGTAATTTCACCCCATTTAGGTAATTTACATCCCTGTTTTTTACCCAAATAACAAACGCTATGCCCGATTTTTTTGTTGATCCCAATATTGCCCGAGCCCAAACGATTGATGCTGCTTTTTATACCAGTGCCGAAGTTTTTGAGGCCTGTAAGGAAAAAATATTTGCACCAACCTGGCAGTTTATCGGTGATGAAGACCTGGTAAGGGAAAGTGGCGATGTTTACCCTTTTACATTGCTGCCCGGTTGCCTGGATGAACCTTTGTTGCTAACGCGGGATAAGGCAGGGAAGATAAACCTGGTGTCGAACGTATGCACTCACCGGGGGAACCTGGTTGCCGAAAAGGCCTGTAAGTTAAATGATCTGAAATGCCGCTATCACGGGCGCAAATTCAACCTCGATGGTAAGTTTTTGTCGATGCCGGAATTTAAAGAGGTAGAAAATTTCCCTACGGCAGCTGACAATTTACCGAAGCTGGAGCTGTTTAAATGGGGTAAATTACTGTTCACCTCTGTCTCCCCGCAATACCCGCAGGAAATGTTTTTCAGGGATATGATAGAAAGAGTAAGTTGGCTCCCGCTGGATGAATTTGAATTTAAACCTGAACTATCCCGCGTGTTTAATGTAAAAGCTAACTGGGCGCTCTATTGCGAAAATTACCTGGAGGGCTTTCATATCCCCTTTGTACACGCCGGCCTGAACGCGGTAATTGATTACGGGGAATACGCAACTGAATTATTTTTTCCCTATTCAAGTCTTCAACTGGGGCTAGCCCGCAGCCATGAGGATTGTTTCGATCTTCCGCGCGATTCACCTGATCATGGGAAAAACGTAGCCGCCTATTACTTTTGGGTGTTCCCCAACATGATGTTCAATTTTTATCCCTGGGGCCTTTCAGTTAACGTGGTAGAGCCGGTATCCGCAGGGGAGTGCAGGGTGAAGTTCTTTTCGTACGCGCAGGATGCTTCTAAATTGGGTAAAGGGGCCGGCGCCGCGCTGGATAAGGTGGAGGCTGAGGATGAAGAGATTGTGGAAAATGTTCAGAAAGGTGTGCGCTCAAGGTTTTATAAACACGGCCGGTATTCTGTCAACAGGGAGCAGGGTACCCATCATTTTCACAGGATACTGACGGAGTTTATGGGGTGAGTGTGAGTGTCCGAAAGTCCGGAAAGCCCGAAAAGATACACACCGGTTTATTTTCGTTGTCGTTATAATTTAATTGGTTTTCCTGCTAACAAAAGCCGGCATCAGTGGTTAAACATATAAGCATCTGTCGGGGAAATGTAATATTACAATTTCCATATACATGTTTAAACATCTATTTGGTAAATTTGTTCTCAAATAAAAACAATCAAAAAAAAATAAGATCATGGCAACCATAACAAAATGGGTAATCGACCCAATGCATTCAGAAGTTCAGTTTAAAGTAAAACATTTGGTTATTTCAACAGTAACCGGTTCATTTAAAAGCTTTGAAGGCACAGCTGAAGCAGAAGGAGATACCTTTGAAAACGCAAATATTGAGTTCGCTCTTAATGTTGACAGCATTGATACCAACCAGGTGCAAAGAGACGGGCATTTGAAATCAGCTGAGTTTTTTGACGCTGAAAAATATCCGCAAATCACCTTTAAATCAACTTCCTTCAAAATAAAGGTGGTAGTGATTATGAACTGACCGGCGACCTTACTATTAAAGATGTTACCAAACCAGTTACTTTAGCTGTAGAGTTTGGCGGTTCGGCCGATGATTTTTATGGCAATACCAAAGCTGGTTTTGAAATTACCGGTAAAATTAACCGCAAAGAGTTTGGCTTAACCTGGGATGGCGTTACCGAAGCCGGCTCGATTGTTGTTGGCGAAGACATAAAACTGATCATCAACGTTCAGTTTGCAAAAGTGAAATAAGTTAATTTCGGATTTCGACTGGCTGCCGCAGGCGGGGAATTTCGAATTCGGATTTATTATTTTGTAAATAGAAAGCCGGGATAGCTATTTTAAGCATTAAAATAGCTATCCCGCTTATTTTTTCTTCTCCTTTTCGTTCGAATAAGGGTATTTTTGCACCTGACTGGTAATTCTCAATTTCTTTTAAATCCGAAATTGTAATTCCCTGCCTGCGGCAGGCAGGCGACATCCGAAATAACATCATGCTTATAAAAATATATCCTGAAAACCCTAATCCGAAGGCAATTGAACAGGTCGTTGAGGTTCTCCGCAAGGGCGGCCTGATTATTTATCCTACCGATACCGTGTATGGTCTCGGCTGTGATATTACCAATCACCGGGCTATCGAGGCGATCTGCAAGATCAGGAACATCAAACCGGAGAAAGCCAATTTTTCATTTATTTGTTACGACCTGAGCCATATATCTGATTATATCAAGCCAATTGATAACACTACGTTCAGGGTGCTTAAAAAGGCATTACCGGGGCCGTTTACATTTATATTTAATGCCAGCCATAACGTACCAAAATTGCTTAGCTCAAACAAAAAGACAGTGGGTATAAGGGTGCCTGATAATAATATAGCCCGCGAAATTGTAAAAGCACTGGGCAACCCGATCCTTTCCACCTCGATAAAAGACGATGACGAGATTATCGAATATTCAACAGATCCGGAATTGATCCACGAAAAATATGAGAACCTGGTCGACGTGGTCATTGATGGTGGGTATGGAGAAAATATACCGTCAACAGTGGTTGATTGTACCGAAGGTGACTTTGAGATTATCCGCGAAGGAAAAGGTGAGCTGGACTTGTTTCTGTAATTAACACGGATTTCCCAAATAGAAACGGATTCCCGTCAAAGAATGCGTTCTGCTGGTCTGGCGCTAAGTTTCCCGGACCTTACTTTTTAAAAGTCTGAATATCTTTTGATATAATTCTTTGGTATCGAAAGGCTTTGAAATAAAATCATTCATTCCTATTTCAATACAGCGCTCATATTCGCCTTTAAAGGTATGCGCCGACATGGCAATAATCGGAATATCTTTTTTGTAACCTGAAAGTGAACGGATTTTTTGTGTTGCTTCATAACCATCCATTTCTGGCATTTGTAAATCCATCAGGATAATATCGAAATCGTTACCCTCGTGTTTAGCGATGGCGATTAAGCCGTTTTCGGCCAGTTCTGTTGAAAATCCCTGGTTTTTAAGCACTTTTATGACCAGCATCTGGTTGATCAGGTTGTCTTCCGCTACCAGCACCCGTATGCCATCGCCCCTTGGGATTATTGATTCAGGTTTTTCACCACCGGTGGTTCCAGCCTGGTGTATATACTTCAAAAAAGATAACCGAAAGTGAAAATCAGATCCAAAACCCGGCTTGCTGCTAACAAATAGTTCGCCATTTTGCAACGTGATCAGCTGTTTTACAATACTTAACCCCAGCCCCGACCCACCGAATTTGCGTGCGGTATCATTTGTTGCCTGTTCAAAGCTTTCAAATATTTTGTCCTGCTTTTCAATAGGGATCCCTATGCCGGTGTCTTTAATACCAAAGTCGATCAAAACCTTTTCTTCAGTTTCTTGAAGGCAGATAGCCGATATGGTTATTTGGCCTTTTTGGGTAAATTTTATTGCATTTGAAACAAGGTTCAGCAGAATCTGGCTTAACCTGACGGAATCTCCGAGGATGATCTCAGGTATTTTATCATCAATTGAATATTTTATAAAGATGCCCTTTTGCTTTGACTTTGCTTCCATCATCAGGATGGTCGTGTAAATGATCTCCCGTGGTTTAATTGGCACAATTTCAAAGGTGATCTTTCCGGCCTCCATTCTCGAAAAGTCCAGGATATCGTCTAAAATAACTAACAAGTCATCACCCGACCTGATGATGATCCGGATATATTCCTGCTGTTCCTTATCGAGGAGCGTTTCTTCCAGGAGTTTTGCAAAACCAAGTATGGCATTCATCGGGGTCCTGATCTCGTGGCTCATTTTAGCCAAAAAGAGCTGTTTTGTTTTTTCGGAAGACTCAGCCTTTTCCTTTTCTTTTATCAGGCTTTCCTCTGTGTCCTTAAGTTCGCGGATGTCATTTATATTATGTTCAATGGTGTCGGTCATCTGGTTGAACGAAGTGGCCAGCATGCCGATTTCATCGCGGGAGTAAACTTTTACCCTTGTATGCAGTAAGCCCCGGCTGATAAGCGTTGCCCCTTCAATGATCGCCTTAATGCCTTTTTCGATACCACGGCTTACCGAGATGGTTATCAATATACTGGTCGTTCCAATGGTGAGGGATAAGGTAAGTAGTAGCCGTAACACAATGTTTTCCAGCCAGCGGGAACCTTCGCCAAGGGTAAATGAAAATTCGTCCTCCAGTTTGGTGAATTTTCTGTTAAGCGTTTCTGATTGTGCCAATATTTTGTCAATCTCCTGTTGTGAAGCTGTATTTGAGCTAATCATAGCGTGAAGCTCATTACTTAAAGCGATCAGCTGCTCCATGTTCTTTTCAGCCTCGCCCCAGGCTATAATTGCTTTATGGAGATAGGAAATATTATGAAAACGAAGGATGAGGCTGATCATGCCATCTACATCTTCGGGATTGTTGCGCCCTTCAATGAAACCCTCCCTGGCGATGAAGAGATCCGGGTTTGTTTTTTGTAGTTCAATGCGGGTTTTATTATCACCTACGGGTACCTTCAGAAAGCCCTGGAAAGTCTTGTAGTCTTTTTCATCATGTGAGTGGGCATAAATAAACAAGCTGTAAACGGCATCTTTTTGCGCTTTTGACCACAAGCCTTCGCCATTTACAAATGCTCTTACAGAGGAAAGTGTTCCAATGGCAAACCATAGTGTGCAAAGTTCAATCGTAACCAGCACTGCCATTATACCAACGGTGAAGTATAACTTCCTGGATATCGGGATATCCCCAAACTTTTTTTGCAAAAACGAAATCACCATCGTAATAAGGAATATATATTCCTTATTACGGAACTAAAAAATAAAAGGTTGCAATAAAAAGCAACCAATTGTTTTTTAATGTTTTATTTTATTATCCGGATATTAAAACCGTATGGATTTTACAAATGCAGGTATTTGATCAAGATAGTGGTCCGCATACAGCAGCTTTACAAAAGCGCTGCCTACAATTGCCCCGCTGGCATATTCACAAGCTTTGGTAAACGATTCATTGTTTGAGATCCCAAAACCAATAATAGCCGGATTGTTTAAGTTCATGGCTTTTATCCGTTTGTAATAATCCTCGATATTAACCGAAACATGCAAATTTCCACCGGTAATGGATGAGGAGGAAAGCAGGTAAATAAAACTGTTGCTCAGTTCATCAATTTTCCGGATGCGGTCCTCTGATGTTTGGGGGGTAACCAGGAAAATATTGCTAAGTCCGTTTGCTTTAAAATATGTAGCATAAAGGTTTTCGTATTCATACATCGGCAAATCGGGAACGATAATACCATCAACGCCAACTTCTGCTGCTTTTTTGCAAAAGTTTTCAACCCCGTATTGTACGATCGGGTTTACATAACCCATTAAAAGAATCGGGATAGAAACCCGTTTACGCAGATCTTTCAACTGCTCAAATAGCAGGTGCAGGGTCATGCCGTTTTCCAGCGCTTTTTCTGAACTGTGCTGGATGGTCGGCCCGTCAGCAACAGGGTCGGAGTAAGGGAAGCCGATCTCCAGGAAATCAACGCCAGCCTTTTCCAATGCTTCTGCAATATCAAGGGTAGTGTTTAGCCCGGGGTAACCGGCGGTATAATAGATGGATAAAAGATTATCCTTTTTTTTGTTGAAAAGTGCGTTTAAGCGGTTCATGAGGTGGTTTATAGTTGATGGTTCATATTTCATGGAAAAATTATATGAAATACGATAACATACCAGTTAATTATTGATTGATGGTTCACGCCTCATGGTTTGCAGCTCACAATGAACTATAAACCATGATCTACGAACTAATTAGTATCCAAAATATTTAATATAGGTATCCAAATCCTTGTCGCCGCGGCCTGAAATGCAGATCACCACATTATCATCTGCCTTAAACTTCATATACTCGAGATAAGCGAGCGCATGAGCAGTTTCGATTGCCGGGATAATACCTTCCAGCTGGCAGCATAACAAGCCCGCCTGTAAAGCTTCCTCATCAGTGATGCTAACATATTCGGCACGGTGAATTTTATACAGGTAAGCATGCTGCGGGCCAATGCCCGGATAATCAAGCCCGGCCGAAATAGAATATGGCTCCACTACCTGCCCGTCGTCCGTTTGCATCAGGATGGTACGGCTGCCATGTAAAACACCTTCCCGGCCTAAAAAGGTTGTTGCTGCTGAATGACCGCTGTTCACCCCTTTGCCTGCAGCTTCCACAGCTACCAGTTTTACGGCTTCGTCATCCAAAAAATGATAAAACATGCCCATGGCATTGCTGCCGCCGCCCACGCAGGCCATCACATATTCGGGCAATTCCTTGCCGGTATGCTCAAACAACTGTTTTTTTGTTTCGAGGGAAATAATAGATTGAAAGCGGGCCACCATATCCGGGTAAGGGTAGGGGCCAACTACCGAACCTATGATGTAGTGGGTATCAACCGGGTTGGCTATCCAGTCGCGCAGTGCTTCATTGGTGGCATCTTTCAGCGTTTTACTGCCTGATTTTGCAGGCACAACAGTAGCACCGAGCATTTTCATGCGCGATACATTTGGCGCCTGGCGGGCCATGTCTATTTCGCCCATGTATACCACGCACTCAATACCCATAAGGGCGCAAACGGTAGCTGTTGCAACGCCATGCTGACCGGCGCCGGTTTCGGCAATGATGCGCTTTTTACCCAAACGCTTTGCCAGCAATATCTGGCCGATAGCGTTATTGATTTTGTGCGAGCCGGTATGGTTCAGGTCTTCACGTTTAAAGAAGATATTGGCGCCGTATTTTTCGGAATATCTTTTGGCATGATACAGCGGCGATGGCCGGCCGACGTAATCCTTTAACAGCTGGTTGAATTCTGCTTTAAAATCATCATCGTTGATGATATTTAAATACTCGTTGCGCAACTCCTCCACATTGGGGTACAACATCTCGGGGATATAAGCTCCGCCAAAATCGCCATAATAACCCTGTTCATTAACTCCGTAGTTCATTTATAGGTTTTTGTTTAATGATGTCAAATGCTTTTGCTAATTTACTGATATCCTTTATACCCGGCTCGATTTCGAATTTGCTGTTCAGATCCACACCGTAGAATTGAGGATGACAAATATTTTTCACTTCTTCGATGTTTTCAAGCGATAAACCCCCGCTTAAAAAGAAAGGGATCTCCAGTTTGTAGCCATCTAATATGTTCCAGTTAAAAGTTTTTCCCGAACCGCCATGCATTGGCGTTTTTGTATCGAACAGGAAAAAGTCAACACTGTTTTTAAATTCATCCAGCCGGCTAAAATCAAAATCTTCATTTACGCCGAAAGCCTTTAATACTGTAACTTTTCCTTTAAAATAACCGGCAAAATCGGGTGTTTCGTCACCGTGCAATTGAATGGCATCAAAATGATATTGATCGATCAGTTCGCTTACTTTTTCTTTGCTTTCGTTAACAAAAACAGCGGTTTTATTGATATAGGATGGTACCTGGCTTAACGCGTCCAAAGTCAATCCATTAATAAACCTTGGCGACGGTCCATAAAAAATAAAGCCAGCGTAGTCGGGGTTCAAAGCAGCAACAGCTTTGATGTTCCCAGGAACCTTTAAACCGCATACTTTTATCTTCATTTTAGTTCTCCACCAAAGTTTTAAAGCTTTTTAAAGCCTTCTTGCTTACTAACGCTTCTTCAGCCTCATAAAAACTATCCGCAAATGTTTTTTCAGGGTGGATGGTTTTTATTGCCAGCGCTGCATTGCACAAAACTACATTTTGCTGCGCAGCCGTAGCGTCTGCATTCAATACCGCTAAAAATATAGCTGCTGAGTCGCTGATGCTGCTTCCGCCTAAAATATCTTTTGGGCTTAGTTTTTCAAAACCCAGGGCTTCTATACTGTTGATCTTTTCGCCATCGGCAGAAAAGGTTTTAAAATCGCAGGTTAGCGATACTTCGTCATAGCCCTCCAGAGCGTTCAGGATAGTATATCGTTTATCTGATTTCTGGTACAGATAGGCATAGATCCTCGCCAGCTCCAGGTTAAATACGCCTACCAGCTGGTTTTTAGGCCTGGCGGGATTTACCAGCGGCCCGAGCATATTAAAAAATGTTTTTACACCCAGTTCCCGGCGGATAGGGGCCACGGTTTTCATGGCCGGGTGAAACAAGGGGGCATGTAAAAAGCAAATATTAGCTTTGTCTATATTGCTCTTTAGGGTATCGGTATCATTGGTAAATTTTGCGCCTAAAAACTCCATTACGTTGGAGGAGCCGCATCCCGAAGATACACCGTAATTACCGTGTTTGGCAACTTTGTAGCCGGCGCCAGCAACTACAAACGAGGCCAGGGTTGATATATTGAAGGTGTCTTTTCCGTCACCGCCGGTGCCGCACAGGTCAATTACTTCGCCGGCTTCCAATTCAATTGGCAGGCACAGCTCCAGCATTGCGTCGCGGAAACCTTCCAGTTCATTCACCGTAATGCTGCGCATGCAATAGGCCGTCATAAATGCCGCCATTTGCGAATTGTTGTATTTACCCTGTGCAATGGCCGTCAAAATTTCTTTTGATTGCCCGTGTGAAAAGGTTTTGTGTTCAAAAAGATGATTTAATATCTGTTTCATAAGCCCCCCAACCTCCGCCTATTGGCGGAGGAGTTTTATAGTGTTATATTTATTTACCCACCTTTTTATTCCCCCTTTAGGGTATTAGGGGGCCAAAAAAGAAGGGTTACCATTACTGGCAACCCTTCTGAATATCTTTAAAAAACAAAAATGGAATTGCCTTACGATTACTCGTTAAGCCACCACCAATTATTGTTTAATGTTTTCATTAATGTTTTATGGCACAAATATGGAGATTTTTTTTCTAAAAGCAAGCAGAATGATATTTTTACGTGATAAGCTGATTAAATTTAAAAAATGCCCGTTTAATAAGATGTAATATATTTGGACAAACTTAATCAACTACCCGATCCATCAGCATGACCAACCCCGTAAAATGGCTATACGTAAAAGAAAAATAAATCCGGAAGATGACCTTGGCTTCGGCCCACAACCAGTGATTAAAAACCAACAGCTGATCAATAAAGACGGCAGCCCTAATGTAAAAAGGGTGGGCCTGCCTTTTTTTAATACGGCTAATAATTATCATACGCTAATTACCATGAGCTGGACAAAGTTCTGGATAATGGTGATAAGCGGTTACGCCATTTTAAATGTAATATTTGCGCTTATTTACATGTCGTTCGGGGCTGGAAGTTTGGACGGAAGTTCAGGCAATACCGCATTCAACCATTTTTGGGACGCTTTCTTTTTTTCGGCACAAACTATTTCAACAGTAGGGTATGGGCACATCAGCCCAAGGGGAATGGCTGCCAATAGTGTAGCAGCATTGGAATCGATGATGGGCCTGCTTGCGTTTGCGTTGGCTACGGGCTTATTATATGGGCGTTTCTCAAGGCCATCGGCCCAGATCATTTACAGCAAGAACATTTTAGTGGCGCCGTATCTCGAAAACAGTAAAGGTATTATGTTCCGCCTGGCGAATTTACGCAGGAATATTTTGATCGACCTGGAGATTGAGATCATCTTCTCCTTCAATGAAAATGTAGACGGCAAAGTGATGAGACGTTTTTATCCCCTTGAAGTGGAACGGCGCAAGGTGAGCGTATTGACGATGAATTGGACAATAGTACATCCGCTGAACGAAAACAGCCCGTTGGTTGATATGACAAAAGAAGACCTTGAAAAATCGGAAGCAGGGTTTGCCATATTGCTTCGGGCGTTTGATGATGCTTTTTCGCAAACGGTTCACTCCCGTACCAGTTATCAATACCACGAAATAGTTTGGGGCGCCAAGTTTAAACCTGTTTTTGACCGGGATGAAGAGGGTAGGATTGTACTGGATTTGAGTAAGATCAGTGACCATGAAATGGTGGCAGGTATATAGTCGATGGAATATTATTCATTACCGATAAGTATAAATTTAACAGGACACGCCAATGAATAAGCAGATCAGCTGTTTCCACAAATTAAAACCGTTTTACCTTATTTAGATTAATTGGTATATTAGCATAATGAATTATACTCAATATATTGAAATTAATCCTGAGAAGCGATTTGGGAAGCCTATTATTATCGGTACCAGAATATCAGTATATGATGTGTTGAGCTGGTTATCTGAAGGGCTGTCTGTAAGTGATATTATTTTAGATTTTCCGGAATTAACTGAGAACCAAATAAAAGCTTGTTTGTCGTATGCTGCGGACAAAGAACATAAATTAAGAGTCGTTTCGTGAAAATACTTCTTGATCAGAATATTTCGTTTAGAGTCGTCTCGCTTCTATCTGATGTTTTTGGGCACGTAAAGCAAGTCAAACAGCTTAACTTGGTCGATGCTTCTGACCTTGAAATCTGGAATTACGCTTTCAAAAATGATTTTACAATTGTGACATTTGACAGCGACTTTATTGACCTTGCAACTTTAAAAGGAACTCCTCCTAAAGTCGTTTGGTTGCGTTTTGGCAATTCATCAAACCTTAAAATTGCTAATAAATTACTTTCTAAATCAACCGAAATAAAGGAGTTTGTTTTAAATTCTGAGATATCCTTTTTGGAAATTGACTAGTAAAAAACTGGACTATCGTAGATATTCTATTTTAGTAACGAATTTTTCTCTTTTGCAATAGTATTATAAACCAGTTTGTCCAATAAGCCCGGTAAAATCTTGCTTAAAAAAACAGTTAGTTTACCCTGTCCTGTCATAATGAGGGTTCGGGCCCGGTTCTCCACACCATCTGCAATAATTTTGGCGGCTTCATCTGATGTCATCATTTTTTCTTCGTGCAGGGTACTTTCGCCCTGTTGTTGCCCGCTTTGATCTAATGCTGTATTTCGGATATTGGATGCCGTAAAACCGGGACAGGCGGTAATAATATTGACGCCTGTTTTAAGGTTTTCAACTCTCAATGCATCCAGGAAGCCATTCATTGCAAATTTTGAGGCAGAATAGCCCGTACGGCCCGGTAAACCTTTATAACCAGCAATGGAGGAAACGCCGACAATGGTTCCCTTTGTTTTTAAAATTTCGGGCAGGGCGTATTTGGTGCAATATACTGTCCCCCAAAAGTTTACATCCATAACGGCTTTTAAAACTTTAACATCGGCGTCGTTAAACAAGGCCCGCATAGAGATCCCTGCATTATTGATCAGCACATCAATTTTGCCGAAAGTAACGAGTGTTTGTTTGATCAAATGATCGCAATCTTCTTCATTGGTCACATCACATTGGACAGCTACTGCTTTTATACCGTATTCTTTTTCAAGGCTTTGTGCAAGCTCGCATAAAGTAACAAATTGCCGGGCGCCTAAAACAAGGTTAGCACCGCGTTTGGCAAATTCTGTAGCAAGTGATTTTCCGATGCCAGATGATGCGCCGGTGATGATGACGATTTTATCGTTAAGTTTCATGAATGGAAAATATTGGTTTAACTATGGCTTTAGCTCATAGTATTGAGGAAGTTTTATTCGTTAATATTTAAATGTTTGATAATAGATTTTAACGCCTTATCATCAATTGAATCAAGTTCAGCTTTGTCGTAAATTGTGAGCAGGTAAATTTCTTTGTTTTTCGTTATTACGTATGTTATAACTCTCGCGCCGCCGCTTTTTCCTTTGCCTTTACTTTTTATTGCTACCCTGACTTTATAGGTATTGCTTCCTAATGGAGAACCCAATTCCGGGTGTTTTAACAAATCTTCATTTATTGCTGCAAGTTCAGATCGAAGTGAAGGATACTTTTTTATAAGCCTTTTTGCTTCCTTTTTAAACTTTTCAGTCGGAATAATACTATAACTCATTAAGAAAATCAGTTAAGGTTTGTTTTTTAACCTTCGAGTTTTTTAATGAAGCTATTTCTTCAAAAGCCTCTGTTAAATCTGATTTAAGCTTTAAGGTTTGTTCGTACTTTTTTAGTTTAGCCAGTACTTTTTCCCAATCTGTTAAAGATAACTGGACAGCCTGGGGCTTGCCGTCACTATCGCTTAGATATTGAAGTGCTAGTTTCATTTATCAAATTTAAGAAATTTATTATTTCTTCATTCTTCCATTTGATCTTTTCCTTAGAATTATCAGGCAGACGTAAATTATTTTGGAATGTTTTATAATGGTCAGAAATAAGAATAAACTGCTATCCTTTAACTTCATACGAATGCTGGAACAATGCAGGGATGCCATCCACTTTTATTTGTGGCAGCCTGATCAAATATTTAACGGCGAAGATGATCATCGCGCCATAAAAATACTTGATATAACTCCAGCTAAATTTTGGTATTTGCTGCCTTTCGTAATTAATGATATAAGTCTTGGGGAAATAATAGTTTTTAAAGCCGGCTAACCTGATGCGGTATGACAGATCGATATTATGACCATACATCAAAAAGCGTTCATCAAACAAACCAGCTTCGTTTAAGGCCGACCGCCGTAACAACATGAAATCACTGCTGAGGATGTCAATTTCTGATATTTGAAATTCTTCCACCCAATCCTTACGGTTGCGGTCATACAAACGCGTTTTACTCAGGTGACGGGCGAAGCCGATCAACCTAAGGAAAGTGGCCCAGGTTTTATCCAGGCCATGGATCGATTCCGGTAAAAAGCGTCCCTGCGGACTGAGCATCCGAACGCTAAGTCCTCCTGTATCGGGATGCTCATCCATAAAAGCGCAAGCCTTCTGCAACGAGTCTTTGCCGCAAATTGTATCCGCACTGACCAGTAAAATATACTCTCCACTTGCCCTGTCTATAGCCTGGTTATTTGCCCTGCCTGTTCCCTGGCTGGCTTTGTTGCAAATAAGTGTGATGTCCGGGTATTGATCCTGCAACAATTCCATAGAATGATCTGTTGAAGCATCATCAACTATAATTAACTCGTAATCAATGTTTTTACAAGCATAAATTAAGGAGTTTAATGCTTGCCGAAGCAATGTGCCGGCATTGTTATTAACTACAATTACAGATAGCTTCATGTTACTTCGATAGTGAATTGATATACGGAACACGTGTAGCAATAGATCTCCCTAAAGTGATCTCATCTACGTACTCCAATTCACCTCCAAAAGCTATGCCACGGGCGATAGTTGAAATAGTTATATTGTAATTTTTTAGTCTTTTATGCAAATAAAACAAAGTAGTATCACCTTCCATCGTTGCACTCAGGGCGAAAATAACTTCCTGCACCTCATTGGTCTTTAAGCGTTCAACTAATGAGTCCACCTCCAGGTCTGAAGGGCCAATGCCATCCATCGGCGAGATCAATCCGCCAAGAACGTGATATACCCCGTTATATTGATTGGTGTTTTCAATAGCCATTACATCGCGGGTATCTTCCACCACACAAATCAGGCTATGGTCGCGTTTAGGTGAAGCACAGATCTGGCAAACCGGGTGGTCTGAAATGTTCAGGCAGACCTGGCAAAACTGAATTTCATTCCGTAACTTGCTGATGGCCTTACTAAACCGATCAACATCCTGTACATCCTGGTTTAATAGGTGCAAAACCAGCCGCAGGGCAGTTTTTTGGCCCACGCCCGGTAGTTTTGAAAATTCAGCTACAGCATCTTCCAGTAATTTGGATGAAAAGTTCATTGTTCAAAGATAGTTATTAGTCCGAAAGTCCGGAAGTCCGAAAAGCCCGGAAGATTTTTTTGTGGGGAAGTTAAATTAAAGCGTTAAATAGTTTTTGTTTGATAACTTGCACGCAATAAGTTTTCCTTTGCCAAACATAAAAGTTGTGGGTTGCCTATATTTGGCTCAAAAGCGAAATTTGATAACCGGGGAAAATTTCGCTAAAATTTATTCATTATGTGAAGAGATTTTAGTTATGATAAATGGACTGAAAAACGCATTAAAATAGGTCGAGGTTTAAAAGGAGTGAAATATGATTAACTTTAGGAAAATCAATCTTTCGGACTTTCGGACTTCCCGACTTTCGGACTAAATATATGTCTCCAGCAATACTACTTACATTCATTATCGGCTACTTTTTGGTATTGCTGGTTATTTCCTGGCTAACGTCAAGGAAGTCATCCAGTAATGATACCTTCTTCATTGCCAATCGCAATTCAAAATGGTATTTGGTAGCATTTGGGATGATAGGAACCGCCTTGAGTGGCGTGACCTTTATTTCCGTGCCAGGCAAAGTTGGCGCACCAACCGGCGATCAGTTTGAATATTTCCAGTTTGTGTTGGGTAATGCCGCAGGCTTTATCATTATAGCCACCGTATTGCTGCCACTGTATTATCGCTTAAAATTAACATCGATATATAGTTATATTGAGGGCGCTTTAGGCGTTTGGAGCTATAAAACAGCTGCGGGTATTTTCCTGATCAGCCGGATCATAGGTTCCGCGTTCCGCCTTTACCTGGTGGTTATCGTTCTGCAAAAATTTATTTTCGATAGTTATCACATTCCCTTTGCGGTAACCGGGTTAATATGCCTGGTGCTGATATGGTCATACACCTTTAAAGGCGGCTTAAAGACCATTATTATTACGGACAGCCTGCAAACCTTGTTTTTGGTGTCGTCGGTTTTTTTATCTATTTATTTTATCTGCCAGAGTCTTCACCTCAGCATATTCCAGGCCGCAGAAGCGATTAAGACCAGCAGTTATTCAAAGATTTTCTTTTTCAGCAACTTTATAGGCAGTAAGTTCCATTTTGTAAAAGCATTTTTAGGAGGGTTGTTCATTACGGTGGCGATGACGGGCCTCGACCAGGACCTGATGCAAAAAAACCTCAGCCTAAAAAATATCCGCGAAGCAAAAAAGAACATGTTCAGCTTCACCGCAGTTTTTGTGGTGATCAACATTTTCTTTTTAAGCGTCGGCGCCCTGCTTTGGATCTACGCCAATAAATACGGTATCAAGGTCGAAAAAACAGATTACCTGTACCCAACCATCGCCCTTAAGTATTTGGGGCTGGTGCCGGCTATGGTATTTATGCTGGGCTTAACCGCAGCGACCTTCGCCACCACAGATTCTGCTTTGACTGCATTAACCACTTCATTTTGTGTTGATTTTTTAGGGTTTGACAAAAGGGAAGTAACAAACAGCAAAAAGATGGTAAGCACCCGGCATTTTGTGCATATCGCGTTCTCCGGTGCAATGTTTTTAACCATTATTATTTTTAATGCCATTAATGATGGGGCAGTGGTGAACGCCATATTTAAGGTGGCATCCTATACTTACGGGCCATTGCTGGGTTTGTACTCTTTCGGGCTGTTTGCAGGCAAACGCCAGGTTAAGGATAAACTGGTGCCATTTATTTGTGTGGTTTCGCCGGCGATATGTTATTACCTGAGTATCAATTCAGCTAAATTGCTGGGTGGTTATGTTTTTGATAACGAACTGATCCTTTTTAACGGCATGATTACCTTTGCCGGCTTATTTATTACATCATCTTCAAAAACAAAAGCAGCTATAATTCCTTAAACTCTATTTGACTCAATAATTCACTAAATCACTAATTCAATAATTAAACATGACCGGTGAAGAAAAAATAAGACAAGCATTTGAAAACAAAAACTGGCAGGAAATAAAAGTTACAGATTCCTGGCAGATCTTTAAAATAATGGCCGAATTTGTTGAAGGCTTTGAGAAGCTGGCAAAAATAGGCCCCTGTGTTTCCATATTCGGTTCGGCACGTACACATAATGATAATCCGTACTATAAATTAGCGGAAGATACTGCCCGCATTCTTACAGAACGTGGATATGGCGTAATATCAGGCGGCGGGCCGGGTATTATGGAGGCAGCCAACAAAGGCGCTTACGAAGCGGGTGGTAAGTCGGTAGGTTTAAACATCGAGCTGCCCTTCGAACAATTTCATAACAAGTATATCGACAGGGATAAAATAATGGAATTCGACTACTTTTTTGTGCGAAAAGTAATGTTCATGAAGTATTCGCAGGGCTTTATCGTGCTGCCGGGTGGTTTTGGAACGATGGACGAATCATTTGAAGCAATCACGCTGATCCAAACAGGAAAGATCGCGAGGTTCCCCATTGTATTTGTTGGGATCGACTATTGGAAGGGGTTATTTAACTGGGTAGAGGAAAAAATGCTGGCCCAGGAGCATAATATACACCCGGATGACCTGAACCTTTACCGTCTGGTTGACACCGCCGAAGAAGCAGCCGGGCATATCTTTAAGTTTTATGAGAAATATGTGTTAAAACCGAATTTTTAAGCATAAAGATAAGCCCGGCAATACCGGGCTTATCTTTATGCTTATTATTTATTCAGGCTTGTTTTTTGGGTAGGCGGTAAGGCTGCTTCGGGATTACCGGCCATCTCCACCATATTGGCTACTTCATCTACCAGTTTTTCAGGCGTGCCCGAATAGCCCACATATTTAAAACGGATGTGTCCGTTTTTGTCGATGATGAATTTAGTTGGAATGCCTTCAACTCCGAATGAACCAACAACCTTTGATTGGCGTCCGTCACTCCCTTTTTCGTCAATTAAAACGTTGAAAACGTATTTATTATCTGCAATAAACTTTTTAACACCGGTTATAAAGTCGTCACCATTCTCCCATGTATCCACAAATAAAAATATAACGTTGGGGTCATCCTTATATTTATTTACCGCCATCTGCATTCCGGGTAGTGAAGCCTTGCATGGTCCGCACCAGGTGGCCCAGAAATCTACAATTACTACTTTACCTTTCAGATCGCTTAATGAATAACTTTTACCGTTCAGGTCCTTTAAATTAAAAAGTGGTGCAGGCTGATCTATCATGGTTTTGGCCAGTTCTTCACGGGCTTTCATTTTTGAAGCGCTTTCTAATGAGGCGATATATTTTTCGTAGCCATCATCTTTTCCGTTGGTTTTTATATATAAAGTCTTTAACGCTGCCTTTATATCAGCGGAACCCTGTCCTGCTTTTACCGCTGCTTCAGCAGCATCTTTCGCTTTATCATTTTGACCCAGCCCAACCAGTATCTGAATGTAGTTGCCGTAAATATCCGGGTCGATGGTTTTGCTGTGATCAACAACAGGCTGTTCATATTTTAGTGCTTCTTCAAACTTGCTTTGTTTTGCCAATATAAACGCATAGGTATCGGCATCCATATCGTAGATATACGCATAATTTTTTTTCAGTTGTGCCAGCGAGGCAAACGGCTCTGGTTGCAGATTGTTAAGTTTATCCCGTACGATGTCAAGCGATTCTTTTGATAAAGCTTGCGCCTCATCCATTTTTTCGCCTTTTTTCGCCAATTCGTAAGCAACATTATTTAGTTCACCTTGTAGGTTAAATTTATTTATAACCTGGCTTTCGTATTTACGGAAATTAAAGGTGTCGGCAATGTCAAGGTAAGCTGAGGCCAGTTGCAGCCTGAAATTATCCATGTTGTTAGCTTTTTCAGTTTTATTATCTGGATATTTTTCAACGTAAACATGGTATATGGAGTCTTTTTTTGCAGGTTCCTTTTCTTTATAAAAGGCGGTGGCTAACTCATTTTTTACCAGGGTACCGTTTGGGAATTTAACCCGCATAATTGCACCAAGCGAGTCAGCGCTGGTTTGTTTTTTTAATTCCCTCAACAGGGTTGCTGCCAGCTCAAGATCTTCTTCGTTGCTGCTTTTTTCTAAATCCGCTACTTTTTTTTCAACAGGTACTTTATAGTCCGGCAACCGGGCAACTATTGTATAATAAGCGTATACATAGTCTTTGTTGCCATTAGGATATAAGGTGAACTCTTTGTTAAAAAGTCGTGTTCCTTCACTAGCATCGCTTTTGATTTTTGCATAATAATTTTCAATTGTTGGAAGAAACATCTGCCCATTCATCGCATAAGCACCTTCAATCGGTTGCTTGTCTTTATAGATCAGGTAGATATACCCTTTGTCATTGTTGTTTTCCACATCGGCTCCGCTACTGATCTTCACAAAAAATGCTAAAGTGCCTGAAGGGACTACAAAATCGCCGGTTAACAACTTTCCAGTTGCTTTTAAGTCTACGTCAGTTACCGGAAATTTGTCGTTATCCAAAAAATAAACTGACGCTGCAATATCATTTTTACCACCAACTACTGTTCCTGTTGGATCATAGGTAATCGATATTTTTTCACCGGCTGTTGGAAAATCTGTTGATAATTTCAAATGTGAATCAGTTTGCGCAAATGCACAATTGAGCGCCAGCATTGCCGGCATCAATAATAAGGTTTTAAGGCTTTTCATGTCAACTAAAATTTTAGTTAAATATAGTGAACTTTTAACAAATGCAATTTAAAATTAAAAAATTATTGAAGTATAATTTTTTAATTTGCAGTTATGATTAAACCTAAAGGCCAGGCCGCATTAGGCTTTATTTTTGTTACCATTTTTATTGATGTGATGGGGTTTGGCATTATTATACCCGTTCTGCCGGATTTAATTAAACATTTAATTAATGGCGATGTGAGTGATGCCGCCGGGTATGCAGGGTGGCTGCTCGCCGCTTATGCCGGAATGCAATTTTTTTGTGCTCCTGTTATTGGCAACTTAAGCGACAAGTTTGGCCGGAGGCCGGTTCTTCTTTGTTCGTTGCTTGGGTTTAGTATCGACTACGCATTTTCAGCCTTTGCACCAACCATTGGATGGTTATTTGTTGGCCGTATTATAGCAGGTATAACCGGAGCCAGCTTTACAACAGCTAATGCTTACATAGCCGACATCAGTACGCCGGAAAAAAGAGCTGCCAATTTCGGGCTGGTTGGGGTTGCTTTTGGCATTGGCTTTATACTTGGGCCCGCCCTTGGCGGCCTGCTCGGAAAATATAATCCTCATTATCCGTTTATTGCTGCGTCCGCTTTGGCTTTGCTTAATGCAGCGTATGGCTATTTTATACTCCCTGAATCGTTAGCAATAGAGAACCGAAGGCCATTTGAACTAAAAAGAGCTAATCCTTTTGGTACACTCATCCAACTTAAAAAGTATAAATCTGTGATAGATTTAGCCTTATCATTGTTCCTGGTCTATTTTGCAGTTCAGGCGGTGCAAAGCGTCTGGACGTATTATACAATCCAGAAATTTCATTGGAGCAACGATATTGTTGGGTATTCACTTGCGTTTGTAGGATTGATGATAGCGATAGTACAAGGCGTCCTGATTAGAATCATCTTGCCAAAGTTGGGAAATGAGCGGAGTATCTGGATTGGCCTGCTTTTATATGCGGTTGGTCTTGCCTTTTTTGCATTTGCTTCAAAAGGATGGATGATGTTTGTTATTTTGGTTCCATATTGCCTTGGTGGTATTGCCGGGCCTGCATTGCAGGGATACATGAGCAATAGCGTGCCTGCAAACGAACAGGGCGAATTGCAGGGCGGCTTAACCAGCCTGATCAGCATCAGCTCAATCTTCGGTCCGCTGGTAATGACGGAATCTTTTTATTATTTTACCAAGCCAAATCCGTTTTTTCAATTCCCCGGGGCGCCATTTGTATTAGGCGCCGTATTAATGCTTTTAAGCGCCCTATTGGCTATAAGGAGTTTTAAAAGGAATTAAATTAGTTAATTAAGTTGGATTAAGTTGATTTAGTGAGTATGTTGCGTTGATTGATCATCAATCAACACATAAAAAAATATTAGTACTTATTCAACGCAATCTAACTTAATCAATTCAATCAACTAATAAATATGTCCAAACCGAAACAATCAGCAGCATTAGGATTTATATTTATTACCATTTTTATTGATGTGCTCGGTTTAGGTATTATTATTCCGGTGCTGCCGAAGTTATTGCAGGTATTAGGGCATATCGATGTGAATAAAGCATCTGAATATATTGGCTGGCTAACTTTTGTATACGCTTCTATGCAGTTGATATTTGCCAGTATAATGGGTAACCTTAGCGACAGGTACGGGCGCCGTCCAATTTTATTGATCTCGTTATTTGGTTTTGGGTTAGATTATATAGTAATGGCCTTTGCACCAACAATAGCGTGGTTATTTGTTGGGCGGTTTATAGCAGGCGTTTGCGGCGCCAGTACTTCCACCGCCACCGCTTATATTGCCGATGTGAGTACCGGAGATAAAAGAGCCGCTAATTTTGGCCTGGTTGGTGCAGCCTCGGCAATCGGGCTGATAGTCGGCATAGCTTTAGGTGCGTTTCTTTTTGTTATTAATATCAGGTTGCCTTTTATAGCCGCCGGAGGTTTCGCCTTTGCAAATGGCCTGTTCGGCTTGTTCGTGTTACCTGAATCATTGGCTAAAGAAAACCGGAGAAAATTTGAGTGGAGCAGGGCCAACCCGTTATTATCATTACAAAGGATTTATAAAAAACAACCAACACTCGCCACCTTGCTAAGCGCTACCGCTATAGTTTATATAGGCCAAAAAGCCGTAGAGTATTTGCTGTCGACTTTCATTTACGAGAAATTTAACTGGACCCCGGCAAGCGTTGGCTACTTAGGGCTATTTATCGGGCTGGTATTGTTCGGTATACAGGGAGGTTTGATCCGGTACACGGTTCCTAAATTTGGCCAGCAGAAGAATATTATTGCCGGCCTGATATTTTACGCCCTGGGTTTACTGCTGATAGCGATAGCAGGCAAAGGCTGGATGCTTTATTTGTGTATGATCCCTTATTGCCTTGGCGGCTTATCCGGGCCGGCTTTACAGGGTTTAGCCAGCGAAAAGGTGGCTAAAAATGAACAGGGCGAATTACAGGGCGCATTTGCGATATTGAACAGCATCAGCCTCATCATCGGTCCGCTGGTATTCAGCTATGTGTTTTTCTTTTTTACCAAAAAAGGATCAGCGGTATATTACCCGGGTGCGCCTTATCTTTTAGGAGCAGTATTGATGCTTATCAGTACTTTTATTGCCATAAAAAGTTTTAAACGGGCCTGATTTTGCTATAAAATAAGGTAGTGGCAACCTCAATTTTAGATGCCGCTTACACCACCGGATATTACAAACTTCATCATATCTGCCGCACTTCTATCAATTGGTTTTACCTTGTCGGCTGATATGATGACCACCTGGCCGGCAAACGAGTAGGAGAAGGGGAAATATACCGCCACATCGCCAGGTAAATTTAGTTTAGTGAGGTCTCGCTGTACCATAAAGCCTATCTTTTTTAAACCAAATTCATTTACTTCAACAATAACAGGTTCATTGAATTTTTTTTCCTCTCCCACAAAAGCCTCAGTTAGGTCCTTGATTGATGAATACAGGAATTTAAAAAGGGGTAACCGGTTAAGCCAGCGGTTAAACCAGCGTTTGATGGGTTCGGTTACTACGTTAGTTACCAATATGCCCGCAATTAAAATGAGCACTAAAACATTTAAAATGCCCAGGCCGGGAATGTAAACAGGTTTGCCTTTGGCGTCGGTCAATAATACACCGCTTAGGTTAAGCGCGTTATCAATACTTTTTACTGCCCAAAAAATTAATAGGAAAGCCGCTCCAAGCGGTACAACAATTAACAGCCCTTTAATAAAGTAATTTAAAAGGGCGCCAAATAACTTTTTCATGATGAACCAATTTCTGCTTATAAAAACTGTTATCGGTTATTGTAAATGATTAACAATTTTTATTTTATCCATGTAAATATAAGGCACTATCCGGGACTATTTTGCAGTAGCATGTTTTTTCTTTTTTTGAGCAATTGATGCCCCCGGTAATAGTAAATATTTCCACAACAATCAATCGGTTGTTGTAAATAACAACCCCGTGCGCTTTACGCTTTCCATTATCAATCGTTGAATTGCTTGGCACTATCATTGTATGTTAACGTTGCCGGGGCCACGATGATCGGGAGGGAACCAGTTCAATGAATTTAGTATTTACATCTTCCAATTTTAATAAACATGATATTATTTTTTAGCCGTTATTTTTGCACCCTTGTTGGCTTTGCCATCATTTTATTGATGTTGTACAAAGCCTTCTCTAACCTTGATGATTTTCAGCCGTTAACCGCTATCGAATATTCGGTGCCGGCGATAATTTTTATCGGTATTGCATACAGGTCGTATCCAAAAGCGGGAAGGGAACCAAATCAAGCCCGAAAAAGACAATTAAACTCCTGAACTGTATTATTTTCAGTATATTATGGATTGATTATTATTCATAAAAGTACACTCTTTTTACACGCTGGGAAATATTGGTTAAAATTTCATAGGGTATGGTGCCGATTTGTTCCGCGAGTGCCTCAATACGTTGCTGTTCGTTAAAAACAATCACCTCGTCGCCTTCTTTTACATCAATATCACTCACATCAAGCATGCACATATCCATCGTAATATTGCCAACGGTGGGCACAAGTGTTCCTTTTACCAGCATCTTGCCTACGCCGTTGCCAAATGCGCGCAAATAGCCGTCGGCATAACCAATCCGTACGGTGGCTATCTTTCCATTGTTACCAAGTTTGCCGCTCCTGTTATAACTTATGGTATCTCCGTTCGTAATGTTTTTTACCTGCGATACGCTCGTTTTTAAACTGGCTATAGGTTGCAATCCGTTTTCGGTCGCCGGCGTTGCGGCATCTATACCATAAAGCCCAATACCAAGCCTTACCATATCATACTGCGCATTTGGCCACCTTACTATGCCCGAAGTATTGCAAAGGTGCCTGATCACTTTATAACCCAGTGCTTTTTCAATCAGCTTAAATGCTTTTTCAAAATTACGCACCTGGGTTTTAGTGAATTCATCGTGCTCCGCAGCATCGCTGGCCACCAAATGAGAAAATACCGACCTGATGTTTACATACCTGTTCTCTTCGAGCAAGTCGCAAAGGGTTTCCACCTCAAAATTTTCAAAGCCCAGGCGGTGCATGCCGGTGTCAATTTTCAGGTGTACGGGGTAATCCAACACGTTTTGTTGCCGGGCATATTTGATGTAATCGTCAAACAGACCAAAACTATAGATCACTGGCTCCAGGTTATATTCAGTCAGTTTGTCAAAAGCGGAAGCTTCCGGGTTAAGTACCATCACCGGCAGGGTGATACCGGTTTTACGCAAGGCAACGCCTTCGTCAATATAGGCTACTGCAAGGTAATCAACCTTGTTGTACTGCAGGATATTGGCCACCTCAAAAGTGCCGCTGCCGTAAGAGAATGCTTTCACCATGGCCATTACCTTTACACCCGGCTTTAATTTGCTTCGGTAAAAATTAAGGTTATTAACCATGGCATTCAGGTTGATTTCCATTACCGTTTCGTGCGCCTTTTGCACCAGTGCACGGCTTATACTTTCGAACTCAAAACTCCGCGAACCTTTTATCAGGATGGTTTCCTCTTTAAAATTAAGGGCGCGGAGATGCTGCAGCATCGATGGCGTATCCGGGTAAAAGTGTTTAACAGGTATATCAAAATCTTCCTGGTATTTGCTGAGCGCTTTGCCTACACCAACAAATTTATCCACATGCTTCGCCTTTATCATTTCGGCCACCTGTTTATACAGCACATCTGGCTGTAAGCCCGACTGGAAGATATCAGACAAGATCAATGTTTTTTTGGTATGCTGATTTTGCTGGTTCAAAAAATTCAAGGCAATTTCCAGCGATTGAACATCCGAGTTATAGGAATCATCTATTACCGAACAATCATTGATGCCTGTTTTTAATTCAAGCCGCATGCTTACCGGGTTAAGGTGTTCAATCCTGTCGTCTGTTTCTGCTGCCGAATAGCCCATCGCCAGCATTACGGCCCAGCAAACAATCGCATTCTCAACTGAGGCTCCATCCATAAAGGGAATAAGGCATTCAATTTCGTCCCCCTTGTACCTCGCCCTTAAATAAGTATTCCGTTTGATAACCGTTTCGCTGAAAACGTACAGGTCTGCCTGTTTAAATTTGGTGCTCCAGGTAAAGCAATCTTTTACGGAGATATCTTCTTTAAAATCCATCAACTGCTCGTAGTTATGGATCAGCAGGCGACAGTTTTTAAAAAGCAGCAGCTTTTCTTTTACTTTTTCATCGCGGCTTGCAAAACCTTCGTCATGGGCGGTACCGATATGCGTTAGTACGCCAATGGATGGCCGGATGATAGTTTCAAGCCTTACCATCTCGTTGCGGGTGGAGATCCCGGCTTCGAAAATTCCAAGGTTGTTTTTTACGTTGATCTGCCATACCGAAAGTGGCACGCCTATTTGCGAGTTATAACTTTTAGGGTTGCGTACAATGTTTTTATCTGTGCACAGCAACTGGTAAAGCCATTCCTTAACAATGGTTTTGCCGTTACTGCCCGTTATGCCTATAACGTCAAGGTTGAAACTGCTGCGGTGATGCGCCGCCAACGTTTGCAAAGCCTGCAGCACGTCGGTTACGATCAAAAAGTTGGCCTCCGGCATTATCAGTTGCGGGCCTTCTTTAACAACAAAATTGCGTACCCCGGCAGCATAAGCTTCAGCAATAAATTCATGTCCGTTGCGGCGGCCGCTCAACGCAAAAAACAAGCCTTCGGCGGCATTGCCTATCCGCCGGCTGTCGGTGATCAACGAACTGATGTTATACTCTTTTACAATATTGCCGCCGGCCTTAATGATCTGCTGAATTGCCGAAATAGGGTATTGATTACTGGACATGGTACGAATTTGCTTATATTTCTGCCAATAGAAGAATTTTTAACGAATTTTGGTTTTGATGGAAGAGGCGAAAACGAAAATAATTTTAGACGAAAAGGCTGCTTATACCAAAGCCGAACATTTTTGCGCCTACCAGGAACGTGCCCAGCAGGAGGTGAGGGATAAACTATATGAGTACGGCCTGCATCAAAACGCGGTTGAAAATATCGTCAGTACGCTGATCACCGAGGGGTTTATTAATGAGGAGCGTTTTGCCAATGCCTACGCAAGGGGTAAATTTAACCAGAAAGGGTGGGGAAAGATCAAAATTAAACAAGGGCTTAAGTTTAAAAAAGTGCCCGATGTTTTGATAAAAAAAGCACTGCTGGGCATACCTTATGACGATTATATCCGGATGCTGCAAAAGGTATTAACCAAAAAAGCCGCCCAGGTTACCGAAAAAAATGCCTATAAGCGAAAGTATAAATTACAGCAATACGCGTTAAGCAGGGGGTATGAGGGGGATATTATTGCCGATATTTTGAAAGAAATGGTTGATTAAATTGATTTATTGGGATTAAGTCGATGGCTTTTTTAACTTTTTTGAAGCGTATTGTAAATAATTGAAAATATTTATTGTTTTTTTTATTCCCCTAAGGTTTTTATTTACAATAACTTAATCAACCAGATCTAACCCGATAAGCAGCTCACTCATCACAAAAACAAAAAAAAGTAAAATTACCCCTTGCAGAATATTCATTTCTGGCTATATTTGCACTCCGCTAAGCGAAAAAGAAATTTTAACAAAGCGGAGTTCTTAAAATTGCGAAAGTAGCTCAGTTGGTAGAGCACGACCTTGCCAAGGTCGGGGTCGCGAGTTCGAATCTCGTCTTTCGCTCAAATCCCTTCCACAAGAAGGGATTTATTGTTAAAAGGTTTAATTACCTTTAATGGAACCATGCTCAGATGGTGGAACTGGTAGACACGCAGGACTTAAAATCCTGTTCCCGTAAACGGAGTGCGGGTTCGATTCCCGCTCTGAGTACAAAGCCCCGCCAGGGGCTTTGTTGTTTTATGACTATCTGATTTCCGACGGATTTTCAGTTTAGTGTTCCATTTTTTCACGGAACAAATGGAACGTTGTGGAACATGCTTATTATCAATGTGTTTCATGTTATACAGATTTCACTATTTGACTAAGTTGCTGATAATCAGCATATATTAAAAAGGCTCTTTCAACGAAATTGCTGCAATTAGCTGATTATCAAATGTTTCTTATTTCAGGGGAAAAGCATAAAGTGTAAACGTATTTCAGGATTAGGCAGGCCGCACCATCCTGGCCATGATGCAGCACTTTGAAATTCCGCCCGGCACCGTTCTCCCCGGCGAAATGGCGTACGAAGTTTGGGCCGATGAGCAGGACAGTATCCACATCCGCAAAACCGAAGATTTGGCGCCCGAAGCGGATAACCCCAATATTATGGTGATAAAATGTTTCGGGGTTTTGAGGTTGGGGAGAATTGAACTATCAGCGATGCACTAGGTACACGGCCCCGAACGCTGCCGCAAGCCTCCCGCTTGTGGCCCGCCGACAGGTAATGAACAATTATTTACGCCTGATAGCCTAATTCAGCCTTTTTTTAATTTTTGAAAATATTTACCGGCTATTTATCGCGTGTTTAGCCCGCAAAGTGGCTACATAGCATGCGGGCCACAAGCCGGGAGGCTTGCGGCAGCGAAAAAATTGCTTGCGGTAGCGGGGGCCCGCTTTATAGATTTTCAGCGGCTTATTGTAAACACTCCAGGTAATGCTGTTCACCCCGCCATTTCCGGTAATACCCGAGTAGGCATCATAGATCAGGTTGCCCAAAACATCGTAACGGTAATTGGTGGTATTGGTCTGGTTACGCAGGTCGAGGTTATAACCGCTGCTGCTCACCGCATCATGGATATAGTTGAGCCGGTTGTTTTTCAGCTTGCCGCTCACTAAGGGATAATAATAGGTAAGGCTGTCAATCGTTGGCGAGGCTCCGTTTCGCCCGTAGGATATTGGGCAACCAAAGTAGATGTTTAAAAAAAAAGGTTTAATGATCGCTCATTCTTTTAGAAAGACAAACAAATTTATATCAACAACAGTTTTGTAACACAACATAAAGGTTCAGGCAGTTAGAGGCTTTCTAAACTACAAAAATAAGCGGGTGGCCCTTAACACCATCCGCTTTTCCTGTTTTTTATTTTATGCCGTAAAAATTATACCTAATTTTCAGTGCTTTATGGCTTTATCAACTATTTTGTAACACCACCCATTCCCAATGCTTCCTTAGGTCGCATTATTCTTTTGACTGATGGCCCTCAAAACAGCTGCGGTTCTGTCAAAATCAACATACGTGCAAAATCTTTCCGAATCGTTAGTCAGCAGTATCAAAGAGTCGATATCGTCCTTCAATGACCCAAGAATGGCTGGTGTTTGTTCAAATGACTCCCATCTGTCTGACGGTATGTACCAATAAAAATCAGTTTCAAGTTCAATCTGATCTATATTTTCATATTCTAGTTTGTCAATAATCCTGGAAAAAATCATTTTCAAATCACTCTTACTAATAGTACTCATGGCTTTTGCTTTTGTTGTATCGCTGAATTAACTTTCTCTAACTCTTTTTCTTGTTTAGCTATTTGTTTCTCTAGATCTTCAGCTCTCCCCAATGCTCGCTTTAATAAGACTTCTTCACTCGGATTGTCAGCGGTCATTTGTGCGATTTTTGCTGGGCTTGAGTTGGCAATCGGATCTTTCAAAAATTCTCTAAGTTTTTGAAGATGCTCGGTTATTAAATTTTCAAAAGATGATTTTGTTTTGAGCAATTCTTCTGTCGATTTGCTAAGATAAACATTTGTTTTAATACTGCTTTTTACTGCTTGTATTTCGGTTGATTTACTCGAATTTAATAGCTCTTCTGCTGACCGAAAAAGCACCTTCGTTTCGGCTTCCAGTTCACGACCAACGATTTCCGCAGCTTCAACCTCTTCACCAAGTGGCACTATTGCAGAGCCCAATACAATACCCGTTTTTAAATTAAAAGCAAGAACCTTTGCGCTACCACCAACTATTTTCGCATTTGCTTGTATATTATTGTTATGATTAAGTTTGTTTTTAACAGCTTCTGGTATCTTTTCGTTGTCATACCCCATCTGACCAGTTTGTATTGCGTGTTTCTCTTCGATAACCCCGCCTGTCCAAGTTTGCAACTTCCGTCTCTGCAGGGTCTATCGCAGACGACCCTGCGCTGTAGGATGATGGTAGAACAGTCAAATCCCGGCAATCTTAAGTTGATGGTCATATTTCCTGCGTATACGTCAAAAAGAGAAGGCATCAATTAGCAATGCCTATGTTTTACATTGGTTGTTTTATGCCATCCAGGTATTTATTAAAATCAAACTTCCCACAATTAACATCGTTCGTAAATTGCCGCACAGATTTATTTATTAGTTCGATTTTATAAGGGTCGTGAATTAGCCCGAATACTTGTCCATTTTTGTCAATAGCAATATAATTTCCGTCTTCCAGGTCCTTAATCTGGTAGTAAAATTTTCCATCGATTTCAAATTCACTTAGGTCATCAAGCGTTAATTTATCTGACGACAATCCCTTAACCAGTTTTTCAATTTTACTATCGTTTGCAAACTTTTTCATGTCTTTTTCAAGCATTGAAAGATCAAACCGGAAGGTTTTAAACTTTAAAATATTCTTTTCAATTCCAAATCCGATCCAAAGTCCGCGGTGAACGGTGATAGTGAGGGGGTATTTATTTTCGCCCTCTATAACAATGATGTTTTTAAGTTCAAACGGTTTTTCCCGGGTCATTGACTTATCTGACTGTGACGGGTCAAAACCAATGTGATAGTGATGTCCTTTCAAAGAAAAGTTAACACCGAATCTCCTATAAAGTCCTTTGTGAAGGCCATCTGATAAAAACCGGAATTCAGTTGGTAGCTGTTGAAAAAGAGTATCAAAAAAAACGAACGCTTTCCCTTTAATTTTCCAACTTGTCTTTTTGAATAGGGTAAACATTTTGACGGCTGTTATTGATTGGTGGTGTTATTTGCTGATCTTCAGGATCATGTTATAGCCGTAGTCAGCCACGTACACATTGCCAGCAACATCAAGCGCTATGCCATAGGGCCCCTTAAATAATTTGCTGGCGGTTGTGCCTGTAACGCCCAGCGTTGTTACAACACCCGCCGGGGTAATTTCGCGTACGATGTTATTGCCATAGTCGGCTACATAAACATTGCCTGAAGCATCAACCGCAACACCGGTAGGGCCGTTAAACGATGCCTTTGTGCCGGTGGCATTGTCGGCGCCACGGGCTCCGCTGCCTGCAAAAGTGCTTACCACACCGGCAGGGCTTATCTCGCGGATCAGGTTATTGCCTTCGTCGGCTACGTAAACATTCCCCGCAGCATCAACAGCAACGCCTGTTGGCTGGTTGAAGGTAGCAGAAGTATCAGCGCCATTGTTTGCACCGGCCGAGTCTTTTCCTGCCAATGTTGTTACCATACCCGTATTGCTGATTTTGCGGATCAGGTTATTGCCATAGTCGGCCACGTAAACGTTGCCTGTAGCATCAACAGCCACTCCCTGCGGGTAATTAAATGAAGCGCCCGCAGCAGGGCCATTGGCGTTACCCCGGGCGCCGCTGCCTGCTAAAGTAGTAACCACCCCGGCCGGGCTAATCTTGCGTATCAACTGGTTAATGTTATCTGCTACATAAATATTTCCGGCAACATCAACAGCCACACCGGTGGGTTGGTTAAATAATGCATAGGTACCTGTGCCGTTGGCAAAGCCTTCGGTGCTGCCGGCAAAAGTGGTTACTGCGGCCGTCGGGCTGATTTTACGGATAAGATTATTGCGGAAGTCCGCCACATAAACATTCCCGGCAGCATCCACGGCGACACCGGTAGGTTGGTAAAAAGTGGCATAAGCACCTGTGCTGTTTATCGATCCCTGGGCGCCGCTGCCTGCTAAAGTACTTACGCTTACTGCAGAAGAAGCGGGCACTTTGTTAAATTCAAGTTCGTTACCGCAGGCAGCGATAAAAAGTGCAACTATCGCCAGTAAAAAAAAGCTATTTTTAATGGAGGCGGGATGATGTGGATTTGCGTTTAAGTTTTTTAAAGGCATTGCTGATGGGGTTGAGC
The DNA here is from genome assembly GCF_002355435.1 of Mucilaginibacter gotjawali. Taxonomy (NCBI): domain Bacteria; kingdom Pseudomonadati; phylum Bacteroidota; class Sphingobacteriia; order Sphingobacteriales; family Sphingobacteriaceae; genus Mucilaginibacter; species Mucilaginibacter gotjawali. The sequence continues at coordinate 2,586,652 of NZ_AP017313.1, forward strand.
CTGGTCTAACTCTTCCCAAAGATAATATACAATTGCCAATTGTGAAACCGGTTTATTCATTAATCGCCTGCTAATTTAATTAAAATTACCCACCCGGATTAAAAGTTAATCCGGGGGTAATGTTTACAACCAGGTTCAGGATCGAATAGTATTATCCCGGGAAAACCAATACCGGGATGTTATTGTCTTTTAATACACTTTTACTTTTGCTGCCGATCAATAATTCTTCCATCAAATAGTGTTTGTGATGTACCATGGCTATCAGGCTGGCATTTACATCTTCAGCAAACTCATTTAACTGCCTTGCAATATTTTTGCGCGGGAAAGTGATTACCGATAGTTTTGAATAGTTGATATGCTCTTTGGTTTTAGCCAGGTAGCTATCCGCCACCATATCATTCTTGTCGGTAAAATGGGTGACGATGATTTGCGCACCGTCGTCATTAGCCAAACGTGTCAGAAACCTGGTAACATCTTTATAGTCGGCAACAAGATCATTAGCAAATACAATGGTTTTAAGCCGGTGATACCTGAAGTTTTGGGGTACAAATATAACAGGGCAGGGGGCATCGTCCATGATATTGCCGGTATCACTGCCGTTAATTAAATGGGATAAAGTATTGCCGCTTTTTGATCCTGTTATAATCAGGTCGATATTTTCATTAACAGCTAATTGCTTAACATTCAGGCCTAAATTATACCCGGCTTCGTCTAATAGGGTAATGGAGGGTATGTATGTCCGCGGCTCCAGGTGCTGTTGTAAATTAAATTGAAGTTTTTTTAATTCATCCATGTTTTCATCCACCATGGTTGTAAAATCCTCATATAGCCATGCGCCCGATTCGGGGACGTTTAAAGCACGTACTTTCTCAAATGAATGGTACAGGATCAGGTCGGCATTAAAATGTTGCGCCATCCTTAAGGCATAAAGTGCTGCGTTTTCAGCCTTTTTCGAAAAATCAGTCAATACAAGTATCTTTTTCATTTCACCGGGATTTGCGAACAAAATTGGAGTATCCGGTTCATTGATAAAATGACGGCAGTCATAATTTAAGTTGATTTTGGATAATAAATGGGATCTGATTAAGTTGCCATGCTTTTATTGCAAGCCATCGGCCGCTACAGGTTCAATAAAGATCTGTTTGATGCGGGGGAATTCCTTTTTAATCGTTTTGGTGATTCTTTCTATAGCGTCAGTAATCTGGTGGGTGGTCAGGTCGTCTTTAAAAACGGTATTTAACTGCAGGATCACTTCTTCGGGGGCAAGGTACATCGAGAAATGCTTTTTAACTTTTACCACCGACCCGTCGCTTTCCGTAAGGGCCACTATGCGCCGGATTGTTTTCCGGCTCGTGGTTTCGCCCATTAAAAGGCTTTTACTCTCATTTACCAATATCAGCGAAATAATGATCAGCATCACGCCAATGGCCATGGAAGCCATGCCATCGATATGCGGGTTATGGTAATAACGCCCGATAGCGATGCCGGCAAAGGCAATAACCAGGCCCGCTACGTCGCCTGCGTCACCCAGCAGGGTAATAAATGTAGAAGGATCCTTGCTGTCTTTTATGGCTCTCCAGAAAGACCGTTTGCCCCGCTCGACATTAAAAACCTTTAATACATTATAAAGCGAAATACAGGTAAACAGGAAAGCGGTTAACAAAACGCCGTAGTTCCAGGCGGGGCTGCCTTCAAACACAGGATGCTGAAAATGGTAGTAACCTTCGTAAAAGGAAACACAGCCGCCTACAATGAAAATGATCAGCGATACGATAAAAGACCAGAAATACAATTCCCTGCCGTAGCCAAAAGGTCTTTCTTTATCAGGTAATTTCTTACTGATTTTAACGCCCCATATCAGTAATAACTGGCTGCTTGCGTCGATAATGGAATGGATCCCTTCAGCAATCATTGCGGCGCTGCCTGTAAAAGCGGCTGCTATGAATTTCGACAATGCGATCAATAAGTCGGCTGCCAGAGAAATATAAATAAATGACCTTGACTCCATTGAACGTTGTTTTGAAAGGTGCGGTTTTTACCCAAATTTAGTTAACAATAATTAAACCCGGGTGTTAGGCCTTGCAGGCATTTTTTGCCTTAATTACAGCTTTGATCAGTGGTAACCAGTTTTTTAAGGTCGAAGCCCTTGCTGGCGGCAAGCTCAGTGAGCTTGCGATAGGTAGCCTCATCCATTTTGGGTTTGCGGCTCAATATCCAAAGATATTTGCGGTTGGGGTGGCCAACCATCGCATAACTATAATCGGGGGCAAGCGCAATTATCCAGTATTTACCGCTAAAGGGCCAAAAAAACGATACGCTGAGTTTGGCGTTGGTCCGTTTATCTTTAACCACTGCTTTGCCGTTCGCGGTTGTGGTTTTGCCATTTCTATTGCAGGTGTTTTTTACGGCGATGTCCCCATTGCTTTTGAGGCTGTATTGGGCGATGGTGCAGGTGCAGCCCTTTTCAAAAAACTGCGGAAATGCGGCTATTTCGTACCATTTTCCCAGGTATTTTTGCAGATCGACATGGCCGACGGTTTCAAGGGGCTTGTTTTGCGCCCGTAAAGAAAAAATGGGAATAGATAGAAAAGCCAGGAAAGCGAGCAGTTGTTTTTTCATGAGGTTGATATAAATTTGTTATAGTTTAAAAAAACCAAGTTCATCTTTTGTTTTGTCGGCATAACCCCATTCTTCATTTTCTTTCAATTCGGGGTATTTCACCCTGGTGTCTTTTAAAATGCAGGCCACCATCCAAACAATAAAAAAGGGTGACACAATGTATAAATAAGGTACCAGTATAAATAATAAACCAGTATTTATCAAAATAATATAAATTACCAGGTACGCTGTCATTACAAAGATTGATTTTTTTGCGCTGAGCATAATTTTAATATTAAATCCGATAAATAAACAGCTTGAAATATAAATATGTTTCAAGGGCCCGAATAAATATTAACTAAATAATAGCGATTTGTAAAAATGGCAGGTTTAAAACCTAATAGCCCCGGTGTTGTTATCATTAACAACAATATGTCAACTATGAAAAACATAATTCTGATTACTTCATTTGCTTTCGGCTTAGGTTTGTTCGCATCGTGTTCTGGCAACAATACCTCCAAAAACTCAAAGGATACGGTGATCAACACCTATAAAATACCTAAGGATACTTCGAAAGCGGATACCAGCAAGGTTAACAGCGCCGACAATACCGCAACGGGCGGAGCCGGTAATACCGTAGATACCGTAAAACCCGGTAAAGAGAAGAAGTAAATACCTGTTAACGTGCTGATATTTGCGTTTTTGGATTTATAACAGATATAATACACAAAGGGTGCCTTGTAGGTTTTTTAAAAAAATTATATTTGGTTTCTAATCTGAGTTAAACCAGCCAGGATGAAACCTTTATTTATTGCTCTTATGATTTGTGTATGTACCGTTATGGCCAAAGGCCAGCCAGTCGCCGGTCAAACCACGGTTACTGAATGGCAATATGGTAAAAACGGGGCTGTTTCAATAACTTATGATGATGGCTCATATAACCAATTTAAATATGCGCTGCCGGTAATGCAAAGGCTTGGTTTGCCCGCTACCTTTTTTGTTATTACAGGCGGTATCCCGGGCTCAAAATATCACGGGCGTTTCATTGGCAGGCCCGTAAATACTATTATTGCCGAATCGGCAACTATACCAACAACTGCACAAAACTTTTTTGAAAGATGCTCAGCAGCGGGTTATTTGGGCTATAAGGGAACTATTACTTATCACACCAGAGCCGCAGGCCTTTACGACGATGGAAAAACAGAACAGGCATTTCAACTGATGGATGAGTTGTATGCCAAAGTCAGGCATGGCGACTTTCAACCCGGTTATCAACCCTGCGATGAGGTATTGCAGGAAAAAGGATCGACATGGGAAGATTTCAGGAGGGATGCAGCCAAAGGCTATGAGTTTGCAAGCCATTCCATTACCCATGCTGGTATGCCGGGACTTGACTCTGCAAATATTGTTTATGAACTGACGAAAAGCAAGGAAGAGATCAGGAACCAGATGGGCGAAAAATATACCTTTTCGGCCGAGGTGCCTTATGGTTACGAAAATGCAAGGGTAATGAGCATAGCGTATAAAATTTACCCCGCATTACGTAACCGCATGCCCGAAGCCTGGTTAACTGAGCTTGACCGTCCAAGTAAAAAGACACCGGCAGTTAATGATAGGGATTATGTACAATGGCAGCGCGAGATCAATACCAGGGCGCCATTACCACTCATGAAGGCGTGGGTGGATACCGCTGTTGCCCGCAAAGATACCTGGCTGGTGCTGGTAATTCATGGCGTAGAGGGGCTTGGTTACGAGGCAAGGCCGGTTTCTTTACTGGATACTTATTTTCAATACATCAAAAGCTTTAATGATAAATTATGGGTAGCCACTTTTGGCGATGTAACCAAATACATGCGGGAGCGGGAAGCCTGTACCGTTCAAAGTAAAATAATTAATGGTAAGGTAAAAATAACTCTTAGTCAGTCGCTCGATAAAAAAATGTACTATTTGCCCTTAACGCTTAAAACCTACGTGCCCGCCGGTTGGAAAAAGGTAAATGTCAGGCAAGGCAAAAGAGTGCAGTCAGTAAGTACAATGAAAGACGAAAAGGGGAGGTACCTGCTTTACCAGGCCGCTTTGGACAGTGCGCCAATAACTCTGTCCGGATTTCAGTATTTTCCCCCGCAGGCTATCGAATGATCCATCAATTATTCGTCAAAAACGCCATCGTATCCACCCCGTCAGCATAATCCCACAACGCAGGTTGCTGGCTTTGGCCAAAATTAACCACCTGGTTATTTACTTCCAATGGAATTGCGCTAACTATACATTGGATCCGGTCGCTTTCTTCAACCAGTTTTGATTTTGCTTCTTCAAGATCATCGTAATATTCAAAATACAATACGCCGAGCGGAGAGGCCAGGCGGGTATCTTCTTTTAAAAGCAAAAAGTTGTTATCCAGGTGTCTGTCGCTGTTGACCAGGTAAATTGATTTGTTATAAAAATAATTGTTGTTGTATTTGTTATGGTTGATGATGTCGTTATAAACTTCTATCGATTCAAAAAAGAAATTGAAGTTATAACCTTTTGGTACCAGTAATTTGGATACATTACGGCAGCCTAATCCAAAATAATCAAATATATCGTGGCCAAGCTGGTACAATTGTTCGGCAGTTTCATCACCGCGTAATACCGCAACGCTGCTCCTGTTTTTACGGATGATGTTGGGTACTTTGCCAAAATAATATTCAAAATAACGTGAGGTGTTATTGCTGCCGGTGGCAATAACGGCGTCAAAGTCAGTCAGCCTTTCTACAAAACTGTATTGCTCTTTAAAATGAGGTTCTATGGTGGCTAATATCTCCAGAATGCATTTTATAAGGCGGGCATCCTGTGATGATGCTTTAATCAGTGCATAATTGCCGGAGATCAAAACACACAGTACATCATGAAAGCCAACCAACGGGATATTGCCTGCCAGGATCAGCCCCACTTTTTTTCCGGAACCGGTATTTTCAACAGAATAATTATCCAACCACGTGCTGAGGTCTCTTTCATTTAACATTAACCCAATGGCTTTTACCGCATGTAAAACACTATTGACGGTAAACCAGGCGTTGTAATGATGTTCCGTTTCGATGATGGCAAGCAGGTTTTCATCAGGGGTAATTAACCTGGCGCCAAGATTAGAAAAAATATTTATGAGCTGTGATTTGTTAAATTTTGACATATATATGGTATGTATTTCGCCTCACAAAACCTTTTTTTGTTATATTTGCAAGCCTTTAATAAAAGGCAAAGTTAATCGAGAATATAAGATATAGAGAACTATGGCGATTAAAATCACCGACGAATGTATAAATTGCGGAGCTTGTGAGCCCGAATGCCCCAATAATGCTATTTATGATGCAGGCGCAGCATGGCGCTTTTCGGATGGAACAGGGTTAAAAGGGTTGATAGATTTTGGTGATGGCAATACATTAAATGCCGAAGAAACACAAGCTGCACTTTCGGATGATATTTACTATATTGTGCCAGATAAATGTACTGAATGTGTAGGTTTTCATGACGAACCGCAGTGCGCAGCCGTTTGCCCGGTTGATTGCTGTGTGGATGACGAGGATGTACGTGAAACAAAAGAGGAGCTGTTGGCAAAAAAGGAATGGCTCCATTTGAATGAATAACCAATTATAAGATATTAAGATAAGAAGGGGAGGTGAATTTTGTTTGCCTTCCCTTTTTTGTTTCTTGCAACTTTAAAAATTAAGCTTTCGTAAACAGGCCTACTTTTCTATGGAATACGGAATTTGTAATCTTTCTATTATCCCCTTACGGGCCGAGCCGAGTGACAGGAGCGAACAAGTATCGCAGGTGTTGTTTGGTGAGATCTTTGAGATAAAAGAATGGAAGGATAACTGGGTTCAAATCATAACGTCATTTGATAATTATTCCGGATGGATAGGCAGGCTGCAATTTATTATGCTTGGCCACCTGGCATATAAAAGATTTAAACAGACGCCGTCACCCCTTACTTACAGACCAGTTACCCAAGCCTGGAAAATTGCTAACAACAGCATCCTTTATTTGCCGGCAGGCAGTTCGCTTGCATTTTTGGAAGGTACTACCTGCCGTATTGGAACCGAACAATTTGAAATAATAGGGGAGATAGGCGAAACCGAGAACCTGGTGCTTACGGCTACATCGTTTTTAAATGCACCGTATTTGTGGGGTGGGCGTACCCATTTCGGCATTGATTGCTCGGGCTTTACGCAGGCCGTTTTTAAATTACAGGGAATTAACTTATTGCGCGATGCCGGTATGCAGGCTGAGCAGGGTTATACCGTGACCTCGCTGCATGATACCCGCCTGGGCGACCTCGCTTTTTTTGATAATACCGAAGGAAAAGTGGTACATGTGGGCATTATGCTCAACAATGAGAAAATTATCCATGCCTCGGGCAAGGTAAAAATTGATGCCATCGATGAAAAAGGCATTTATTCTGAAGAATTAAAGCGTTATACCCATAAGCTTTGCACTATTAAAAGGATGTTTTAACTAATTCACACTGATTTCCCAGACAATTATTTTTTTATCGTCCCCGGCTGAAATAAGCCGGTTGCCGTTCCACACAATCTTGTTGATGGATAGCTGGTGGCTTTCAAAGCCTTTTTCCCTGCTGATGGTTTTGTACAGCTTAAAATCATCGGCACCCCATATCTTAATGCTTTTATCCATGCTTGCAGTAGCAAAATAAGGAAGCGTTGGGTGGAAAGCGATGGCGTTTACTGCAAACAAATGGGCCGGGATATTAGTAACGAGTTCGTAGGTGCGGATATCCCAAATTTTTAACTGAGCATCACGGCTACCGGATATAAGGTATTCGCCTCCGGGGAAATATTTCACGGAGAAAACCGCCATCGTGTGCCCTAAAAGGGCTTTGGTAACGGTATAGTCTGAAAGATCGTACAGATAAATGTGATTATTCCGGCAGCCAAAAGCAACGTTTTTTTCATCCGGTGATATGCTGATGCTTCTTATGGTATCGTGGGAAACGGTAATAACATGCAGTAATTCCAATGTTTCCAGGCTCCAAACGGAGACTGTTCCATCTTCTGAAGCTACCAGTAATTCTTGTTTTCCTGCCACTGACTTGATATCAAATACCGGCTTTTGATGGTGCTTCAGCGTTTTAACTAGCTGTTGTTTGATGAAATCAAAAACCAGCACATCACCATTGCGTAATCCGGCAAATAGTAAGGGAAAGCCAGCCGGGCCATGTATGGCATAAACAGACGCATTTACAGGGAACATCACTTTTATAAAGGCGTTGTTCTTCAGGCTCCATTCCACTAAGCCCTTATCATTTCCACCGCTGAATAATATGCCGGGCTTTTGAGAAAGCTCAAGCGTGAAAATCGGGTTGCCGTGCCCGGTGAGTTCTGCCGTTTTTTGTACTGAGATCATTGGTTAAGTCCATGGTCCATGGTCCATGGTCCATAGCCAAACTGTCCAAAACCATGGACTATCGACTATGGACTATGGACTTAAGACTTATTTATGTCTTTCCTCCAAATTCAACGCGATACGTTCCAGATTAAGGCCCTTTTCGCGCAATAAAACAATGAGGTGAAAAACCAGGTCGGATGCTTCATTGATTAAATCGGTTTCAGTTTCGGCTAAAGCGGCAATTACAGTTTCAACCCCTTCTTCACCAACCTTTTGCGCTATCTTATTTAAACCTTTTGCCTGCAGTTTATTTACGTACGAACCTTCTTTTGGATTTGTGTACCGGTCGGCCACAATATTTTCCAGCTGGAAAATGAAGTTCTGGTTGTAATCAGTTTTAAAGCAACTGCGTGAGCCGGTATGGCACGTTGGGCCGATGGGGTCTACCTTGATCAGCAGCGTATCGTTGTCACAATCCAAATGGATATTCTTTACATGCAGGAAATTGCCGCTGGTTTCGCCTTTTGTCCACAACCGGTTTTTCGACCGCGAAAAGAAGGTTACAATATTTTCATCGACGGTTTTATCAAAAGCCTCCTGGTTCATATAGCCCAGCATCAGCACTTCCAATGTTTGCCAGTCCTGTATAATAACAGGTACTAATCCGTCTGTTTTGTTAAAATCTATATTCATTGTATTTTTTTCTACCTTTTCCCTGTTATTTGTGTCCCCACAAACAACGGCTCAAAAACCTGCCTGCGAGGACACAGACAGCGGGTTAAAATTAGTTTTTTAGCTCACCCTACCGGGGAGTGTTTGGAGGCGCCACTTCTCTTACCTCAATTTGGTGTTGTTTCAAAATCTTTTTCAAATCCGGTATCAATATCTCTCCGTAATGAAATACCGAAGCTGCCAGGGCTGCATCCACATTGCTTTGTTCAAAAACATCCACAAAATGCTGCACGTTTCCGGCGCCGCCTGAAGCAATCACAGGGATATTCACCGCATCGTTCACCTGCTTTAAAAATATATTGTCAAAGCCAGCTTTGGTGCCGTCATGATCCATCGACGTGAGTAATATTTCACCAGCCCCGCGGCTTTCTGCCTCCAGGATCCAATCCATGGTTTCTTTTTCGGTAGGTAAACGGCCGCCATTAAGGTGCACTATGTTTTTGCCGTTCATCACCCGGGTATCCACTGCGATTACCACAAATTGAACGCCGAAAGCCTTTGCCAGTTCGTCTATCAACGCCGGGTTGCGTACCGCTGCCGAGTTGATGGAGATCTTGTCAGCCCCGGCGTTCAGCAAGGCATCGGCATCGGCAATTTCGTTTATGCCACCGCCTATTGTAAAAGGGATATTGATCTGCCTTGCAACAGATTTTACCAGTTCAACCATAGTCTTGCGGCGTTCAACAGTAGCGGTAATGTCCAGAAACACCAGTTCATCAGCACCTTGCCTCGAATAATTCCAGGCCAGTTCAACAGGGTCGCCCGCGTCACGCAGGGCAACGAAGTTTACGCCTTTTACCGTGCGGCCATCTTTAACATCAAGGCAGGGAATAATTCGCTTTGCCAGCCCCCCCGCCCCCTAAAGGGGAAGCTTATCGCTTGGTTAATTGTGTTCAATACTTTTTCTAATTGATTAAAAATCTCTTCATTTTTAAAACGAAGAACTTTTATGCCATCATTTTCTATATTAAGTTGTCGTTCTAAATCATGGTTAGCTATCTCTGGAATATTATGATTGCTGCCATCAACTTCGATAATGAGTTTGTGTTGATGACAGTAAAAATCAGCAATATAAATACCTAATGGATGCTGCCTTCTGAATTTTGCACCAAGTTGACTTCCCTTCAAATGCCCCCATAATGTCATCTCAGCCGGAGTCATATTATTCCGAAGGGCGGCAGCGTTCTTAAATATTAAATCACTTGCACCCAAAAACATTTGTTTTTCATGCTTAACTATCGCTCCCCCTTTTAGGGGGCTAGGGGCTGCACTATATGCTTATCAGAGATTCCAAATTCCAATTTTTTATTTCTTCTATGGTAATGTGCCCTTCATAAATCGCTTTTCCCACCACACACGACTCAACTTTTAAGCGATTCAGCTTTTCAATATCATCCATCGAGCTTACGCCACCTGAGGCAATCAATTTTATGAACGGAGAATGGTCAAGCAGTTTTTCGTACAATTCAATACCTGCGCCACCTAATTTGCCATCTTTGCCAATGTCGGTACATAAAAACCGGAAGAAGCCGAGCGCCAAACATTTGTCAACATAATCCATTAGCTTAATGGGTGAGCTTTCCATCCACCCGGAATATTTGATCACTTCGTCCAGCACGTCAATGGCTATTACCACCTGGTCGGAACATTTATCGCGGCCGCAAATTTCTTTGCTTAATTCGGGCAGAAACGAAGGGTTGGTAAGTGCTTGCGTGCCAACAATTACGCGGTAAACACCAGCGTCAATCAGTTCTTTTACCTTATCAATACTACGGATACCGCCCCCATATTGCACCTTCATGTCTGTTTTTTTGATCACATCAAAAAGATACTGCTGGTTGCTGAAATCGTTTTTGGCGCCGTTGAGGTCGATGATATGGATCATATTGGTGCCGTAGGATTGGTACTTTTCGATCATTTCCTCCAGGGAAACATCATAGTTTGTAACCTGTTTATAATCACCCTCACGCAGGCGGACGACTTTTTTATCCAATATATCTATTGCAGGAATAATATACATGTCTTTATAAATTTGAAAAGTTTTTTAGTAACGTTTCCCCATAAGCACCAGATTTTTCGGGGTGGAATTGAACACCATAGAAATTATCCCGCCAAATTGATGCCGAAAATTTGTTAATATATGTTGTTGATGCTAAAGTATATGCCTTATTATACTCAATAAAGTATGAATGTACGAAGTAAAAGTGTGAACCCGCCGGAATATTTTCAAATAAGGGGTTTTCCTTTTCCGGAAATACCTGGTTCCAGCCGGTATGTGGTACCTTAAATTCAGTATTTCCGTCGAACTTTAAAGTGTTTATAGGGAAGATACCCAGCATATTAGCATCGCCCTCTTCAGAGTGTGCAGTTAACAATTGCATCCCTACACAAATCCCTAATGTTGGTTTTTTAAGCGCTTTTATTTCAGGAACAAGACCGGTATGTTCCAGCTTTGCCATAGCCGCACCGGCATGGCCTACGCCAGGAATAATATAGCGGTCATATCGCTCAAAATCTTCTTCCTTATTGATCATTCCATAGGGAATTCCCAGCCGCTCAAGGGCTGCAGTGAGGGAGAAAATATTCCCGGCGCCGTATGTGATTATACCAATCATTAGTTTGCAGTTTGTGGTTTGCAGTTTGCAGCAGATCCATTTGCATTAAATTCTGCAAACTGCCTGCTTAAAACTGCAAACTATAATAAACCCTTCGTACTCGGTAACACCATCTTATTCACATCTCTTTTCACCGCCATTTTAATGGCTTTGGCGAAAGCTTTAAATATAGCTTCAATTTTATGATGTTCATTTTCGCCTTCGGCTTTGATGTTTAAATTGCATTTGGCTGCGTCAGAAAATGATTTAAAAAAATGAAAGAACATTTCTGTCGGCATTTCGCCTATTTTTTCTCTTTTAAATACTGCATCCCACACGATCCAGTTCCGGCCGCCAAAATCAAGGGCCACCTGCGCCAGGCAATCATCCATCGGCAGGCAAAAGCCATAGCGTTCTATCCCTTTTTTGTTGCCAAGTGCGGCGCCAAAAACTTCGCCTAAGGCAATGCCGGTATCTTCAATGGTATGGTGCTCGTCGATGTGCAGGTCGCCGTTGGCGGTTATTTCCAGGTCGATGTTGCCGTGGCGCGCGATCTGGTCGAGCATGTGGTCAAAAAAGTGAAGACCTGTGGATACTTTAGCTTCTCCTGTACCATCCAGGTTAATTTTGATGTAGATGTCCGTCTCTTTGGTTGCACGCCTATGCTCAACAACCCGTTCGCCCAGCTTTAAAAACTCATAGATCTTTTCCCAATCAGTAGTTTCCAGCGCGACGGTGCTTTTAACTTTATGTTCTTCTTCCGGCCCGCTGAATTCATGGCCGCCCAGGTTTGAATGATTATTCAGCCAGATGGCTTTTGCACCTAAATTATAACCTAAAAGCACATCATTTTTCCTGTCGCCGATGGTATAGGAGCCTTTGAGGTCGTACTTTTCGGCATCAAAATATTGGGTCAGCAAACCGGTAGCAGGTTTGCGGGTTGGGGCATTCTCTGCAGGAAAAGTCCTGTCGATACAAAAGTTTGAAAAAACAGCACCTTCATTTTTAAAGGTTTGCACTATAAAATTATGTACAGGCCAAAATGTATCTTCAGGATAGCTTGCTGTGCCTAACCCATCCTGGTTGGTTACCATTACCAGTTCGTAATCAAGTTCTTTGGCAATTTTTGGCAGATATTGCAATGCGCCCGGATAAAATTCCAGTTTGGCAAATGAATCGATCTGTTCATCGGGCGTTTCATTGATCATGGTGCCGTCGCGGTCAACAAACAGTATTTTTTGCAATTTGCTCATTTATAGTCTTGTAAAGTATTTAACAATATTTCGTTTTCTGCCGGTGTGCCAACCGTAACCCGCAAACATCCGGCACATAATTCAACTTTCGAACGGTCGCGCACAATGATCCCCTGTTGGACAAGGAAGTTGTAGATCCCTTTTGGATCAGTTGTTTTTACGAGGATAAAGTTAGCGTCCGACGGGTAAATATCTTCCACAAATTCAAAATCCTTCAGGCCTAAAACCAGCTTGTCGCGCTGGATCAAAGTTTCTTTTATCCAGGCGTTTACCTGTTCAATATTCGCCAGCGCTTGCAGTGCAAGTTGCTGCGAGGCTTCATTAACATTATAAGGAGGTTTTACCTTATTCATCACTTCGATGATCTCTTCACTCGCGAAGGCCATCCCAACGCGCAGCCCCGCCAGCCCCCATGCTTTTGAAAGTGTTTGCAAAACCACCAGGTTGCCGTATTCGGTTAATTCCTGGATAAACGAACGTTGCCTGCTGAAATTGATATAAGCTTCATCAACCACCACCAGTCCTTCAAAATTTGCCAGCAGCGTTTCCACATCCGCCCGGTTGATGGAATTACCGGTAGGGTTATTGGGCGAGCAGACAAAGATCATTTTGGTGTGTTTGTCAATCGCTTCGGCAATGCCCTCCAGGTTCAGCTGGAAATCAGGGGTTAGGGGCACGTTACGTATCGCCACATCATTTATGTTGGCCGATACCTGGTACATACCATAAGTAGGTGGCACCAGGATCACATTATCCACACCGGGATTGCAAAAGCTGCGGTAGAGGATATCAATGGCCTCGTCGCTGCCGTTACCTAAAAATATGTTACGGATGGGTACGCCTTTAATAGCGCTCAAGCTTTTTTTTACTTCAATTTGCAACGGATCAGGGTAACGGTTGTAGGATTGTTCCAACGGCGAGCCAAAGGCATTTTCATTGGCATCCAAAAAAACGCTTGCCTCGCCCTGGTATTCATCGCGGGCGGATGAATAGGGGACGAGCCGTTTGATATTCTCTCTAAGCAGGCCCCCCAGCCCCCTAAAGGGGGAGTTGCCGTTTTTGTCACTATAATATTGTTTATTTTCTTCTTCTTTCATCTTAGTAATCTTTAGGACGTAACTCTCCGCTATTTAGCGGAGGTTTGGGGGCTTAATCTCACACTTACCGCATTTTTATGCGCATGCAGGCCTTCCAGCTCTGCCAAAATTTCTACGCTCGGCCCGATGTTTTTTATGCCATCGGGCGTAATATGCTGAAAAGTGATCTTCTTCACAAACGAATCCACCGATACACCCGAATATGCCCTTGAATAAGAACTGGTAGGCAAAGTATGATTAGTTCCGGAAGCATAATCACCTGCACTTTCAGGCGTTAAATTACCCAGGAAAACTGATCCGGCGTTAATGATGTTTGCTGTGTGTAGTTGCCAGTTTGCTGTGGAAAGTATTAAGTGCTCTGGTGCATAAGCGTTGCTGAATTGCATAGCCTCATCCAAAGTATTGGTTATAACAATGTATGAGTTATCCAAAGCTTGTTTAACGATTTCGGCCCTTGGCAAAACAGGTACTTGTTTCTCTACTTGTGCTAAAACTTCTTCCGCAATTTTTTGTGAGGTGCAAACCAGGATGGCCTGGCTATCGATGCCGTGCTCTGCCTGAGCCAGCAGATCCGCCGCAACATAAGCCGGGTTGCAGGACTCATCAGCTATCACCAACACTTCAGACGGGCCGGCCGGCATATCAATAGCGGTGGTGGTAGTGGATTGTACAATGGTTTTTGCCCTGGTGACAAACTGGTTGCCGGGGCCGAAGATCTTATCCACTTTGGCAACGGTTTCCGTACCGTAAGCCATAGCGGCGATAGCCTGTGCGCCGCCTGCCAGGTAGATTTTATCAACCCCCAGCAATAAAGCTACATATGCTATAAAGGCATTTACTTTGCCGTTTTTTTGCGGAGGCGAGCAAACCACGATCTCGTGACAGCCTGCTATCCTTGCCGGGATGCCGAGCATCAAAAAAGTGCTTGGTAAAACTGCTGATCCGCCAGGAATGTATAAACCTACTTTTTCAATCGGCCGCATTTCGCGCCAGCAGCTAACGCCGGGCATGGTTTCCACCTTATCTTCCGCCTTTACCTGTGCAGCGTGAAATTTATAGATGTTATTGTAAGCTATTTCCAGCGCGGCTTTTTGTTCGGCAGTAACGGCTGAAGCAATGGTTTCCAGCTCTTCTTTATCAAGATAAAGTTTCTCCAGTTCAACTTTATCAAACTTTAAGGCAAAATCAAGCAGGGCGCTGTCGCCATGCTCTTTTACCTTTGTGATAACATTCTCAACGATACCCCTGATCTCATTCGCCGGGTCAATATTACGCTGAACGAGTGATTGAATATCAGATTTGCTTAAATCGGAATAATTATATGTCTTCATGCCCCCAAACCCCCTAAAGGGGTGTTACGTCCTAAAATTTATTTCTCTTTATCGAAACCCTTTCCTCCCCCTTTAGGGGGCGGGGGCTAAAGTATTATCTTCTCAATCGGCATTACTACTATGCCCTGTGCGCCCGCTTGTTTCAGCTGGCTTATTTTGTCCCAAAAGTCACGCTCGGGGATAACCGTATGAACCGCTACCCAGTTCTCCTCTGCCAAAGGTACAACCGATGGGCTTTTAACACCCGGTAAAAGGTTAATGATTGCAGATAAATTATCTGAATGAACATTCAATACCACATACTTGGTCTCTTTAGCCCTTAATACCGACTGGATCCGCTGGATCAATTCTTTTACCAGTTCTTCGTTTTCACTGCCTTTTCGGCCAATTAACACCGCTTCTGACGACATCACATCGGCAAAAGGCACCAGTCCGTTGCTTTTTAAAGTACCACCGGTGGATACCAGATCGCAGATGGCATCGCTGAGCCCAAGGCCCGGTGAGATCTCTACCGAACCGGAAATGGTACGGATATCTGCTTGAATATTTTTTTCTTTCAGGAATTTGCCGAGGATGACAGGATAGGTGGTGGCGATGGCTTTGCCGTTAAGCTGGTCGAGGTGCTGGATGCTGTTGTTATTGGGTACTGCAATTTTTAAACTGCATTTTCCGAAGCCCAGGCGCTGCAGGTAGCTTACTTCTACTTCTGTTTCCCGGATTACGTTTTCGCCTACAATACCCAGGTCGGCAATACCGTCCTGCACATATTCGGGGATGTCGTCATCGCGCAGAAACAGTATTTCGAGCGGAAAATTAGATACGGGGGAGATAAGCGAGCTCTTGTAGTTTTCGAAGCTAAGGCCGCAATTTTTTAATAATTCAACGGATTTTTCGTTGAGCCGGCCAGATTTCTGGATGGCTATTTTAAGTGTTTTCACTGATTAAAATTAAGAAACTAAAAGGAAAAGAATGAACCGGGGTTGTTATTTCGCGTAGAAACATACATTATCTGATCACCACATGGTGGTGATGGTGCAATGACAGATGATGTTGTTTGTAACCGTTCATTTTGTGTTTATAGGGGCTTAAAATATTGAGCCCTTACGGATTGATTGCGCAAATATAGAGAGTTGTTTGTAATATCAAAATAAAAAATGAGATGATATTTTTAATATTGTTAAAGTGAAAACGCCGTCACTTGTTTTCAGGAGCTATGGTCGGCAGGCAGATCAATTCCGGCTGTTAATTTTCTCGCTGTCCAATCTTCATCAGGTGCGTTCCAAAACGGGTCTGATTCCGGCAAGCCTAATGGCAATAAAATAGCTGAAGATAAATATAAACTGCCTGTAGAAATATAACCTTCGGCCAGGGATGGCTGGTGTCCGTAAAGGCCGATCCTTAGCCATCCTTCATTGTCAAATATGTCCCCGGTTTCGGTAAATTTGTTAATAACTGCCGTTAGCCCGCAGCGAACTTGTACGGGTTTAAGTTGTGCCGGCAATTGCTGCCGAAAGGCCATGTTTGCCAAATGATGAAATGCGCCTGTTCGATAGGTGATCGAACGGCCAATTATCGGATAGCCGCCGTCATCCGTAATTAAACGCTCCTGGATAATGGCATATCTTAAATTATGCTCCAATACTTTTGCCCGGATCGGCTCGTATGAAGGATCTTTTGCTGATACGATCTTTAAAATAGCATACAAAAAAGGGTGAATTACGAAACTATTGTAATAATCCCAATGAAATTCGGGGCCATCACCGTACATGCCATCACCTTTATACCATTCCTCGTGCCTGTTGACGGCATACTTTATCCTTTCTGCATCGAAGGGCTCATTTATAGTAATAAAAAACGCCTCGATCATCGCTGCAAATAATAACCAGTTGTTTTCGGGTGGTTTGATAACATGGGTTTTTCTTAAGGCGAGGATCACCATTTGTTGCGTTCCGCTATCTAATCTTTGCCATAATTTTGGGCAGCGGATGAGGGCATAAGCAAAAAACGACGCATCAACCAATGGCTGCCCGCCTTCATCGCCCCAGTTCATATAATCTTTTGCGGTGGGGTTTACCGCATTGCTAATGCTTTTTATGGAGAGTTGAAAGTATTTGTCGTGCAGTCGTTTTTCTTCAGCGTCCAAATGATCAGCCTGCAGCCATGGCGCTATACCCGACAGCAAACGCCCAAAAGCTTCCAGATGGCTGTATTTTGCCCTGTCTTTAACTTGCGAAGGTGTTGCTGTTTCAACCGGCATTTTTTCTTTAAGCTGATCGGCGGCCAGCGCTGTTAAAACCGGGGTGGCTAATTTTTCGAGATAGTTGAGCCAAAGTTTTCGGGTATTTATTGCATGAGGATGAGAAGCGGGCGGCGTATCTGCCGAAATTGGTGGTAATACCAACGGCGATAAGCTAAGCATTCCGGCATTTTGCAGAAATTTTCTTCTTTTCATAGTAGTTAACTCAGGATAAACTCACAAATGGACGCAATGCAATGGCGGTAATGTGCGCCGGGATTGACTCACCCGGTCATCGCTACGCTCGACCTGCCCTCTCTTTTGCGGGCAAAAAAGAGGGCGAAAAGGTGGATTTTATAGTTTTTATTACTTCCCGTCACAATAATAAATCTCACCTTGTTTGGCTGCGCCGATTTTCACCAGTTTTTTGTTTTTCATGATATCTGGTAAACTTACCAGTTCTGAATTGTACAAATTATCAAACCAGATCAGGTAAAATTGTTTATGCGCATAGAATTTTTGCACATCTTTACTGAAAAACTTATGGGGGATCAGTTCCGATGACATCCCCGTAAATAAATAAACCGCCTCGTTGGCATCGCTAAAGATGGGTACGCCTGGTTTATAAATGTTTTTATGCTGTTTTAAATAAACCACAAATTCCGATTTATTCCAGTCATCATCACTGTAGCCGGGTACGCCGTAATCGCCCTCATCATCATAGCGCTCGTAGTCGGCCTGGTAAGTGGAGTATTCAAAAGCCATCATTAGTATTATTGCTACGCCTGCCAATACATATTTTGCTTTTGATTTGATAAGGTTCAACATATCCGGTACCCAATACGTGCAGGCTATTAAAAGCGGGATGAACATAGGTGATAACAGGCGGCTGTTGATGCGCTCAAATCGCTGGATACTTGCCCAGACGAGGATGAACATTCCGTAAACAATGGTGAACGCAATTACAATATTCTCGTAGCTGTTGATCTTTCCTTTAAAGGCTTTCCATAATAAAACAGCTATCAGTGCAAGCAATACTATAGATGCTATTAAAATGGCAAATGGATACGCCTTGTTGCTGAGGGCACCCCAATCAACAATCACGGTACCGATGTAATACAGGTTGTCTTTAAAAGGCGTAATAGAAGGTTCGCGGGTACCGGTACTCAGCCCTGTTGCGGTGCTGTTTAATATCAGGTTGGCCACCAAAAGTGAAATGGATATAAAACCATAAAACAGGATATGGCCAACCTTTTTTTTCCACCAGGGCAGGTGGTCATCCAGCAAAAGCATTAAGCCCCCGGCGCCAATGATGGTAATACCAACATAACGGGTGATGCAAGCGATTGCGGTAATAATGGCCACCCAAAGCAGTGATTTTAAAGTATGCGTTTGCATATACCGCCAGTAGGCGATAATGAAAAGCATGATCTCCAGGATGAACAAGGTCTCCGACCACAGGTAGGTATAAATCTCCAGCAAACCCGGGCTTAAAATAATGGCGCCAAGGATGAGCCATTTATAGATCCTTGAATGGGCTACGAATTTAGACATGATCCAGCCGGTGGTAAATATTACAGCGGCAAAAAGGGTAGCATCAATCATAGCGCCGGCCCTGATCGGGTCGGCACCGGTAATAAATTGAATAGCACCCAGGAAGAACGGGTAAAAAACCGGGAAAAAAGTGAGCGGTGTTTTATTAAAGGTGATCAGCGAAAGATGCGATTGTATGTTTGTCGCCGTACTGGCATACATGATCGAATCGGGCGAAATACCCACGCCGCTGTAAGCGGTGTACAGGTAAATGGCATAAAAACCAATGCAGGCTGCTATAAATGAATCGAGATTATTTAAATAGCGGGATGGTTTCATGGGGAATGTTGTAAAGTTGAAATGTTTGAATGTTGTAACGTTACAATGTTATTAAAAATTTCGATTGTTTTGGTTTCGAAAGTCATAGCCCAACTTGTTAATTTTTAACATTACAACCTTACAACTTTTCAACAATCTTCCCCAACAACTACACAATCATCCCCAAAACCTCGCTCAATGGTTGGTCGCTGTCAACCAAAATTCCGTTTACCCCAGCTGCTGTGGCGGCTGTCATGTCCCGTTCACGGTCGCCGATAAAGTACGATTTGGATGGATCGAGATTGTATTTTTCGATGCCCCGCAGTAACAATCCTGGTTTTGGTTTGCGGCAATCGCAATCGCCGGTAAAATCGGGATGATGGGGGCAATAGAATATATCTGTAAATTCAACGCCATGTTCGCTGTACACTTTTTTTAATTGGCGGTGCATTTTTGCCAGTTCATCCTCACTGTACCAGCCTTTCGCCAGGCCGCCCTGGTTGGTGGCTACAATCAGTAAATAGCCTTTATCCTGTAATGTTTTTAGGGCACTAAAATTATTAAGAACCTCAAAATCCTCAACCCGGCAAACATAGTCGCCCATTTCACGGTTTAATACGCCGTCGCGGTCTAAAAAAACAGCTTTATTTTTTTCTGGCATTTATAAATTTTTGGCAAAGGTAACAATTTTGAAAAATAGGGGCATTGGCGTTGCTGCAATACCGTTTATGGGATTATTTACCAGTGTTAAAATAAAAAATCCGGGATCAAATTTATGTTTTTGATCCCGGATTAATATCATTGAATTAACCTCCTGGCTAATTGCTGCTAAAAGTATAAGGCATACTGTTAAATGCGCCGTCGAGAACTTTATTAATCGTGATCGAGATTAAATTGCCGCTCCCATCGTAATTATATTTCCGGGTAACAAGTGAAAATGTTCCGGTTACCACCTTTTTAACTGAATCAATTGCGGTAAATACTACCGTTCCTGAGCCTGCTCCAACGGTGCCCTGTTCAACAAATCCAGCACTCCCTTTGGTGTAAAAAGCAAATTGGTGCAACTGGGCACTATCTGCATTAAACGTATACAACGGGAACCCGGGCGTATTGCTGGAGCTCGGTATATTTACAGAAATAGTAACTTCTTTATTGTTTGCTATACCAGAGCAGGTGAAAACTTTAGTTTTTGCAGCCGAGTTGTAGGTGATAGCCGCTTGCGTAGTATCGGCGCTCCAGGTTGAATCGTTAATAATGGCATACATGGTGTTGGTAGAGGCCGCATAAGCTGTGTAGGTGTCTTTTTTACATTTTTGCAGTAACAGAACTGCTAATAACAAAGTAATAATAAGTGAAAGTTTCTTCATATATGATTGTTTAGCAAAAGAACGACTTTTACCTTAGATTAATATAACAGGTATTGGTTTTTTTACACAATTTAACATTTGGGAGGTGAGTAGTGAGTTGTGAAAAATGAATAGAAGGAGAATGTGCGGGCTACTTAATCCATTTTATTTTTTTTCACCACTCACTATTTACTCCTCACCATTCACCGCCTTACTTGAAATACGACAGCGGTATCTCCTTCCACATGCCGCCGGAAAGTCCGCCGGTAAGCAATTCGTAGATGAGGTATAATGGCCAAAAAATGTAACCAAGTAATAAAAGGATGAGGTTATGGTTATAGTACCAGTTTATCATTAGTGCATAAATACCCAATATCAGGTAAAGGATACTCGAATCTCTGTTTTTCATTTCAAATTATTTAATGCGGTTAAACTAATACTAATTGGTAATAATACCAAATGTTTGAAGCCTGGCGGATATTAAAATCATGTTAATAACAAATATCTGATCAATGTTGTTTGTTAAGCATAAATATATAACTTGCCCCATGTTTATGTTAGTTTATGCTTCATAAATTTCACAATAAAAAACAAATTATAAAAACAAATTACCCCCCAATTGGGTTAACTTAAAAAAAACTTATCATGGCAACAACAAACGGAATTACTGCTTATTCAGTAAAAACAAAAACAAAGAATGTACCAATGATCGATCCTGTTATCGATATCAAGTCAGGAAGGTACATTGCAACAGGAACAGATGCAGCAGGCAACAAAATGGCAGCCATAATGGGTAAAGCAGCCGCCGAAGAACATATCGCAAACGGCAACGCTAAAAAAGGCTCTGGCTGGTAGTTTCTTCGGGGCCAAAGGTTAATGACGAAGATTACTCTTTCTATTTTACCTTCCTGAATTAATTGATTATCCCGGTTTTAATGTAATTGGCTGTTTTACAGTTATGTTATGTTTGAACCGGGATTCTTTTTTTAAGCTTAGTTTACATCAAGCTGCGAAATACGGATTTTATAAGCAACCGGAAGTAAGGCGCTTTTTAAGGTATTGTCAAGCTTTATAATGCGGAATAGCTTATAAAATTGCAGCAGCGCAATAAGCCAATATTTGTTTTTCAGGCCTAATAAATAGCTTACCCGTGGAGGCGCCAGCTGAAATTGCACCTGTTTTAAAATGGTATACCGGGTAACGCCAAGGTGTTTTTTATACTGGTGATAAAGATCAATAGTAAACTCACTTTTGACGAGGTTTTCCGCTAAATGCTTATCCCTTGACACTGCCCAGTGGCGATAATCAGCAGGCAGACCTGCCAGTTGCATCCGGTTTCCTACGCGAAGAAAAACCTCAAAAACTTCATTTTTTTCTGCTTGTGTCAGCTTCCTTTCCAATAACTCATACGAACGGACCGAATAATCAATTAACAGGTATAATACATCCCGGTAAGCCCAATCCGGTATTTTATCATGTCTTTTTTTTTCCACATCCTGGTGAATAGCGGTTATACGGTCAATAGCCGCGAGCGCTTTTTGCTCTTCCGAGAAAATGATCTGGCCCGCGTATTCAACTGTGGAGAACAGACGGGCAAGAGGATCTGCCGGTAACCGGCCTGTGAAGTATAGCCAGTCAACCGCTTTGTTTAACGCGAACTCCGCAGCGGCTCCGGCGAATATAAAAAGAACGGTATCGGCCTTACCCCAGATCTTCCGGACGATTGAATTCTGATCAACAAAATATTTTTCCATAAAAAAATTAAAGCGTTAGACGTGAAACATCGCGTCTCTACAAATTCGTTACAAAATCATTTTTATACGTTTTCTAAAACTTTTTAAGGCTTAGTCGCAGATTCTCCACAACAATAATCAAAACGATGCCCAGCGTATACACCACCATATCCATAAACGAAAAGGAGGTACCCATCAATATTTTTGCCAGCTTTGAATTTTGTAAACCCAAAACCCTTGCCAAATGAAAATATTGGGAGAACTCAACACAATAAGCAAATAGCAGAACCCCACCGGCGGTAAGCAGCACCGGCAGATTGAAAAAGCTTCTTACAATGCAATAAATCAGCATCACCACCAAAAAATCACCGCCATAAGGCCGGATGAAGCTGTCATGCACGTATAGTGCAATGATAAATTCAGTTATGAATAGGAGAAAAGTTGCAATAAAATAGCCAATATGGAATTTTATCATATTAAAAGTACTTTGCATCGCAAAGTAAAAAATAATAAATTAAAACCACAAATAATAGGAAATCAATTACTCTTTTTATTTTAATAATTGTAGTTTCGATTTTTATAAAATAGCTATGTACAACCAAACCAGCACAATCAATCCTAAAAGCCTGATAAAAACCACCATTATTATTCACCTCGCATTGCTGATAGGCCAGGTTTTATTTGGCGCGGTCGTTTTTGCCATTACACCAAACCCGGTGTTTAATTTGAAACCAGGAAACGACGTGTTTTTTTATGTATTGATTTTATTGGTCGGGCTTGGCATATTTTTGGGCGGTTTTTTATTTAAACAACAATTGGCAAATGCGGCTGAAAAAACAAATTTGAAGGATAAGCTGGGCGTTTATCAAACCGCCTTTATCGTTAGGGCTGCGTTAAGTGAGGGCGCATCTATGTTTGGTATTGTTTGCACCATGATTACCAGTAATTTATTTTACCTGGCAATTGTGGGCATCAATATCCTTTTCTTTATATCGATCAGGCCCACACGTGATAAAATTGAGGAGGCCCTCAACCTGGATTACAACGAAAAAGCAGCCATTGACGAATAATTTTATTCGATTACTGTTTTTTGCGGCCGTTATTATAATGGCCTTCCCGGCTTGCTGCTTGCCAGCGATAAATATTTTGGATCCAGCGCTTTTTTGGGAACGGTAATACTTATTGTATTGATGCCGAAGTAATTTACAGAGATATAGTCGTACCCCTTAAAAGGCGTGTCGCCAACGGAATCTTTCAAAATGAAAAACAATTTACCGTTTTGGCTTTTAGCGATGCCGACAACGTGGATGAGATGATCATCCTGGGTTACCAGTGTTTCAAATAATTGCTGGCGCAGTTGCTGGTTAAAATCCATTTCGGTGGTATCGGCGTTGGCAACATTTGAAAATCTTTTATCTTCAAACAAGGCATAGCCACTGTGATGGCAGTTCCAGCCATTATTGGTTACGTCCATATCAACCACCAGCGGAAAGCCTTTAACAATGGTTTTGCTGGCTATGCTGATCATCTCTTCTAAGGGTACATTCAGATAAGGCTCAGACATTAAAAAGTTATCAGGGATCTCGAGCGCGAAATTCTGGTAAAAGGGGTGGTGGGTAAAGGATGTTATGGTGACATAGTCATCCGGGTTAAATTTCAACACCTCTTTTTCAAAAGTCAGCGGTGTATATGTCTTTCCCTGCCATGTGAATTTTTCAGGCGGAGTGCCGGCAATGGCGTCGTGTTTTTTGATGAAGCCGGTAAGCCAGTTGGGATCTATCGGTTTGGTTTTCAAAACCGAGTCGAGGTATTTTTTTAGTACCTCATCCAGTTGAACCGTGGAACTTTCCGAAAATTTAACTGCATTATCACGCCCGTAAAATTCAGCGGGTATAGCACCATATTTTTGGATCCCGAATAAGGCATCATGCGATAATCCACCAGCCTCGAACAGGGTGGTGCCGTTTGATAATATATAGCGTTTTGCTTTCTCGATATAAAGGTTGCGGGCGGTAAACAATTCCGAGAGGTCGATGTCTTTACGGTCGTTTATGATAGCGCCCGATTCAATCATCGAGGTAGTTGAAAACGACCAGCAGGTATTGGTATTTCCCTGGTATTTAACTGTGCCGGCCGGGATTTGCTTTATGGTGGCAGGAACACTTTTTTGAGCGAACGCGCAGTTAACAGAAATTAATATTGCAAGGGTTGTGAAAAACTTTGTCATGTTTGGTTTTAGCCTTATTTAAAAGCTAAAAGTAAACATAAAATCCAATTGAGGAATAATGCGATTGAAAATGGATGCACTATTTAAGCGGGCAGGCAGCTTTGTTTTTCGTGAAATTCCACCAGTTTTAACAACACATCAATAGCTATTTCGTAATTTTTTGCACCGACGAGCTTTTTATATTGATCCTCCAGCTGGTAGATCTGCGTTTTGATATAATGGTAATATTTCTCACCGTCCGGGGTATAATGAAGTATCACCGAACGGGCATCTGCAGCGCTCTTTTCGCTTCTGACCATATTTATTTCTTCAAGCTCTTTGATGATCTTGCTGGTAGCCTGCTTGGTAACGTTTAATTTTTCTGCAAGCTCGTTGTTCGAGATCCCGTTTTGGCCGATACTCATAAAAACCGGCAGGTGCGCATGGTTAAAACCCGGGTAGTGCACGCGGCACAGCTTTTTTTCGTTCCAGTCGTCCATGAAACGTTTTAACAAGTAGATAAGTTTAATTGTAAACCTCTGTGAATTTTCGGTTTCCATGATCTTTTTTATTAAAACCTTGTTTAATCAGCCTTTTTAAATAATCTGTGTTACTTTATATAAAACATTAAAATAGTCAACTTGGTTTACAAATGTATTATTAAAAGTCGAACTTAACGCGTGCCCTGATGCCCCATTTGGATACCTCCGGGTTATCCAGGTAAGTAAAGCGCCTAACCAAATCAACCCTGATCAACCTGAAAATATTTCCTATGCCGAAGCTGCCTTCCATATACGGCCCGTTATTTAGCGTATAGGTAACCGGTAATCCTGTGGTGCTGTTGATGGGGTACTTCAATAACAACGGGTCGTTAGCCGGATTGTTTTCGCTCCTTACACCACCCCATAGTCCTTTAAAATCGATGATCTCGCGCAGTTTTAATTTCTTCAGCAAGGGTACTTTATTGAAAAAGAACCCGTTGAAATTATGATCGATATTGATGCTGGCATAATGGTCGCTCACAAACTCCTGGAAATTCATCAGGTTGTAGGAATCCAACTGCAACGAATAGGTTTGATTGGCATGGTGGATATCCATCAGCGGGAACGGCACTTTGCCAAAAATATAGTTCCCCTCAACAATCACATCAGAATAGCCCAACTGCGACAGGTAAAAGCGTTTGGTGATGTTGCCGGTTAAGTTTTGGTAATTATACTGTCCTCCAAAAAAATTCTTAACACCCTGGTTATATCTTAGCGTAAAAATAGGGTAGCGGTCAACAATGGGTACCCTGTAAATTTTACCTTGGTAAAAAGTTTCGTGCGGGGCATACCGTAACTCAAGGGAAAGCTCGGTAGTTTTTACCGTATTGATATTATTTACGTTATTGCCAATTACATTCTGAAAATACAAAGCGCCGGCCGGGCTTTGTCCCCAATTTTTAAAACCCACCTTATAGGAAAAATGGTTATCGTATTCATGCACATAATCCAAACGGAAAATATTGTTATACAGCCACATATCGTTTTCGCCGCGTTTAAATGATAGCAGGAAATTGTCTTCCTGCACAAACTGCAGCTCCTGGCCGGGGATCTTGGTGTCGTGCTGGAAGCTGGCCCTGATATAATTTTGCGGGAATGAGTAGATAGATTTGTTGTTGAGTGAATAAGTTGAGCTTAAAAAATATTTAAACCGTTCGTCCTTTGTGCCATAGGCGCCATAGGTTTCAAAGTAATAGCGCTTGCTTAATTCTGGTGTCGAGCGGCCGCCCAAACGAACGCGGAAGCCTTCCACCGGGTTAAAGCTATAAAAAGTACTGGCCGGTCCGGTTTCAAATGCACCGAAGTTTTTGTAACCTGCCAGGCCCAATGTAACCCAATCCATGGTGCGCTTTACTGAGGCTATAGTTTGCAGGCTGTCGATATTTTTATAGATGCCTGCTTTTTCGGGCGCCAGAGTATCCGGGCGGTTTGCCTCCCAGTAATGATTATCCTTGTTTTCTGAATTAGCGGCAAATACCTGCTCAGGGCCGTCATAAGTTGGTTTAGGACGGGGGCTGTTCATCAAAAAACTATCGATGATCACTTTACGCTCGCCGAACATGCCCCCGCCCTTATTTTTATTCAGCGCAAATTCCATTTTTAAATCGCTTTGGCTTAAATGATATTTACCGTCACCATTCTTTTCGAACGACAGGATGGTTTGCATCTGGCGCACAAAATTCAGGTTGATGTGCTTGTTTACCGTTAAAACCGCTTTCTCAACAGCATAATTGCCATCCATGGTTACATAAAGTTTGCCGGCAAAAAGCAGATCATTGGTATTTCGCGGGGTAAAGCTTAATTCAATTAACTGCGGCGACTGATCCTTCAGCGTATCAGTAATAAAAAACTTATAAAAATCAGGAGAATGGTCGGCAATAGGGCTCAGCAATTGGTTGGTTACCAGCTGGATATTGTTGTCGTATATATCAATATTTTGATACAAACGGTTAAAGTAGGAAGAAAGGCCCTGGTTATCAATAAAACTTTCATCGTATTTAACCTGTTTGTTGGCTTCAATTACCTGTTTTTTGGCATAGGGCGATTTGCGGTAATAGTTTTGCGAAAGTTTCTCTTCCATATAAATAGGGAGGAGAATTTTGCCGCCAATGGCTGTTGAATCCTGCTCACGGAACAGGAACTGGTAATTTTTAAAGATGCGTTTGTTTTTGAATTTGTCTGAAAGGTTGCTCAGGTAAAAATTCAACAGTTCGTACTGGCGGTACTCTGCATAATCATAACTTTCGAGACGGTTTTTTTCTTTATGGTCGATCACCTGGCGGATCAGTTCAACCGCGGGGTTATTTTTGTTGCGGTATTTTGGTTTCTTACCCGATTTTACCACCACTTCGTTCAATAACTGCCGGTCTTCGGTTAACGCGATATTTATGGTTTGCTCTTTGCCGGGTTCAACGGATTTTATTTCGGTTTTAAAACCTACATATGTAATACGTATTTGTGTGTAGTTGCTATTTGAAACCAGTCGGTATTTGCCCTGGTTATCGCTGGAGGCGCCCTGTTTCCCGCCAACGAACGTTACTGTTACAAAAGGCAGGGTTTCTTTTGTTTTGGCGTCGGTAATAGTGCCATGAACCAGGGTTTGGCCATACAGGCCCTGCGCTGCGGCAAAAAAGAACGACACTAATAAAATTGGTTTATATAAAATTATAGTAAATAGTTTTTTCATTGTAAACATAGTTTAAATGGTGTGCCGGGCTGGCTGTAATCAGGACAATTGGTCCTGGTATTCTTTTTTCCAAAATATCGCCCGGCTATATATTCAGGAAAACTTACGACAAAACCTGCTGCAAGGATTACCCAGGTGTGCAGGGTGAGTACCAGGAATTCCATATTGATATTTGGCCCGAGAAGGTTGTGCTTTAAGCCTTCGATAGATGCGTTGAACAGGTAAGCGCTGATAGATTTGGCCCTTAACTTATAATCAGTTGATTTAAAGTTTAAAAGCCATGTTTTAAAGTCCGTTTTCCACCGGAAAGCACTTGCCAGGTTTTTTAAACCCGTAAGTTGTGCATAGTTATCAGCTTTTTTGATGAAGCTGATCAGTATTTCCTGTGTGATATAGACGATATTCATATTTTTTATTTGACAGTACAAATGTAAACCAAGTTGACTATATTGGTCAACTGAATTTACCAATTTGACAATCATATAACATCTTTGTGACAAAAGAATGAAGATTATATACTGCCTTTAATGAGTAGGCGATCAGGAAGCGGAAATATTTTAATGGTTGAAAAAAATTACTTTTGAGGGGTAACTACGGGCTTATTATATCGTCTTGTTTCATTGACCAAAAAGCGATGTAATTAATTTGACCCTTATTGGCCTTTTTTATAGAATATAATCCTGAAATTTATTGCCTGTACCTTAAGGGCTGCTACTAAACACATATCGAATGAATTTCATAAAAAAGCATTTTCCTGCGCTTGGGCTTGGTTTCCTCGTCTTATCAGCCACAGTTTTATCTTTTACCCGCATTTCAGGAACAACAGCAAAAGCTCCGTTAACACAAAAATGTTTGATCGTATCTGATATTCACTTTAATCCTTTTTATGGCACTACGGTGGGCGACAGCGTTTTAAAAAAGAAGCTGGAAAACGCGTCGTTTGCGGAATGGAAACAATATTTTGAAGGGTTTGCGCCGCAGATGGCCATCAATAGTAACCTGCTATTTAAAGATGCCAATTACGGGGTGTTGCAATCTGCTTTGTTTAATATGAAAAAACGGCTGCCCGATCCGGCTTTTATCCTTATCGCGGGCGATTTTATCTGGCACGGCGCCACCCCGGCTGATTCGGTGCTGAAAAAGAAATGCATCCTGTTTATTGCGGGGTTATTAAAGGAGTATTTTCCGAATGCATTGATCATCCCGGCGATGGGCAATAACGATACTTACGGACAGGACTATGCCCTGCAGGATTCTAAATTTTTAAATGATTTTGCCAGCGCCTGGGAGCCGAACTTGCCCGGGCCTTCGGCTGATTCGTTAAAGGCCAGGGGGTATTACACTGCCGAAACGGGCAATTTGAGGCTGGTGGTGATCAATACCGCATCTTTAAATTTGGGCAGCAATTATAAACCACAGGCCGATGCGATGCTCAAATGGTTGGATAATAACCTGGCCAATGCCAACGGCAAAAACGTATGGATATTGATGCACATCCCGCCGGGAATCAACGCCTTTAACAAAAAGAACTTCTGGAATGTAGCGTCTTCCGATGCATTTGTCCACACTATCGTAAAACATGCCGCATCGGTTAAACTCATTATTGGCAGCCATGTACATTTGAATGATTTTAAGGTGGTGTATGATAATGCCAGGATGCCGAAGCCGGTGGCTTTGATGCGGATTGTACCTTCGATATGCTCTAATCATGGTAATAACCCATCGTTTGAAGTGGCTGAATTTAATACGGCTACCGGGAATATTGTCAATGAAACCAACTGGTACCTTAACCTTGCGACTATCCCGAAGGATAAAGAAACGCAGCAACTTACCTGGACAGATACATTGAATACTGCAAAATCCCTTGAAATGAAAGGCCTTAGCGCCGTAGATTTTTCAAAACTGATCGATCATATTAAGGCTGATAAAACCGGGCAAATGATCAAGCATTATGCAGATTTTTATGATGTGGGGACAAAAGCGGACAGCGCGATTTTTATCAATCACGCCACTTATATGAATTATTTAAAAGCGGATTCGTTGAGGGAGAAATAGATCTGGTGTGTGTGATTCCTGCCAAGAGGAGAATTTACACACCCCCGCCCCCTCTCAAGAGGGGAACCCGGCGCACTGTGGCCTTTTTAAAGCCCAGCCTGTGCGATTCCCCTCTTGAGAGGGGTGGAGGGGTGTGTTAGTGGTATGTCTGTTTCTGGTAATTTTTATATAAACATTTATGATGAACACCTATTCACGCCGCCAATTTCTGCAAACCTCGTCACTGCTGGCAGCAGGGGCGGCAATAGCATCCTCATTCAAGCTCAAAAAGGAAAAACCGCTGCTGTCTTTTTCAACTTTGGGCTGTCCCGATTGGTCGTTTAACCAAATCATTGATTTTGCTGCCCAACATGGCTACGATGGCATCGAGCTGCGCGGCATCCGGCGTGAAATGGACCTTACCAAAGTAAAAGAATTAAGTACCGACGAAAACAGGCGGCAAACTTTACAGCAAATGAAGGACAAGGGCCTGCGCTTTGCCGACCTGGGCTCTTCCGCAATGATGCATATTGCCGATCCTGCTGAAAGAGGGAAAAATTTAGACGAAGGCCGCCGCTTTATCGACCTGGCGCAGCAACTGGAATGCCCTTTTGTACGCGTCTTCCCTAATACCTTCCCGAAAGACGGGGACAAAGCCGCTGCCACAGACCTGATGGTGAAAGGCCTGCTGGAACTGGCCGACCATGCCAAAGGGAGCAAGGTAAGTGTATTGGTTGAATCGCATGGCGACCTGGTAAAAATAGCCGGCCTTGAAACCGTGTTGAAAGCCGCCAAACACCCCAACACCGGCATGATCTGGGACGTGTGCAACATGTGGGCCATCACCAAAGAACCGCCTGCCGAAGCCTATAAAGCTTTACACCCCTATATCAGGCATACGCATATAAAAGACGGAAAAATTGCCGGCAACGATGTGCATTATGTGCTGTTAGGGCAGGGGGAAGTGCCCATTTTTGAAGCAATTGACGCCCTGCGGAACGGGGGATACAAAGGCTTTTACAGCTTTGAATGGGAAAAACTATGGCATCCTGAAATTGGGGAACCCGATGTGGCCATAGCGGATTATGCGAGGGTGATGAGAGCGCATTTTGGGTAATTATTTGGCTGAATTTATTTTTAGGACGCGTCTTTTAATCCAAGGCGCGCCCGGCTATCTTGACATCAGGATTTAAAGTGAAAAAGCATCATACTGTTATTACGGTTTGCAATCGCTTGCTTGCGATAGCTTTTGTAATAGGCTAAAGTCATTAACTCTACCTGGTAATGAAATCCGTCGTTTTTAACCGCCTTATCCGTTAGTCTGCTAAAAAAAATCTGGTTAATGTTTTTAGGGTTGATGTTTTGTAATTCAGCATTTTTAATGCGTTTGCCGTTTAACCAAATTCCATATGTGCCAGCGTCAGCCCATGTGGCCAGGTCATGCGCACTTACGACCGATCCATGTGCTGGTGCTGGCGGGTAATCAAAAATGATTGTTCTGTATTTTTGCTGCGCCAAACTCATGTGTTGGAACAGGTATTCCATGCGTTCTTCCTCAGGCTTAGTTATACTCTTGCTTACGTCAAGGCGCCGGGTGGTGTATTTCGTTTCATAAGCTTCGTATTCGGCCATTTCACTTGCCGAAATACCATTAATGGTACTCGGATATTTTCGCCCGTCAAAATGTACCATTACGCCGCCGTTGTTTGATTTACTTGCAATTGGTTGGTTGCTATCCTTTGATTTTGCTGAATCGACAGGCTTGTTATTACTTGTTGGTTGCTGTGCAATTGTTTTGTTACAAAATAGTATAAATGCACCGGCGATAACCGGGATTACTGTGAGCCGGATAGCCCAGGCCGAAGCTGCGGAAGTGTGTTTGGTCATCATCATTAATCGTTTTTTGGTTATGGAATAGTTAAACTCACTGGTGATACTTAAGCCAGGGAGTAGCGAGGCTTTACTTAGCAATAATTTCTGGTACCTGCTGATATTGCCGGAACTGCGAAGTGCAGCCGCATCAGCAATAAATTCATGGTTGAGTTGAATAGCCCGGCGGAAAAAGAAAAAAAATGGGTTAAACCAGAAGACAGCCTGGACCAGACTGATGAAGATTACATCAATGGAGTGATATTGAACTGCGTGGGCCATTTCATGGTCAATTACGCCTTGTTCGATCTTATTTTGATAATAGTATTTTTTATTTAAAAAGATATGGCCTAAAAAGGTGTGAGGAACGACGTCCTTGTCGGTAAGTACCAGCCAGGCTTCACCATATCGCTGTTTATCCTGATGCCTGAATTCTTTAATAATAAAAAATAGATTGATGAAAAACCGCAAAAGCAGCAACATAGCTACTATACAGTAGATAACTGCGGCGTAATAGCCATAATTAATTTGCGATTTACCAGGGGTGATGGTTGCTTGAGTTTTTGTTTCTGCTGTTAGTGCACTATTAACGTTAACGATTTGCTGCTGTACAGCAGCAAATGACGGCATTTCGGGTGTTGTTCTCTCGTTTTGATGAACAATAATCAATGGTACCGTTAACGAAAATAAAATACTCAGCAGCAGATAAGCCCTGTTAAAATTAAACAGGTTGGTGTTTTTGAGCAGCAGCTGATAAACCATTAATAGCATGCCCGAACAAAGTGTCGAGTTGATTACCCAGTTAATCATTTGTTTTTGCGTTTAATTTCGGTTTCTATTATTTTTTTAGCTCTTCCAGTTCTTTGGCTGACAGATCAGTCTCTTTGGTGAAGAATGACGCGAATTGCATAGCCGAACTGCCAAAGAAATTATTGATAAGGCCTTTTACCTGCTTTGAAAAATAGGCGGATTTTTTAACCAGCGGAAAATATTGCCGGCTATTGCCCATTAATTCATAGCCCACAAAACCCTTATTCTGCATGCGTTTTAATAAAGTTGCAATAGTAGTAGTGGCTGGTTTGGGATCAGGGTAGCTTTCAATAAGGTCTTTCATGAATACGCGGTCGCGGTCCCATATCATTTCCATTAACTGTTCTTCGGCATCGGTTAATTTCATCTGCTCTATAAGTTTAGAATATACTCTACAAATGTAGAGTATAAAATTGCAATTCCAAATTTTTCTCAAAAAAAAACGAACGTCACCCGTGCAGGCAATGTTCGTTTTAAAATGAAGGAAAAGGTCTCTCCTTATACCAACTTTATCTTCCCCAACTTATCCGTCATCATTTCGGTAAACCAAAGGTTGCCATCATGGTCGGGCCGGATGCGGTGCATCATGGACATTTTGCTGGGGATGGTATGCATCACAAAGGGAATGCCCGAAAGGTCGTCGCCCTGCAGCTGCCTGATCGATTTATCAAACATGATGATATAATCATACCCTGCCGGGGTAGGGTTGGCAGCATCAACATAAACCTGCACCCACAGGTTGCCATCCGGATCGAAGGAAAGCGAAGCCAGGATATCGTTTTTTCGTAATGCAGGCACACGGTATTCGGTCATATTACCATTCATGTCAATTTTGCCAATTTTTACGCCCGCTTCTTCGGTAAACCACATAAACGGCTCGCATTGGTCGGGGATCACGGCAATAGGGCGGCTGTTTGCTGTGGGGATCTTATATTCGTTCACCACGCCGTCTTTTGATATGTTAAGGATCATGCTGCCCAATAGTTCGGTACCCCAGATCCCGCCATCGGCGCCGGCCGAAAGAAATATGGGCAGGGCGGCCAGTGTGTTCAGTTGAAAATGTTCAACTGATCTGTCTTTTTTTATCCGGCCTATGGTACTGGTGCGTTTGCCCGTAAACCAGATGGTTTCGCCATCGGCGTCAAGGCCAATACCATGCGGGGCCGTATTGATGACGGTTGGATGTGCACCGGCCGTATATATTTGCACGTCAATCTGTTCCACTATATTCCCGTTATCATCCAGCCGGGCTATTATGCCAATAAATTCAAGCGAAACCCAAAGCTGGTTGTGTTTATCAATTAACAGGCCATGGGGGCCGCTGTCGTCCGGCATTTTATAATAGGTAAGCAGCTTTCCGCTATAGTCGAATTTGGCGATGCGGTGCATGTTTTGCCCGGTAACAAAAATAAAATCCTTGCTGATCACCAGCTCGTGGGTCGATCCTGGCAGTGTGTCGCCGGGCCAATTCAGGCTGTATTCGGTAATTATTCCAAGGGTTGAGGGGTTGGTGGTGGTAGGCGCATTGGGCATGCCGGGCATATTCATATCCATGTTTTTAAGGGTTTGGTTTTATTGGTTAGGTTAAAAGGTTTGTTGATAAGGTTGTTAAATTTGACAACTAAGTTAATGTTAATCCATAAAATATTTCTTTTAAGATTTAAAAATCGCTAAAAGATGATTTTATAAGGATATCGTAGAGACGCGATGCATCGCGTCTTTGCCCTTCTAAGCAATTACACGCCTGTCAGCAGGAGACGCGAAGCATCGCGTCTCTACGGCGTTTGCGAATGAATTTTAATGATTTGCGATAAATTTACGGGCGTTCGGGTCTGAGACGCAAAATATTGCGTCTCTACGATGAATAAAACCGGGACGCATTTTAGCCGATACGTTAAAATCAGAACAAAAAGCGGATATTTTGTTTATTAATAGGAACAGGCTTTTTTAAATTATTATCATCATGTGGAACGAAACCAATAACAAATTATACCGCGCTTTTGAATTCAAGGATTTTTCGGAAGCCTTTGCATTTATGACGAGGGTGGCCCTGATCGCCGAAAAAATCGACCATCACCCCACCTGGACAAATACCTGGAACAAAGTTGAAATTTGGCTAAACACCCACGATGCAGGCGATATGGTGACCGAAAAGGACAGGGAACTGGCGAAGCGGATAGATCAAGTCCTGAGTCTTAAGTCAGGAGTCTAAAGTCTCACCAGCGGCTTGTAGTTTGCAATTAATTTTAGGTTAGAAATTTATTGCTATTGTGCTCCGGCGCGCAGATCTCTGCTTTTTTACAGAATTTTTAATGCCGAAAAATGAGTTTAATTCCATTGTTAGCCCGGATTTTAAGGCCATCGCACGGCCCGGCAAGTATTAAAATTATAAATATGTTAAATATCTGTTTTTATATACCTGAAAATTATGATTTTTTTTAAATACTTTAATTTTTACAGCCATAATTAAAAAAATCTCTGATCATATTATAATGTGATTTTGCGCACTTTTTGTAGTACAAGCCCACCATAGCTTTGAGGTATAAAATTTATGAAATGAAAACAGAAGAAACAACTATCCCATTTATTCCGGGTGCATGGAATTCAACCATTAATGTTTATGATTTTGTTATAAAAAATATAACTCCCTATACCGGCGATGCATCGTTCCTTGCCGGTCCTTCAGCAAAAACAACCAGGCTGTGGGACGCCTGCAAAACAGTGCTGTTAAAAGAACGCGAAAATGGTGGTGTTTTGGCTATTGATACCGAAACTATATCTAACATTACCGCATTCGGTCCTGGCTATATCAAACAGGACGATGAAGTAATTGTTGGCCTGCAGACAGACCAACTGCTGAAAAGGGCAATGAAGCCTTTCGGAGGGATCAAGCTTGTTGAATCAGCGTTGAGCGAACATGGTATGAAAATTTCTCCTAAGGTTCATGAAATTTTCAACTACGCTAAAAATCACAACGAATCAGTATTTAAAGCCTATGACAGCGAGATCCGTGCTTTCCGCTCACACCACGTTTTAACCGGCCTGCCCGACAACTATGCACGTGGCCGCATTATCGGCGACTTCCGCAGGATGGCTTTATATGGCGTTGACCAATTGATCAACTTTAAGAAAGCCGACCTGCAAAGGGTTGACGGCGAAATGACCGACCATAAAGTTCGTTTACGTGAGGAGATCAGCGAACAGATCAATGCCTTAAAAGCAATGGTGGAAATGGCCGCCGCTTATGGCTTTGATTTAAAAAAGCCGGCAGAAAATGCAGCTGAAGCCGTTCAGTGGTTGTATTTTGCTTACCTGTCTGCAGTTAAAGAGCAGGACGGTGCTGCCATGTCATTGGGTAACGTGGCCTCTTTCCTTGATATTTTTATTGAAAGGGATATAAAGGCAGGTGTATTGAATGAAGAAGGCGCACAGGAACTGATCGACCAGTTTGTAATGAAATTACGCGTGATCCGCCACTTACGCCCGGCTTCGTATGACGAGATCTTCGGCGGCGATCCTACCTGGGTAACCGAAGCCTTAGGCGGTTTCTTAAACGACGGCCGTACCAAGGTTACCCGTACTACTTTCCGTTTTTTACAAACGCTGTATAATTTAGGGGCATCTCCTGAGCCAAACTTAACTGTACTATGGTCTGATAACCTGCCAGAAGGCTTTAAAGAGTTCTGCGCAAAGGTTTCTATTGATACCTCTTCAATCCAGTACGAAAATGACGACCTGATGCGTACCACCAGGGGTAGCGATGATTACGGAATTGCCTGCTGCGTTTCGTACCAGAAAGTGGGTAAATCCATCCAGCACTTTGGTGCAAGGGCCAACCTGCCAAAAGTTTTATTGCTGGCATTAAACGGCGGCCGCGAAGAACAGGAAGGAGTGAAAGTTTTAAAAGAGATTCCTGAACTGCCTGAAGGTGTTTTGGATTACGACCTGGTACTTGATGTGTTTAAACGCAGTTTATCGGACCTGGCCAGGGTATATGCCAAAGCCATGTATATTATCCATTATATGCATGATAAGTACTACTACGAACGCGCCCAGATGGCGCTGATAGATACTGACCCGCATGTGGATATCGCCTACGGCGCAGCCGGGATCTCTATTATTGCCGACTCATTGGCGGCCATTAAATACGCCAGGGTAACACCGGTTAGAAACGAAAAGGGCCTGACTGTTGAATTTAAAATAGAAGGGGAATATCCTCAATACGGTAATGATGATGATCGCGTTGACAATATAGCTGTAGAAATAACTAAGTTTTTTGTTACTGAACTTCGCAAGCATGTGGCTTATAAAAATGCTACGCCTACTTTGTCATTACTTACCATCACTTCAAATGTAATGTATGGTACCAATACCGGCGCCACACCTGACGGAAGGAAAAAAGGGGAAGCTTTTGCACCCGGGGCCAACCCCATGCACGGGCGTGACAGCAGCGGCGCTATAGCCTCCTTAAATTCTGTTTGTAAACTGGATTATAACGATGTAC
Source organism: Mucilaginibacter gotjawali (assembly GCF_002355435.1). NCBI lineage: Bacteria > Pseudomonadati > Bacteroidota > Sphingobacteriia > Sphingobacteriales > Sphingobacteriaceae > Mucilaginibacter > Mucilaginibacter gotjawali. Next base: position 2,623,459 of record NZ_AP017313.1, read on the forward strand.
AGGATGGTATTTCAAATACCTTTACCATGGTGCCAAAATCATTGGGTTACACACCGGAAGAACAGGTAACCAACCTGGTGAACACGTTGAACGGGTACTTTAAACAAGGTGGTTTCCATTTGAATGTGAATATTTTGAACAGGGAAACCCTGCTCGACGCCTATGATCACCCCGAAAATTACCCGCAGTTAACCATCCGCGTTTCCGGATACGCTGTGAATTTTGTAAGGCTTTCAAAAGAACACCAGATGGAAGTAATTACCCGTACTTTCCATGAATGTATGTAGTTGCTAAATTAAAATGTATATTTATAGGAGCCGGGCTGCAAAACAGCCCGGCTTTTTTTAAGCAAAAGGATAACTTATGATATATTTCCCTTTACAGGATATTGAAGCTGCGAAATTAAATATTGATGACCCGGATCATCTGCGGATCCATTCGCTGGAAACATTCGGCACGCATGACGGCCCCGGCGTAAGGATGGTGGTTTTTGTACAGGGCTGCCAGTTTCGCTGCGTGTATTGCCATAACCCCGATTCGATTGACGTTAAAGGCGGTATGCTGGTTGAAATAAGCGAACTGGTAAAGCGGGCCGTACAGCAAAAAAATTACTTTGGCGCCGAAGGCGGCGTCACCGTTTCGGGCGGCGAGCCTTTGCTGCAGAGAAGTAAACTCATCACATTTTTTAAACTGCTGCATGAACAGGGCATCAATACCTGCCTGGATAGCAATGGCAGGCTGAACAATGCCGAAGTGCACGAACTGCTGGAATATACCGATATATTATTGCTGGATGTGAAGCACATCAACGATGAATGGCACCATAAACTAACCGGTTTATCCAACAAAACCACGCTTGAACTGGCCGCTTACCGCGAGTCGACCGGGCGGCCGATGTGGCTGCGTTACGTATTGGTTCCGGGATGGACGGACCAGCCGGAATATATTGAAGAGTGGTGCCGCCATTTTACCAATTACAAAACCGTTGAGCGGGTTGAAATAATAAGCTTTCACCAGATGGGACGCCATAAATGGGATAGCATGGGGATGATCTATCCGCTCATCGACACCCCGGTGCCCACCCGCGAGCAAAGGCACCAGGTAAAGGCGATTTTTAAAAAATACTTTAAGAATATAGCGCTCAAATAGTTTCCCGAGGGCAATCGCTTTTTAAATAAAGCAACCGGGAGGAGGCTCCCCTGGAGCCATACTTTTCAATTTTATTTTTCTATAAACACGGGACTCCTACGGAGTCTGACAGGCACGTTAACATTAGCTCCGGAGGAGCGGCCTGTTTATAGAAAAATCGAATTTGTTTTTAAGGCTCCAAAGGAGCCTCCTCTTTAAAAGCGATAGCCCTGGTAGTTTCCCGGTAGGTCGAAATTTAGTCAGCTCGGGAAGTGCAATATTTCGGACAGAGTAATCCACAAAACAATCATTTTTCCACAAAGCGGTTATAAACGGCTTAACGCATTAACTTTACCGTTTGGTTGGGGGCGAAGTTGGAGTGATTGTAATTGTTTAAAAGGTAAACAATTACGACCCTTACAACTTTTACAACCCTTTTAACTAAACAGAAAATTGGCAAAGGAAACCGGGAAAGAAACACCCTTAATGCAGCAGTACAACCAGGTAAAGGCCAAATATCCTGGCGCCTTATTGCTTTTTCGCGTGGGTGATTTTTATGAAACCTTTGGCGAGGATGCGATAAAAACAGCGGGAATATTAGGGATTGTGCTTACCCGAAGGGCAAATGGGGCTGCTACGCATATCGAGCTGGCGGGTTTTCCGCACCATTCCCTGGATACTTATTTACCAAAATTGGTTAGGGCAGGGCAGCGGGTGGCGATCTGCGACCAGCTGGAAGACCCCAAGGCTACCAAAACTATTGTAAAGCGCGGGGTGACGGAACTGGTTACACCGGGTGTAGCCATCAACGACAATATTCTTCACCAAAAAAGCAACAACTACCTGGCATCGCTGCATTTTGATAAAAACAGCATCGGGGTAGCGTTTATAGATATCAGCACCGGGGAATTTTTAACAGCGCAGGGCAGCAGCAGCTATATTGATAAACTGCTGCAAAGTTATTCGCCAAGCGAGGTGATCTATACCAAAAGCCGCCGGCATGATTTTAAAGAACTGTTTGGCGACCGCTTTTATACTTACACCCTTGATGAATGGCCCTACAGCGGCGATTACGCCAATGAGGTGCTGCTGAAACACTTTGGAGTAAAATCATTAAAAGGTTTCGGGATCGATAAGCTGAGCCTGGGCATCGTAGCCGCGGGCGTGGCGCTGCATTACCTTAATGAGACCGAACACCGCAACCTGCAGCATATTTCGGCCATCAGCAGGATAGAGGAGGACCGCTACCTCTGGCTCGACCGTTACAGTGTGCGTAACCTGGAACTGGTGGGCTCGGCTAATGAAAATGCGCATACCCTGGTAGAAGTGCTTGATCAAACCTGCTCGCCGATGGGCGCACGTTTGCTGAGGCGCTGGATCGTGATGCCGTTAAAGGAGATCAAACCGATCAACGACAGGCTGAATGTGGTGGAATTCCTGATTGAACAGGAAGAATTACGTGAAAGCCTGAAACAAAATATCCGCCTGATAGGCGATTTGGAGCGATTGATCTCAAAAATTGGCCTGCTGAAGGCCAACCCCCGCGAGGTTTGCCAGCTGAAAAAAGCGCTGAATGCCATTGGCCTGATCAAAAAGCAGGGCGAAACATCGCCAAGCCTGCCTTTGCAGGCCATCAGCGCGCAGCTTAATCCCTGCACGCTGATTTGCGAAAAGATTGAAAAAGAGCTGAGCGCCGAACCACCTGTGATGCTGGTAAAAGGTGGCGTAATGAACGAAGGGATAAATGAAGAGCTTGACCGCCTGCGGAAGATCGCTTTTGGGGGCAAAGGATATTTACTGGAGATCCAGAAGCGGGAGGCGGAAACAACCGGCATCCCCTCTTTAAAAGTATCCTTCAACAATGTGTTTGGGTATTATTTGGAAGTTACTCATAGTCATCGGGATAAGGTGCCTTCAGAATGGATCCGGAAGCAAACTTTGGTGAATGCCGAACGCTATATTACTCCTGAATTAAAAGAATACGAAGAGCAGATATTAGGCGCCGAAGAAAAGATCCTGGCATTGGAAACAAAACTCTATAATGATTTGGTGTATTCGCTGGCTGAGTATATTAAACCAATACAATTGAACGCTCAATTGATTGCCAGGCTGGATGTATTGTTGAATTTTGGCACCATCGCCATCAAAAATTATTACGTAAAACCGGAAGTAAACGACAGCCGCTTAATTGACATCAAAGGCGGGCGGCACCCGGTGATTGAAAAAACACTACCCCTGGGCGAAGAGTATATCACCAATGATGTTTACCTCGACTCGGAAACACAGCAGATCATTATCATCACAGGGCCCAATATGGCCGGTAAATCGGCTTTGCTGCGGCAAACCGGGCTCATTGTACTGATGGCCCAGATGGGGTGCTTTGTGCCTGCCAAAGCGGCCTCTATAGGGCTGGTGGACAAGATCTTTACCCGTGTGGGGGCATCGGATAACTTGTCGTCGGGTGAATCTACCTTTATGGTGGAGATGAATGAAACAGCAAGTATCCTCAATAACTTGTCTGACAGGAGCTTGATCCTGCTGGATGAGATAGGGAGGGGCACAAGCACTTATGACGGGATCTCCATCGCATGGTCAATTGCCGAATTTTTGCATAACCAGCCGCAAGCCCGGGCCAAAACACTGTTTGCCACTCACTACCATGAGTTGAACGAACTGAGCAATAGCTTCAGTCGCATCAAAAATTTCAATGTATCGGTAAAAGAGATCGGCCACCAGATCATCTTCCTGCGCAAGCTGGTGCCCGGCGGCAGCGAACATAGTTTCGGGATCCATGTGGCCAAACTGGCCGGGATGCCGCAAAAAGTATTGAGCCGCGCCAACGAGATCCTCAAAAAACTGGAAGCCGAGCGGACAGGGGGGGAGCACATTAAAGAAAGTATCCGCAAAGTGCAGAAACAGGCCGTACAGATGCAGATGTTCTCCATAGATGACCCCGTTTTAGTTAAAATTCGTGATACGCTAAATAACCTTGATGTAAATACCTTAACGCCGGTTGAAGCCCTGATGAAGCTGGATGAGATACAAAGGGTGATTAAAGGGTAAGAGGATTTACGATTTTAGAATTACGATTTTTTATTTCGGAATTCGGAATTTCGATTTCGGAATTAAAAACTGGATTAAGGATTCTTTCACCGCTTTCTTTCGGACTTTACCGACTTTACTGACTTCCGGACTTCCTCTCATGTTAACATGTTAAAAACCTTTATGTAACCTTTTGGGGTGTTTAGCCGTATTTTTAGGCGGATGAAAAAAACGCTTTACCTTTTTTGCATTTTGCTGGCTTTTACTGCGGTATTGACCTCTTGTCATTCGCGCAGGGCAGCTATGCGCGGCGAACCGGGCGAGGTGGTAAAGCCGCAGCTTAGCGTTGCTGAAAAATATTCGGCGATAATGGGGGTGGAGAAAAGTGATATCCAAAACGGCAGGCTTTATGAATTTATTGACGATTGGATGGGCACGCCTTACCATTTCGGAGGGCAGGATAAAAGCGGTGTTGATTGTTCGGGCCTGGCGCAATTGCTTGAATCGCAGGTTTTTGGTGTGGAGATCCCGCGCTCAACCGGCGAACAGATCAATGTTATTAAACGCAAGTATGAAGAAGAACTGGTTGAAGGCGACCTGATATTTTTTGATTACGACGGCAAAAAATTCAGCCATGTGGGCGTTTACCTGCAGAACGGCTATTTTGTTCATGCCAGCTCAACAAAAGGGGTAACCATCACCCGGTTGCATGATCCTTATACCTATAAATATTTTTCGCGCTGCGGCTCTGTCATTGCGCAGGACCCAAATTCAGCGCCGGGTAAATAATCAGGCATAATTTTGTTAACTTTGCCTCATCATGGCAGACGAAAAAGACAAATACAGTTTCTGGACAAAATATAAACGTTTCGCAGGTAACGAAATTCTGCTCTATGTGATTATGATCATAGGCATCATCCTCGGCCTCATCATTTTCAGCAAATAGTTGCTGCGGCAATTTTAACTTTTTACCAAACTAACGGTATATTCATCTGCATCCACCACATCCTGGAAAAAGTCGACCAGGTCCTGATACGTTTCTTTGCTATACGTGCCGTCAAATAACTGGAATTTACGCCTGTAGGTAAGCTGGTTACCTTTAAGTTCCATCGTGGCGGTAAATTTTCCAAACGGTTTGTCAAGCTTTACATTTAAGGGTTCTTTCTCCAGGTGGTAACCGGGCGGGATCGTGTAGGTTATGTCGTCAAGATCTGTATATCCGCGATTAATACAAACGTCATTCATTCGGTTGGGTACCTGCCTTGGCGGCTCTTCTATCCGGTTAACAGAATTGATCATAAAAAAGCATTTGCCATCGGTTAGGGAGGCGTAATCCCGTGCGCTAAGCTTAATACTCTCGGTTGTAAAAGGCCTAAAGCTTTTATCCTGTTTTAAATCAAGGCCAAGGATATCCATGTTATTTATCGGGTAGATCTTTTGGATTATTTTATACTGCTCCTTTACGGGCTCATTAACGATTTCATCCCGGTTATCATAATTGGCCCCGTAAAAAGTGGTGGTCATCGCTCCGGATAACCCGCCATCACCATTGATTACAAAGTCAGCTTTGCGCTTTTCCAGGTCGTCATCTACGGAGTACTTTGGGGTGTGCAGCAGTTTGCCGCCTTCGGGGGTACAGGCTAAAACATTGCGGTCGTCGGTAAAATCCCCCAGGTATCCAAAAGGTATGGTTTGGCTGGTGCAATCGGCCCATGTGGTATCGTTTTTAAACGGGATACATAAAATAATATGATCTCCCTGGTCCATACTGGCAAAATCATTCAATAAATTCACTTTGTACCTTCTGCCTGATTTTACAACACAATACCATGAGTCGATATTCACGGCCTTCAGCAAAGCCTGGGTATAATTTACCAGCGCTTTGCAGTCACCATAGTTTTGCTGATCTACATCTGAAGCCAAAAAAGGCTGATTTCCCCCAATCCCCACCTGTACGCTTACATAGTGGGTTTTACCCTGCATGAATTCATAAATTTTTTTTGCTTTTAATTTGGGGTCAGCGATGTCTTTGGTTAATTCCTGCACATGTTCTTTCGTGCCTGCAGGCAGTTCAGTGCGGCTGGCCAGCAGTTTATCATATTCCCATTTGCCCAGCGTTTTCCAATCTGTGAATGAACCGTCCAGCCCATAATACCTGAATTTTTCGGGCGCCACCTGCACGTAAGGAATTACATTTTTATAATATGGGCTAAAAGGCTCGGTTTTAGCGGCTTTTAAATTACTCACGCTCCAGCTATACGTATTAGTTTCCGCTTTTTTCTCAATCTTTATCAAATTATTGTGGAAGTTATTTTCTTTATACCTGATGTTAAAACCTTTGTCGCAGGTGAATGTAAATGAACTTTTCTGAACAGCAATACCATAGCCCGGTACCGGTTCCCATTGGGGAAAAGCAAGGGATTGTTTTAATTTCATTTCGTATTCATACACAACGGTGTATGGATACTGGCTGACGGCCGGCTTGTAATATTTAATTTTATCATCAAGAAAGAGTGAAAAGCCATCCCAGGCGCTTTGTTTTTCAAAATCGCCTTCAGAAAACTTATTAATCGGCTTCCCAAACTCATTTAATATCATGCCTTTAACCGATTTAATGACCCTGCTTTTGTCGTATTCAAGGACAATTTCTGCATCTTCGTCGCCATTTTTATTTAAAACTGTTATGGCCGATTTCACCTGCACAATGGTATTATCCAGGCTCTCTACCCTGACACTCAATTGCTGATCCCTGATCACTGTACTAGCATGGGCAAGCAGCTCCTTTGGGATCAGGCTTGCATCATAATTATCCTGGGCGCCGGCGTATAAAAAACCTGTCAGCAGGCATATCATAAGTAATACAGGTTTCATGATTTTTTCTTAAATAAAATTTCTGCTTTTTCTGACTGGATAATCTTGTTGTAAAATTCTTTAAGGTATGGATATTCATTCACGTCGTAAACGGGTTTATTAAATTGGATGATATGTGAAAATGTAAAAGAGTGATCACCAGGCTCGTAATTCGTAATAAACTTACCCCCGTTGCCTGGCATGGCTATACCCGTTACGGGCGGCGGCGTTGCCACCGTATATTGTTCAGGCAGATGTATGGTTAATGTTAACCTTTCGTCAGAGGGCATACCCATGTCAACCGGGTAGGTTCGCTCAGCCAGTTTGAAAGGGTTAACATCTATTTTATTCCAAAAAAACGGGTTGAATGCCAGGTCATTTGCGCCGGTAGCCTTATTAAACAAGTCGATTTCAAGGTCATATTTTTCAATAAGCGGCTTGTCCAGGCTGTCAACGTCGGTGATCTCGGCTTTAAGCACTTTTATTTTTGAAGATTTGCTCTTGAAATCGTCAATATAATCAGCTGTTGAGTTGAATTTATTGATGGCTGATCTTTTTTCATAGGCATCGTACCCGGTTGAATAGATAATAGCTGTTCCCTTTAATTTACCATCTTCACCCAAAGTAAAATCAAGCGTGCGCGTGCTCTTTTCTTTCTGTTGCAAATTTAAATCCATCCATTCCGAAGGCCCATCCATACTAAAAACCCGGCCGCGGCCATTTAAGCAGCGCATGGGCAGCATACCAAAGGGTAGCAAAGGGTCGGTGGCATCCAGCAGGTAGGTTTGGTTATTTATGTCGACACGTGCTATTAAATAGTCAAAATCATTAACAACCGGGTAAAGAGAATTTACTTTGCCATGCTCGCGGGTTGATATTAATACGGCTTTTGCGTTAAAGCCTGCGGCGTTTAGCGCATTGATGAGCGAGAAATTAATATCTGCATCGTTGCCGGTATGTTTGTCAATAGCGGTTGCGATGCCTTCATCGCTATATTTTCCCCGCCGCCCGTTGTACTTAAAAAGCTGTTTTACATAGCTGTATATTGCTTTTGCTTTTTCAAGGTCATCAGTTTTGCCAATAGTTACGGGCACCAAACGATCTTTAAACAAGGCGGTCTTTTTCAACTGCGATCCAAAATACAAGTACTTTTTAAGGCCCAGATCCACATCCTTCCATTCTTTATTCACGTTTACCTTTACAAACGTGTAGGGGTTGGTTTCTTCAGCCAGTTCGAAGTTTATCGTCGAGAAAAAGTCCCTGGCAGAAGTCATATAGTCTTCCTTTATAAAAGCAGGCACATCACTCATTCCAAAAATAAGTTTCGAACAATCAACGCTTGTACTTACCCTGCCATCGCCGCTCCCGCCCCCATCTACAGAAAAACAGTTTCGTTCTACAGATGAAGTGTTTTTTGCCAGCTTTAACCCGCCCTTTAGCGAAACATTGTACCGCCAGTAAGCCGGAATGTGCGCTTCAAATTCCGAATATATTTTGGGGATAAAATCCTGGAACTGCCATGGATGAAAATTTTCAAGGTATGGCGAAAACATGCGGTACCGGTATTCAATAACACAACCATTTTTCATTGCCGGCATTGCAAATTTATATACCATTACATTTTTGTTTTCTTTTTCAGCATATACCTTGTTTTTTTCAAGCTCGGCTTTCTGTGTTGCTCCATTGTTATCGGTATAATAAGTAACGCCTGTTAATTCCTCAATGGTTTCGTAGGAATCGGCGTCCTCGTTATAATTGTATACCGGCAGCTCCACCGTGCCACTGTCAAATCCTTTGTTATCAAATATTTTTATCTTAACATGGTACTCAAAAACCAGTTTTATTCGTTCCCCGGTAACCACTTCAATGCTTGCCAGGCCATGTTCCCGTAGTACAACTGCATGCGCCGAAGTATCTTTCGGATACGATTTCATATCCATTTCTTCATCCGAAATGGCTCCGTATGGAAAATCCTGCGCTTTTAAAAGGTTGTTTAAGCAAAGCAGGGCAAAAAGGATAAGTAAGTTTTTTTTCATGACAGTAAAGGTTTATTTCTTCTTGAATACCATTTCTGCTTTTTCTGACTGGATGATATTGTTATACAATTCTTTCAGGTAGGGGTATTCCTGCGAACTGTAAATAGATTTATTGAGCTGGATAATATGCGAAAAAGTAAATGTATTGTCGTCTGAGGCCTGGAAGTCCGTTAAAAACCGACCACCGTTATTGGGCAACGCAATCCCTACGGCTTTTGGCGGATTATCCACAACATATTGTGCCGGTAAGTGCATAAGTAAAGTAGTCCTGTAATCGCCGGGCATTCCCCTGTCAACCGGGTACGAGCGTTCGGTAAGTTTATAGGGATTGGTTGTCATCCGGTCTAAGAAAAATGGATTAAAGGTTAAACTGCCAGCGCCCATCTTGTTATAAATATTGATCTCCACCTCGTATTTTTCCACAACCGGCTTATCTAAACTATCCAGGTTAGTGATCTCGGACTTAAGTATTTTTAATTTGGGGAATTTGCCTGCAATATCTTCAACATATTCATCTGTTGTATTAAATTTTTTAATAGCCACTCTTTTTTTATAGGCTTCATAACCTATCGAATAATTTGTAATAGTGCCTTTAATTTTGCCGTCATCCTGCAAAGTAAGATCCATCATGCTGGTGCTGGTTTCTTTTTGCGGGAGGTTTAAATCTATCCAGTAGGAGGGTTTATCCAGGCTAAAAACGCGCCCCCTGTCATTCAGGCATTTTAAAGGTAACATACCGAAGGGCATCAAAGGATCGGTGGCATCAAGCAGATAGCTTTTATCGCCAATGTTTGCTTTGGCAATAATATAATTAAATTTGTTTACAGCCGGGTAAAGGTCATTCAGCAAACCATTATCGCGTGTGGATAGCAATACAGCTTCGGTGTTTATGCCGGCGCCATTCAGCGCGATGATCAAAGACATATTGATATCACCAACACTCCCGGTATGTGATTCGAAAGCTTTTTTAACGCCATCGCTTCCATTGCCGATATATTCATTCCATTTATACCATTTTTGCAAATACGCATAAATTGCTTTTGCTTTTTCCAGATCGTCCGTCTTGCCGGCATAGACGGGTAAAATCCTGTCTTTAAGCAAATCTTTGTGCTTTAGCTGCCCGCCAAAAGCAAAGCTGGATTTCAAGAGATAATCAATATCCTTCCATTCTTTTGTCTCTTTAACCACAGTGCCCGTGTAGGGGTTGGTAAATTCCACTAGGTCAAACGAAAGTTCTGAAAGATAATTCTTTGGCGACGTCATATCGTCCTCTTCAATAAAAGCCGGAATATCGCTCATCGCATAAATAATATCCGAACAATCGCTGGCTGCCCCGTGGGTTGAAAAACAGCCCGTTAAAACTGAAGAAGTGTTTTTTGTGAGTTTTAAAAAGCCCCTTAACGACGCATTATAATTAAAGTGACCGGGTATAACTGCTTCGAATTCGGAATAAACCTTCGGTATATCACTTTGAAATGCCCAGGGATGAAATTCATAAAGATGAATCCCTATCGGCGAAACCAATCGGTAGGTATACTCAATTACACAGCCATCCACTAATGCGGGCAGGGTAAATTTAAAGGTGCTTTGGTATTTATCATCCCTTGATGTATAAACTTTTTTGGGATCAAACTCGGCTTTTTGTATGCTGCCATCGCTGCCTGCAAAATAAGTGGTACCCGTTACTTTTTCAACTTCATCAGAATTTTCATCGTTGTTTTGGAGGGAGACCATCTTTGTAGCTTCGTCGAATCCTTTATTGTCAAAAATTTTTATTTTAACATGGTACTCAAACATTATTTTAAGGTTATCATCATTTGCCACAACAATCTGCGCTTTGCCGTATTCGCGCAAAACCACGGCGTGCGCCGAGGTATCTTTGGCGTACTTTTTCATGTTAAGCTCATCGGTTGAAATCTGGCCGTAAGGGAAATCCTGCGCGGCGGCAAGTTGTGCAAAGCAAAAAGAAAGCACCAGGATAAGGAAGGTTCTCATTAATTTAATTCAATTTAGGAGGGGTTAAAATGATGGTACAATTAAATAAATTAAAATGGTATTAAAAATTTATTGTACAAATTCTTTTTATGACTTTTGCGGCATTGAAACGGGGCAAAAGAAGCCTGGTGATAAATAGAGTGCATATTTAAAAAATTTGGCGTAAATTCCAACCGGTAATAAAAACAAATACCCTTCTGATGAAATTAAACTTAAAGCGGCCGTTGGCTTTTTTTGATCTTGAAACTACAGGTACCAATATCGGTTCCGATCGTATTGTTGAAATATCAGTGATTAAACTTTTTCCTGATGGCAGCGAAGAGGTAAAAACCTGGCGGATCAATCCCGGTATGCCCATCCCGCTTGAATCATCATTGGTACATGGTATTTATGATGAGGATATTAAAGATGAACCGCTATTTAAGGAGGTTGGTCAATCCGTTGCTGAGTTTATTGCCGACAGCGACCTGGCGGGCTATAATTCAAATAAGTTTGATATCCCAGTGCTGATGGAGGAGTTTTTGAGGTCCAGGATTCCGTTTGACCTGGAAGGACGTCATTTTGTGGATGTTCAGAATATATTTCACCAGATGGAACAGCGTACGTTGAAGGCTGCCTACCAGTTTTATTGCGATAAACCGATCATCAATGCCCACTCGGCCGAGGCCGATACCCGCGCTACCATGGAAGTATTGATTGCGCAGGTTGCCCGCTACGAAAACACCGAATGGGAAGATAAAAAAGGTAACAAACAGGTTCCGGTTGTTAATGATATTGAGGCCTTACATAAGTTTACCAACCTTAACCGCCCCGTTGATTTTGCAGGCCGGATGGTTTTTAATGATGACGGCGAGGAGATCTTTAATTTTGGTAAACACAAAGGGAAAACGGTGGAGGAAGTTTTCAGGATAGAACCAAGTTATTATTCGTGGATGATGCAGGGCGACTTCCCGCTTTATACCAAACGGAAACTGGAAGAGATCTACAACCGCTGGAATGCAAAGAAAGTTGCTGAAAGGCAACCTAAACCTGTGCAGCAAAAGCAGCCTGAACAAACTGCTGCGGTTACTGAAAACAAAGCACCCGTTAAAACCGAAACGGCGAATAAACCATATTCCCCTAAACTAAACTACAACAACGCGCCTGAACGCAAACCCTTTAAACCCAAAGACGAAACACCGGCCAAACCTGTAAACGAGGACATGCTGAAAATGCTGGCGGATAAGTTCAAAAAGGGTTAATTAGTGATTGGAGGTTAGAGATGAGTTGTTGGAAGGTTGTAATGTTGGGAGGTTAGAGAGTTGAGGTAGTGCTCAAATAATTTTATCTGTTAAATCAAATTCAGGAATAAAGAAAATTTGACTCAGAACTTCCGGCTAAAGACTTTTGGCCTGACCCGGGGCTTAGCTTTTCAGAAAATCAATATTTCTTTTTAACCCTTTAAATTTAGTCCTTTTTACTGCCGAATTTTTAAAGACCTTTTGGAAAACATCTTCCGTAATTTCTTCCCAGTCTTTTTTGTTTAATTCAAGCAATTGTGGTTTGGGTTTAAAGGCCGGCTCGGTATGTAATACCGAAAACTTATTCCAGGGGCAAACATCCTGGCAAACGTCGCAACCAAACATCCAGTTATCCATTTTTCCCTGAAATGCGGGGGGGAGCTCATTTTTAAGTTCGATGGTCAGGTACGAGATGCACCGGCTGCCATCTACAATATAAGGGGCAACAATGGCTTCAGTAGGGCAGGCATCAATACAAGCAGTACAGGTACCACAATGGTCGGCCGCGGGGGCAATATCGTAATTGAGGTCAAGATCAATGATCAGTTCGGCCAGGAAGAAAAAAGAGCCGACCCGTTTGTTGATCAGGTTGGTGTTTTTACCGATCCAGCCCAGCCCTGCTTTTTTCGCCCATACTTTATCCAATACCGGGGCTGAATCAACAAATGCCCGGCCGTTTACCTCGCCTATTTGCTCCCGGATAATGGTCAATAACTCCTTTAGTTTCTCTTTTATAACATAATGATAATCATCACCATAAGCATATTTAGATATTTTAGGGCTTAAGGGATCTGCCTGCCGCACCTCGGTGAAATAGTTGAGGCCGAGGGATATTACAGACCTGGCACCATCAACCAATAAACGGGGGTCAAGGCGTTTGTCGAAATGGTTTTCCATGTAATGCATTTCGCCCTGCATTCCTTTTTTTAACCAGGCTTCCAGCCGCGGCGCTTCATCTTCCAAAAAATCAGCTTTTGAAATTCCGCAGAACAAAAAGCCAAGTTTTTGGGCTTCTTTTTTTATAAGCGAACTATAAACTGTACTCTTTTGCGGCATCATTACAAATATATTGATTATCAGTACTTGAAATAGTAATAATATCAGCTATTTATTAACTAATAGTGAAATAATAATACAAAAATTCACTTTAATTTAAATAGCGGTTCAATTGTTGTAGTTGTGTTGATTGACAATTTTAAATATGCTTCAGCTCATCAATAATTTACCGCCTCATGTTGCAGGGTTACATGCATTTGCCAATGTTGCTGAAACTGAATATAAAGATTCATTGATACCGTTGATAGAGAACGTGCTTAAAAAAAGCAAACGTATTAATTTTGTGCTGGTGCTCGAAACGGATATCGTCAATTTCGCTTCGGGTATTTGGTGCGGAAATTTAAAAATAGGGTTAAAGTATTTTTTTAAATGGAATAAAATTGCCATCGTAACCGATCAACAAAAGGTTTTGGGGTATAGCGATCTTTTTAAATACATGGTACCCGGGAAGTTTAGAAATTTTAGGATAGATCAAATCGACCAGGCGATCCGGTGGGTGTCTATAAAATAACCGGGTTGTTTATTTTGTAGAAAAAAAAGCTAATGCTGATCAAAAAAGCCAACCTGGCGTAAAAAAGCTACCTGGTCGAAATAATCGGTTTCTTTAATGATCTTGTCGCCTTTTATTGTAAAAACAGCGCAGTAATCCAGCATATATTTTTTATCTTTCATATATGCGGGTGTATTTGCTTCCGGCATAGATAAAGTGCCGCTCACCGTATATTCGGCTACAATATATTCGCCTGCATTAATGATATGGTTTACTTTGTATAAAAGGTCGGGCGTTGATGCAAAATACCGGGTGTAAATTTCAGAAATCCCTGCTTTGCCGGTTTTAGCGCCTTCCCAGTTGGGAGAGTACACTTTGGCGCTGTCGGCATATTCTGCTGCAATAGCTTTAACATCGTGTTTGCTTAATGCTTCAAAATGCCGGGAGATTACACCAATCGATTGAGAATAGGCACAATCAGCAACTGCTTGCAGGATCAGTGCGATAATTATAATGCGTTTTGATTTCATGGCGAATGAATGAAAAGTCTCCATAAATATAAGCCATAACTGCACTAAAATAAAAAATGCTGAATTTCGGGTACTGACGTTTAATCAGTATCCGAAATTCAGCATTTGATATTCAAACCGCTCCCTTTAGGGAGCAGGGCGCTAGAAGCTGTGCCTTACACTATTGCTAAAGGTTTTGGTTGTCCAGTACCCGCTATCCAGGATGCGCCTTACGGTCATTAAAGGCATTTCCGGGTCGCGTTTGTCAGCTAATTGGAACGCCAGCTTAAATCCATGTTTTTTTACTTCCGGCAAAACAGGTTTTTTCCATACGCCAAACGGATAGGCGAAATAATCAATCTTTTTGCCGGTTATTTCTTCCAGCTTTTTGGTTGGTTTTTCAATTTGTACCACCCAGTCATCCTTCTTAGGATTAGGATCATGTTTATAGCGGTCAACCCGGTGATGGTCCCAGGTATGGGCAGCAATAACGTTTCCCTCGTCTGACAGCTGTTTAATTTGTTCTTTGGTCATATAGTGCGGGCGACCTATGGAGACAGTCATTACAAAAAACACACCTTTAAAGCCATATTTTTTTAGCTCCGGGCGCGCAATGGTAAACTGATCAAGGTCGGTATCATCAAAAGTGAGCATAATAGGCTTGCTGGGTAATGCTGTACCTTTTGTAAGATAATCATACAACTGATCGGGCAGAATAGTGTGATAGCCGCTATCAGCAAGCATTTTGATGTGTTGTTTAAATGCGGCTATTGGGATGATATAGTCTTTTGATGTTTTGGAGTCCTTTGGCGTCCAGTCGCGAATCTGGTGATAGCAAACAATTGGAACCTGTTTGCGGGCCATAATGGCAGCACTGTTTCCTTGTGCGAACGATGCTAAGCCTAAAAAACAAAGAATGGTGGCAGAAAAAAGTTGTTTTATCATAATTTATCAGATGAAATTTTGAAGTTGGCAAATGTAATGATTTTGCTTTTGGATAATAAAGAGAGATTCAGGTTTAAAGTTTGAAATAATTTAATATTCATCAGCCCAGGCTGCGTTTATAGCGCAGACGAAATACGCACCAACCAGCATCGTAATTACGGGGTGTTCCTGTTATTCAGTGAACACCCCGTAATTACGGTTCAGCTATAAAACTATTCTTTTACCCTCATTAATTGATCGTTTGGCAGCATCCAGTATCTGCATCACTATCATGTTATAATTTAATGACGATTGATCGTCGTTCCCGCTGATCTGGCCGCGTAATACAGCCGTTAAATAAATAATCGGGTCGTTAACAGGAGCGGGGAGCGGCGAAGCAGTTTTTGCGCCTTTTATGTTCTCACGCATTCTGCTTATAATGCTTTTTCCGTCCAGGGCATGCAGGTAACCTGTCTCACCAAATATTTCCATGTCCTTGATGCTAAAAGGCCAGTTCCACGATGCTTCTATCTGCCCGCTGGCGGTAGGATATTCTACCAGTATGGTGGCGTCATCCTCTACCTTTGGATAAATTTCCGGTTTGTAATGATGGGCGATCGCAGTTACTGCAATCGGCTTTTGGCCGTGCATAAACCAGGTCATCAGGTCGGCGCCATAGCAGCCAAAGTCGTTTAACGGGCCCGCTCCGTTCAATACCGGGTCGGTTAACCAGCTTAAAAACTCCTTGCTGCAGCCAATTTCCTTTGGGCCCTGGTGCCCGTCGTGCACCACCATCTTCCTGATCTTGCCTATGCTGTCTGCCGCAATCGTATTGTAGTTGGCCAGATTTGACGCGTACCAGGTAGTCTCGTAATTAACAAGTACCCTTATTTTATATTGATTTGCCAGCGCTTCTATCCGTTTTGCCTGCGCCAGTGTAGCTGCCAGCGGTTTTTCAACCATCACAGGTATGTGCAGGGGGGCGCATATTTCAACAATATCCACGTGGTTGGCAACCGCGTTATAGCCCAATACTGCATCGGGCTTTTTCAGCAGGATCATCTGTTTAAGATCCGTGAAAAACAGTGAATCGGGCAGGTGATAAAGCTTGCCATATTTTACCCATAACTCTTTGTTCGGTTCGGCAATGCCCACAATATCAACTGTGCCGTCTTTATACCGGCTCAATATGCCATGCGCATGGTCATGGTTTAAACCGGCCACGCATACCCGGATCGGCCCTTGGGCTGAAACCGTAAAGCCCGCTAAAACCAGTAATAAAGCTGAAAGAAATGTTTTCATTTTATTTTTCGTTTGATAATGAATACGGTGAATCGGCATTTTTGCTACCCCTTATTTTATTGGGGGTTGAGGACATGCCAAAGTTAATAACGGCACCCTGCAGCAGCATTTTATGGCTCAACCAGTTTAAATCATAAGGTTTGCCATTTACGCTCATGCTTTTTACATAGAAATTGCTGTCGCTGTTATCAGGGGCGTTAATGATCACTTTTTTGCCGTTCTCCAGGTTCACGGTTATCTTTTTAAACAAAGGTGCACCAAGGGCATATTGGTCACTTGCAGGGCATACTGAATAGAATCCCAATGCCGAAAAAACATACCATGCAGAAGTTTGACCGTTATCCTCGTCGCCGCAATAGCCATCTGGCGCCGCAAAGTATAGTTTGTTCATCACGTCACGCACATGGTATTGCGTTTTCCAGGGCTGGCCGGCGTAGTCGTACAAATAAAGCATGTGTTGTATAGGTTGGTTACCATGGGCGTACTGTCCCATATTTACAATTTGCATTTCGCGGATCTCATGAATTACTTCGCCATAGTAACTGTCATCAAATATTGGCGGAAGGGTAAAAACAGAATCCAGTTTCGCCACAAATTGTGTTTTGCCACCCATCAGGTTGATTAAACCTTGCATATCATGAAAAACTCCCCATGAATAATGCCAGCTATTGCCCTCTGTAAAAGCATCGCCCCATTTAAAGGGGTTAAAAGGGGTTTCAAAACTACCATCCTTATTTTTGCCGCGCATTAAGCCTGTCGACGGGTCAAACAGGTTACGGTAATTCATGCTCCTTTTTTTATAGATCTCAATTTCCGATGCAGGTTTATGAAGCGCTTTGCCTAACTGGTATATCGCAAAATCATCATAGGCATATTCCAGCGTGCGGGCGGCATTTTCGTCGATCTTTACATCATAAGGTACGTAGCCCAATTTATTATAATATTCAACGCCTTTACGGCCGGTGCCGCGCGGGCCCTCGTTATTTGCACCATGGATCAAAGCCTGGTAAAGCGTTTCAATATCATAACCACGCCCGCCTTTAAGGTAAGCTTCTGCGACAACAGATGCAGAGTTATTGCCGATCATCACATCCGAGTATCCGGGGCTCGACCATTCAGGCAACCAGCCGCCTTCCTTGTAATCATTTACCAGGCCTTCCTGCATCTCCTTAACAATACCCGGGAAAACCAGGTTTAAGAATGGATAGAGCCCCCTGAAAGTGTCCCAGAAGCCTGTGCCGCCAAACATATAGCCCGGCATTGCAGTGCCGGTATATGGACTGTAATGCACCATTTTGTTATTTGCATCAAATTCGTATAGTTTATTGGGGAAAAAAACCATGCGGTACAGGCACGAATAAAATGTACGCTGCTGGTCAATCGTACCGCCTTCAACTACTACGTGGTTCAAGGTTTTGTTCCACACCTCTTTGGCTTTTTGCGCGGTAATGTTAAAGCTATCGTTGCCCTGTTCTCTTTTTAAATTGAGTTCGGCCTGCTCTATACTTATGAATGACGATGCCACCCGTAAATGTACCTGTTCGCCCTTTGCAGTTTTAAAACCAATTACCGCCAGCGCGTGTTTGGCATGCAGCGACAAAGAATCGGTCAAAGTGCTGTCGCTGTAAGTTTGGGCGATGCTAATGGGCTTATCAGCATAAATAACAAAATAGTCCTTAAAGTTTTTTAAAGGGCCGCGTGCAAATTTGGTAGAGTAGCCGATGATCTTATTTTCACCGGGGATTACTTTTACCCAGGATCCACGGTCAAAGGCGTCAACAATGATGTACGAACTGTCACTCTTTGGGAAAGTAAGCCTGAATTGTGCCGTACGGTCAGTTGGCGTAATTTCAGTTGTAATATCATGGTCGGCAAGGTAAACGCTGTAATAATAAGGCTTCACCGTTTCTGCCTTATGCGAGAACCAGCTGGCGCGGCCATTTTGCGATACTTTTAAATGTCCTGTAACAGGCATGATGGCAAACTGTCCGTAGTCATTCATCCAGGGCGATGGCTGGTGAGTTTGTTTAAAGCCGTTAATCTTATTGGCGGCATAGGTATATTGCCAGCCGTCGCCCATTTTTCCGGTTTGCGCAGTCCAGGTGTTCATACCCCAGGGCAAAGCAATTGCAGGGTAGGTGTTACCATTTGAAAGATCGTATTTGGAGTCGGTGCCCATTAGGGGGTTTACCAGGTCGGCCGGGTCAGGCGTTTTTTTGTTGGTTGCGAAAAAGTTTGGATTGAAATAAATAAAGACGCAAGGAGAAGTAATTTTTTCATTGAATAAAATATAGAAGTTGGAGTAGGGCCACTTTCAGATGGCTTTGTTATGATTAAAATAAAGATGGGTTACTTCCCAGTTTAATTTTTCCTAAATGTTTATAAGCTACTTCGGTGACTTCACGACCGCGCGCAGTACGCATCAGAAAGCCTTCCTGTATTAAAAAAGGTTCGTAAACTTCTTCAATAGTACCTTCGTCTTCACCTACCGCTGTGGCAATAGTTTTTAAGCCTACAGGGCCACCTTTAAATTTGTCAATAATAGTGGTCAGGATCTTATTATCCATTTCGTCAAGGCCGTGTTCATCAACGTTCAGGGCATTCAAAGCATACTTGGCAATAGCGGTGTCAATATTACCGTCACCCTTTATTTGAGCGAAATCACGGGTACGGCGTAACAGCGCGTTGGCTATACGTGGGGTACCCCGGCTACGGCGGGCTATTTCATAGGCTCCTTCATCTGTTATAGGAGTTTTTAAAATAGATGAGGAACGCAGCACAATGGTGGTTAATAATTTTGCGTCGTAATATTCCAGTCGTGAATTGATGCCAAACCTGGCCCGCAAAGGGGCGGTCAATAAGCCGGAGCGTGTTGTTGCTCCAACCAGTGTAAACGGATTAAGAGAGATTTGAACTGAACGGGCGTTCGGGCCGCTCTCCAGCATGATATCTATCTTGAAATCCTCCATTGCGGAGTACAGGTACTCTTCAACCAGCGGGCTTAAACGGTGGATCTCGTCAATAAATAAGATATCGCCTGTCTCCAGGTTGGTTAGTAAACCGGCAAGGTCACCCGGTTTATCCAGTACCGGGCCCGAAGTGATTTTAATGCCCACGCCCATTTCATTTGCGATGATATAGGAGAGGGTGGTTTTACCTAATCCGGGAGGACCGTGCAGCAGCACATGGTCAAGCGCCTCGCCGCGCTGGCGGGCCGCCTGTACAAATATTTTTAAATTGGCTAATATTTTATGCTGGCCGGTAAAGTCTTCAAAAGCCTGTGGACGTAAAACTTTTTCAATGTCACGTTCAGCAGGAGAGAGACGTTCACGGTCAGGATCGAGGTGCTCATTCATGCGGCGTTAGTGATTAGAGATTGGAGACCAGAGATTAGTTTGTTTTGGTTCGACATAGCAATTAGCGCATGAAATTTAAAGATGATACGTAAAATGTGCACATTTCAAACTTACGAAGTTTAACTCGATTTTTATATTTTATGGGCCTAGTTGAGGGCTTTGCCGTTTTAAAACTTCGTAAGTTTTCTTCCGCAAAAATGTCCAATCTCTAATCTCTAATCTCTAACCTCTAATCACTATCCCTCAGGATACTTTCTGAATATAGAATTTACCCTCATCTGGATCACCCCAAAAAAAGCCTCCCTGAAAATGCTTGTCGACATTTTTGAGGTGCCAAGGGTGCGGTCAGTAAAGATGATTGGTACTTCAACCAGTTTAAATCCATGTTTGATGGTGGTATATTTCATTTCGATCTGGAAAGCATAGCCCACAAATTTGATTTTATCCAGGTTGATTGTTTCTAATACTCTCCGTTTATAACACATAAAACCGGCTGTAGCATCCTGAATTTCAATCCCGGTTATAAAACGAACATAAACCGAGGCGAAATAGCTCATCAAAACCCGGCTCATGGGCCAGTTAACTACATTAACCCCATTGATATACCGGGAGCCGATGGCAGCATCTGCCCCCTTGGCACAGGCTTCGTATAATTTTAGCAGATCATCCGGATTGTGTGAAAAATCAGCGTCCATCTCAAAAATATAATCGTATTGCCTGGCAATGGCCCATTTGAAACCATGAATATAAGCTGTTCCCAAACCCTGTTTACCAGCCCGCTCTTCTATAAAAAGCTTTTCGGGGTATTCAAGTTGCAACTGTTTAACTATATTCTGGGTGCCATCAGGCGACCCGTCGTCGATGACCAGTACGTGAAAATCATGAGGAAGCGTAAATACTTTGCGGATCATCCGTTCTATATTTTCTTTCTCGTTGTAGGTTGGTATAATTACGATGCTATCCGGCACTTATATTAAATTGGAGTAAACAGGCGGCAAAAATAATTTATTTTAACCTGCATTTAAAATAAAAAAGCAGTAAAGTAATTGTTACTAAACTGCTTTTTTGTTAACGATAAAATTAGCTATAAATTGTTTGTATCTGCAATTACCTGGTTGTCAACATACGGGTCGGTAATGTAGTTGCGCTCCTTCAGCCGTGGCGAAATAATTAAAAAAGCCACTACAAACACCATGATAAATATGACGAAGAACCACTCGTAGTTTGCGCCCTTAAGATTATGCGCCCACCATCCGCCATTTTCGATCAAACCGTTAACACTGGCGGTAATCAAATTGCCAAACGATACTACCAGGAACCAGATCCCCGTCATGGTGCTTTTCATCGATTTTGGTGAGTGTGTGTAAGCATACTCTAAACCTGTAATCGAAACCATCACTTCAGCAGCGGAAAGTATCATAAAAGCTAGTACCTGCCACCAAATTGACGGCGTACCGCCGTGCTCGATGCTGTTGTGTGTGAAACCGATTACGACAAATGATAAAGCTGTTAAAATTAAGCCAGTGCCGAGTCTGCGCAACGGAGTGGTTTTTAGTCCAATTTTATCGAAAAATGGATATATTCCATAATTAAATAGCACGATAAATATCATTAGGAAAATCGTATTAACCGTTGATACTGAACCCGGATCAATGACGAATGAAGTAAAGCCAAGATTGATATTGCGGTCTGAATGAGCAGCATAAAGTGTCCATTCTGAAAGGCATTGGTCCCAAACCGCCCAAAATGCCAGGGCGAAAAAGAAGACTGCCATTACGCGGTAAACAGCTTTCATGCCCTCCACCTTTTCAGGATCAAACGGGCCTTTGGCAACGTCAAGTAACGATTCGCCCGGTTTGCGTTTCCCCATGTGGGTTAACGCATAAAATGTTATAAATACCAGGTTATTGCGGTTAACGCCTTGTGGTGGAACCTTTACGTATCGTTTGCGACCCATAAAAAATATCAGGGTAGCCAGCGCCATCAATATACCAGGGATGCCGAACGCTAGTTTTGGCCCATATAGCCTATAAGTGGTTGGAATAATAATAGTTGATAACATTGAGCCGGCATTGATGCTAAAATAGAACCAGCCGTAAACTTTGGAAAGCAGGTCCTGGTTGGTGGCATCAAACTGGTCGCCTACGTTGGCTGATACGCAGGATTTTATACCACCAGCGCCAATAGCAACTACCAGCATACCGATTTCAAAGCCGCCAAGGCTGGCGTCGAACATCGATAATAAAAGATGTCCAAGGCAATACACCATCGAGATATATAAGATGAGTTTGTATTTGCCTGTAAACCAGTCGGCCACCATGCCGCCCACAAATGGCAGTGCATAGGCTACCATTACAAACAAGTGGTTTAGTTTATTGGCATGTGCATCTGCTTGCTGGGATAATGCTGCGCTACCCGTAGGGTTAAAAAACTGTTTTACCAAAAATAGCGTCAGTATGGAACGCATCCCGTAAAAACTAAAGCGCTCAGCAGCTTCGTTACCAATAATAAAGGGGACAGCTTTGGGAAACCTGGATTTTTTTGGGACAGCTTCAGCTGCCAAAGTTGTTTCAGACATAGATTGAGGTCAGTTAAATAATTTGACTAAAATACTACAATTCCCGTAAATCAAAATTAAATTCGGATATGCTTTTACAGCGGGTGCAAATATTTGGCATTTATTACAATAGGCGGTGGGTAATTGGGATGCTAAATTATTGGAAGTTAAAACATTGAAATTGAAAGATTCTCAGTGTTAAATTTTCGCCTTAATCTTTCTTTTGGGGTGTAGCTTTATCAATTTCGGCCTGTTTCTTAGGGTCATTATATTCAGCGTCATGCGCGCTGGGCACATTTCTCATATCAAGGTTATCAACATAAACCCAACGGCCATTCTTTTCCTTATAGCCGTCATAGGTCATATCAGGGCCATAGCTATCGTGCTGGTCTTTCATTTTAGGGTCAGGGGGAGCAAGGTGGTCAAAAACGATGAGGTTTTGTTCAGGCACATAGCGCAGCAACAATGATGCCTGCCGCGTGTATTCAAAAACTACCCGCTTTCGGGTTTTTCCGTTACCGTCAAAAACAGGCATGCCCAAAACAGGCTTCTGGTCGTTAAACGATAGCACCTCGATCACCCGTTTTGTTGATTTTACATTATTGCCTTTCCAACCCAGCAATACATAATAGAGTTTTGGTGTATAAACAGGGACGATCCGGTAATACTCCGCCCCGAACCACCTGCGGTTATCAGTGACAGAATCCTCGGGGTTTTTAAGGTCGGGGGTGGCGTCATTTAAAGGATACATCAATAATTTACCGCCTGTGTTGATTTGGATCGTTCCATAAAAGCGGTAACTTCCATCGGCAGCTTCTACCGGCCAGCTGATGATGCGGAACCGGTTATCGGGTGAGTTGATAATGCTCACCGTTTTTACAGAATCAAAAGGATAAAGAAAGGAATTAGGTACTTTTAAGGCGCTTACCATCGTTTTAATGAACGTATAGTTGGCATTCCGGCGGTCCATTTCCTCTGTATCATTTACAAAATGTTTGCCCAGTGTGATCAGCGTATCTTCATAGGCCCTTAAATGTTTCAAGTTAATGGTCTCGTCAGAATGCTGCGCAAAAATCAAACTGGGTATTGCCGCTAATAATAAAAGGGGTATAAATATTTTTTTCATTGCACTAATTAACGCAAATTTTCAATAACCATTGCACTGGCGCCGCCGCCGCCGTTACAAATTCCTGCCGCGCCGAATTTTCCTTTATTTTGTTGCAGCACGTTCAGTAAAGTTACGATAATCCTGGCGCCGGAGGCACCCAGCGGGTGCCCCAATGCAACCGCGCCTCCATTCACATTTACTTTTGCCGGATCTAGTTCCAGGAGCCGGTTGTTAGCGATAGAAACAACCGAAAATGCCTCGTTGATCTCGAAATAGTCGATTTGGCCCGATGATAAACCCGCCCGGTGCAATGCTAATGGAATAGCTTTTGACGGGGCGGTGGTAAACCACTCAGGCGCCTGCTGGGCGTCGGCATAAGAAACAATTTTAGCCATTGGTTTTATGCCCATTTCTGCAGCTTTCTCCGCACTCATTAATACCAGCGCCACGGCACCATCATTCAGGGTCGAGGCATTGGCAGCGGTTACCGTTCCATCCTTTTTAAAAACTGGTTTTAATGACGGGATCTTATCAAACTTTACGGCCGCAGGCTCTTCATCATCGGCAAATAAAGTTACCCCGCCTTTTTTATCTTTTAGTTCGACAGGAGTGATCTCCTCCTTGAATTTACCCTCTTTTTGCGAAGCCTGCGCTCTTTGGTACGATTCAATAGCGAAGGCATCCTGGTCTTCGCGGCTAATATTGCAATCGGCAGCGCAAAGTTCTGCTGCCGAACCCATATGGTAATCATTATAAACGTCCCACAGCCCGTCTTTTATCAGCCCATCGGTAAGCTGGCCGTTACCCAGCCGGTAGCCGTTGCGGGCTTTATCCAGGTAGTAGGGTACATTGCTCATGCTTTCCATTCCCCCTGCAATTACAATATCATTTTGCCCAAGCGAAATACTTTGCGCAGCCAGCATAATTGCTTTCATGCCCGAAGCGCAAACTTTATTGATAGTTGTTGCGGGTAAATAGCTAAGGCCGGCAAATATAGCCGCCTGGGTTGCCGGCGCCTGGCCAAGGTTGGCAGACAGTACATTACCCATGTAAACCTCTTGTATTTGTTCGGGTTTTAAGCCTGCTTTTTCTACTGCCGATTTTATAACAATAGCGCCTAATTGCGGCGCAGATAAACCGGCCAAACTGCCGCCAAAACTACCAATAGGGGTACGGGTGGCAGCAACGATAACTACGTCTCTCATATATGATGTTAAATTGGTAAGGCAAAGTTAGTTTTTTTATGGTGTACTTGTAGAGGCGCAATATTTTGCGTCTCTGGATTTTTCGAGTGACCAGTGAGACGCAAAGTGTTGCGTCTCTACGAATCTTTTTTCTTGCTTTTG
The DNA here is from genome assembly GCF_002355435.1 of Mucilaginibacter gotjawali. Classification (NCBI taxonomy): domain Bacteria; kingdom Pseudomonadati; phylum Bacteroidota; class Sphingobacteriia; order Sphingobacteriales; family Sphingobacteriaceae; genus Mucilaginibacter; species Mucilaginibacter gotjawali. The sequence goes on from NZ_AP017313.1 coordinate 2,648,438, forward strand.
TATTTCTTCCGCGCAAGCAAAGCCTGTTGCAGCAAGTATTCTATCTGGCCGTTAGTGCTCCTGAATTCATCTCCGGCCCAGGTTTCAATCTCCTTTAAAACGTCCGGATTGATACGTAATATAAATGCTTTCTTTTCGGCCATATTTAATGTCGCGACTTTCTTCGCCTTCTCAAAATAATCAAATGTTTACCTAAAAATATCAATAACGGAACCAGATTGGCGGGCGTTGTGCCCGGAGTGATCCGGACGCCGTCTCTCGTACTAAAAAGAGAACTTGTTATTTCAATTATTTTGCCGTTAGTTGACGATTCCCAAATATTTTCGCGTGAAAATATCGGGTGGGCGTAAAAATCAGCCTGAAAACCGCTATTAAGGCTCAAGGTTGATTTACGACTAAACCGTTCCCGCGTTACCTTGCCAATAGCGCGGCCATCTACATCCGTGATCACTAAACTGCGGGTAAAGATGTTTTCCCGTTGAAAAACCCACGTGTCCGTCGCCGATTGAACCACCGTTCCGATTGGGGAAAACCAGTGATAACTCATTTTGCAAAAAATATTAAAACCATCTGTTAATTCATACTCGGGATTGAACCAGCCGTGCCTCATCAGGGATAAATCATTTACAGCTTTTGTATCCAGCACACTGTACATATATTAATGATATAAAGTTCCTGTATTAACAACCGGGTTTACGCTTCTGTCGCCGCATAAAACAACCAGCAGGTTGCTCACCATGGCAGCTTTGCGTTCTTCATCAAGGTTAACAATATTCTTTTCAGACAGGCGTGCCAAAGCCATTTCAACCATACCAACTGCGCCTTCAACAATCAATCTGCGGGCTGATATAATGGCTGAAGCCTGCTGCCTTTGCAACATGGTATGCGCTATTTCGGGCGCGTAGGCAAGGTGCGAGATCCTGGCCTCCAATACTTCTATCCCGGCGCGGTCAAGGCGTTCGTTTAACTCTTTTTCCAGTAAAACACTTACCTGTTCAGCTCCGCCGCGCAGGGTTATGGTCGCATTTTCATCCTCTATATTATCATAAGGGAAGGAGTTGGCCAGGTGCCGAACGGCTGCTTCGCTTTGTATGTTCACATACTGCAAATAATTCTCTACCGCGAAAACCGCGTTGGCTGTATCCTTTATTTGCCATACAATTACGGCGGCTATTTCAATCGGGTTACCAACCTTGTCATTTACCTTTAGCTGCTGGCCATTTAAGTTAAATGCACGCAATGATATTTTCTTTTTTACAGTGAAGGGATTTACCCAGAAAAAGCCATCCTGCTTAACCGTACCCACATATTTTCCAAAAAGTGTCAGCACTTTTGATTCATTTGGGTTTACGATAACCAGGCCGGGCAGTACCAGCACAAAGTCAATAGTGCCGCAAATAACGCCAACCGCAATTTGTTCAAAAGCAAGTGCAGCTATGGTAACCGCCAGTAAAATTAAGAATAACGTAAACGCGGCATAGCCGGATGGTGGGTTGATTGTTTTTTCAGCGTCCATGATAATTGATTTTAAAATGATATCATAAAGATATCTAAATTTTATTTACAAAAGCAATAAAAAAATACTTTAGGTAAAATATCTTATTTTTGACGGGTTAAATACATCGATGGCAAAACTATCTTCATCACGCCAAAAGGCAGTGCTTCGCAAATACTCCCGTAATGTTAAGTTTTTAATGATGCTGGTTAGTATTGGTGTGATTGTTATAACGCTTCCCAAGCAGGCGAAATTTAGTTATGATATTGAAAAAGGAAGGATCTGGAACCAAAAGGAACTCATCTCGCCCTATAATTTTGCCATATTAAAAACGCCCCAGGAAATTCAGAATGATGAAAAGGCTGCACTTTCCAGTGTGACCCCCGTTTATCAGCTGGATGATGAAATGGGCGACCGTGAACTGGAAGGGTTTAACGCCGACCTCTCTGTTAAATGGCATGCCTCCGGTATGAAAGCAAGGCAAAAAGATGAATATCAGTCGGCTGGAGATGAATTGCTGAAGTTTATTTATGAAAAAGGGATATTTAACGCCGAACCGAAATATCAGCAAAATTCGGAGAATTATCCCGTAACCATTCTTGATAAAAATATTGCGGGCGACAAAAACACGGGCGATTTGTTTACCAAAGAATCGGCATTGGCCTATTGTGATAAAGTTCTTGTTCAGAAAAAATACCTGGATAAAGCTTTTTTGATCGATTTACTGAGTAACAGGATACAACCGAATTTAACTTTTGATAATAAGTTAACATCCCGGCTGGAAAAAGAAGCTGTTAACGGCCTTTCAACCACCCGTGGCATGGTTCAAAAGGGGGATGTGATTATTGCCAAAGGCTCGGTGGTAAATGATGAGGCCTACCAGAAATTACAGTCATACAAAAAAGCATTCGAGGACAATGCCAGGATAGACGGCGACCCACGGTTGGTTTTACTTGGGCAGGTGTTGTTGGTCGCCATTGCCATTACCTTGTTAATGGTGTTTTTATACCTTTTCCGAAAAGATATTTATGAGGATAACCGCCTGGTGAGTTTAATATTGCTGGTGGTTACCGCTATGCTGGTCACTTTATCAGCGGCTATAAAATTCGAATTGCCCAATTTGTACTATATCCCATATTGTATAGTGCCAATTATCATCCGCATCCTGTTTGATACCCGCCTTGCGTTGAATATACATTTGCTGGTGGTATTGATAGCCGGCTTTTTTGTACCAAACAGCTTTGAATTTGCCTATTTTGAATTGACAGCCGGCATGGTTTCCATCTACAGTATCAAAAACCTGATCAGGCGCGAACAATTCCTTATTTCAGCACTGATCATCACTTTTACTTACTTTTTGGCATTTATCGGCATTTCCCTTATCCGCGAAGGTAGTTTAAGGAGTATAGAATGGATAAATTTCCTGCCATTTGTGTTTAGCGTACTGCTTACCCTGCTGGCTTACCCGCTTATTTATATTTTCGAAAAGGTTTTCGCGATAACATCAGATATTACCCTGATCGAACTAACCAATACCAATGCGCCATTATTGCGCGAAATGGCATTTTCTGCGCCTGGCACCTTTCAGCATTCGCTGCAGGTGGCCAACCTGGCCGAAAACGCCATTTATACCATCGGCGGCAATGCTTTGCTGGTTAGGGCAGGAGCCCTGTATCATGACATCGGGAAAATGGAAAACCCGCTTTATTTTATTGAGAATCAAAGCTCGGGCTTTAACCCCCATGATAAACTGCAATACCAGGAAAGCGCGCAGATCATTATAGGCCACGTTAGGAAAGGCATTGAGATGGCGCGCAGGGCTAACCTCCCTGAAATTGTGATCGACTTTATACGAACACACCATGGCGATACCCGGGTTGATTATTTTTACCAGTCGTTCCTGAAGAATTTTCCTGAAAAGTTCATCGATGAAAACACGTTCCGTTACCCGGGCCCTATCCCGTTTTCGAAAGAAGGCGGCGTTTTAATGCTCGCCGACTCGGTGGAAGCGGCTTCGCGCTCATTAAAGGAACCTGATGAGAAATCCATCAGCGACCTGGTCGACCGTATTGTAAAATACAAACTCGATCAAAGCCAGTTGAAAGACAGTAATATCACGCTGAAGGATATTGAAACGATCAAAACCATATTTAAACGGATGCTGATGAGCATTTACCATGTGCGGATAGATTATTAGGGCTTTTTATGGTGGCTGATTTTAATTTCCTCTAATCCTTTTCCAGAAAGATTGGACGCTTCGCCAATTCCATCCTTCAAGCCTGCCCCGCTGAACGACCATTTTGTTTGATTGAGGGGATTGTAAAAAATAATGAAATACGAATTTGCCTTTTGGGTTTTCCCATCCCATTACCTGGCCGAAACGCAGGTCGTTAAATACCAAACTATCGCGCCATTTTTCTACCGTATAAAACTGTTTGGAAAAACGGATCAGCTGCTGAACATCACGGTGACTACGTACAGTATTTAGCAAGGAGTCATTTCGGGGGAAGTATTGAAAAGCAATTATTTTTTTACTGTCTAACAGTGAATGAAAGCCAACATAATACCCCTTGTTATTGCCGGCAACTACAAACCAAAGCAAATTTTGCATTGGCGCAGGTGTGGTAAAGTACCTGGTGTAACTGATATGCTGTTTTTGCAGTATGCTTTTTAGGTCTGTATCAGCCTGGTTTTTATTAAATAAGCAATATACCAGGTATAATCCACTCAGGCCAAGCCCCATTTGCCACCATTTTTTCCGTGGCGGCGTACCAGCGCTTATAAATATCAGCGCAATACAGGCAATACCCGGCCAGATAGAGAACAATGGATCGGCCACATAAATAGCGTTGAACGTAATGCGGCAGTGGCTGAAAGGTTCAAACCAACCCACGCCATAATTATTAAAAGCATCAATAAATACATGCAAAAAAATCACCGTTCCGAAAAACAGGGCCCATTTCCAAAACGGGATATTAGTTTGCCGGTGCCAACGCCAGGCGAGCAATGCAAATAATGTTCCTGCTATTGCGCAAAACACAAATGAATGGGTAAAGCCCCTGTGTGCGAGCAAAGCCGACGGGGTAGTCATCCAAAATGACGACACAAAATCAATGTCAGGGATGCTATGCGCTATTGCTCCCCAAAGCATTGCCTTTTTACCCAGCTTCTTCCCGGCAAATGCTTCGCCCATGCAGGCTCCAATGGCAAGGTGAGTAATGGAATCCATGTTTATCCTGGTATGAGGTGTAAGGATTTGTGTTTACTAAAATCTATTGCTCCATTTTGCGGAACGCAATAATTAAATCCAACATTCAACAATTTTAAAAATGTCTCAAATCTCGCTAATTGCCATGAAGCAAAATATAAGTAAAGTCACAAATAGAATTGTTCATCATCATATAAGTACCCAGAAAATATAGACATTTTGCAATAATCCAACAAAACGGTCATTCTTTTTAGTTAAGAATGATTTTGCAGACTTATTTAATTTAAGGCTTGTGTTTTTTTAGTTAATCGAAATGAACAATTTGACTAAGCGGGCATTAACAGGTAGCATATTGGTAATAGTAATTGCCGGGGCAATTATTGGAGGTTGTTATAGTTTTTTTTTACTGATTTTAACTATTAATCTCCTCACTTTGCATGAGTTTTACCATTTATTTAACAATCAGGATATATCGCCGGTTAAACAGGCGGGCGCTGTTTTGTCTGCAGTTATGTTGAGTACCGTTGCCTTAGTAATCAACGGCAACAGCGACTGGAAAATTTTGCTAATTAATATTCCACTGCTCTTTGGTATTTTTTTTATAAAATTATTTATGCGTTCGGGCCATCCTTTTCACGATATTGGCTTTACACTTTTGGGGATAATTTATATAAGCATCCCGTTGTGCTTTTTTATATGCATTGCGTTTTTACCACTTTCAGGTCATACCTATAGCTGGCAAATTCCATTGGGATATTTTTTTATTTTATGGGCAAATGATACGGGTGCCTACCTTACCGGAAAAACATTTGGCAGGCATACGCTGTATTACCGGGTATCGCCCTTTAAGACATGGGAGGGCAGTATAGGCGGGGCAATTTTTGCAGTACTTATTGCCTGCCTGGTTTCATTAACTTTAACTTCATTTGCTACAAGTGAATGGATTATGTTATCACTGTTGATTATTATTACCGGAACATTAGGCGACCTGGTGAAATCAATGATGAAAAGAAGCCTTAACCTGAAAGATTCGGGATCTATTTTACCGGGGCACGGAGGGATGCTTGATCGTTTTGACTCGCTGTTAGGTTCGGCCCCGTTTGCTTTCTGCTATTTAATTTTATTAGGTTATGCATAAGCCAGGTTATTATATTGTAAATGCGATAACGCTTTATCGGTTGTTAGCGGCGTTTGTAATGATTTTATTGGTTATCAACCATGATTTCGACCTTTTTAAATGGATGCTTGTGTTCAGTTTTTTTACTGACGCAATTGACGGTTACCTGGCCCGGGCTTACAAAGTGATCAGTAAATTCGGGGCCTCACTTGATTCGATAGCAGACGATCTGACCGTAGGCGTAGCCATTATTGGCATTGTTATATTCAACCAGGGCTTTCTGATCCACGAAATTATGCTTGTTGTGATATTGATCATGCTTTATGTTTTTCAGGTCATATTTGCATTGGCCAGGTACGGAAAAATAACAGGTTTTCACACCTGGCTCGCAAAAATTGCTGCCGTATTGCAGGGGCTTTTCTTTATTTCCTTTTTCTTTCTGCCCGTACCTCTATATTTCCTATTTTATCTGACTGCTATCGCCACGATATTAGATCTTGTAGAAGAGATTATCCTGGTGTGGATGCTGCCCCGGTGGAGGGCCAACGTTAAAGGGTTGTATTGGGTGCTAAAATCAAAAAGTAGCCGCTAAAAACAGCTGTGTTTATCGCCATTTTGATACAACCCGAAAATCTGATGGCAGTTACAGGTTTAACCGGATAAGGCAACACTTAACTGCCCGTGTTTGGCGTACTATTGCTTCCGGAAATGTCATATAATTGGTCGTAATATTCTTTGGACATCCTGTTGCTGTCGAAATTTGGTAAAATATCTTGCATGCTGTTTTTGATTACGGATAACCATATTTCGGGGTGCAAATAATATAATGGGATAACGGTATCTTCTAATAAGTGATACAGATTGTGTGCATCTGTTTCGTCCTGCTGGAATTTATGCTCCGTAACTTCGGTATTAGGAATAATAAAGCTATTGATACCATCCCTGGCAAATTCCGGAACCCATCCATCCGGGATGGATACGTTAACACAGCCATTCATGGCAGCCGACATCCCGCTTGTTCCCGACGCCTCGCGGGTAACGCGCGGAGTATTCAACCATGCGTCGGCCCCCTGTTTAAGCAGTCTTGATAATTTTAATTCATATCCCACCAGGATTGCACAATTGGGATAAGATTTACACAAGTTCACGATCTTGTCGAAACTGGAGATGGCTTCATAATCCAATGGATAAGGCTTGCCCGCCCAAATCACCTGTACGGGCGTTTCCGTATTGCTCAGCAGCCTGTGCAAACGGTCCATATCATGTAACAATAGTTCCGCTCTTTTATACCCGGCAAATCGCTTTGCAAAAACAATTGTCAGCACACCAGGATCTAAAAGCACGCCGCATTGATCGGCCACTTCTTCAAAAAGCAGGGCTTTGCATACTTTTTTTCTTTCGATAAGTGCGTTATCGTCATTGCTTCTCAGTGCAGCGTACATTTCCTTATCGGCCCAGTAAGCGTAATTTTGGGCATTGGTTACAGAAATGAGGGGGCAAACTCCGGCATAACCCTTCCACATCTCCTGGAGTGTGGCCAGGTGAATTTTTGAAACAGCATTGGCTTTTCCCGCAAACCGCAAAGCCGTTAATGTATGGTCTAAATTATCTCCGTAACATTGCGTTATTTGCCTGAACTCGTCTATCGGTATATCACCCCAAAAACCCATCCTTTGCAAAAGATAAATATCTGACTTTTGGTTTCCGCCGGCTTCCGGCGTGTGGTTGGTGAAAACAAACCTTTTTTTAATTTCGTTTACTGACCGATATTTCCTGTAAAGATAAAAAGCGAGTGGTAACGCATGCGATTCATTCAGATGATAGACATCGGGTTGATAGTTGATCTGCTCCAGTAACCGGGCCCCGCCTTCACCCAGTAAAATAGCGGCGGCAGCCCTGGTTTCGGGGTTACTGTCATATAGTTTATGGGATATGGTTTTTGACAGATAATCATTTTCAGGAAGATCTGTTGTCAGGAAAAATAGGGGGGCAGTTTTAAAAAGATCAGGCTGCAAATAAAAAGCGGTAACCCAAACATCATGCCCGGATATTTTTACGGTAAACTTAATTCCGGTTTCTTCCAGGAAATGGTATACTTTTTCCTGGAACAGTACCTCCATGGTATCGTCGCCTTTACGGCCCTGGTTGTAATAACCATATTTCCATAAAATGCCAATTCCCACAATATTCTGGCGGAGTTCGTACGCACTTCGCATAAAAGAACCCGCCAGGTAACCAAGGCCACCTGAATAGGTTTTAAGTGGCTGGTGAATAGCGTATTCCATACAAAAATAAGCAACGGCTTTTTTGTATTCAGGGTTAATAGGATAGGGTTGCTGAAAAGAAAAGCTCATATAATTAATTAAAAAAATGACGCTTCACTACGTAATCAAATATTGGTGTTTGCCAACCGGTTTCCTATGATCCCCGTCATTTAAATACATGATGTGGGTCATCGCTTTATGATGCTTTACCACCCTGGTTAACCTCCCAGGCTAATTATTTAATAGTGACGTTAATCAAAATATCAATTGATCGCGGTCATTTAAATCTTCAGGACTTTAAGCAACCTTTAATAAATTGAAAAATCATGAGCGAGACACATATACACCTATTGATAACCCATTTGCCCATTTTCGGATCTATATTGGGTGCCTTTGTTTTAATCCATGGAATTTGGAATAAAAGCAATGCAACTTTAGTTGCTGCGTACAATGTTTTGATAGTTTCGGCGATTGGCGCCGGAATAGCCTATGCGACAGGCGAAGGCGCAGAGGAAGCGGTTGAGCATATACAGGGCGTATCTAAAAATGTTGTGGAAGAACATGCAGAGTCAGCGTTAATTTCATTAATAGCCTTGATAGTTGTAGGCTGCATTTCATTAATAGGTTTATTTGTTACGCTTAAACAGTCATCATTGATCAGACCGTTTTCGATAGCCATCTTATTTGCCTCTTTGATAGCGTTCGGGCTGGTTGCCCGTACAGGCTATTTAGGGGGCCAGATCAGGCATACCGAAATCATTACAAATGCCGCTGCACCAAATGAGAAGGGTGGAGGGGATGGTGATTAAGTAATGAAGCATGGGCATTAATTGCTGTAATCTTTATTGTCATAACGTTTTAAGCACATTATCCTGTTTTGTATAAAAAATGCGTTCCGTATCTCAACCCGAAACGCACCACATAATGTGTCAACTAAACCTCAGATCACACGTTTACGACCTAAGTTCTTTTTTAATTATTGAATTAATCATTGGGTCATTGGGACGTTGTTATTTGTTATCGGAAATAATTTTTAGCTTTCCGCTTTGGGCTTTTTGCTTTCAACTCTAACTGCAAACTGCTACTGCTAACTTCTTTTACTCATTCCTCAAACTCTTCACCGGGTTTGCTATTGCTGCTTTTATTGCCTGGAAACTTATGGTTGCCAATGCGATAACTATTGCGGCAAGTCCGCCTGCAGCAAGCAGCCACCAACTGATATTGATGCGGTAAGCATAAGCCTGCAACCATTGGTGCATGTAATACCAGGCAAGGGGCGTAGCAATGACAAAGGCAATTACCACGAGTATGATAAACTCTTTTGAAAACAGGTATACAATATTGCCGGTGGTAGCACCAAGTACTTTACGGATACCTACTTCTTTTATCCGTTGCACTGCCATAAATGAGGCTAAACCATACAAACCCAAGCAACTGAGGAATATGGCTATGGCTGCAAAAATTTTATACAAAGCTGCTAACTGACTTTCCTGTTTGTAAAAATTCCCGATTTTTTCATCCAGAAACTTGTATTCAAAAACAAAATCGGGAAGGGTTTGGTCGAATATTTTTTTAACAGCAGGTAACGTAGCAGCAATGTTTGTCGCTGCCATTTTTATTGTTGCCTGGTTGTACATGGCCACGTCTGTAGTAATAAGCAATGGCGCCAGGTTGTTACGAAATGATCTGTCATTAAAATCTTTCAGCACACCAACAACCGGGCATTTTATCTGCCCGTTCCATATGCTTATTTCTTTGTTCAAAATATCTTCCGGGTTTTTAATTCCGAGACTTTTCAGGAGGGATTCATTCACTAAAAATTCTCCTGTCATATTTGAGGGCTGCAAATTTCTTCCGGCTATTAAGGGCAACTTATATGCAGGCACATAGTTATTGTCGGCAAATTTGGTGATCGCTTTAAAATCTGTTTCTTTTATGGCATGGTTAAATCTGAGTGTGCTCCAGATGTCGTTACCATCTTCAACCGGGGTGTTTGAACTGAAGCTTACTGCCTGCACACCGTTTACCGTTAATAGCTGGTTCTTTAAATACCCCATTTTGCTGATGCGAATACTATCCACGCGGTAAGGAACATTTATAATGGCGTCTTTATCAAAGCCCAGCGGCCGATCCATAAAATAATTCATTTGCTTTACGATGATGAGCGTGCCGATGATGAGCGTCTGGGCAATAATGAATTGAAACACGACCAATCCCCGTCGTAATGAAATTCCGTTTGTGGTATTTGAGGTGAGTTTATTTTTTAACGCGTTAACAGGGTTAAAACGTGATAAAACAATAGCCGGATAAAAACCAGCAAGTGCGGTGACAACAATTGTTACCGTTAAAAGAAATAAAATAATTGCAGGATCGCTGAGCAGGTTGAATGAAAGCGAAAGCTCTAAAAGTTTACTTATATAAGGCAATGCCAGCATGGTAATGCCTGCAGCAAGTATTACAGCGCTTATCACTATCAAAAATGTTTCAACAATGAATTGGATCTGTAACTGGGATTTACTGCTCCCCAAAACTTTCCGTACGCCAACCTCCTTTGCACGGTTAACAGCCTGCGCCGTAGAGAGGTTGATAAAGTTTACGCAGGCAATTAACAGGATAAATGCGGCAATAAGCCACAATACATTGAGCAGCTGATGACTGGTTGTTCTGTTGCTGTAATTGCCCGCCTCTGCATCATAATGCACCGCGCTTAATGGTTGCACAATATGACTGTCCTTATCGGATGGAGATTCCACCTTCCGTGAGTACGCTCGTAATTGCTGATTAAAATTATCAACCGGGATATTGGGCGGCAACAAAATATAGCAGCCAAAATCAGGTACAGTTACATCCCCATCAGTAGATTTTGAAAGATAATCTCCCGTAAAACCTGTTCCAAAGGCCACCACAAGTTTTAGCTGAAAATCGGTATTTGCCGGGATGGGAGCAAGAATTCCCGAAACTTTCAAAACATCGGTACCATGCTCAAATATAAAACCGCCTGCCCGCAGTTTAATGGTTTTGCCTATGGCAGTTTTCCAGTCGCCAAAATATTTTTCAGCAATCTCTTTGGTAAGCAATACATTGTTCGGGTCTTTCAATGAGGCATACGAACCCGATAGCAATGGGAAATCAAATATTTTAAAGAATGAAGGCCCTGCAAAAAATACACCCCGCTGCTCTTTAAATTCCTTCACCGGCCCGCCATTATCGGGTATCAGCAGCTGGTCATCGTGGCTTGCAAAGATAGGGGACACCTGTTCTATTTGGGGGAAAGCCGTTTTCAATCCTAAGGGCATCGGGAAAGAGAGGTCTTTCCCATAAGAAACATCTGCAGCATCAGCATGATGATATTCGGTTAATACCCGATAAATGCGATCTTTCTTCGCGTGAAAATTATCGAAGCTGGTTTGATATTGTATAATGATGAAAATCATCACACAAACGGCAATACCAACCGCCAGGCCGGCAACATTAATAACGGTATAGCTTTTATTGCGCGCCAGGTTGCGCCGTGCTATTTTGAAATAATTTTTAAACATGGAATTGCGATTTAATTTGTACTGAGACCACCGTGGAGTGGTTTCAGGAGACGAAATTACCGTCGCAAACCGGGGATCGCGCCCCAAATTATAAGATGGTCGCTCTTTGTTAAGCTCATTTTTATATTCAGCAGGGCTTTTCCCGGTTATTTGTTTAAAAGTACGGTTAAAAGTAGTTTTGGAATTGAACCCCGATTCATAGGCAATACCCAGCAGGGTGATATGGTCAAAAGAAGGGTCCTGCATTTTCTGAACCACGTCCGCAACGCGATATTCGTTAATGAAATCGTTGAAGCTTTTTTTAAGTGCCGTATTGATAATCCTGGATAATTCATGAGTACCCAGCCCGAGCTTATCAGCCAGTGAGTTTAAACTGAGTTCAGGGTCCTGGTAATACCCTCCGGCTTTCATGGCCCTCTTCAGCCAGGTACCCTTTTGCTTTATTTCCGAAGGAAGCGGCGGCTTTAAAAATGACGGGGCTTCCACCGGCACGCCGGCCTCCTGCCTTAAAAAAGCCACGGCACCCATCCAGATGGTTGTTGCCGCTAAAAGCAGGTATAAAGGATAATAAGCCTGAATGCTTAATTGGTAATGGTAATAAAAATAGTCGGCGGCGGTAAAGGGGATCCACAATAGCCATAACAAGGCAAAAACTTTCAGCAAGTTATGCAGCCAGCGTAGCCCGTACCGGTGCCGGTCGCCCCCGTTAAATTTTTGTCGCCTGTAAAAACGTTCGATCTGCCGGTGCGCCAGGTAAAGGTAAATAACCACCGAAACAAAGGCCATCATTTGCAATACCGGGTCCAGTTGCCGGAATGCCGGTGTTTCATAAGTAGCTGCACCGGTTTTTATACTCTCTCTAACCTCAATTATCCAAACGCCCAATTGCAGCAGCAAGGGACAAAAATGCAGCAGATCCCGATGCCGGAATTTATATTCCGGCCGGGTTATTTTCAGTACATAAAAATAGATGAGGGGGCCGAGCGCCAGCGAAAATCGCAGCGGCAGCCGGCTCCAATCAGCAATGTACGCTGATAGCCCGATGTCGATGCCCAATAGCCGGGCTATCCACAAAACAATGGTAAGCAGGGCCAGGGCCAAAAACCGGTTTGCGGGCTGATTGGCCTTTTTGGTGAATCCTAAAAGCAGGGCAAAAGTGAGCACGATGAACAGCATTGCGAAGAATGCTGCATCATAAAGGCTGATATGGAAAGTATACGATCTCAAGTCAATTTATGCTATCAACTGCTGCACCAAACTTATAAAATGCTAATGGATAAAATGTTAACGCTCAACAAAAATAAATGGTGTATCAAAACCGGACAAAGTAATGCCCGGTGTTGAATTTCGTTTTCGAAACGGCCCGCATTTTGTTGTTGCGTAACACATGCAATAGCCTGCAATCAAGCGAAAAATAGCTTGTAATCAATTAATTAGGTACTGATAAGATGCTGTCAGTGACAAATTCTTGTCAGTACTTTTTGCGTAAACCAGGATGGTTTTTTGTATTTTAGCATAATTGCAACATCCAATGAAAACGTTAGCAGAATTTAAAGAATCGTTGAAATTAGCAGAACCTGTTACCGGGATCTCTGTACAGTTAAAAAGCCTTTGGTACGATGGCAAAGGCGATTGGCATCAAGCGCATGCCCAGGTAGATCAGCTAACAGACCAGGCATCGACATGGGTACATGCCTACCTGCACCGTAAAGAAGGCGACATTTGGAATGCCGACTACTGGTATAAAAAAGCACAAAAAACCCGCCCGGACATTTCTTTGGACGAGGAGTGGGAGGAGTTGGTGGTGGAGTTTCTGGGGTGAGGGTGGTAAGAGAAAATTAGGCAAATAAGTGTAGGCGTCCTGCTTACATTAACTGCTTTACGCAGTTGGAAAAACGGCATGTAATCGTTTGGTAATGTCAACGGGACGCTGACACTGGTTGGGGTTCAAGCGGGACGCTTGAACCAGCGGGTGTTAAAAGTTGTATTTTTTTAACAGTCCCTTCAAAAATGCCCGGAATGCTTTAGTTGGTCCGCCTGCTAAATAACCATCGTTGGCTATTGGATATTTATCTTGTTTTTGAGGATCGAGGGGAATGCTGGAAACTACCACGTTGCAGCTGAGACAGACGGTAATGTATGCAACAATTTTACCTTTCAAATAATAAACGAAACCAAGATGAGGTTCAAAGCAAGCGCCCGTTGTATCGTTGAATGATTCTCTTTCTCCCAACTTCTTAGTGAGGCTAAGCGCACTCTCTTTATTAAGAACGACCTGCTTCGTCATAGACTTGGCTATATGTCCCCTGGCGTCGACTATGCTTTCATCCGAGCCTATCCCACCGTCAAAATCATACATCATTACCTTGTCATACCTTAACTGCAGAGGTGAATTTTTTATAATTTTATGTGTCGTGGGCAGGAAAAAAATCAACGCAACAATTGCAAAAATTTTCATAATGAGCGGACTTTGCCAGCTAAAGTATAAAAGAATTCACAGAATTAAAAATAGCCCCTCCGCCGGTTCAAGCGTCCCGCTTGAACCCCAATAAATGTAAGCGTCCCGCTTACAATACCTCATTGCGATATAAAAAAATATACTGCATATTTATTACCATGCAACGCAACGCCTCAACCGACGAACTTTATTTCGTTACCTTAACCGTAGTAGATTGGATAGACGTGTTTACCCGCCGCTATTACAACGATTTTATCATCGAAAACCTGGCCTGGTGCCAGCAAAAGGCAAACCTTAATATCTATGCCTATGTCATCATGACTAATCACATCCATATGGTAGCCAATGTTACCGATGGTTCATTAGGTGATGTTTTGGGGCGCTTTAAAAGCTACACTTCAAAAGAGCTTTATAAAATGATAGCCAACAACACGCAGGAAAGCCGGCGGGATTGGATGCTAAAAGCTTTTGACCGGGCTGGTAAATTCAACCCTTTAAATGAAAAACATCAGCTTTGGCAGAATGGCAATTACCCCATTGTGCTTTATACCCCCGCGGTTATCGAACAAAAAATCGATTACACGCATGAAAACCCGGTAAGGGCAGGCTTTGTGGGGTCGGCGCACGAGTATTGGTATAGCAGCGCAAACCCTGAAAGCCCATTGAAGATCATTTGGTAATGTCAGCGGGACGCTGACACTGGTTTGGGTTCAAGCGGGACGCTTGAACCGGCGGGGTATAAAAAAGCCCGAAAAACCCGCCCGGATATCTCTTTGGAAAAGGAATGGGAGCAGCTGGTGGTGGCGTTTCTGGGTTGAGGGTAATGGGAGAAAATTACCTAAATAAGTGTGGCCGTCCCGCTTATATTAACCATTTTACGCATCCGGAAAACCACAGTAAAATTTTGATGACATATTGCTTGATTCTCAGCAGACTATTGTAGCTTTGATGGAATCATCATTCATTAACAAGTCAAAACAATCTGCCATGTTCAAAAAATATTATTGCTTATCTATTTTAATTTTCAGCTTGTCACTCCTGGTAACCCGGTCTGGCTTTGCCCAACCGGCAGCGTTGTCAAAAGGGGATGCTGCGCCTGCATTTACAACCCAGGCCAGCCTGGCCGGCACGGCATTTAATTTTTCGCTAAAAGATGCCCTTGCCAAAGGGCCCGTTGTGGTATATTTCTATCCTTCTGCCTATACCGGCGGCTGTGATGCCGAAGCGCATGCTTTTGCCGAACTAAAAGATAAATTTACTGCTGCGGGAGCTACCATTATCGGTGTATCTGCCGACGATATTCAAAGGCTGAATAAATTTTCTTCCGACCCAAATTACTGTGCAGGCAAATTCCCCGTTGCTTCCGACGCTGACGGCAAAATTGCGGCAAGCTACGGCCTCACCATGTCGCCCGGCAAGCTCGGTTTTAAAGATGTGCTCGGCCAGGACCTTAATCATGGCTTTATCCCACGGACCACTTTCGTCATCGGTAAAGACGGTAAAATTGTCGCCGTGTTTTCGTCAAACACCGACCACATTTCACCTACCGACCATGTCGACAAGTCATTGGCTATTGTAAAAGGGCTGTGAAACGCCAAGCGGGGTTCAGTTCCGGCAATCAGCCCTACCGGTTCAAGCGCGACGCCTGAAGCCAAACCATCATGAGCGTCCCGCTTACAATACCTCATTGCATGGTAATAAATATGCTCCATATTTATTACCATGCAGCACTACGCCTCAATTCAACCGGATATTTCAAAAAAAGAGGCCTCTTTTTTATTGTTGAACAAAAAATGTTTTCGGTTTAATTAAAATTTAAGTTTCTATACTTTACTTTAATCAGGCAAATTTTTGAAGTAAATAAGTTAATAATTAAATTAAAAATACCGATCTTATTGTATACCTTTCCATTTTTATTAAATCTTGCCAAGTTTGGATTTTATGGCTTAAAAGTTTAACCTGTATCCTTCATCCCTGTCGCTTAAAACGCATAAAGTGCTACAAAACAAGAAAAAAAACATCCTTGAATTCTGGATGAAGAATCAACTGGCTGATGAAGGTTTACGTGAAGACCTGATTAGTAACGACGAACTACGGAGCCAGTCAGAAGAGTTAATTACTGCTTTAGTAAGTAATTTATCCGGTGATAACTTCACTAACCTGGATGCTGATGAATGGAGCCCGGTCATTGAAATTTTAGGGGGTATCGCCATAACCCGTGCACGCCAGGGTTTTAGCCCGCGCGAAACAGGAAATTTCGTTTTCTCTTTAAAGGAGGCCATATTGGACGTACTTCAACAGGAAATCACCAATGATCCGATGGCGCTTTTTAAAGAAAGTCAAAAAGTTAATCGCCTGATGGACAATCTGAGTGTTGTCACCTTCGAAACTTTTATCAAAGGGCGTGAGGAAGTTATTTTACGTCAAACGGATGAGATTACGGAAATTTCAACCCCGGTTATCCGCGTATGGGATGGTATTTTGGCCCTGCCGATCATTGGAACTTTAGATAGCGCACGTACACAGATAGTTATGGAGAACCTGCTGCAGGAGATCGTAGAAACTGGTTCGAGTATCGCTATCCTTGACATTTCGGGTGTTCCGGCGGTGGATTCACTGGTCGCTCAACACCTGATCAAAACAGTAAGCGCTACCCGTTTGATGGGTGCCGAATGTATCATCAGCGGTATCCGTCCAGAAATTGCGCAAACTGTGGTACACCTGGGTATCGACCTGTCTAATATCATCACAAAGGCAACGTTGGCCAGTGCGCTGGCTTATTCCTTTAAAGTGATGCGACTGGAGGTGAGAAAAATTAATACCGTCACAAAATTTTAAAACGATAAATCATGGATAAAATACCTATTCTAAGGATGGGTGCTTTCCTGCTGGTGACGATACAGGTCGATCTTTATGACCGTTTAGCGCTTAATCTGGAGGCTGATCTTGTGCAAATGGTTAATAAGACAGGCGCAAAAGGAGTTTTAATTGATATCTCTGCAGTCTCAATAGTAGATTCTTTCATGGGAAGGATCATCGGTAACATTGCCAGTATGTCAAAAATATTGGATGCCGAAACTGTGGTAGTAGGTATGCAGCCTGCGGTAGCTATTACTTTAATTGAGCTGGGTTTACCGTTGAAAGGCGTGCATACTGCCCTAGATATGGAAAGGGGCATGAACTTGCTTAAATCCATAATCGAGGTTACTGATGACGAAGATCGCTATCCCGAAACAGATGATCTTATCGCTGAGTAAAGATACTATTCAGATACTCAAAGAGCAGGATGTTGTTTTTTTTAAGAACCGCGTTAAGGAGGTTGCCGTCAAAATTAAGATGGGTTTGGTAAATCAAACCCGTTTATTAACAGCCGCAAGCGAACTTGTTCGTAACATGATGCGCTATGCAAATGGTGGTACTTGTATCATTGAAGTCGTTTCGAGCGGGCGGATAAACGGGGTACGACTGACATTTTCCGACCGCGGCCCCGGTATTCCCGATATCGCTGCTGCCATGCGCGACGGGTTTTCGACCGGAAAAAGTTTAGGATTGGGTCTTCCGGGCACAAAAAGATTAGTCAACGAATTTGATATAAAAAGTAAAGTGGGAGAAGGTACAGTAGTGACTATATTAAAATGGGCCAATGGTTGACGCAACACATATCAGCTTTCCGGCCAGTGACCGCAGTTATTTTTCGCTGATTAAAAAAGAGATTCACCGAATGGCAACTGAAGGTGGCATTAATCCTGCAAGGATCAATGAACTCGACCTGATCGTTGCAGAAATGACCTCGAACCTGTTTAAATACAGTGATGATGGCGAATTGCTGATCGGCATATTCCCTAATGGCGGTAACCCTTATGTCGAACTGATCAGTATTGATAACGGCCCGGGTATGGTCAATCCGGCAAAAATGATGCAGGACGGCATTTCAACCAGTAATACACTCGGGCACGGCCTGGGTAGTATGAAAAGGATGTCAGATAATTTTGAACTTTATTCGCAGATTGGCTGGGGTACTATAGTTTTAAGCCGTGTGTACAGCGTACCCGAAAAAGTTAAGATAACGAATGAATTGATCATGCGCCCGATTGTAGTGTACAAACCGGGTGAAAAAACCAGTGGTGATGGGTTTACTTATAAAATAACCGGAAAATACATAAAAATGATGCTGGCCGATGGCCTTGGTCATGGCCCGGAAGCTAATAAAGCCATAAATGAAGCGGCTAACGCTTTTAAAATTTTTCCCGAATACAGCCCAACCGAAACTATCCGTTTTATTCATAACGCTATAAAAAAAACAAGGGGGGCGGTAGTCAATATTGTAGGTTACGATCTTACGCGCAAAGTATGGACATCGGCAGGCGTAGGTAATATTGCTGCCCGTATGTCCGGCCCCGTTAATTTTAAAAACCATATGTCTTATAACGGCATAGTGGGGTACAATATTCCAAATACGATGAGCGATCAGGATTATCCGGCGGAGGAATTTAACCAGGTTATGTTATGTTCGGACGGCATCAAAACACGGATTGATATGTCCCGTTATCCGATGATGTATAAATATGATTTAACTGTTCTGGCAGCAGCTATATATAAAGACCACGCCCGGCGTAATGATGATATGTCTGTTGTAATTGCAAAAGTAAAATGATTAAAATAGTATCGATTTCATTAGAAAATGAAATGGACCTGGTACTGGCACATAAACGGTCCATGAAGGTTGCCGAACGGCTGGGCCTGACTATTGCCACACAAACCACGTTTGCTACCGCCGTATCAGAAATTGCACGAACCGTGATAGAACATACGGACGACGGATTGCTGGATATCGGGCTGGAACAAAACAAAACGCGCTATAACCTGGTAGCTAAGGTTACCTTTAACAAAGATATCCTGTTTACCAACGCAGATGCCGGATTTTATTATGCGCAGAAACTGGTACCAGAGTTTGAATTGAAAGAAACTGAGACGGGAAACCTTATCACCATGAAGATGAGTTTGCCCCGTTCTCTGAAGCTTGAACCTGTAAAAATAAATCTGCTAAAAAGTGATTTTGCGGAAGAACTGCCCATAAATGCTTATGAGGATATTAAACAACGCCATGCAACGCTAAACAAGATAGCGACTGAACAGGAAGAGGAGCTTCGCCAATCAAAATTGGTTGACGAGAAGAAGACGGAATTTATTTCTATTGCAAGCCACGAACTCAAAACCCCAATGACCATTTTGAAAGCTTATACACAAATGGCAAAAGCAACAGCAGAACCGATGAGTGAACATTTGCTGGGCCTGTTAAATAAAATAGATCTTCAGTCCAATAAATTAATGACGCTTGTGCAGCAACTATTGGATATCTCAAAGATTGAGAACGGCAATCTGCAGTACAATATGAGTGCTGTAAGCGTAAATACCTTTCTTCACGATCAGGTGGCTGTAATGCGGCACATTTTGCCATATCATAAATTTGTTACCAATTTTGGTGAGGATGCTGATGTTTTAATAGATGAATTACGATTAGAGCAGGTACTTGCCAATTTATTAGGTAATGCGGGCAAATACTCGGATAAGTATACCGATATATTAATAAGTACCTCGTTGTTAATTGACAAGGGGGTGATTATGGTAAGTATCACCGATCAGGGTCGCGGTATGACGGCCGAAACCACCGCATCAATTTTTAATAAGTTCTACAGGGCTAAAGATGTGCTAAAAAGCCATACAGGGCTTGGTGTGGGTTTATTTATCACATCAAAAATAATCACCGATCATCAGGGTGAGATATGGGTTGAAAGCGCAGACGGAAATGGATCTACATTTTATTTCACCATACCCTTAGCTACTAAAATATAAACCCGCTGTCCGCAGATACTGACTACGGTTAGCTATACTCCGCAATATCCCCGGGAAGACGCAGGGCCCTCTGCAACCCTGCTGAAACGTGTGAATTTTGCATATGATGAAATTTGCTGATTATCAATTAGTTAAATTTGTTATCTTAAACATCTGATTATTAGTTATTTACACAAATCTAACTACTGTTGATAAATTAAAAATGCTGATAATGAGTGTGTTTCACTCTGTTCCACCTGTTCCGCGTGATAAATGGAACGCTAAAACTCCGGTTGGAAACTAAACTTGATCCCATATACTGCGGCGCCGGGGTGGCTGAGGTAATTGAACCTCCGGATGAGATCGACCCGGAAAAATTTAAAGATGTTGCCTACGCCCGCCCCGGCTTCAATGTAAGGCGTGCTGCCAAGCGCGTAGGTTCCATAGGCGCCATTGGTAGCGGGCGGAAGGCGAAAAAGGCCCTGCGTTAATGCCGGGTTATTTTCGGCACGCAGGCCGCCATATAGTATTTTGGCCGATAGGTATTCGCGCCATTTGAGGTGTTGTATCAGCGGGATCTTGTTCAGCAAAAAACCGTTGAACGTGTGGGTGATGTTGATGCCTGCGTAATGGTCGCTCACAAATTCCAGGTAGTTCATCTCGTTATAGGCATCCCGGTTATAGGCAAAGGTTTGATTGGCCGGGCTGATATTAAGCAGCGGGAAAGGTACCTTGCCCTGTACGTAGCCGCCAATAACAGTAACATCCGAATAGCCCAGCTGCGAAAAATAGAACCGCTTATACATATTGAGGCCGATATCGGTATAGGCGTATGCGCCATGCATAAACCCCCTGAACCCGCGGTTCAGCTGAAGATCGAAAATAGGGTATTTGTTGTGGATGCTGTGCCGTTCCTGTGTGCCCTGTATAATTTGCTCGTTTGGTGCATAGCGCAGGTGCAGGTCGAGTTCGCTGGTAGTTAGTTTGTGCACAAGGGTGCCGGCATCATCGTTCATTTGATAAACCAATTGCGCCGCCGGCGACTGGTTCCAGTTTTTAAAGGTGAAGTTATACGAAAAATGGTTCTCAAAATCCTTTGCATATTGCAGTTCGAAAATGCCGCTGTAAAGCCAGTAGTTTGTTTTTCCGCGTTGGAAGGATGAAAACGCTCCCTGTTTGTTGGTGATGGAAAAGGTATGCCCCGGCACATCAACATCATACAAATAACTCACCCTGAAATAATCATTCGGGAAACGGTAGGGTGCAGTTTTATTCAGCGCGATATAAGCGATTGCGTCAACCTTAATTTTTTTATCCTTTGTGCCGATGGCGCCATAGCCCTGCAGGTAGAGCGTGCTGTCGAATTTTGGCGTAGTGCGTCCCCCGCCCTCAAAACGAATCCCCTCCTGGCTGTTGAATGAAAAAAAGCGTCCTACCGGCCCTATTTGTACCGGCCCCGTATCGGCATAGCCACCGGTAAGTGTTGACAGCCACCACATGGTGCGTTTGTAAGGCGCCATTTGCTCCAGCCTATGCAGGTTGCTGTAAACCTGTGCCTGCTGTTTGCTTAATGTATCGGTACGGTGGGCGGCCCACCAGGTGCTATCCGTGTTGAAGGTACGGGGCGCTACCTGCTCCGGTTTGCCGTTGTAGAATGCCTCCGGCTGTGCCACGGCGGGCTTATAGTTGCTGTATGAGACTGTCCGCTCGCCGATAACGCCCCAGCCTTTAGTCCTGTAAATCCCAAAATCGGCGTTTACATCGCTCTTGCTTAAATAATACCTGCCGTCAGGCTGCCGGACAAAATTGAGTTTGATCTTCATGCTGCGCAAAAAACTCACGTTGATCTGCCCGTTAATGTTCATCTCGCACGCGGTAATGGCGTAGTGCCCATCCAGTGTCACAGTTAATTTTCCGTCAAAAAGCACATCACCTTTAATGCGCGGTGTAAAGGCCACCTCAATTTGTTTACCTGCGGGTGTGCTGATGGTATCGGCGATGAAAAACTTATAAAAGTTTGGCGAATGGTCGGCTATGGGGCTTAAAAACTGGCTGGAAATAATAAAAATGTTGTTTTGGTAAATGTCAAGGTTATTGCCATACAATTGGTTTAAATACACCTGTACCCCGGCGGTATCGATAAACTGAACAATGTTTACCCCTTTTTCAGCATTAAGCACCTGGATGTTTTTTTCGGGCTGCCTGCGGTAATACACGTCATACAACTTTTCGCTTTGCAGCACCGGCAGCAAGGTTTGTTTTTGCCCGTTAACATTGGCCGTTGTGTCCAGCATAAACTTATACTTGCCGAAAAACTTGCTGTTAATAAACTTTTGCGGGAGATTAAAAAACGAAAGGCCAATGCGTTCGTACTGGCTGTATTGCAGGTAAGCAGCGCTTTCCATCCGGTTTTCGTTTTTATGATCAATTATTTGCCGGATGAGCGACACCGCCGGGTTGTCCTTGTTACGGTACCGCTGCTTCCTGGGGGAGGTAATAAACACGCCCTTTAGCTGAGTTTGGCTTCCGGGCATACTGATACGCAACTTATTTACCTGGCCGGGCTTTATCGTCTTTACAACAGCCTGAAAGCCCACATGCGAAAACGTAACTTTTGCAAAAGCGCCAGGCCTGGTCAAACTAAATTTCCCCAGCGAATCGGTGCTGGTAGCATAAGTGCTGCCATTTAAGCTTACGGTAACATACATTAGCGGCTTTCCGGCAGCATCCGTTACCTGCCCGGTAACTGTAGTAAATTGGTTGAGGGTATCTTTTTGTCCTGCAACACCATTCGGGATAGTTTTGGTGGTGTCGGTTTGCTGGCCTGAAGCATTAAGGGTAAGTAATAAGGGGCAAATGCAGCAAACCACTTTTAAAAGAATGTTAGTAAACCCTTTTAAATAATAATGGATGCTGCTGTTGTAAAAAGACGGCGCAACCAGCCAAATGCGGCGAATAAATGACAAAATATTAAGATTATTATCGACAAACAAATATCAAAAAAACACGCATATGTGCAGCAATAAGTATGTATAGCCTGTATTTAATTACCGCGATAATAGGCATTAATCCTGTAGCGATGTTGAAGAAGGTTAAGCATATGTTAAGCCTGCCAAATAGCAGTGGTATAGCTAATAAACATGTATGGAAGAAATATGTTTGTATTAAACTGCGGTAACTTTACAAACTTATAATTTATTTGCAGCGAATGGGGATACTTACAATTCAGAGTATATTAGCGGATTTTACTGTTATAAATTTACCGAATATTTAACGGACCCTTTAAAATAAGGATAGTTTCTAAAAACATCCGGATAATCCCGGTACCTGCCGCTTAATGCGTAATAGCCCGGCTCGGCACACAGTGAAAACCCTTTGATCACCATATAGCTAAATTCGCCTGATACGGTATGCAGAAAATAATGGGCCGGATTGCCATTTATCGTAGCCTGCCAGCCGCCCCTGTAATTTATATTGAAAAATAGTTTGCCCGCAACATTCAGGGCCGCGCTGCCGTTAACCCCCACACCCATGGTATAGTCATAATTTCGGCCGTTTGGGGTAATGTATTTATCGGGTGCGGCCCCGAGTATTATTGGCCCTACGCCGAGGGTGGTGTTGATGACGAATTTTTTTGACAGGTCAAATTCCGATAAAAGGTTGATCCGTATGCTTTGCCCGCTATAAAAAAATGCTACGTTACGGATATAATCGTAATTGGCAGATAATACGGCAAGGTGCTCAACCGATTCTGTAGATTTGATCTCCCAGCCTGCCAATGACCCATAAACGCTTACAACATTGATCCTGGTAGTGTCATCCTGCCCAACTTCGGCATTGATCAGGATATTGCTGAACGGGGTTTGATAATGTTCATAGGGATCGCCATAATAAAGCCTGACATGGCCGTACAGGCCGCTATGCCCCCGGTTATTCAATACAATAGTCCTTATCCCTGCATTGAATTCCGCTATTATTTTTGAGGAATCCCTGAGCGTAGTGTTTTTTGAAACCTTGCCCCATTTGCCATCCAATATCCGCGAAAGCCCGTTCATTGGGTCAACTATAAACCCCAGTACCTCATTTACCTGCCTTTTAAAACCATAACTTTCGTTGTTCACAATCCGGTTAGACAGGCGATAGGTCATCTCCCCTAAAATAGTACCCCCAAAACCGGTGTTGATGAAATCGTTAGGCGCCGGTGCCTGGTTTTCTGCGTATGTTTCCCAAATATAACTACCCGTAAAAGCTGCTGCAGATGATGCCCAGAAATTATAACCGTTTGTCCGGAACGAATTAAAAAAATAGCTGCCATGGTAAGGGTGGCCAAATTGGTTGGTTTGAAGCGGATCATTATCAAACTGCCAGCTGCCAGGGTTTAAATTGTGGCCGATGGTTTTTAAAGAGATCTGGGCATAATCTTTTTTAGTAACAAACTGGTCAAATGATTGCACTAATATCTCTGCCATACCAAACTGGAGCGCGGCATGGCCAAATCTTTTTTTAACCAGCAAAGTATCCGGAACGGGAGGCCTGGTGCTATCTTTTAAGCTCCTGTTAATTATGCTGAATTGGGATAGAGCGATATATGGCCGGGCCAGCAGGCCCACGCAGCTCAGCAGCGTTACAAATAAAGTTCTTTTCAGGTTATATAAGTTCATCTGGTGGATATATCATGATCCGGCCTGCGATTGTAAGTATTTGTTGTAACATTTGCTAATCAATTTGGTTTTCTTTACAGACGAATTGTTGCAGCCCCCAAATATGAGGCTTCTTCCCCGTGGCAGAGAAAATAATCATCGGCTTTTTCCGTTATTACATGCTAAGGATCATATGATTAAAAATTTTTTGTGGGCTGGGATGACTGCGCTGTCGTTGATGGTTATGGCTGGTTGTGGTTTGGTAAAATCAATGGGTGAAGATCCTAAGGGTGATGAACTTGCCCGTTTGGATACACTGCCCAATTACAAAAACGGCAGTTTTGAAAATCTGGCAGAAAAAGCTAATTCATCCGCCAAACATAACCGGTGGCTTTTTCTGCGTCGCCGTCCAGCAAGTATCAGACCGGCTTCCCCGTTGCCATGGATCAAAACTGATCTGCGGACACTGGCGGAGCCTGCACCAACTGTTGTTTGGTTCGGGCATTCGTCGTTACTGATCAAAACCGGGCAGGGTAATATACTGATCGATCCTGTTTTTAGCAACCATGCCGGACCGGTACCCGGATTGGTAACCGCATTTCCGGGCACCGGGCATTATCATGCGAAGGATATGCCGACAATAGACGTGCTGATCATCTCCCATGACCACTATGACCACCTGGATTACCGGACATTAATAAAATTAAAAGACAAAATTAAAATGGCGGTTGTGCCGATGGGGGTCGGCGAAGACCTTATATACTGGGGCTTTGATCCTAAAAGGATCATTGAACTCAACTGGAATCAATCCACTACGTTAAATAGCGGCCTCCGTATTACCGCTACGCCGGCGCAGCACAGAAGCAACCGTACTTATGGGCAGGACAATAAAACACTCTGGGCATCATACGTGATACAGGCAGGCAATTACCGGCTTTTTTACGGTGGCGATGGCGGCTATGGCGCTTATTTTAAAAAGATCGGGCTGCAATATGGCCCCTTCGACCTGGCGCTGCTGGAATGCGGCCAATATAGCCCGAACTGGCCGTGGACACACTTGTGGTTTGGGCAGGCCGCCCAGGCTGCTGTTGACTTGCACGCCAGTTTGCTGCAACCCATTCATTGGGGTAAGTTTGTGGAAGCCGACCAACCCTGGAACGAGCCTATAAAAACATTGCTGCCCGCTGCTGAAAAACTAGGGATCCAGGTAAATGTCCCGCGTATCGGCGAGCCCTATACATTGGGGAATCCTCCTGACAAGGTGGACTGGTGGGATTCAGAGTAAACTATTTTAGCGGGTAACGCTGGCCGCAGTCAAAGCGTTTGAACCGATGGGGGGGAGCCTCAATGGCCGCAGTTGATTTTTTTCTGAGATTGTAATAAGGTCATCGGCAATTTGTTTCTGCGGTTTTGGATGGCCTTTTAAGGTGCAGCACATTTCAATTTATGGTTTAAGTGTTAATATCTCCTGATTGCATGCAGTGAAATGATAGGATAAATTTCTGTTTCTATTTCTATTGAATTTAATATTATATCGTAAGTGAGGAGAACAATGGTTCGTCTCTTGATTATTTGTGCGTACCTGGGGTTAATCAACCAGCATAGCCCCGTGTTTTTTGTCCGGTTAAAAAAAAATCTTCAGGCAGAATGTTTTTTTGTTGAATAAAATAAAACCCCGGCCCTGGATAACAGGAACCTGGGGATTAATCATGATGATGAAAAGCCACGCTTTGTGGACCACTTTCGCACTTACAAAAGTGCCGGCCGAGTTGAAAATGATAATGTAGTTGGTGCTATTGGCCGAAATAAATACGCTATACCCAATGATTGAACCCTTGTCGCTTTCTGAAAAAGCATTCTGGAATACGTAACCTGGGTAAGTAGTTGTTAAGTAAGTGGTAATGCTGGCCGGTAAACTTGCCTGTGCAAACCTGCCGCTTCCGTGCGGCGCTACTTTCATCCGGCTGATAAGCGTGCCGGTAGCGGTAATATTAGTAGCGTAAAGTACAGTATCTTTGCTAATGAGTACATAAGTAGTATCGGGCGTAACAAAAGCACGCAGCAGGGTGTCTGTTGGGTATGTGGTTGTAAAATAGGTTGTTACCGCTGTTTGTAAAGCGGATAGTGCAACGCTGTCGCGTTGTTTGCCATCCCATACCACCATGACCCATATTGGCGCCATCCCGTTGCTCCAACACGTTCACAAAAGTTCCGGTTGTGCCTCTGGGATAGCTCAACCGGTAATTGATGCCCATGTGGTCATTAGCACCAATTTATGGTAACAAACGGTCAGATCAGCACCACGGAGACCAGGTCAGCGCAGGTGGACATTGTTAAAGGTTAAGTCAAAGCTTAATTATTTGAGAAGCGTTATGAGAAAGTCATAACAGACGAATAATATTACAATGGGCGGGGAAAGGCCGAATACTTTAATGCGTATTCATGTTTATTGCCGGGGCAAATCATTGATTCAACCGCTATATTCAAAGAAATCGTAGTGTTAACTTGAAAAAAGTGATTTATTTGCAGATAAAAAAAAGGGGGAGCTACCTATGTGAGGTTACAGGGAACTATTTGTTTAACAAACCGGAAATAAACCCGGAATGTTAAAATAATTTCGCCGGGTCTGATAGATTTTAAATGATTTGATCATTTAAAAAGTGACCGGTATAAAAAATCAGCAGCAAATTGACCAGCCTCCAGCCACCGTTTTTGGGTGTTTTTACCGCCCGGAAACAGGGGATTAAAATGCCTTTGCAATTCGTGCGAGTAGCCATCAAAAACTTTTAAGGCATTTGGAATACCAAGCGCATTTGCCTTTTCATTAATATCAACGCCTCCATAGATGGCCGAATTTTTATGGGTTGGGGATACAATCTTATCCTTGCTCCCAAGTACGCTTACTATAGGAACCCTGGCATTCTTTAACCAGTTCAAATCAAGTATTCCACCCCAAAAATTTATCACGCCTGCAACGCTTGCTATACCCTGGCGTTTTGTGTCAATAGCCGTCATACCTGCTGTTTTTGCCAATTCCGGGTCTGTACTATAAGCAGCTTGCAGTGCAAGTAAACCACCTGCTGAGTTTCCGGCAAGTATAATTTTACCCGGATCGATATGGTATTCCAAATGATGCTGCCTGAAATATTCGACGGCCGTTTTTGCATCCTGAACAGCATAGTAACAGTTCTTTTGTAATTCGCCAAGGTGAAAAATTTGATTCTTTTTGGCTAGTCTATAATTGATCGCCGCGCATACATATCCGCGTTGCGCGAAGGTTTTACTCCATATCCTGATCCCTTTTGCATCTTTTGAACCGAATATAAAGCCTCCACCGTGCATCCAGATGATGAGCGGGCGGGCAGCTGATTGATCATCTTTCGGCTGATAAAGATCGAATAAACTGGATTTCTCTTCTCCCTGAGTAACTACTGATGCATAGCATAAATTTTTGTTGATCGTAACATCCGGAAATATAAGGTCCTTATATCTGAGCGGGTTAGTGGTTTGCGCATTGGAGAATAATGTAATACAGAGTATACCGGATAAAAGCAATGGAGTTTTAAACATAAATATTTATATGAGCTACAATTAATTAAGGCGGATGTTTGGAACGCCAAACATATTTAACATTTATTCGTTGCAGCAGTATAGCTTGTGGTTTTTTATCAGGCGGGAATCCGTTTTAAATAAATAATTGGTTTTATAGAATGATTGCTGGACTTGGTATTGATATGATTGAAGTTGAACGGGTAGCAGCTAAAATAGGTAAGGAAAGCGGGTTCAGGGAATTGGTATTCTCGAAAAATGAGATCCTTTATTGCGAGGCCAAAAAAAACAAGTTTCAGCATTATGCAGCCCGGTTTGCCGCTAAAGAGGCTTTTTTTAAAGCAATAGGTACCGGATGGCTTGAAGGGACTTTGTTTAATGAAATTGAAATAATAAATAACGATGCCGGAAAACCCGAACTGGTATTACTGGGTTCAACCATAAAAACAATCGGCGCACTCGGAATCGTTAAAATTTTAGTGTCGTTGTCGCATATAAAAACAATGGCAACAGCAATAGTAATCATAGAGAAATGATAACAATTTTTCAGGAAACAGATCGCCGGAAAACAGATCAGGCAACGCTGATGCAGGAACAAAAATTACAGAAACTTTTGTTGTATCTCTCCCGGTATTCACCATTCTACAAGGAACTGTTCAAAAAAAACGGAATAGATATTAATGCTATACAAACGCTTGCTGATCTTCAGTTTATACCAACGACAAGTAAGGATGACCTTCAGCAGCGAAACGATGATTTTTTATGTGTACCCCTTGAAAAGGTGGCGGAATATACCTCTACTTCCGGAACGCTGGGCAGCCCGGTAACCATTGCGCTTACCGCAAATGATCTTGATCGTTTAGCATGTAACGAATATAATTCTTTTTTGTGCGCCGATGGGACGGCAAATGATACTTACCAGTTAATGCTCACGCTCGACAGGCAGTTTATGGCCGGAATAGCGTATTATTCCGGTATTCGCCAACTTGGCGCTGGTATAATACGTTTAGGGCCCGGCGTACCTTCCCTTCAATGGGAAACTATTAAGCGGCTAAAGCCAACGGCTATTGTGGCTGTTCCATCCTTTATTCTCAAATTAATTCAGTTCGCTAAGGAAACCGGTATTGATATCCATAGTACTTCGGTAAAAAAAGCAATTTGCATCGGCGAAAATATTCGCAACACCGATTTCTCCCTGAATATTTTAGGAAAAAAAATAACGGAATCATGGGATATTCATTTATACTCAACTTATGCTTCTACCGAGATGCAAACTGCTTTTACGGAATGCTCAGAGGGCCGTGGCGGACATTATCAGCCTGAATTGCTGATTGTTGAATTGCTTGACGAAAATAACAAGCAGGTAGCACCCTATACGCCGGGCGAAGTAACTATTACAACCCTGGGAGTTGAAGGCATGCCTTTGCTGCGTTACAAAACAGGCGATATTTGTATGTATGATGACGAACCTTGTGCCTGCGGGCGCACCAGTTTGCGCTTGTCGCCGGTGATGGGCCGGAAAAAACAAATGATCAAATTTAAAGGGACCACACTTTATCCACCGGCTTTATTTGACCTGCTGAACGAACGGGAAGAGATTCTCGATTTTGTAATCGAGGTTTACTCAAATGAGATCGGGCTCGACCAGGTATTGCTTTACCTGCTTCCTGTTGAAGAGAGCGAGGCCTGTGACCACCGGATAAGGGCCTATTTGCAGGCAAGGTTAAGGGTAAGCCCCCATATTAAATATGTAAACGCCGAAGAAATTCAAAAAAAACAATTTCAGGATACCAGCAGAAAGGCTGTTAAATTCATCGACCTCAGATCGTAAAAACTATTCCTGTCTTTTAGTGTTTAATTATTTTATTACTACTACAATTTACAACCTTATATAATAATTTAGCCCATGATATTTGTTGGACATGGCATGCTCTCTTTGGATGATTTTTCTGAACTCATATACAAACAAAAAGAAATTGCATTAGATAAAACCGCTTTAAACAACGTAGAAGTCAATTTCAAATTCCTCAAAAAATTTTCTTCCAACAAATTGATTTATGGTATAAACACTGGTTTTGGGCCTATGGCTCAATACAAGGTGAGCGAAGAAAACATGTTACAGCTTCAGTACAACCTGATCAGGAGCCACGCTTCCGGAAGCGGTAAACTAATACCTGCGTTTTTGGCAAAGGCATTAATGATAGCGCGTTTGAATTCACTGATGCTGGCACATTCGGGGGTGCACACAGAAGTTGTTGAGCTTTTGAAGGAGCTAATCAATAAAAACATCAATCCCTGTATTTACGAACATGGCGGAGTTGGCGCCAGCGGCGACCTGGTACAATTGGCCCATTTGGGGTTAATGCTAATCGGTGAAGGTGAAGTGCTGTTTGAAGGGGAAGTTCACCCGGCAATTGAAATCTTCAACAGGTTCGGTATAAAACCGCTTTCTATTCATATCCGCGAAGGCCTGGCACTTTTAAACGGTACTTCCGCGATGACCGGTATCGGGATGATCAATATCATACTGGCGAAGAAATTACTGAGCTGGTCTGTTTTGTTTTCAGCAATGGTCAACGAGATCGTGGAGGCCTATGACGATCATTATTCGCTCGAATTGAACAGGGTTAAGCTGCATAAGGGCCAAAATGAAATTGGCGCAATGATGCGCGACATTTTAATAGATAGTAAAATGATCCGGGATCGTTCGGAACATTTGTATGATCCTGCTAACCAGGATCAGGAGTTTTTTGAAGATAAAGTGCAGGAATATTATTCGCTGCGATGTGTTACACAGGTACTTGGCCCCATTTATGACACCATTGAGCAGGCTGAAAATGTGTTGGTAAATGAATTAAACTCAGTAAATGATAACCCGGTGATCGATCATGAAAATCAAAATATCTATCATGGCGGTAATTTTCATGGTGATTATGTTTCATTGGAAATGGATAAGCTTAAGATAGCCATCACCAAATTGTCAATGCTTTCAGAACGGCAGCTGAATTATTTGCTGAATAATAAGCTGAATCAAAAATTGCCTCCATTTGTAAACCTTGGCATACTTGGCCTTAATTTTGGAATGCAGGGGATGCAGTTTACAGCAACTTCAACGGTTGCCGAAAACCAAAGCCTTTCGTTTCCGATGTATGTACATAGCATCCCGAATAATAACGACAACCAGGATATCGTCAGCATGGGCTGTAACGCGGCACTTATGACAAAAAGAGTAATCGACAACTCATTTGAAGTACTTGCCATACAATTAATGACGATTTTGCAATCAATTGATTACCTGGAGTGCCGCGACAGGCTTTCGTCTGTTTCCCGCGCATTGTATGATGAAGCAAGGGAAATATTCCCCAAATTTATTGAAGACCTGCCCAAGTATAAGGATTTGCGCAGCGTTAAAGAGTTCCTTGTCGGTTCAGCTCAAATTGTCGCCGCAACTCAATGAAATGTGCACTAATTACCGGCGGCTCAAGGGGCATAGGCAGGGCTATTTGCATCAGGATGGCCGCTATGGGCTATTATGTGCTGATAAACTATAAAAGCAATACAGAAGAAGCTGATAAAACGCTTTCGTATATAAAACAAGCTAAAGGTGACGGCGAACTCCTCCGGTTTGATGTGGTCGATAAAAACCAGATCCAGCACATATTGGGTAATTGGATAGCCGCTAATGACGAAAAATATATTGAAGTGCTGGTTAACAATGCGGGCATAACCGACGACAGCCTGATGGCCTGGATGGCCGATGAGCAATGGGACAATGTGTTAAAAACCAATCTCGATAGCTTTTTTTATGTTACCAGGCTGGTATTAAACAGCATGCTGGCCAGAAAGTATGGCCGCATCATTAATGTTGTGTCGCTGTCGGGTTTGAAGGGTTTAGCCGGGCAAACCAATTATTCGGCAGCGAAGGCGGGGGTAATTGGCGCCACAAAAGCCCTGGCCCAGGAAGTTGGCCGGCAGGGAATTACCGTTAATGCTTTGGCTCCGGGCTTTATAAAAACTGACATGACTGCAGCTTTGAATGAAAAAGAACTGAAAGCCCTTATACCGGTAAAACGGTTTGGTTTGCCCGGGGAAGTTGCCTACGCGGCAGCTTTCCTGGCATCGCCGGAGGCTGCTTATATCACAGGTCAGGTGCTTTCTATTAATGGAGGTTTATATTCCTGAATTTATGATATTTCCGGTGGACGATATTCTCTCACTTATTCCTCAACAACCACCGTTTGTGATGGTAAGCAAGTTGCTTCAGGCTGATGAGTTAAACGCGCGAAGTAGTTTCCTTATTTGCATGGACAATGTTTTGGTAAAAAATAATACCTTTCAGGAGGCGGGCTTATTGGAAAATATGGCTCAAACGGCGGCGCTATGGGCGGGGTATATGGCAAAAGAGGAAAACAGGCCAGTGTCTGTTGCGTATATCGGGGCCATTAAGAACCTTGAAATATATAAATTGCCAATAATTAATGACGAGCTGATCACCGAGATCACTATCGAAAATCAGATTTTTGGAATGACGGTTTTTTCAGGAAGGGTCTGGCATGATAAAAATTTACTGGCGCAGTGCGAAATGAAAGTGTTTATAAGCAATAAACAGGACACGATGTAACCATGAGCAGTTTAAAGGAAAATAAGGGGCCGGACGTTTTTATCGTCGCTGATAACATATCATCTCCGCTCGGTAAAACAACCGCTCAAAACTTTTCAAAGTTAAAACAAGGGGTATCAGCCTTAAAACAGTACCATGATCCGGATATTTCCGCACAGCCTTTTTATGCTTCATTATTCCGGAAAGATGAAAGTTTTTTAAAGAACGATCCGCACTATTATACAAAATTTGAGCAGTTGCTAATTGCTTCCATTGCCGGCGCTTTGCACGGTAGCGGGATAACTATCTCCGATAAAAAAACGGTACTGATCATCTCCTCTACCAAGGGCAGTATTAGTTTGCTGGAAAACGAAATCATGAGCGAAACGCTAAAAAGAAGGATCGCCTTGCCAACCTCTGCCAGGTTGATTTCGAAGTATTTCGGATTTATTAATCAGCCCATTGTTGTATCAAACGCGTGCATTTCAGGTGTTTTGGCCATTTTAACCGGGATGCGGCTTCTTCGGGCCGGGCAATTTGAAAACGCGGTAATAGCGGGTGCCGATGTAATCTCGAAATTTATCTTCTCGGGTTTTGAGTCGTTTCAGGCGCTTAGCCCGCAAATATGTAAACCTTTTGACCGGCTGAGGGATGGATTGAACTTAGGTGAAGGCGCAGCAACCGTCATCTTATCAACAAATAAAAATTACAGCCAGAATATAAAAATTAAGGGTGGCGCGGTAAGTAATGACGCTAACCATATTTCCGGGCCGTCACGTACTGGCAAAGAACTCGCCGGTGCTATAAAACAAGCAATGCAAGACGCAGCGGTTAGATCTGCCGATATTGATTTTATTTCAGCTCACGGAACGGCCACTGTTTATAATGACGAAATGGAAGCAAACGCCTTTTTTTTGACAGACCTGCAATCTACTCCTGTGAACAGTTTAAAAGCTTACTATGGGCATACCTTAGGTGCAGCAGGGTTGATCGAGTCTATTATATCAATTCAGTCGATGAAAGAAAATTTGGTTTTGCCAACTTTAGGATTTGAGCACAATGGGGTAACCCAGCCTTTAAATGTTTGCAACAGTCTGCTACGGGGAGATTTTAAGATTTGCCTCAAAACAGCATCGGGCTTTGGCGGTTGTAATGGGGCAGTGGTTTTTGGTATGGATTAGATAGCCTGTTATTTAAAAATAAAGATTTTGCCTGAAGAAAATTATATAACAGCCAGTTGCACCATAACGGACGGTATGGTATGCAAAAATAATGTTAAGATACTCGAAAATAACGGCGCCGAACCTGCTGTTTTTTTACTTTCCGTTTACCGGTATTTTCAACTAAATTATCCTAAATATTATAAGATGGATAATTTAAGCAAGCTGGGTTGGCTTGCTTCCGAAATCCTACTTATGGATAATTTTAGTAAAGAAAGCTATAAGCCAGAAGAAATTGGAGTGGTTTTGATGAATTCCAACAGCAGCCTGGATAACGATCTGAAATATTTTGAAACAACAAAGGTAATGGCCAGCCCCTCGCTATTTGTATATACCTTGCCAAATATTGTGATAGGAGAAATATGCATTCGCAATAATTTTAAAGGGGAACAGGCTTTTTTTCTGACTGAACATTTTGATGCTGGTTTTGTTGAACATTATGTGAGTAATTTGTTGAATGGTAATTTAGTCCGGGCCTGCGTTTGTGGCTGGGCGGATGTTTTGGAACAGGAATATAAGACGGTGTTGTATTTGGTGGAAAAGAAAAAAGAAAAACAATCGGTTTTGTTTTCAGCGGAAAGTATGGCTCATATTTTCGGGGAAAGTTAATATATCTAAGCTATTGAATATGGGCTCATCAGTATACGTGGCAGGCGTTGGCGTTATCTCGGCAATTGGTAACAATGTGCAGGAGCACCTATTGGCATTTGAGCAGGAAGATGCCGGTATGAGTGATATCACGATACTTGACACCATATATCGTAAAAAGTTGCCTGTAGCTGAAGTAAAGCTGGACAACCGGCAACTTGCTGCAATAACGGGCCTGCCTGATGATATGAGCCGGACGGCGTTATTGAGCCTGGCCGCAGCACGGGAGGCGTTAAAAGATGCGGCTATACCTCATTTTGATACGCTTCGCACTGGCTTTGTTTCGGCAAATACAGTAGGTGGAATGGACAGGAGTGAGCACTTTTTTATTGATTTTGTGGATAACAACAGTAAGGGTAAATTAAAAAATGTTTATGACCATGAATGCGGCAGTATGACGGAGATTGTGGGGGATCGACTGGGTATTACAGATTTTATAACGACGATAAGCACCGCCTGTTCATCCTCTGCAAACGCTATTTTTTACGCAGCCCGGCTTATAAAAAATGATGTGCTTGATATTGTGATAGCCGGCGGCACCGATGCTTTAACCAAATTTACGCTTAACGGTTTTAACACCCTGATGATATTGGATGCATCGTTTTGCAAGCCATTTGATGAACACCGCGGAGGTTTGAATTTGGGTGAAGGCGCAGGATACCTGGTATTGGTTTCGGAAACGGTTGCAAAAAAATTAAAGAAAAAATTATATGGTAAACTCAGCGGGTATAACAACAGTAACGATGCTTACCATCAAACGGCTTCCTCGCCGGATGGCACGGGTTCCTACCTTGCTATGAAAGGCGCCCTTGAAAAAAGCGGTTTAAAGCCTGCCGACATTGATTATATCAACCTGCACGGTACAGGTACGCCCAATAATGACAGTGCCGAAGGTGCCGCTATCAAACGCCTGTTTGGCCCTGATTATCCACCGATGAGTTCAACCAAGTCATTTACAGGCCATACGCTGGGTGCAAGCGGTGGTATCGAAGCCGTATTCTCTGTTTTGGCTATTGAGCATGGTCTGATTTATCCAAACCTTCGATTTGAAACGCCAATGAGTGGATTACAGCTGGTGCCTGAAAAAAGATTTTTGAAAGATCAAAACATTAATCATGTAATGTCTAACTCGTTCGGTTTCGGAGGTAATTGCACATCACTCATATTTTCAAAAATTTAAAATGAAGGTTTATATCCGGTCAACTGCTTGTATATCGCCGCAAAACACCTTTGGCAGCGAAAGTTTTGTAGGCGAGGTTGTGGAATATCACGGGGGCCGGTTGAAAGCAATTGAGCCAGACTATAAAGCATTTGTTGATCCTAAATCGCTCAGGCGGATGAGCCATGTCATTAAAATGGGCGTTGCCGCAGCGATGGATTGCCTTGTAAAAGGTGACGTAGACATACCGGGCGCTATAATTACAGGGACAGCTTACGGGTGCCTGGAAGACACCGTAACATTTTTAACCCGGATAATTGAACAGGCTGAAGAGATGCTTCCGCCAACGGCGTTTATCCAGTCCACCCATAATACAGTTGGTGCACAGATTGCTTTAGTGCTTAAATGCCATGCTTATAATAATACTTTTGTGCATAAAGGCATTTCATTTGAGAGTGCGCTGCTGGATGCAATAATGCTTTTAAAGGAAAACGAAGCGGATAATATATTGGTTGGGGGAACAGATGAAATGACCGATACCAGCTTTACCATATTAAGCCGCCTCGGCCTTTATAAGCGGATGCCATGTTCTAACTTCAACCTGTACGCAAGCGAAACAAGGGGGACAGTGGGGGGAGAGGGTGCAGCGTTTTTTTTATTGAGCGATAAAACTTCCGAAAAAAATCTTGCAGAACTTATCGCCATCCGAACTATTTATAAACCCGCCAGCATGGAAGATATCGAGAAAAAAGTACTATTATTCCTTGACGAAAATGCTTTAAAAATTAACGATATTGACCTGGTAATAACAGGTAGAAACGGTGATACAGCACATGATAATATCTATAAGCAATTAAACCTGTCGCTTTTTAATCATGTAAATTTAGCTAATTACAAGCATTTATGCGGAGAATATCCAACATCCTCGGCATTTGCATTGTGGCTGGGTGCAAATATAATCAAAGAAGGAATTGTCCCGGAAGCTGTTGTCGAACGGAGCACTAAAAAAGTACGACCCCAAAAAATATTGGTCTATAATCACTATCAAAAGATATACCATTCTTTAATGTTGCTTTCAGCGATATAAATTTATCGGGATGCTAAAAACTAACGATGCGTTATTCGGAATCAGTAAAATTGAACAGCACTACAATGCAATTAGTGCAACTATAGATATAAATAAGGATTGCGACATATTTAACGGGCATTTCCCAGGCCAGCCTGTAATACCTGGCGCCTGTATGTTACAAATAGTGAAAGAAGTATTGGAACAGGCTTTGGGTACCCCTTTGCGCTTAAAAAAAGCAGAACATTTAAAATTTTTAACGATGATTGATCCGGAAACTACGCCTTCAGCGAATTTGGATGTAGCATACAAATCTGTTTCAGAAGGCCATATTTGTATAACAGCCAAATTAGTTAAAGGAGCGGTTGTTTGTTTTAAATTTCAGGGGACATTTATTGCCGGGTGAGTCATAGTTTCACCTGATGCTCCTCGATGTAATCCACCATCGTATTCACATCCACTAATATCTTTCGTCCTTCCCGGGGATCTTTAATGGTGATGCCATACTCTTTTTTTAATAAAACGATCAATTCAAGTGAATCAATGGAATCCAATCCGAGGCCGTCGCCAAATAAAGGCTCGTCATCTTTGATGTCAACAGTAGTAAGGTCTGTAAGGTTAAGGAATTGTATGATCTGGCTTTTTAACTGTTCTTTTAATGCTGCTTTATCCATTAGGTAGTTATATTAAATTCTTTCTCTTGAGCCCCAAAAACGTTGCGGCCTGCAGTAATATAGTAATAATAAACAAAGGTGCAATATTGTTTATTATATCTTTTAGTTTTCCCCCTTCCAGAAATAAGGTATAATATGCTTCGAGGCACCAGTGCATGGGCG
Organism: Mucilaginibacter gotjawali; assembly: GCF_002355435.1. Lineage (NCBI taxonomy): Bacteria > Pseudomonadati > Bacteroidota > Sphingobacteriia > Sphingobacteriales > Sphingobacteriaceae > Mucilaginibacter > Mucilaginibacter gotjawali. The sequence continues at coordinate 2,686,069 of NZ_AP017313.1, forward strand.
AGAAGTTGGCGGAGTTCCTGAAAAAGCCCTGCATAGCAAAGCTTGGTACCATAAGCCCTCCGATAGCGGCCAATATGACGATGGAGATGGCTCCAAAGCCATTCACCTGCTCCTGTGTATCTGAAAATACGCCCACACAAATGGCATAACTTACCGCACACCAGCCGCAAATTATGGTTACCGCAAAAAGGGCCACCAGATCTGATGGTAAATTAAGTGCCGGTAATCCCATAACCGGGAACAGCCATAGGCCTATCGAGAATATCACGGCCGCCTGAAGCATGGTTACGCAGAGATAGGTAATCTGTTTCGACACGATGGCAACCAAATAGCTGGTGGGTAGGGTTTTTAGCCGGATAAAACTGCCACTTACTTTTTCCCTTACTACACTGCCGCCTAATGACATGATGACGAAAAACATGGCAAATATTGTCCATGCGGGCACATTATGCTGGGTTGCATTTGGCGCTATATGCGTACCGCTTTTTGTGACCGGAATTTCATTAATCGCCGTTTTATTATTCAGCATTTCATTTTCGAGATTTTCGGGCATCGGTTTTTCATTGATCGAAAAATAGAGGCTTCTTAATGTCTCCCTGCTCTCCACCAATTGCAAGGCGCTTCTTACGGCCCCTTCAACAGAAAGCCTTAAGGATTCCTGCAACACCGGGATATAATAAAGAGTAAGCGGGTCAACATTGCCCGCCGGTTTAAGCGTACCGCCCTCTAATCCAAAACTTTTTAGTGCCTTACCGGCTACATTATTTGCTTTGGCCGCTACTTTTGACGAGAAGTTTGCCGGGATGATCACCCCAAGCATCGCATCTTTCGCGTGCATGGCATCCGACATTGATTTTTCGTTTTGGTGGCCGGAAATCTGCAATACCTTGAACATGCCTATTTTATTAATGGAGGTTATCAGCCGGCTGCTAATCTGGCCGGTATCCTGGTTGGAGATGAGTATGGGCAATTTATTTTTACTAACCAGTTGGAAAGTGCTGTTTTGTATATTGGTTACCACAATAACCAGCATAACAGGCATAGCAAACATCAAACTAAGGCCAACTTTATCCCTCCAAAGGATTCTTATATCTTTTAATATGGTAGCCCTGAGTTTAAACATCGTTCCGGTAATCCTTTCCTGTTAAGTTTAAAAATAAATGTTCAAGGCTGTCCTCTTTATAATCTTTAAGCAATTCATTAAGGCTGTTATGGGCTATTATTTTGCCATCATCAATCAAGGCAACCTGCTGGCATAAGCCTTCGGCTTCGCTTAATTGGTGCGAGGTATAAATAAGGGTAGTACCGTTTTTATTTAATTCTAAAAGATAGTTGATAATGGCATGCCTGGTTTGAACATCTACGCCAACGGTCGGTTCATCTAAAAACAATATTTCCGGCTCATGGATGACGCCAATGGCCAGGTTAACCCTGCGTTTCATACCGCCAGAGAATTTTGCACTTGTTTATTCCTTACTTCTTCCAGCCCCAATATCTGCAATAATTCATCTGTTCTATTCCTGATCGTCTTCTTGTCCAGGCCCGACCATGCGCCGAAAAATTCCATATTTTCAACCGGGCTGAGTTCCTGGTAAAAAGAAAAATCCTGAGGTACAAAACCAAAGAGGTTATTTACCAAATTACGCTCTCTACCAATCCTGTGACCGAAAAGTTCGATTTGACCTTTGTCCGGAGCGAGTAATCCTGTCATTAAACTTATCAATGTAGTTTTACCTGCTCCGTTAGGACCGAATAAGCCAAACCGTTCGCCTTTAGCCACTTTTAGGTTCAGATCTGAGAAAATAACACCGGAGCCTCCGGGATACCGGAAGCCCATATGCAGGATGTTGATTGCCGGGGAATTATTTATTGCCATTTTATTTTCTTTAAAACAAGGAAAGCCTCTTTCTCCAACTCCGCTATCTCGATCAGGTAGTTGCCCATTAAGTCGAAATCCTGCTGGCTGCTAATCCTCCCTTTGTAAATCCCGGCTGCCTGTACCGCTGCGGTACGCCACAAATCGCCTGCTTGTGTAAACATAACCGATACTGCTGCCAATCCGTTGCCGGGCAACCAGGCATCAGCTTCCTGCAAAAAAGCGGCGTAAATATAACGGAAGCCGCCGCCGCCGGTGCCTATCTCTTCCTGCATCCGCACCATTTGTGCCAGGTATGAACCCGCTTTTTGCAGGCCGAGTTTATCCCGCCATTTTTTTATTTTATTTCCCGTGCTTTTTATCCCTTTTACACCTGCAAAGCCAAAGGGTATGCCCAGCATGTTGCTCGCATTTTTTTGATCCCGCATTTAATGGCTTGTTTTATCTGTTCATCGCTAATATCAGCCCCGCGGTAAGGATAATAGATATGGCCTTTAGGTGCAAGAGCCCCCTTGGCAAAGCGAACCCTTTCCAGCTGATAACGGTCTAAAATATTGGTGCCTTCCATAATGGGGTCGCTCACCAGGTAATTTTCTTCCTCACGGCCATAAACAATTAAGTTATGGGCATTAAAATGGAAGCGATATTCTTTTGGGAAATAAGGGAGATAATATACACCCACCTGGCAACCCACCGCGTGACCATTATCAAGCGATGTGCGTAAAAATGCTTCTGCCTTTTCTGTCGAACGGAATTTTTTCCGGGTCACCGGTATGCCCAATGATTTGCATGTGCGGTTGAAAATATGCCCCGGCAATGTCCGGAAAGCGATAGCCGGACCATTGTTGATCTTCATGAAAGGGATATGGGCAAAAAATAACCCTGCGCCTATGCCAAAGGCAAGCGGTTCGGTGATTTTGCCCTGCGAACTGATTCTTAATAAATTACTGGTAACACCCGATTCACAATGTGCAGCCTGGCGGTGTTCGAACTCAATCTTCATGTATAGTCATATTTTTGAGTTCTTCCACCTTAACATCAAACGCGGTGGCATATTTTTGCAGTTTTTTAGACGATAGCCGGTTAAATACTTTTGGTTTTAAATGGCGCTTGATCTGCCATTTCCAAAAGCCTGTATAATCGGCTAAAATGCCGATGTCCATTAACCTGTATTCCATAAAGAACAACAGAGGGCTGGCATGATTGGTCAGCACTTGTTCCCTGGCTGTTTCAATCCGCTTTTCAATATCGTTCCAGGCCACATCCAGCGCTTTGATCTTTACCTCCCAGCCGCTGCTCAATGCGGTAACATATTTACCGGTATTATCCGTGGCATAACAAACCTCTTTAGTGATCTTGCCGAGCGAACTTAAATCCTGCGGCACTTTATCCTTTTTCATAGCGTTATCAGACTGGTGCTTTTTAGCAAACCGTTAGCATGGCATACATATACGAAAAACGCCCGCTTTCAGGCACGAGCAATAGTATCTTCTCGCCTTTTTTTAATTTCCCGCTTTTAAAAAGCTCGTCAATCATCAGATATACGGATGCAGCGCCCACGTTTCCAACTGTAAATAAATTCATAAACCATTTTTCATAAGGAATGCCGCCGCCATATTCCTCAATCATATCATAGATCTTGCTTTTGAAAAAATTACTGGATATATGTGGTAAAAAATGGTCAATGTCCTTAGCTGTAAGTTCCCGCCTTTCAAAGATCTCCTTGATCTTTATACCACCCAATTTAATAATGTTGTCGCTCAGCAATGTAATATCCTGTTTGATGCTGAAGACCGATTGGGTCATGATTTCTTCCGGCGTATAGTCCATAAAGCCTTTTAACGAGCCATCTTCCAGCTTTTCGGCGCCCATATACATACAGGCATCCATCTGGTTGGCATAGGAAACACCTTCTATCCAGTCAATCCGGAGACTCAGTCCTTCTTCATTCGGTTGGTCTGTCATCAAAAAGGCCGATGCGCCGTCAGATAACATCCATCTTAAAAAGTCTTTTTGAAATGCAATGTAAGGGTTTTCTTCCATCTCTTTCAGTTTCTGTGCCTCTTCCTCAAAAACCTCCGCCACCAGCAGCCCCGAAAATCGTTCAGAACCGGTTGCGACAGCTTTTTTAACATCTCCTGCTTTGATGGCAAGGTAGGCGTATTTGAGGGCATGCATACCGGCACAGCAGACGCCCGATGGAGATACCACTTCGATACTCCCGCTCTCCGGCAACCAGCCATGTGTCATCACGCCGTGGCTCGGCAGCATCTGGTCAGGAGATGATGTACCACATGACAGCAGTTCGATCTCCTTTATTTTTCGGGATCACGGTCAAATAAAGATTTAACAGCCAATGCGGTCATCTGGGCATTGGTATGGGTTGACTTCCGGTCTTTGGTAAGTGCATAATACCTGTTGACAATGCCGTTATTGCGCAACACGATGCTGCGTGATTTGGATGGCCTGTTATCAATATAACCCAGGTACGATTCCATCTCATCATTTGAAACCGGTTCATTCGGAAAAAAAGCAGCAGTTTGATTTATATAAACATTGGAGCCAGGCATATTTTATCTGTTGATTACTTGTAAATAGCTTAATTTTTTTGTTTTTATTTTTTTAGATGAAAATGGTTTTAAAAAGACTGCATCCATCGCAAGAAGAATAGGCGCTCCTAAAAACAAGGCAATAAAAAGATAATATTTAAACACAATCAGCCACGGCATTCTGTTTTTGCGTTTGGCAATAAAACTTGCCCATATTTTAAATATCGGTTTTGCCCTTGCTTCAATAAACATCAATTTGTAGTTAATCTCAACGGCTTTTTGACTCAATAACTCCTCCTGCAGGCCCTCCCATGAAGAATAGTCCAGGTGTTTGGCAATTGTTTTTCCAAATTCGCCGGTATTTGCTATATCCTCGTCCGAAATGCCCGGCTTAGGGAAAATATCAAGGTAACGCTCTTTTTTACCCGATAGCATCCAGTAAAAAATGGTAATAAAGCTTACTGCATTCGGGTGTTTATCAACCAGCGCAACATTGCCGACTAATATTGCCCCGGCATCCTTCAACATATTTCGTACCCTGACAAACGCATTGATCCACATGTTCCTGGCAGCGCTGATAGTGATAACGGGTGTGTTCTTTAATAAAGCCTTAAACCCGGCATCCTGCAATAGGGAACTACTTGGAATACTGGGCGATAAAAACCATGGCTGGTAACCTAAAATGATCAGGTCGTAAGTTTTTTCCTTTATGCCCAATGGTGCCAATGGTTCGGGAATACCCAGCACACAAGCAGGCATTACTGAAAAAAAACGTTTGCCTGTCCACGGGAAACTATAGCCCGTAACCGGCGTAATCACGGTTTTTTCAACGGTTGCGCCTGCTTCAACCAGCGGGGCGGTGAATGCCTCCATGATCTCACCCATCTGACCAGACTGTGTGTAATAGATCGCCAGTATTTTTTTATGCATTGGGGTGAGGGTTAAAAATTAGCTGCATGAAGTACTTTTGAGTTTTTGCAGTAATCAAGAATAGCATGCTGAACAACAGGTGATAAGCCTTTAAAATTCTTTTGAATAATTAATTTATCGCTTTCAATGTCGGCATGATATTTCACTATTTTGGGGGCATGTTCTTCGATGGCCAGGCGGAGAAAATGAAATTCTGTATTCTCATTGTCAGCCAGCAATGCTGTTTCCAGCTTGATCCGCCCTTCTTTAAAAAATTTTAATCTTAGTTTGGGCTTTGCAAGCAAACCAGCCTTTTTCATTAATAAAGCTCCTTCGTATCCTTCTTTATGGCTTGTTTGCTCATCCTGAACAATATTGATTTCGTTATTTACAGCATCAAGATCACCCGACGCCATCACATTATAAAACACTGATTTCTCAAATTTCTGCTGAGCCTCGCATGTTTTTAAAAAGCCGGGACCCATAAGGAGGGTAGCAGCGAGTATAGTTTTCCATTTTATCACAATTTTTATAGCTGTCATCCTAAACATAAAATCTATTTTGGCCTTTATATACCCCGAATTGGCATATGGATTAAAAATGTACTATTTATTATTTATTCTGTAACATATTACTCCGGGAATTGTTACGGCATACAGCAATCATAAGTAAAAATAGATATGAACAGGCACTATGATTTTTTTTGTGCGATTGTAGTGTTAAGGTATCACATCAAATACTGGTCGGACTGCCAGCTTTAAAGGCAATTTAAATGGATAAAAAATTACAATTTTCGGGTTTGTGGGCGGTTATTTTGGGTGGTTCAAGCGGATTTGGCTTCGCCACTGTTGAAAAACTGGCGTTGCATGGGATGAACATAGCTGTTTTGTACCGCGAAACTTCGGCTGCCGAAAAACTGCTGAAAGAAAAGTTTATAAAAATTGCCGCATCAAACGCCACAACCATATTGCCTTATAACATCAATGCGCTAGACGATCCCGGGCGGGCATCATTTATAAAAGATTTTGCCGCGTGCGCCGGTAAACATAGTGTGAAATTGCTGCTCCATAGCATTGCAAGAGGAAATTTAAAGCCACTGGTTGTCAGCCAAACAACAATTTCGGCTGTCGGCGATTTAGTGGAGGCCGATGATGTTTATAATGTGTTGTCTATTGAGGATCTACAATTGACCGCTTATGCGATGAGCACCAGTCTGCTCGATTGGACAAGACTGTTGTTAAATGCTGAGCTTTTTCACGGCGACGGGCGAATCATTGGCCTTACCAGTGAAGGTGCACATAAATATTGGGAGGGGTATGCCGCTGTCTCCATGGCTAAAGCTTCTTTAGAAAGCCTTGCGCAATATATGGCAGTTGAATTTAGCACTTACGGGCTAAAAACAAATATCATACAAGCAGGTGTTACCGAAACTTCATCGTTAAAAAGGATTCCCGGAAGCGAGAAATTAATTGAAATGTGTACTAAAAGGAATCCATTTGGAAGAATGACCAAACCAAACGACGTTGCCGGTGTTATCTACCTGTTATGTACAGAGGAGTCGTTTTGGATAAACGGCTCCATAATTCATGTAGATGGCGGTGAGCATTGCAAATAGAACTATTTTTTAACAGGACACATGAATAATCATATACTTAGCCATTTACCCTATAAATCGTCATTCCGTTTTGTTGACAATATTTCATTACTTAATGAAGATGAGGTTATGGGAGAATATACGCTACGAAATGACGCCTTTTTTTATGAGGACCATTTTGTAGGAAACCCGGTTACACCAGGGGTAATTATAACCGAAATTATGGCGCAGATAGGTCTGGTGGTTTTGGGAATGTTTTTAGTACTTAAGGAGCCCCGTTTGAATTTTATGGAGAACGATTCATTGTTTCCCTTGCTTACTTCAACAGATGTTTCCTTTTATAAGATTGTTTTACCCGGGCAAAAAGTTACGGTTATCTCAAAAAAACAATATTTCCGATTCGGAAAGTTAAAATGTTATGTCGAACTGCTGGATAGTTCGAAAGAACTGGTTGCAAAAGGAATGTTTTCGGGCGTTATAAAAAAAATAAATATTAAAAATGACTAAGCGTGTAGTGGTTACGGGCTTAGGGGTGGTGTCGCCTAATGGAATAGGAGTTCCTTCTTTTTTGCATGCCATAAAAAATGGAATATCAGGCATAAAATTTATGCCGCGGTACGAAGAGCTTAATTTTAGCTGTCGGCTAGCCGGGATGCCTGATTTTGAATGGGTTAAATTGATTAACTATATTTCCGAAGTTACGCTTCATGGTCTAAAAGGTACAAATATTGCTTATGGACTGGCAGCTGCGTTGGATGCCTGGGCCGATTCGGGAATGGATTATGAAACCGACGAACCCCGCTGGGAAACCGGTTGCGTTTTTGGAAATAGCATTGCCGATACGGAAGCTATGAAAAATGTGATCATCCGGGTAGACAATAAAGAAGCAAAAAAATTAGGCTCACGCGTTGTGGAGCAAGCCATGAACAGTGGTGTAACATCGTATATAGCCGGCCGGCTGGGTTTGGGTAATAAGGTAATCACCAACTCAGCAGCCTGTGCTACGGGCTCGCAGGCCATTTTAATGGGCTACGAATACATCAAACACGGCTATGCAAAGCGCATGCTTACCGGTAGTGCCGAACATGTAGACACTTATGTTTATGGCGCCTTTGATTCCATGCGGGTATTGTCTTGGAAGTTTAATGATCATCCTGAACAGGCGTCAAGGCCGATGAGTTCATCGGCCGGTGGATTTGTACCCGGATCGGGTGCTGGAGCATTGGTTTTAGAGGAGCTGGATTTTGCTTTAGCGCGCAATGCCAAAATTTATGCAGAGGTTTTGGGCGGCTCAAGCAATTCGGGCGGACAAAGACAGGGCGGCACCATGACGGCCGCTAATTCAACGGGTGTTATCAGGTGTATTCAGCAGGCGCTCGCCAGTTCACGCGTAGACTCACAACAGATAGACCTGATCAGCGGGCACTTAACGGCGACTAATGCTGATAGCAAGGAGATCCAGAATTGGAGCGACGCACTAAAAAGAGCGGGAGATGATTTTCCACTGATCAACTCTTTAAAATCAATGATAGGCCATTGCCTGAGCGCTGCCGGCTCCATAGAATCTGTAGCAGCGGTGTTGCAAATAGCGCACCAGTTTGTTCATCCTAACATTAACCTGGAAGATCCCAACCCCGAAATTACTAACAAAATAGGTATAGATTGCCTGCCTGTTGATATGATAAAAAAAGAAATTAATATTGTGGCTAAAGCAAATTTTGGTTTTGGCGATGTTAATTCATGTTTAATATTTTCAAAATATAATTAAAAATGACCAGAGCTGAAATTTTAAATGAGCTAAAAAAGGTTTTTGCACCTTATACTACCAACAAAGAATTGCTGAATAGCATTAACGACGATACGGATCTGATAAGGGATTTGAAAATTAACTCTGCTAACCTGGTGGACATTATTATTGACGCGGAAACCAAATATAATATTGAGATCGATTTCGATGCCGCCGATAAAATGATTAATGTGGGTTCCTGCATTGATGTCATAAGCGAAAAAATCAATCAAAAAAATGTTGAGTACAGGTAATGATATTGTATCCTTAACTGCAATCAATAAAACCCGCACAAATCAGCCCGGATTTTATTCAAGAATACTTTCTGATACCGAAAAAACACTTTACGTGGAGTTGGAAGCAGCGGCGATTCCTTTCGAAAACTTTGTTTGGTTATTATGGTCAATAAAAGAATCGGCCTACAAATACCTGTATAGAATTAATCCCGGCCTGGTTTTTTCGCCAACCAAATTTGCTGTACAACAAATTGAACTACCGTTTGGATATACTGAAACCAACTTTGAGGGTACTGAAACCGAAGGTGTCAACTTTGATCATAAGGCTGTTTTGAAAAGCGTAATAACCTTCGGTTGCGATACGCTTTATTCAAGATCGTTAATGTACCGCGAGCTGGTTGTTTCAGTAGTAAATGGCGATAAAGATTTTGAAAACACCAATTGGGGGATCAAATTAATCAATAGCTCCGATCCTGAATACCAATCAAACGCTGTTAGGGCGTTTTTAGTGAATAGACTGAATAAGCTTTTCCATCTGGACGACCTTATTGTAGGCAAAAGTACGCATGGAGTCCCTATCGTATTAAAAGGTGATGTAAAGCTCGGGCTTTCCGTTTCTCTGTCCCATCATGATCAAATGGTTGCTTATTCATTTCAACTTGAGTGAATCTCATTTATATAATTTAAATCACCTGCCTTTTATTTTCTGCGCAAGATGTTCAATTACCAAAAAAAGATAATCAAATAAACAGGCTGATTTGGTGAATAAGGATTTTGAAGTTTCAACTCGTCGATTTATGAACCTTCTTATTGCGTTTTAGTGCATAAAACTGCGAATTAGTCTAAAAACAAAAGCCTGCAATTATTTAATTTGCAGGCTTTTGTCTGTTTTTGATATTGAAATCAGCGGTGAGGGAGGGATTCGAACCCTCGGTACAGTTTCCCGTACGTCAGTTTAGCAAACTGATCCTTTCGGCCTCTCAGGCACCTCACCATTTTGGTCTTTATGACCCTTATTCTTTAAACCCCTTTTTTCGGGACTGCAAATATAGCAATTCGCTTAAGCCATCAAAAAAAAAATTGTTTTATTGGAAAAAAGAGCGATATCCGGCTGTTAATTCAATTTTCCTGATCTGTATCCCATAGATAATCAGGTGGATGCCGGTTATTTGTAAAAAGGAAGTTTTTAACCCCGATACTCCCTAAAAATAAATATTTTGGAAAATAGCTTATGAAAAAGCCTTTCAGGTGTGTGGTTACTGCGCGAATACCCCAAAAAATTATTTTTCCAAATATTTGCTAATTTAAAAAACAACTCTAAATTTGTAGTGTACTATTATACTAATACACTATATAGGTATGATACAAATAGAAAATTTAAGCTTTGGATATAGGAAGAAAACCCTGCTTTTTGAGGGGCTCAACCTGTCATTAAACAAAGGACATATTTATGGGCTGCTTGGTAAAAATGGTGCAGGTAAATCAACGTTGTTAAAGAATATGACCGGGCTTGCGTTTCCTCAAAAGGGAAGTTGTTTATATAATGGTATAAATGTTTCGAATCGGACCGTTTCCGTATTGGAGGATATTTATTTTATTGCGGAGGAGTTATACGTTCCCTCGCTAACGCCGGTGCAGTTTGTTGCCAATACCGCCGGGTTTTATCCAAAATTCAGCCAGAGCGATTTTTACCATTACCTTAAACTGCTGGACGTTGATATGGACGGCAAAATGGATAAACAATCCTTTGGGCAACAAAAAAAGGCAATGATTGCTTTTGGGCTTGCAACCAACACTAACCTTTTAATAATGGACGAACCAACCAACGGCCTGGATATCCCTTCAAAAGTGCAGTTCCGGAAATTGATCGCGTCGGTACTTACTGATGATCGCTGTATGGTGATCTCTACCCACCAGGTAAGGGATCTGGACAGCCTGATCGATACTTTACTTGTTTTGAATGACCGTGAAATTGTAGTTAACCTGCCCATGGATGAAGTGGTGGATAAGTTGATTTTTGGTCTCTATCCTGATACCGGAGGGTTGCCTGTTGTCTACGAAGAAGAAAGCATCCGCGGCAAAAATGCCATCCTTCGCAATATGACAGGCAACTTCAGCAAGGTGGATCTTGAATTGCTTTTCAACGGCATTATCACGGGCAACAAAACCTTATTGGAAATTTTAAAAGCATCGCCAAATGAATAACCTATTTAACTTAAACAGGTTCGGAAGGCTGTTTGTTAAGCATACGGTCGAAAATTATAAGAGCTACCTGATGTCGTTAACCGTATTGATGGGGGTAATGATACTGGGCGGCAGTTTTTTGATTTACATGATTGAGGCGCCAATGGACAAGGGTTTGCAAACTGCTCTTTTTTCCATTATTCTTTTATTGGCCGGCACGATATTTACCAGCACCATTTTTTCCGGGTATGGCGATAAGAAAAAAGCTGTCGCACTGCTTACTTTGCCGGCTTCACATTTTGAGAAATTCCTGGTGGCCTGGATCTATTCTTTTTTACTCTTCATTATACTTTATACTACTGGCTTTTCCCTCGTTGTATCATTCGCGATAAATGTTAAACATTTTCCGGGGCACCAGGATGAGGTGATCAACTTTTTTAAAACACCTGTATGTGAAATGTACGTGTTATATGCACTAATGCATGCGGTTGCTTTTTACGGGGCTATTTTTTTCGATAAGCTACACTTTATAAAAACCGCTTTTTTGTTTTTTATTTCCGTTGGGTTATTAATCAGCGTTAATAAAATTCTGCTGAGTGGGTTTATTCCAAAGCCCGTTGATATCACTGTACCGTTTGGGGATTTAAGGATTCAAAGCAATCAGCGAACTTTCGAGATCAATATTAGTCACCAGGATTATTGGATGATCACTATCATTGCAGTTTTGGCAGTAATATTTTGGATAGCGGCGTATTACCGGTTAAAAGAAAAGCAGGTTTAATTAACAAGTAGAAAAATGGAGTTTAGAGACAACGAAGCTATCTACCTGCAAATTGCCGCTTTTGTAAGCGAAAATATTTTAATGGGGAAATGGCCGGGAGAACAAAAGATACCATCAGTACGGGACCTGGCCGTAGAGCTGGAAGTTAACCCCAACACAGTGATGCGTTCTTACGAATTTTTGCAAAACCAGGGAGTGATCTATAACAAAAGGGGTTTGGGTTTATTTGTTGCGCCCGATGGTTACGATAAAATAAAAGCATACCGAAGAGACCGCTTTATTGAACAGGATCTGCAGGGCATTTTTAGAAATATGTATTTGCTGGATATCAGTTTTGAAGAAATGCAGCAATGGTTTGAGCAGTTTAAAAGGGATAATTACAAATCGGACAATAACAATGAAAACAAGTTATAAATTGGTGGTTGCGGGAATCATCCTTGTGTTAATATCACTGGTATGGTACGATTATTTACTTAAAAGAGCTTATTTTTCAGGGAAATACAAAGATCCATATAACTCTTTTGTTGATTTAAAATTTAAGGACTTTGACACTGTTGACCTGGTTTCTTCAACTGCGGTAAATGTAAAATTTGTGCAAGGTCCGTTTAAGGTGAGGATAGATTCGAATTTTTCACAATATACCCGCATCAAACAAATTGGTAAAAAATTGCGCATCAACGCAGTATTTGAGGACAGCTACCTCTCTGACCCGAGTACGTATACGCTTGTAATTTCATGTCCTCATCTTTCAGCTATAAATACCGATGCCACCTACAAGGCAAACGGCAAACAGGTAACCGATACGATAGTAAGGGATGATTGGCGGATGCGCCAGGTTTTGATAGACGGGTTTAAACAGGATAGCCTAACCATTAACCAGGATTATGGATGTACGGTTATCCTGGCGAACGATCATCTTCAAACGGTTAATGCCAATATTGGTAAAAAAGATAAGAGCGGGTCGAAGCTGGTAATTCTGGAAAATAATCAAATACAAAAAGCGAACCTGGCTATTTTAAATGCCAGCAAATTGATGTTGAATAACGCTCAAATCGGCGAACTGAATTACCACCTGGCCGACAGCGCCAAATTGATATTGACCGGTAAAGCACAAAACTTATTAAAAAAATCTAAATCTGAACAAAAATGAAATTAACGATCAACAACCTATCCAAAACCTATCCAAATGGAGTAAAGGCGATAAAAGACGTTTCATTAACCCTTAACAATGGCATGTTCGGGTTATTGGGCCCTAACGGCGCAGGTAAATCCTCGCTGATGCGTACCATTGCAACCCTGCAGGAGGCTGATTCGGGCAGCGTTTTTCTGGACGGCCTGGATGTGTTAAAAAACAAGACGGAGGTTAGGCAATTACTGGGCTATTTGCCCCAGGAGTTTGGTGTTTATCCAAAAATATCAGCCGAACGGATGCTTGATCATATAGCGCAATTAAAAGGTATCGGCAATAAATCGGAAAGAAAAGACCTCGTAAATTCCCTGCTGGAGAATGTCAACCTATCGAAGGATAAAAAGAAGCATTTAGGCACTTATTCTGGCGGGATGAAACAACGATTTGGCATAGCCCAGGCACTGATTGGTAATCCAAAACTGATTATTGTAGACGAACCAACCGCCGGCCTCGACCCTGCAGAAAGAAACCGCTTTTATAACTTATTAAGCCAGTTAGGCGAGAACACCATCGTGATCCTTTCAACACATATTGTTGAGGACGTGAGCACCCTCTGTTCCAATTTTGCCATCATTTGCATGGGAGAGGTTTTGTATGCCGGCGAACCCGAGAACGCAGTAAACGAAATGGAAGGTAAAATATACAGCAAGGCGATCAATAAAGCGGAGCTTGGCCATTACCAGGATGATTTTAAAGTGATTTCCACGCAGTTAAAAACGGGCAAACTTCATATCCGGATTTTACAGGAAACAGAACCCGGAAACGGCTTTGTTCCGGCCATCCCTAATCTTGAGGATGTGTACTTCAGCAATATTGCCACCCGTGTTGATGTAAATACTATTTAACCACCCATTAAACTTATTGGTTATGTTTTGGAAAATATTTCTGTTCGAAATTCAGAACAGGCTCCGCCGTCCTGCCATCTATTTATATTTTTTAGCAGCTTTGATTTTCACAATCGGCTCATTTGCAACCGGTTCACTTCCGGTTGGCGAAAAAGAAAATATCAATTCACCCTACCTTATTGCTATGTGGTGTTCGGGAATTACCATGATGATGATGCTTGTAAGCTCGTTCATCATGGGTACACCCTTGTACCGCGATATTGAATATAATACCAAGGATTATTATCTCACTTATCCAATAACTAAACCGGGGTATTTCTGGGGAAGGTATCTTGGCTCGTTCATGTGCATGCTTTTTATCGCTACTTCTATTCTGATAGGCATCTTTATTGGTTCAAAGTTAGGCCCCGCAATGGGGTGGAAGGACGCCAGGCAATATGGCCCCAATAACCTTTTTTATTACCTGTATCCGTTCTTCACCATCGCGCTGCCCAACCTGTTTTTTACCTCATCATTGTTTTTCGGCCTGGTTGCCATCATGCGGAATGTAAAGGTGATCTATGCCGGTGGTATTTTGTTGTTTTTGGGGTATTTCGTATCGATATTCTTTTTTCAGCATACCAATAATGCCACGGTGATCAACCTCGCTGACCCGTTTATGCTGAATGGGGTACGGTTGGCGACTAATGACTCATCATCCATCCAGCAAAATACTACTGTAATAGCAATGACCGGGACTATTTTACTCAATCGCATTATCTGGTCGGGTGTTGGCCTGGTGATCCTTTTATACACCTATTTTACCTTCAGCTTCGAAAGATTTTTTAGCGGTAAAAGGGATAAAGCCGCTATTGATAATGAACCTGCTACACCAAAGAAAACATTTGTGCCCAGCGGAGACACCAGCTTTAAAGGATCATACAACCGTAAAACGCTCGTCAACCTCACAAAAATTGAATTGCTCAATATTATTCGCGATAATTATTTCTGGATCATTCTATCGGCAGGTGTTTTTTTCCTTGGTTTTGTATTCTGGATGGGCAACAACGATAATGGCGTGCCCGAATTTCCGCGAACGGTTATGCTGATGGGTATTTTTAACAGTGTTTTTCCGTTCTTTATCTTTTTTATCATCATCTTTTATACCGGCGAAACGCTTCACCGCGACCGGATAACGCGTTACGCTTATATCAACGATTCATTGCCGCCGCCAAACTGGGTGTTAAACGGATCAAAGCTGATAACTTTGTTGATTCTCGGTTTTGGTTTAACGTTAATTCCATTAGTAACCGGTTTTGTTGTACAAACAGCCAAGGGGTTCCATAACTACAACTTCCCGGTTTATTTGATCTATATGTTCATCGTTACCTTGCCATCACTGTTAGAAATGGTAGTGTTTTCATATGCGGTACATGTACTCATTAATAATAAATTCGTGGCCCATGGCATTGGCGTTTTCTTTTGGGTAGGTGTTTTCTTTTTGCGCTCATCCGGTATTTTTAACTATAATTTACTGCTTTACTCTTATACGCCATGGTTCGGCGTTTCAGATATGGACGGAATGGGCCACATGATGGCGGCTGTCAATTGGTTTAACCTGTACTGGCTGCTTTTTGGAGGGCTATTGATCATCCTTTCGACCCTGTTTTATTACAGGGGGGTAATATCTTCTTTTAAGGAAAGGCTGCAATTGGTTTCGGAGCGTTTTGATAAAAAAACAAAACTTTTTACAACCGTTTTGCTGCTTTGTTTCCTGCCTGTTGCCGCTTATATCTATTATAATGTGAGTTACCTGAATAACTACACAATGAAGACAGAGGACGATGACCGTGCAATCATTTATGAAAAAAAACTAAAACATTTTGCCAGCCTGCCTTTGCCAAAGATTACCAGCGTAAAAATGTATGCGGATATTTATCCCGATAAACAGGCGCAGTATGTAAAAGCTCTTTTGACAGTCGTTAATAAAAATAACAAGCCGATTTCGCAAATGCTGCTGGACGGCGATCAACTGACAGATTACGATATCAAACTTAACGGCCAGGCAATGCCGTTCACAAGCCCCTTAGTTTATCACAGGGCATTTTTCAGTTGGTTCCGTTCAAAAAACGACACGGCAGCGTATCGCCTGTACCAGTTTAAAAAGCCACTGGCACCCGGTGATTCGGTTGAACTGGAGATCAATTCGCGGGTAACTTACAAAGGCTTTGCCAATGGATTATATGGCGAAAGATTGCTGTATAACGGGACCATCTTTACTGGTGGCTTGCCCGAACTGGGTTACGATGATGACGATGAGATCAACAGCCCCTACGTGCGCAAGAAAGCAGGCCTGCCTCCCAAAGAGGAGGAAGAGATTGCGCAAAACGATCCGGAGGGGGTAAATAACCTTAAATCCGGCAAAGCATCAGATCTTTTCAGTTTCGATCTTACCATCAGCACCTCCGGCGATCAAACCATGATCTCATCTGGTGAATTGGTGAAGCAATGGAAACAAAATGGACGCAACTATTTTCATTTTGTGCAAAATCAGCCAGGCATGTATGCCCCGCTTGCAGCTGTTGGCGCAAAGTATGTTATTGCAAAAGACACCGTACAGTTAGCGCACCCTGTAAACATCAGTATTTACTATGATCCGCAACATAGCTGGAATGTAAGCCGGTTTATGTCAGCGTATCAGGATGGTCTGCATTATTTCAATACAGCCTACGGCCCGTATCCTTTTAAAGATATCCGGTTGGCCGAAACATCGCCGTATGGGCCGCGTACCGGATCATTTTCAAGTCTTGATACTTATGCAGAGTATTACGCATGGTGTGCCCATTTTGATGACCCTAATGAAACAGACTATTGTTATTATAATACAACCCAGCAACTGGCGCAGCAATGGTGGCGTTACCAGGTAGCGCCCAATAATACTGTTGGGTCATTAAATATTGCAGAAGGATTAGCCCAATATAGCGCGCTTGTAATGATGGAAAAGAAATACGGCAAGGACAATATGAAATGGATCACCATGGATCAGCTATGGTTTTACCTTTTCGTGAGGCGCAGGCTTGAAGAACCCGAGCATCCTTTAATCCGCTCAAATACCTGGTTTGAGTGGGGCGGCAAAGCTGCGGTAGCGTTATATGGACTGAGGGATATGATAGGGGAGGACAGCATCAACGCAGCACTCCGCGAATTTAAAAATGCCTATGCGTTTAAAAGCAAACCGCCATTTGCGGGAAGCAATAACCTGTATGCTTACCTGCAAAAGCATACACCCGATTCATTGAAGTATTTTTTAGAAGACACCTGGCAGAAAATAACGCTATATGATAACAAGTTATTGGATGTTAAGGCAGTGCCAACCGGTAAAAACAATGAGTATAAAGTAACTTTAAATACTGAAGTAGCCAAAGTTTATATTGACAGCAAAGGAAACGATGTCCCGGCCCTGAAAATGAATGACTACATTACCATCGGTATATTTGCCGCTGATAGCAAAAATAAGGAGGGACGGACGCAGGTACACCCATTGTGTTTAAAAAGATACAAGCTTGCACATGGAAGGCACGCTTTTACCTTAATTGTTAAGGGTAAGCCTGTACGGGCGGGTATCGATCCATACAGCAAACTAATTGACCGTAACCCTAACGACAATATGAAAGACTTTTAATCTCAGCTTCAATAAGCGTATGCTCAATTAAAACGTCCATGTACGATGCAAGTGGCTGATGGCAATTGCAGCAAATATGAGATGCGGTAATATTTTCCAGATTAAATACCTTTATAACCTTGATGTTTTTATGAAAAACAGAGTTAACACAAGGCTGATTTAAGCAGTATAAACTGTAATCATTTGTAGGTTGGTTCATGTTTCTATGTAATAATAAGGCTAAGTTGTAAAATCTGCCGGATACGGTTTATAGAATTAAATATGAATTATTTGTAGTTGTTTCGTTGATATAGCAGCAGGGTAATTGCCTTTTGAAATAAAATATTTCACTGGAGTTTCAAAATTAACTGATAGTCTCATTCCGCATGCGTTGCGGTGATACGCTTTTTGCCATCAAAAAATAATCCCCGGGCAAATCTTTTTTATTTTGATTTAAACCGGGGATTTTTTTTTGCAAAAAATCACAACAAACATGCTATACCGGCAGATGCCCCGCCGTTGATGGGTGGCTATACAAGTATTGTATCAGGCAATCACATAATACTTATGCATGCAACGGGAACAAAGGTATCTTTTTAAAGTATTGGGAAACAGTGCCTTTATCAATACTCCCCGGCGAACACGGAGATTAAGCTCAACTTTACATTTCGGACAGGTATGTTTTTTCTTTATTGAATTTTGTTCAATATCTATTGACGGTGACGTGAAGGTTTTTGATGTCATGATTTTATATTTTAAAATGGTTAATTTCCCTGTAAAACCAGCAGTATAATTACCAGGCCGAATGAACTGTAAACGATATAATTATTAAACTTTATTAATAAAAGTGTTTTGGTTGATATGGCTGCCGCTTCAAAACCGCTTGGTAATAGGCACATATGTCTTATGTCAGTCAGGCTAACTTTACCACCAACAGATAATGAATTGTACATTTTTCGGTCAATCTGTCGCGAGAGGGTTTGAATACTGCTTAACGTTAAGATATAGGCGATGAAAAGAGTTAATAGTAAAAAGAGATCTAAAGTTGAATTCATAATTGCAGATAAGTGGAGTTAATAATATTTATGCTGACTTTTTGCATGCTTACACCACAGCTAATGGAGCTATGGCGCGCTAACTGCATGCGCAGGAGCAATGTTGTCAAATGTTCAGTATTGAAAATGTTAACTGTTCAAGTCTTTTCCCGGCGAAAGAGTGTTTAAACTGACAGGTAGAACGAAGAATAGAATTGTGGGTTTTTTGCGTGTTCATATAGCTACATATTTACAGAGGCTAAATTGTAAAACCTCGCGATTAGGCTATATAGAAGGAATTATTAATTATATGTAGTGGTTTGGTCTATATAAGCCACTCATTTTTTCGTTTCGTAAAAATAAAATACATGAATAGATTACACCGGTAAAACGGAATTTATTGGATTGGGATGGTAAAAAAAAATTCGCTGCCCATTCCGGGTATTGATCTTACACTAATTTTTCCACCCAAATTGTTTACTATTTTTTTTGAAATTGCCAGGCCCAGTCCCTCTCCGGCGTACTCGTCTGGCAGGTGCAAGCGCTGGAAAATGAAAAATATTTTTTCAAAATCAGCTGAGTTTATACCTATGCCATTATCTTTAACAGAAAATATCCAACATCTTTTTGTTTTTCTGAAGCTTATTATTATTTCCGGGCTTGCTCCCGGCGGGTGGAATTTAATAGCGTTGCTGATCAGGTTTTGAAGCACTTGGGTCAACGGTTCTTTCTCAATATTTATTACAGGTAAATCTTCAACTAACACCTTAGCCCGGGCTACTTGAATTTTTACACGGTTTTGCTGTATGATTTTTTGTAAGAGAACTTTCAGGTCAACGTCAGCCCTGGAATGATCGTTTTTGCCAACCGTTGAGAACTCCAGCAGGTAAAGAATTAGCTGCCGCATTCTTTTTGCGCCCCCTAACGCAAATTCAATGTATTTTTTGCCCCTCTCATCCATAATATCCGCGTATTTTTTTTCGATCTGGGTCATAAAACTGATTACCATTCTCAACGGTTCCTGCAGGTCGTGGGAAGCAGCAAAAGCAAATTCCTCTAACTCTGCGTTGGAAGTGGCAAGGTCCTTATTGCTTTTTTTTAGTCTCGTGTTTAATAAATTTTGTTTTTCAGCCAATAAGGTAATTTCAATTTTGCTCTTTTTTAATTCCAACAAATGCATAACCTGTCGCGAGAGTACTGTTAAAGCATAAATTTGATCGTTACTGAGTGTTTTTGGGGCATTATCTATCACACAGATGGTGCCCAGTGGGTAACCGTCGGCGCTTTTTAACAAAACGCCGGCATAAAATACAATATAAGGATCGTCAATAACCAGTGGATTTTTTGCAAAGCGTTCGTCTTCCCTTGCGTCAGGTACAACAAATAAATCATTATCCTGCAAAATAGCATGCGCACAAAATGAAAATTCTCTGGGTGTCTCAACCGGATTCATTCCAACGCGGGCTTTAAACCATTGTCGCTTTTCGTCAATCAGCGAGATCAGCGCAATTGGAGTGCCGCAAAGTACACTCGCCAGGTGTGCAAGGTCATCTAAATCCGAACTCGGCATAGTATCTAAAATGCCATAGGAATTTAAAGCTGCCAGTCTCGATGCCTCTTCTTTGTGATTAGCTGGGTTTAGCATTTAAAAAAGGTTTATGAATTAAATGATTAAAAAGCGTATGGATAATTCACCGGATGACTTGGTAAAGTCATAATACTATTATGAATAAGTAAATAATATGAAAATGCGGGGCCAAACAATCATCGTTCCGTCGTCATATCAGATATAATGCTAAATTCCATTCGAATCGATATTGCCCATATAGTACAATTTATGAATCTATTGTAGTGATTTGTACTACAAATTATAAATATAATACCAATTACTGAAGAAAGATAATTATTTGATAAATATTATTTCGTTTTAAATAATTACAATCAAAATATAGTCGTTGTATTTGCGTAAAAGGAAAGATTTTAAATTCGAACGGCAACAATTGAATAGGTAAAAGAAACCATCAGGTTGTTTATTCGGTTTTTTTTTTCAAACTTTACTTACCCGCTGTTAATTTATAACTTATACCTATCCGCCATAAATTGGTCTTTAGTTAAAGGTATTTGAATTGATGCCGGAATATTAATTATTTGCCGGTTACATAAACCCCATCGATATGATACCTTATTCTGACCCTGATCAAAATATTGATACCGGGAACGATACCAACAAAAGCGTTAAATCATACATGCGCTTTAGAAAGTTAATTGAAAACAGCTACGAGGGCATTTCTCTTTTGGATGAGGATCTTAATATTATTTACCGGAGCCCTGCGGCCGCCCGCATTGGCGGATGGGAAAATGATACCCGGGAGAAAGTACCTGTTTTTGAAACTGTACACCCCGAAGAAAAGGAGTACTTTACCGCACTGCTGGCTAAAGTATTGTTAAGTGACAGTGTCCCCATCTCCTCTAAACATCGCACCAAACATATTCAGGGGCATTATATCTGGATAAACATTGTGTTTACAAATTATCTTAATGATCCTGATATAAGGGCTATTGTGGTAAACTGGCGGGATATTACAAAGGAAAAGGAGGCCGAAGACAAACTGCTGGCAAGCCAAAAACGGTTTAAAGCATTGCTTGAAAATAGTATAGAGGGAATTATTTTATTTGATGCCGACCGTAAACCCGTTTACATATCACCTGCCTTTAAAAATATAATGGGCTATGACGAAACTGAGTCGTACCAGTTAAATACCAATAAAACGGTACACCCGGATGACGTTGAATATGTAATGGCGAAATTTAAAGATAGTTTAAATGCCCCGGGATTACCCATTAAGGATATTATTTACCGGATACTTCACAAAGACGGGCACTGGATTTACGTAAATGTTACCGTCACTAATTTTTTAAATGATCCCGATATCAATGGTATTGTTTATAATTATACCGATGTCTCTGAAGGGAAAAAGCTTCAAAATGAACAAATAATAGTATTGAAGAAGCTGAAGGAAAGAAACCAGTTTATTGAAAAAATCCTCCAAAATCTACCGGTGGGTATAGTGGTAAACAGGATGGACAAGCAAGAAGTTACCTTTATAAACCAAAGATTCGGCGAAATTTTCGATTACGATGTCAGCAATGTTGAAGATTATTCGGGTGTATTTAAAAACCTTTACCCTGATGATAACTATCGTAAAGAGGCCGGCGCCAAAATATTTGCTGCTTTGGAAAGTGGCGACCCGTCACAAATGGAGTTTAAGAATATTGAGATCGTAACGGCAAAAAAAAATAAAAAGATCATTGATTTTAAAATGATTCCCCTTTACGAGCAGCATCTGTTCATCACCACGATAGTTGATGTAACCACCCAGGCTATGCAGGAAGCGGAGTTGTTAAGAACAAAAGCTAACCAGGACGCCATAATCAATGGTACGAATGATTTGGTTTGGTCGGTCGACAGTGACTTTAAAATAATTATCGCAAATAACCGATACCGGGAATTTGTTAAAGCCAACCTGGGTATCGATTTGAAAGAAGGCGATGATGCGTTGATGGAGGGCTATGGCGGCGAAATTACGCAACGCTGGAGGGTAGTTTGCCAACGGGCGTTAAAAGGTGAACGGATTTCGTTTACCGATCAGATGTTTGATAAAAGAGTAAACAAACTGCAATATGGTTTAGTATCTGTAAACCCCATGTATAATGAGAGCGGAATTTTATTCGGTGTTTCCTGCAATATTAAAAACGTCACTGATGAAACTATAAACCTTATTGATTTACAGCGTACAAAAGACAATCTTCAAAAGATTTTGGAGTCTTCGTTGGATATGATCTGTACCGTTAGCAGCGATGGCTATTTCCTTAGTGTAAGCCCCGCTTCAAAACAAATCCTTGGTTATACGCCGGAGGAAATGATTGGTAAGCCGGTGTTGGGGTTTATTGCGCATGAAGACCGTGCGATGACCGAAAAAAGGATAATCCTGCTTAAAGAAGGTAAAGACCTGGTAAATTTTGAAAATCATTACGTCCGCAAAGATGGTTCGGTTGTCAACCTTGCCTGGACATCCAAATGGGACCCTATTGAGAAAATAAGATTTGGTTCGGCGAGGGATGTTACTGAGAAGAAAAAAATTGAAGATGAACTGATAGAGTCTGAGAAAAAATACAAGTCGCTGTTTGAAAACAATCCGTTGCCTTTGTTTTTCTGGGACGTAGACTCCCGACAGATACTTGAGTGTAATAATGCCGCCATAGAAAAATACGGATACACGCGAGAGGAATTTTATCATTTAAAAACAAGTGACCTTAGGGCAAAAGGAGATGCACCGGCCAACGGTTTGCAAGACAATGCTATGTCTGCAGGAGCGCTTAAATTTAAAAGGCTGCGGAACCATCAAACAAAAAATGGCACAGTAATTTATGCTGAGATTACTGGGCAGGTTTTGGATTACGGTGGCCAGAAAGCAGTACTGTCAATGATCAATGACGTTACAGAAACCTATTATTATAACGAACTTGATAAGCTGGAAAAAACTGTGCTTGAAATGAATGCAAGGAGCGGCAGGAGTTTAACCAATTTGCTTACCATTTATTTAAAGGGGATTGAACAATTACATCCCGGGTTATATTGCTCTATCCTGGAAAAACGGGGCAATCAACTTTTTAACAAGGTTTCGCCGGGTTTACCTGAAGAATATACGGATTTTGTGAACGGAATTGAGGTTGGGGAGCATATGGGTGTTTGCGGCAGGGCTGCATTTTTAAAACAAATAGTTGTGGCGCCCGATTTAAGTGCGGAACAGTTTTCGGCACGTTATAAAGCAATTACTAAAAAACACGGATTAAAAGCGTGCTGGTCATGCCCCGTTTTAAATAGCGAAGGAGAAGTGGCAGCCACGTTCGCGTGTTATTATAAACAAATAAAATATCCTTCGGAGTTAGAACAAAAAACTATTCAACGGGCGGTAAATATTTTACAGATTATTTTAGAAAGTTACCAGCACGAACAGGCGCTTAAAATTAGTAATGAAAGATATGAACTGGCAACCGAGGCTACTTCGGACGTGATATGGGATTGGGACCTGGAGACCGGCGGCGTTATTTTTTCAGGTAACCTGGATAAATTATTCGGACATAAAAAAATAAATGACGCCAATGATCTCATTCAATTGGGCGCACATGTTCACCCGGACGACAGGGAAAGGGTGGTGATTGATTTGAAGCGGGTGAAATATGGAAACATAACGAACTGGGAAGAGGAGTATCGTTTCAGGCGTGCGAACGGCGAATATGCCTACGTGCTCGAAAAAGCCGTGGTAATGAGAGACGCAAATGGCGTAGGCAAACGGATGGTTGGCGCTATACAGGATATTACTAGGCAAAAGTTGGAAGAACGCCAGTTAAAATTATTGGAGTCTGTAGTTACCAATACAACAGATTCCGTGATAATTACTGAAGCTGAACCGGTTGATTTAAATGGCCCGCGCATTTTATATGTAAATGAGGCTTTTACAAAAATGACCGGTTTTACAGCAGCCGAAGTTATTGGTAGGCAAACATCTTTGCTGCACGGGGCCAAAACCAATAAGCAGCAATTGATGCGGATGGAGCAAACCTTAAAATTCCGCGAAATTTGCGAGTTTACAGTCATTAACTATAAAAAGAACGGTGAAAAGTTTTGGATAAATTTTTCCGTCATTCCGGTATACGATGAAACCGGCAAATTAACGCATCGCGTTGAAATTGGCCGCGATATCAGCGAAAAGAAAAATGCGGAATTACAGGACGGTTTGCTGGCAGAGATCAGGCACATTTTTATTCATAACCAGGGCTTGAAAGACTCCATGCTAAAAACCCTTGAAATGCTTGTTTTTTATGGCAATATAAGCCTGGCGGAAGTTTGGCTGATAGACGAGTATAAAAACAAAATATTTTTAGAGGCGCAGTTTTTTCAAAATAAAAAATATAAAGATTTCGCTCAGCAAACCGTTAAAATTTCAGGACTTGCCCGGGGCGAGGGGTTACCTGGTATAACCTGGGATACCCAAACTTTGCAATCCTGGCATCATAAAAAAATAAGCACAAATGTAAGGCGATACAAAGAAACCGCTGATGTCGGTTTTAAACGAGTTTATTCATTGCCATTATTCTACAACGAAAAGGTAATAGGCACGCTTGCGCTATTAATGGACAAGGATGAATTGCCGGCATTTGGCCTCACCGCCAATTTTGAAAACTTCAGTAAGGGTTTCGGTGCAGAAATAAAAAGAAAACAGCTGGAAGATGAGTTAAATCAAATTTTTCAATTTACGCCCGATGTGCTATGCATTGCCAATACCGACGGCTATTTCCTTAAGGTAAACCCTGCAATGTGCGCCATGCTTGAATATACCGAACATGATTTGCTAAGCTGGCCTTTAATGGAAACCGTGCATCCCCTTGATAGAGAAAAAGTGCAAACCGGCATTTGTGAAGTGGTTGAAACCAGAGTCTCCAGTTTTGTTGAGTGCAGGCATGTAACCCGGACGGGGAAATTAAAATGGCTGGCATGGACAGCCTCGCAGGCCGATGAAAAGGGAATTATCTTTTGTTCAGCAAAAGACATTACCGGAAAGAAGGAAGTTGAAGAACTGCTTGAAAAGGCGAATAATCTGGCCAGGATAGGGGCATGGGAAGTTGATCTGATAAATAATATCATTCACTGGTCTGATATTACTAGGGAAATTCACGAAACTGATGCGCTGTTTGAACCGGACCTGGAGTCAGCTGCATTGTTTTATGTTGAAGGATATGACAGGCGAAAAATTAATGAAATAATGAAGGCTGCTGTTATACAAGGTAAATCAGCAGATGAGGAATTGAAAATTACTACCGCCAAAGGAAAACGTAAATGGGTACGCGTAATTATTGAAGCAGAGTTTTCCGGCGGGGTTTGTACGAGGCTTTATGGAAGTTTTCAGGACATAGACGACAGAAAGAAAGCTGAAATAGCAGCGAAATTAGCCCTGGAAGAAAGAAACACTATCCTTGAAAGTATAGGGGACGCTTTTTTTGCAGTTAATAAAAACTGGATGGTAACTTACTGGAATAATACCGCTGAAAAAGTTTTGGGGAAATCAAAAAAGGAAACGTTAAATATGGACCTGTGGGAGGTTTTCGCCGATTCAATCGATTCAATATCCTATAAAATGTATCATGAGGCCATTGAAACAAACAGACCTGTACATTTTGAAGATTATTACTCCCCTTTATTAAAATGGTATGAGATTAGTGCCTATCCATCCATCGCCGGTTTATCGGTTTATTTTAAAGATATTACTGAAAGGAAACTGGCTGAACAGTCTATTTTGGAGCTGAATGAAAATCTTAAAACGCAGGCCAGGGAACTTTCTGTTTCAAATGCCGAACTTGAACAGTTTGCTTATGTTGCTTCGCATGATCTGCAGGAACCGCTAAGGATGGTAACGAGTTTTTTAACTCAATTGGAAAAAAAATACGGAGATGTAATAGACGATAAGGGCAAACGATATATCAATTTCGCGGTTGACGGCGCCAAAAGGATGCGCCAGATCATTCTTGATTTGCTTGAGTTTTCGAGGGTTGGCAATACGGAAGATGACCTTGAAGAAATTGACCTGGATAAGTTTATTACAGACATGAAAATTTTGTTTAAGCGACAGATACAGGAAGAAAAGGCAACGATTGTTTTCAATAATCTTCCGGCTATTGAATTCTTTAAGACCCCGCTACGGCAGGTTTTGCAAAATCTAATAGGAAACAGCCTAAAATACCACAAAAAAGATGTGTCCCCTATTATTCATATCTCCTGCGAGGAATTCCCTACGCTTTGGAAATTCTCGGTAAAAGACAATGGAATTGGCATAAGCCAGGACTATTTTGAAAAAATATTTATCATCTTTCAGCGGTTACATAATAGAGAAGAGTATTCAGGTACCGGCATGGGGCTGGCAATTGCAAAAAAAATAGTGGAAAGCGCTGGAGGGAAAATTTGGCTTACTTCAGTTTTAGACCAGGGCTCAACGTTTAATTTTACCATTTTAAAACGAAGTAAAATATGAAACCAATAAAAATACTTTTGGTAGAAGATAACGAAGGTGATATTGTACTCACATGCGATGCATTGGAAGATTGCAGGATAGTAAATGAGGTAACTGTTATCAGGGACGGGGAATCGGCAATTAATTTTTTTAAAAATCTGAAAGACAAAGATAGCAGGCCTGACCTCGTGTTGCTCGATATCAATCTCCCCAAAAAAAACGGGATAGAAGTATTGATTTTTTTAAAAAATAATGAAACTTACAAACAGATGCCGGTAATAATGCTAACCACATCTTCATCCGAAAAAGATATTACACTTTCGTATAAAAATTACGCGAATTGTTATATAACCAAGCCGATCGAAGTCGCTGAGTTTATGGAGGCGATAACCAAGATAGAAGAATTTTGGTTTAACATTGTTACCATACCGCAGAGATAGCAAGTTATCATAATGGAAAAAAAGCAATTCAACATATTGGTTATTGAAGACAACGAGGGTGATTTTTTACTCGTAGAAGAGTTCTTATACGAGAAATTTGAAGAAGTAAATCTAAATCATGCAAAAAATTCAAGGCAGGCAATTGATGTTTTATCCGCTAAATCTGTACCTTTCGATGTAATTCTGCTTGATCTTTCCTTGCCCGACAGAACCGGGATCTCCCTTATTTACCAGGTTATTTCCGTTTGTGCTGATGTGCCGGTGATTGTTTTAACAGGTTATGACGATTTTGATTTTGGCATAAAATCTTTATCACTCGGCGTTTCAGACTATCTGTTAAAAGATGAATTAACGTCCTTAACCCTTTATAAAAGCATAGTTTACAGCTCGGAACGGAAAAAAATTACCTCTGCGCTTGAAGCATCCGAAAAAAGGGCCCGCAATTACGCCAAACAGCTAAATGACGCCCTGGAGGATGAACGTTTAAGAATTGCAAGAGAAATACATGATGACCTTGGGCAGCAGTTTTCTGGTTTGAAAATGTCACTCTCAGCTTTGAAAAGATTAAATGGCTCAAAAAGCGAAATGGAGGAGATTATTGACAGTATGATTGGCGATGTTAATACAAGCATTCATTCTTTGCGGCAGATTGCTAATGAGCTGCGCCCCGTTATACTTGATAAACTGGGGTTATTTGCAGCAATTGAATGGCTGGTAAGCGGGTTTGAAAAAAAAAATGCGATAGAATGCCATATTCAAATAACCGACTTAATGATTACGCTTGACAAGGTGCAGGAAATAAATGTTTTTAGAATTTGCCAGGAAGCATTTACAAATATTTCAAAACACTCCGGTGCATCAGAAGTAGAGGTTTTGATAGAAAAACGTTACGGTGAACTAGTACTGCGAATAGCCGACAACGGCAAGGGAATTGATGAAACTAACGTTCAAAAGTCTTTATCAATGGGATTGATCAATATGCAGGAAAGGGCAAACTTCATTGGTGCAACTTTGAATATTGATTCTACGCCGGGTACCGGATCCAACATTATACTTACTATACCATTAAATGATAACAAAAATATTAATAGCTGATGATCATACAGCGATCAGGATAGGGGTAAAACATATTTGTTCCGCTGAATTTCCGTTTTTACATTTTGGGGAAGCGATTAGCTACGCAGAAGTATTTCAAAAGTTAAAAGAAGCCGACTGGGATATTTTAATACTTGATATTGATATGCCGGGAAGAAACGGACTAGACATATTGCAGCAAATAAAGGCCGAAAAAATTAAAGTCCCGGTGCTGATGTTTAGTTTTCACATAGAAGACCAGATTGCCTTAAGAGCCTTAAAATTGGGCGCTGCCGGTTATCTTTCAAAGGACGCAGCTGATAAGGAACTCATTAAAGCCATAAATCAAATCATTAACGGCAGGAAATATGTTTCGGAGCTTCTTTCTGAAAAGTTGCTTTCTTTATATGAAAAAGATTCCGAAAAAGAATCTCATGAACTTTTATCAACCCGGGAATATCAAACCATGTTATTAATCGCTTCAGGAAAAACCGTCAGCGAAATTGCTGAGATTCTTTCGCTAAGCACCCCAACCATCAGCACGTACCGCGCGCGTATTCTTGAAAAAATGAAAATGAAAAATAACGCGGAGCTTACCACTTATGTGATCAGCCGTAAATTACTTTAAATGTCGAACTAATTACTACAAAACATTCATAGTTGCTTCTATTATTTTTTAGCTGTTTAATGGTCAATTTTAAGCATTAAATAAACAGCACATGAACTGTTCAAACTCAACATTGCATTTGTACTGCGTAAACATCGAATGTTTTGCGTCAGTTTTTAAAAACACGATGCATATAAGGATTCCCTTAACTGAAGAAAATCTTTTAGCGCCGCATATTTGCTTTTGTTGTGGTCACAATTTGGTTTCTTCAATTGACCTTGAAATTGAACAGGTAACGGCTGGATATATACTCAATTGATACATAACTGACCAGGGGTAATTCAAAATAAAATGAAAATAGATAAAAGGCCATATACTATTTTAGTTATCGAAGATAATCCTGGCGATGTTACGTTGGTTGAAGATTTCTTATTGGAACATATTGAATACTTAAAGCTCAACAATGCGCGTAATTTTAAAACCGCAAAGGAAATTCTATCATTTCAAAATGGACTGATCGATGCGGTTTTGTTGGACCTATCACTCCCGGATAAGTCAGGTGTCGAGCTAATTTTAGATATTGTAGCACTTTGCCGGAAAACTCCGGTAATTGTATTAACGGGGAATTCCGATTTCTGCTTCGGTGCGAAATCCCTTTCGCTGGGCGTTTCCGATTATTTGTTAAAGGATGAGTTAACCTCATTGACTCTTTATAAAAGCATTGTTTACGGCATAGAAAGAAAAAAAGCAACCAGTGCCCTGGAAGAATCAGAAAAGAAATACAGTGAATTGTTTCATTTAAGCCCGATGCCCATGTATGTGGTTGATTTGGAAACCCTGGAGTTCCTGAATGTTAACAGGGCGGCCATACGGCATTATGGATATAGCCGCGATGAATTTTTAAGAATGACCATACGGGATATCCGGCCTGCTGAAGATATTCCCGTTTTGGAGGAAGGTTTGTTGAGCACGCAATACGAGGATCAATTAAACCTGAAAGGATCTTTCCGCCATAAATTAAAAAATGGCAATATCATCTACGTTGAAGTACAGGGCAGCACTATCATGCATAAAGGCAGAAAAGCCAAACTCGTTTTAGTGATAGATGTTACTGAAAAGCTGAGGTATACTAAAGCCATTGAAGAGCAAAATGAAAAACTACGGGAGATATCATGGATACAATCACATATGGTTAGGGCTCCGGTAGCCCGGATACTGGGGTTGATAGCCGTTTTAAAAGTGATAAAAGATAACAATAATGAAATGGAAAGGGTATTGAATTACCTGGAAATATCGGCTGATGAACTCGACCTGATCATAAGGGAAATTACCGATAAAGTAGCACTTCCTGATGATTTTGAATTTGCGAAAATAGAGGCTTTGGCTTTTTAGGGCAGGGATATGTGGTTTGGGTTAGAACAGGAGATGTGTGGTTTAGGTTGAAAGTGGAGATGTGTGGTTTGGGTTGAAAGGGTCGCTAAAGTCGCGACCTTTTTTTATTTACACCTTTATCGTTTTCCATTTGCCTTTTTTGAAAAGGTAAAAACTTAATAGTGCAGTTACAAATTGTGCAATTACAATTGCGATAAAAATAGCTTTTGGTTCTTTGATGTAGTACTGGCTTAAGAACCAGGCTAAGGGGATTTGAAAAAGCCACGAGCCCACAAAATAGACCAGGGTTGGGGTACGGGTATCGCCGGCGCCGTTATAGGCATTTAACATAACCATCTCGACGCCGAAGAAGATATAGCTTAAGCTGACGATTCGTAGCGTCTGTATCGCAAAATGCCGCGCCTGCGGGTCGGTATTTATAAAGTTTACTACAGGCGTGCCAAAAAGAAAGAAAAACAAACTGACGAGCACCATGTAAACTGTAACATAGCCGGTAGTTATCCATACGCTTTTTTCGGCTCTTTCCGGGTGGCCTGCCCCCAAATTTTGACCGGTTAAAGTTGCTGCGGCATTGCTCATGCCCCATGCCGGCAGCAGGAAAAATATCAGCAAACGGATGGCGATCTGGTAACCGGCCACTGCCGCCACTTGAAAACTTGCCATCAAACGCGTCAGAAATATCCACCCGCCCGAACTTACCAAAAACTGTACGGCGGCGCTACTGCCAATATTTATAATTTGCAGCATGAGGTGCTTTTGAGGCTTTAGCTGATGCAGGTAAAAAGTCAGCAAACCCTGTTTGATAAATAACCGGTACAATTGATACAAAACGCCCATGCCACGCCCTATGGTAGTGGCAATAGCCGCGCCTTGCAGGCCCATGCCCGGGATTGGCCCCAATCCGTAAATCAGCAATGGGCACAATATAATGTTGCAGCCATTACTGATCCACAGACTTCGCATAGCGATACTTGCATCCCCGGCGCCACGAAATATGCCGTTAATTAAAAATAATAACATAATAACCAGGTTGCCGCCATACATGATCTGGGTATAGCGGATATTTTCAGTTATCATTTTATCTTTGGCGCCCATCAGGTGCAAAATGTCTCTGGCGAACGCCACGCCAACAAACGACATGATCACTGATAATACGACTGCAAATACGATCACTTGCATACCGGCATGAGCCGCTTCTTCGTATTTTTTCTCGCCAACGCGCCGTGCCACCAGGGCCGTAGCCGCCATGCTTAAACCCATGGCTATGGAATACACAATACTGAGTACCGATTCGGTCAGACCTACGGTTGCTACCGCCGCATCTCCCAGTTTGCCGACAAAAAAGATATCAACGACCGCAAAAATCGATTCCAGTGACATCTCCAGGATCATAGGAATGGCCAGCAGCAATACCGCCCTGCGGATGCTGCCCGTCGTGTAATCCTGTTCGCTCCCTGCTAGGGCCTCGCCGAATAACTTAAAAAAGCGTTTTAATTTTGCCGTAGCCGTAAGTTCCGTCATTTGTTTTTATACCGTAGCATCTTTAACTCCGGCAGCTACTAATTTTTTATGATAGAAGATATAGGAAACCGCCAATAGCGCCAGGAATATGAACATCATCGCCCATTGACTTACCGGAAAACCTGTGGCATACATGGAATAGGTAGCGCCAAGCAGATCAAAAGTAAAGCCTGCATACGCCCATTCCTTTAACCTTGGAAAGCCAGGAGTAAGTATGGCGATTATTCCCAGGATTTTAGCAATAGCCAGAAAATGCATCACATAGGGAAGGTAATGCAATTGGTTCATCATTGCTGCGCCCTGTGGATTTTCCATGAAGCTACCGATCGCCGACCATAGCATTAAAAGTAGGATCAGCGTTGTTGAAATCCAATAAATGATGTTGATTTTTTTCATTTTTTTAATTGTTTATGCTTGTTGAATTAATTGATAGTAAAGTATAACGACGCCCGACTTAAGAATCTTAATATTTACCAGGTCCAGCTTTTTTTGTCTTCCAGCCCCGTAAATTGAGGTTTTCCTGCCCCTAATATAACAGGATTTATAATTATAGCGTATTCATTAATCAATCCCTGTTGAGTAAAAGCTGAAACAATGCTGCCACTACCCAGAATCAATATATCTTTTCCGGTTTGTTCTTTTAATTTCTTTATCGTCGTCACAATATCATCCTTTACTATGCCCGTATTGTTCCAGCAAACTTTATCAAGCGATCTTGAAAAAACGATTTTAGGCAGGCTATTCATTTTTCTGGCAATTATCGGGTCTGTTGCTATTGCTGCTTCCGAAGGCCAGTAGGAGGCCATCATCTGGTAGGTTTTTCGCCCTAATAAAATAACGTCTGCCGCGTTTAACATTTCTTCTGCGTACTGATGGAATTCGTCGTCTACAACATGCCAGCTCAGGTCGCCGTTTGCGCCTTCAAAGTATCCGTCTAAAGAAACCATGTTTGACACGATTAATTTTCTCATAAAAATATTTACAGCGCGAACCTTAGTTTATATTCTGAAAAATAATAGCTTGAATCTTTAAATTGATCTTTTAAAAATAATCGTGCTTCCCTGCCTAATTTAACACACGTATTTTTATTTGATATGTCTTCAGCAGATTGGGTCGGCTGCAATGAAGGGTACCAGATGATGTGCCCGGGCTTGTTCAATAATAGTTTCGGGATCGACCATTGCTGCGAATTATTGCCCTGGCCGGGATCCTGATTCTTATTAAAAGAAATATAAACGCTACTCCCTTTCCACGAGGGACCCTCGGCTTTTGCCATCAGCATTACCCAGCAACGGAGATAGGTGTTCCAACTTACCGATGGCCCCCAGTAAAATTTGGAAGCGGGATGTGAGGCCGGGCCGCCGCCCATCGCGGGAGATATCTGTAGCTTTGCAATCGGGTTTCCTATGCCATCATAGGGAATGTCAAATTTTTTTCCGCCCCAGCGCTTGGCTTTGCCTGCCGGCTGATCCAGATCGGTTAGTTTAATACGCGCCACACTGATGCATTGCCCTTTTCTTTCTGTTTCATTGTCGTACGTACTGGCAGCGTAAGTGCCGGCGTAGCCATATTCCCCGTAAAATAAATAAAGGTAGCCTTTTGATGCTACGGCTGATGGGTCACCAACGCCACCGGCAAAAGTTACAGACGTATTGTTCGGACGGAGGATCATCCTTGGCTGTTTGTCTTCAATAAAAATGCCCTTGTCCACCCAGCTTCGCCCGCCGTTTGTTGATTTCATGATACCTATCCTGCAAACGGCTGCAGGGGTAGCCGCGCCTGTTAATCCCTGTGGCCAGTCTTTGTCAATATAGCCATTACCCGAAGCGGGGTCGTATGGTAAAGTGGCAGGATAGTTTTCGTTGTGGTAAACAGCGTACAATGTTTTTCCACTTCGGTCCCCGCTATCCTGGTAAACGGTCTCAAACCACACTGCGCCATGAAGGCCGGTGCTTCCGGGTTTGGTATTTGGAGGCAATGCAGGCTCCTTAAATCCCGCAGGCAGGGTTTTAAAAACCTCATCCGGGCTGCGCCCGTCGGCGAATTTAAGATTGCGTGAATCGCCCCATAGCGGATCTTCACCGTATTTGCCCGGGAAAATACGTAATGTATCGCCAATCCAGGCTTCGGCCATATTACAGTCAACAAAGGAGTTTACAAAAAACTTGTCTGAAGGTATTAATGTTACGCCCGGCCCTGAACCGTTACTGCTTTTGATAGACGCGGGCTGGGTAAAAGCTAATGCTAATACAAGCAGGCATATGGTACCGGTGAGTTTTAAAAACAATTTAAGGTTATGTTCCATCTGGTTTAAAATAGGAAATTGGTTTAAACATAAACAAAAATTATCTTTAGTAACCCAGCTTTTTTAACGCTTTTTTTGTTGCCGCTATTATTAAATAGCAATCAGCTACTGGTTTTTAACCGGGTGAATTTCTTCCACACAAAGTAGTAAACAAACAATATTACCAACATAACAACAGGAGGGAGCAACAAGCCGATGCCATCGCCTGTATAGGCCCTTGACCAAAATGCACCGACAAATGATATAGTAAAACCCGAGAAGGCCCACTCCTTTAGGGTGTTGAACCTGGTTTGAAGTATAGCCAATACGCCAAGTAGTTTTGCCGAACCAATTATTGTCATCACATATAATGGATACCCGAGGTGTTGCATGCCCTCCACACCTCTTTTTTCGTGGTTTATTCCGCCTATGCCGTCCATTAGCATGGCTAATGAAAATAAACTTGTTAATATCCAGTAGGAAGTCTTTATTGTTTTAGATGTCATTTCAAAATTATTAATAGCCGGTTATTGTTGATTTGCAGTACCTTTATCGTAATTCAGCATCCACATAATGCCAAATTTGTCGGTAAAACAGCCGAATAATGATCCCCAAAAGGAATCTTTTAGCGGCTCAAGTATTTTTCCGCCTGCTGAGAGTTTTGAATAGAAAGTATTGATCTCATCTTCACTGCTACAATTAAGGGAAAGGGCAATATTATTGCCTTTTATAAAGCCATCAGGGCCAGTCATGTCTGTCGCCATTAAAAGCAGGGCGTCTTTTGTTAATGAAGAATGCAAAATACTGTCCTTCATGGAAGGGGCGCATTGATTTGCAATGGGAGATTCAGCAACGGTTTGGAAAGTTAACTCCCCGCCGATGCAATCCCGGTAAAATTCCATGGCCCTGCGGCAATCGCCGTTAAAGCCAACATAGGCATTAATTTGTGTCATGACTTGTTGATTTAGCTGGTTAATAATTATGCGAAGAGATTTGCCTGATCGCTTCACAAAACTACAATCATTCAAAAGATCACAAAGGTGCCTGGCATGACATAAAAAGGGGGGAATGGTGACAAATAAATATTGACGATATCCAGACGAACTACCGGTAAGATTAAAAAGACTTCAGGTTAGGCAAATCAATGCATTTTATAGCTGGCCAGGTCGGTGTACAATTCACGGAATGAACTTCGCAATCCAATTATGATCATAGATGCCTTGTTATTAAACTGACTGTTTTTTTCAACCCTCAATGTCCCCCCAAGTTCAAATCTTAAATTATACCGCGGATTGAGTACATAGGCAACCTTTCCTTCTACGTAAATCATGTTGGTTGTGAGTCCCTGCACGGTATAATTTCCGTATTGACGGGCTGCATTGGTATATATCTCAAAAATATTTTTTCCATAATCCAGCGTGTTCAAATCAAAGCCATACCTGCCAAAGTCGGTTTCCCCGCTAAAATCAAACCTTTTATAACTATAATTTAATAGCCCCAGGATTTCCCTGAAATTAGCTCCCCATGGATGCGCGAGAGGTTCGCCGTTTTCCGAATAATTCTCAATAGCCGACCTCGCCGAATAGGTATATGGCTTCGCATTATTGGTTTCGAGCAATAGGTTAAGATGATCAACCTCAAACAGATTGGTTGCCCTGAACCCTAATTGCCAGCCGTATTTATTAACTGATGAACCGTTGCTGGAAAAGAAATCGGCGGAATGAAATTCATTAAGGGCGAATTGACCGTAAACAGTTAAACCATTGCTAACCTTATATTTTCCTGTAAAACCCAGTAATGATTTATCCGGATCATCACTTGAATTGTTAACGGGTTTTGTAAATATAATTGGGTTTATATAATTGAAATCAAAAGGACGCTTTACGCCGTTGTCATCTGTGAAGAACCCTATAACATTATCAAAAAAACCGAAGGATAGCCGTTTACTGATGTTCCAGTCTAGATAATGAAAGACACCAAATTTTTTCCGGTTGATACCATATGGTGAGGTTGTAGCCGGATCGTTCATATATGCCCACATCACCATGTATCTCAAACTGCCTAGTGTTCCGGTAAGTTTAAAAAATGGATTCGGCGAAGCAAAGTCTGATAATAGCATGGACCGGTACCCATCCCCAATAAATGTTTTATCCCGTCCGGCGGCGATATTCAAAAATTTACTAGGCGTATACGAAGCGATGGCCGTAAAATAATACCACGCAGGGTTTTGTGGTAAAGTACGGTCATAAGCTTGCCCTGTAACAATGCCGGTTTGCCTGGTGTAAATGGCCATATATTCGGGTTGGATGGCTGTTGCTGCATAGCCGCTAATGTTGTAATAAAATTTATTGCCATGTGAACCGCCCATCTGAAAGCCTAACGAGGTAATGCTGATTGTTTTATGCCCTGAGAAATCCCTGCCAACAGTAAAGTCCGGTAACAGGTCGGCATAAAAAGATGATTTGCCGGATTTTATGTCAACCAGGTGTTCAGTATAGAGCTTTTTGTATCCCCAATCATTTTTTTGTCCCTTAGTGTTATAACGAATCATTGATTGCAGCGGAATTTTTAGCAGTGAATCACCGGCAAAGAATGGTTTCATCGAAGTATGTTCGCGTGTGCCTGTTGAATATAAGTCAACATTGGCTTTCTGGTAAAATTGGTAGGAGTAAGGCATATAATCGCTTTGCGCAAAAATCGGCGTACAAAAAACCGTATTAAACGCTATCAGCGTACAGCAAAAGCTATATTTTTTTAAAGTGTAGTTTTTTTTCATCATTGCTGTAAATTATAAACTTCAAAAAAACAGGGTTAAAAATCATGATAGAGATCCCGGAATGAACTTCTTAACCCGACTGTAAATAATATTGTTTTTGTGTTGCTTAGCGCATTGCTTTCCTGGCGGACGAGTACCCCAATTTCCATTCGTAAGTTGTATTTGGGGTTTAGAATATAAGCTACAGTACCCTCAGCATATTTCAAGGTGGTTGCCAGGCCCTGCCCTGTAACACTGTACCCTGGCGCAATATTTACATCGTTTGCAAGGGTAATATCTTTCCCATAATTGATGTCGCCCATATTTAAACCGTATTTTGCCCATAACAATTCTCCCTGGAAGTCAAATTTTCCGAGGCTGTAATTCAAGATACCAATACACTCTTTAAAGTTTGCACCAAGTGGATCGGCCAGTGGCTCATTCAACTCAGCATAATTTACAATAGGGTATTTATTCGAATAGGTAAATGGAGAGGCCGTGTTGTACTCAAACAAATAGTTTAAATTGCTAACCTTAAACAAATCCCAGCCTTTTAATCCGGCTTGCCAGGCGTTATTGTTCCCTTTTACCGCAGATGACAGGGACTGGTCAAAAAGCAGTTGACCATAAATTATGGTTTTAGTCAATATTTTATATTTGCCGTTAAACCCGATCAGTGTATGATCGGCTGCCTGGCTTGCGGGCCCCAAAGCCGGCGAAAAATATACCGGGTTAATGTAATTCATGTCAAAGCCACGTAATTTCCCCTCGTCGTTGGCCTCTTCACTGATAACCGCATTAAAAAAGCCAAGGGAAGCCCGGTTTGTAATGCTCCAGTCAATGTAGTGAAATACCCCCCATTTTCTCCTGTTGTTTGAAAATGAGTTAAACTGAACCGCATTCTGATCTTCCATATACGTCCACATGGCCATATATCGAAACTTTTTACCGAGGTTAACAGTCAGCCGTAATAAGGGGCAGGCCGATGCGTAATCCGATAACAACATTGAACGGTAGCCTTCGCCGATGAACGTTTTGTCTTCACCTAAAGCGATGGATATATTTTTACCGGCCTGGTAGCCAATCAATGCAGTCACATAAGCCCAATCTTTAGATCCTGCCGGTAAACTTCTGTTGTAGCCTTGGCCCGGCACCATATGCGTTTTGTTGATGTAATCTGTTTCGTAATTAGCAAACTTCCCCTGGTTTTCGTAACCACTGGTATAAAAAAAGAAATTTGATCCAACCGTGCCTGACACCTGGTACCCGCGTGTGTTTAGCCATATGGTCCGTCCGCCTTCAAGCTGTTTCCCTAATACCAGGTCTGGTAAATAGTCGGCATTTAAAGTATATCCACCGTTTTTAACATCCACAGCGTGCCCGCTGAAAACAATCCGGTGCAGCCAGCTTTTGTGGGAGTTATCTGCGCCTGCCATTACTATCGAGTCATAAAGTCTCCTTACAGCGCTGGAATCAGAAATGAAGTATGGCTTTACAGCGGTATGTGCGTTCGTATTTATAGTGTACTCCGCCTTATTCAATTTTTGATAAAATTGATATGAGTAAGGCTGATAGATCAATTGGGCATTGGTTTCCTTGGTTGTCAAAAAAAGAACAAAAAACGATATGAATACGAAAGAAGCTTTTTTAAAATAGTAACCGGGTTCCATCAGCACATATTTTGGGTTAGCAATTAACTAAGCAGAGCGAACTGTTTTACGTTTGGGTGGATCCAAAGACGCCTGTAAACCGCTCAGGATATTATCACAGGGCGCTCCATCCAACTCACCAAATGTTGAATTGTTACTTATATATTCAGGCACAATTGATTTCATTTTTTTTACCACGCCCAATATATCATTTCGGTTATTTAAAGCAATTAGTTCCTTTATATCAATGAGCACATCATTATAATTATTTGTAATCACTTTTGAAATCCTGATCTTTTCATGATAAGTTGGTAAAGTGCTTTCACCATCGTTTAGCAATTCTTCATACAGTTTTTCGCCGGGGCGTAAGCCGGTATAAACAATTTTTATATCCTTGTCAGGTTGCAGGCCGGCAAGTTTTATCATATTCCTCGCCAGGTCTGCAATTTTAACCGGTTCGCCCATATCAAAAATGAATATCTCTCCGCCTTTTCCTATGGTAGCAGCTTCCAAAACCAGCTGAACCGCCTCGGGTATGGTCATGAAATACCGGGTAATTTCAGGATGAGTAACGGTTAAAGGGCCACCTTTTTCAATTTGTTCCGCAAAACGTGGTACAACGGACCCATTAGATCCCAAAACATTACCAAACCGGGTTGTAATAAACCTGGTCTTCACCTGGTTGTTCCCCGGTATTCTTTTTATCGACTGAATATAGATTTCAGCTATGCGTTTGCTTGCGCCCATTATGTTGGTTGGGTTAACGGCCTTATCGGTAGAGATCATGACAAATTTTTCGCAATCAAAAGAAACAGCGAGGTCGGCGACGTTTTTTGTTCCCAATACATTGTTATGTACGGCTTCAGTGGGATTTTCCTCCATCATCGGGACATGTTTATATGCAGCTGCATGAAAGATTATTTCAGGACGATAATCAAGAAAAAGTTTACTCATGCGGTCGTAGTTGGTAACGTCAGCTATAAAAATATTTGCCACTACATTTGGAAAGGTTTCTGCCACTTGTAGGCTTAAATAATGTAAAGGGGTTTCCGCCTGATCGCAGAGGATGACCATTGATGGTTTGTACCTGATTACCTGGTTGACAATTTCCGAACCGATTGAGCCGGCTGCCCCGGTGATCAATATGCGTTTTCCAAGCAGATCCCTTGAAATATGGTCCAATTCCACTTGAATAGGCTTGCGTTGTAGCAGATCCTCAATTTTGAGATTTTTTATTTGGTTAAAGTTTAATTTTCCAAATAACCATTGATCCGTGGGGGGGATAGTAAGGACTTGAATGCCAAACGCAAGACATTTTTCTATAGCTATTTTTTTACTTTTTTCGTCCAGGTCCTGATTCAGGATGATCAATTTTTCAACGTTATATTTTCGCTTAAGCTTTTCAAGCGATTTTAAGTCGTAAACCTTTGTTCCCTGCAGTTCCAGGTTTTTTTTGCCATAATCATCATCTATAAAACCAATAATTGTAAATTTAGCTTGTACACTTCGTTGAAGTCCATGCTTTATAAACAGCGCTTCTGCGTCTGATCCGTATATCAAAACCCTGGTTTTTTTAGCGCCAGAGTCGTTTTTGATAAAGACAAATAACCCTTTAACAGCAAACCTGAAAATGAACAATGTCATGCTTGATATGGAAACATTTACCATTACAATAAAATTGATGGTAGTTTCATTACCGGGCATTAACCATAGGTTTACACATATTAAATAAATCACTGAACTTAGTAATACCGATCCGAATACACGCACCAGGTCAGTCATGTTTGAATAACGGAGAAAGCCGGTATGTATATGCATGATAAACATCACGATAAAAGCTATCATACAATATAAGCCTGTGTAAATAAAGAAATAACCTCTTAGTATATCTACGAATTCAAAACGGTAAACAATAAAATAAGAAAATGTAAACGACCAGATAACAATTAATAAATCTGATATCAAAATTATCCATTTTGGTATTACTCTTTTAAGTGCTGAAGTAAGGTTCATCTTTCTCAATATTTAGGTTATTGAAGCAACTACACCTTAAAATTATACCTTATTATACTTATTAATAATGATGATGATCACAAGTGATAACGATCATAATCTAAAAGATAATTACGTATTATTTTAATTAATAAGCAATAATGTATAAGTAATTAAGCCTTTTTTTAGACACTTTAGATTTGATCAGCCAGCGATGAGTCGTCTGAGGGTAGGGTAAAAGATAAAAAAGAATTTTTGCAACCATGCAAACAGCAGCTTTTTAAGATTGAAGAGAAGATATTATGTTCCCTGTTTCACAGGGTTAGCAGAACTCTAACCGATCCCACTATAAACGATGCCTTGAGGGACCGTAGCCTTTTTGAAAATTTAAGCAAAGGCGGACTTTTTTTTATAAGCGGATGTTATGATTCTTATTACCCTCTCAAGAGATTCCTGAGTGAGGTTTGAACCTGATGGCAGGCATAATCCATTGTTAAAGAGTTTTTCGCTTATCCCATTTATATACGAAGGGTGATTTTTAAAAACCGGTTGCAAATGCATGGGTTTCCACAAGGGCCTTGATTCAATGTTCTCTTCTTCTAATAAAAGGCGCAGGGTTTCCCTTGTAATATTATCTGCTTTGTCTGGGTCAATAGTTATGGCCGTTAACCAACGGTTACTAAAATGGCCCTCTGGCTCCCGCAGAAAATCAATACCAGGTAAGCCTGCAAGATTTTTCAGATAAAATTCGAAGATGCTTCTCCGCTGCTTTATCCGATCGGTTAAAACCTGCATTTGCCCCCTGCCGATACCAGCTGAAACGTTGCTTAAACGATAATTATAGCCTATTTGCGAATGCTGGTAATGGGGGGCCTTATCACGGGCCTGTGTTGCTAAATACCGAGCCTGTAAGATGAATTTTTCTTGATCTGATATTAATGCACCACCACCGCTTGTTGTGATAATTTTGTTCCCATTGAACGACAAAACACCCATAGCTCCAAAAGTTCCCGCTTTTTTACCATTAATGGTCGACCCTAAAGCCTCTGCGGCGTCTTCCAAAACGGGTATGTTATATCTTTGGGCTATTTTTATTATTTGTTCCATTTTAGCAGGCATTCCATAAAGGTGAACCGGCATAATCGCTTTTGGCTTTTTGCCTTTGGCTATCCTGTCTTTTATAGCCAATTCCAACAATTCAGGGCACATATTCCATGTTTGAGACTCGCTGTCAACAAACACGGGCGTAGCCCCTAAATAAACAATTGGATTGGCAGTAGCTGAAAAAGTAAAACTTTGGCAAATAACTTCGTCGCCCGGGCCAACACCTAACAAAATTAAACCAAGGTGTAATGCAGCGGTTCCTGAGCTTAATGCTGCTGCATATTTTGATCCTGTAAAGGCTTCCAGGTCGTGTTCAAATCCATTTACGTGAGGGCCCAATGGCGCTATCCAGTTTGTATCAAAAGCCTCTTTCACAAAACTAAATTCCTCACCACCCATGTGCGGACTTGAGAGCCATATTTTTGGTTTCATGTTAATTTGTTTTTAATAATTGTATTTAATGATTTTACCCGGATTACCGACTACAACTGCGTAATCGGGTACATCATCAATGATTACAGCACCGGCGCCTATAGTTGCCCATTTACCGATTTTGATATCTTGTATTACACATGCTCCTATACCAACATGGGCACCTTCGCCAACCATCGTTTTTCCAGCCAAAGCGGCATTTGGCGATATATGTGCATAATCTTCAATAATACAATCATGATCAATAGTGCAGTTGGTGTTTAAAATTACATGCCTGCCAACGACTGCGTTGCAATTAACAGTAACAGCGGCCATTATTACCGTTCCTTCTCCAATTGAAGCCCGTGGTGATAAATTGGCTGACGGATGTATAGCCTGGCCGTAATTTACTTTGATTTCGCCAGCACGTTTTTTGCGGATTTCGTTTTTGCCGATGCATATAATCATCTTAA
Source organism: Mucilaginibacter gotjawali (assembly GCF_002355435.1). Taxonomy (NCBI): domain Bacteria; kingdom Pseudomonadati; phylum Bacteroidota; class Sphingobacteriia; order Sphingobacteriales; family Sphingobacteriaceae; genus Mucilaginibacter; species Mucilaginibacter gotjawali. The sequence goes on from NZ_AP017313.1 coordinate 2,728,460, forward strand.
AATCTGTAGCTGATTCATTGGCGGGAATAAACTGAGAAACAGGATAGCCAAGCAAACTTTTTATTTCGGTGTTTACATCCAACAGCCCGGCAATTTCTTTTTTCTGTCGTTCCAGTATTTCAATAACCACTTTTGCATGTCCGCCTGCGCCGTATAGGTAAATCATATATTATCTCCTTTAAATTTATGCATCGTTACGTGGCCCTTATGGCTGATTCCTTCGCGTTTAAATACCTTCGCAAAGGTCATCCAAACGATTTTTACGTCAAGCCAAAAAGTTAAATGGCTTGTATACCAAACATCATATTCAAATTTCTGGCCCCAATTTATCAAATTGCGCCCGTTTACCTGGGCCCAACCCGTAATTCCGGGACGCACATCGTGCCTCTTTTTTTGATTTGCATTGTATAGTGGCATGTACTCTGTTAAAAGCGGGCGCGGTCCAACCAGGCTCATATCTCCTTTAATAACATTCAGTAACTGCGGTATTTCATCTAAGGAAGTATTCCGTATAATACGGCCCAGATGTGTTATTCTGCCTGCATCTGGTAAGAGATTCCCCTCCTTATCTTTTGTATCATTCATGGTTTTGAATTTTATCAATTTAAAGGGTTTACCACCTTTTCCCGGGCGCAGCTGGAAAAAAAACGGGGTGCCGGCATTTGTTAAGAATAAGATAACAATTAATATAAGTATAAAAGGAAACAGGATCAATACAGCAAATATTGAAAGCCAGACGTCAATTAATCGCTTAAAAAAATTCTTATACATTCAATTTCTAAAAAGTCCTTTATAAAATTCTAACCATTCCCCGGAAATATTAGCCGCCGAAAAATTACCGGTGACGAATCTCGCCCCATTTTCGCCTAAATATTTCCGCAGTTCGGGTGATTGAATTAGTTTTCTCATTTGATCGGATAAAGAGCGGATATTTCCCGCCTCGTGCCTTAACCCCGTCTCATTTTCAATAATAGTATCCATTAATCCATAAGTGTCACTGCAAATAACAGGAAGCCCCAGCAATGACGCCTCTAGCACACTTGTACCAAAACCTTCCCTGTAACTTGGCATGCAAAATATGTCAACCGCTTGCAAAATAATTTCGGGCTTGGGCGTTGGGCCATAAAAAATTACCGAATTGCTGTCGTTTATTATTTGTTGTACCTGTGGAATGAGATTTTCTTCATCGTTCCCGATAAGTAAAAGTTTAGGATCGGGATAATCATCCTTTAAAGCCTTAAAGGCACTCGCCAAATCCAAAATCCCTTTGTCCTTGTTTAGCCTTCCTAAAAAACCAAATACGATATCTGTGTCTTTTAACGATAACTCGTTTCTTATGTTTTTCCTGGTTGAAGCTCTCGGGTTAAATCGATTTGTATCTACGCCACTAATTGACCCTTTACCCAAAACTTGCGAGTTTGAATCCATGATAATATGCTTACTGATCAGAAAAGATCTCTGGGCCTCACCGTCTACCAGAATATGGGTTGACCATCTGACAATTAGCTTGTCCAGATAAATTAAAAGCTTTTTCATGGTGCCTTTTTTATTATACCAAACCTGCCCGGTAAAAATATGCACACGGTTTTTAACTCCAGCCATATACGCGGCTGTCATGGCAAGTAACCCTGCTTTTGGGGTTACAGCGTGTACGGCATCAAATTTGTTCGCTCTAAAATACTTTTGTAAAGAGATCAGCGCTTTCAAATCGCTCACAGGATTAATGGCTCTTAATATTTTTATATTGCAAACAGTAAAATCGGCTAATTGGGATAAAATTAAAGTGTCATGTTGATGGTCAAAATTGGCAACAACGTATATATCAAATTCCGCTTTTAGTACTTTAAAATGGTTTAATAAAAAAGCTTGTATAGTTAGGGGAGAAGAAACCACAAAACAAATTTTCTTTCTCACAATCATAAGTATTAATTATATGATTACCACCCATTCAATTATAGCCGATAAGGGCCTCTAAGCGGTATCTAATAAAGGTCTGCAAAGTTGTGCGCAAAAAAATGATCAACCTCATTATATATACCGGCATATTCTAAATAAATAAAAGTGTTTTAAAAAAAGGTTTCTGAACAGTTCTTTTTTTAAGTCATATATCCGATGATTAATAAAAAAAATATCATTTTTTATCAATTCACTTTTTAAATTTTCAAATGCAATATAGCGTGCCCGACTTTTAAATAACTGAAAAAACAAAGTAGCAGTCAAATAGCTTAACCGTTGTTCGAAATATTCCGATACCTGTTTGGTTTCTTTATTGGGTTGTTTTTTAAAAAAATCGAGCACCAGCTTCATCACCTTTGCAATGTCGTCCCTCATCTTTGCACTTCTGCGATTATCAACATTCCTGGTAATGGAATCCGGTGATTGGTAAAACTGTGCTGCAATTAATTTAATACCAAATACCTTTTGAGCGACATAAAATACCCGGGTATTAAATTCATAATCCTCTATATACAATCGTTCAACAAAAAGAAGTCCATTTTGCAATAAAAAACTTCTGTTATATAATTTGTTGCAGGCTGAATCCATATAGCGATATTTTTTGTAATAGTCGATCCCATTATAAATTTTATCGGACGACAAAGATTCGGTGTACACAATTTTATTTTTTTCGCCAATGCCCTGGGCGCCAAATTCCAAAACATCTACCGCATATTTTTCTGCTACATCAAATAACTGTGCCAGCATGCCGGGTAAAAACCAATCATCGGCATCCCAAAAAACCAGGTACTTGCCTGAAGCGTTCAAAATACCAGTATTCCTGGCGCCGCCTAAGCCTTTGTTTACCGGATGGCTTATAATTCTTGCATTCGAATGGTTTTGAATAAGATTTGCGGCGATAGTTTTGCTGTCGTCGGGCGATTGATCATCTACCAAAATAACTTCGAATGAATCTTCCTCCAGGTTTTGCTGATAAACAGATGCTATGCACTTATTTAAAAATTGCGCTACGTTGTACATCGGTATGATGACGCTGATCTGAATCATGATTTAATTAATAATAATGCAGTAAGGGAATTTTGATTATTCGACATATTAATTACTCCTTCAAATTACTCCACGAAGATCCTCCTATCGTAATTTAGTTGGGTTTTCATATCAGATATCCCGTCATTATCTATGTTATTGTTTTTAAAGATAGATGTGTTTTTAAACTTAACATCTATCATGCTCACATTATTTGGCACTTTGTAAACTTGAAATCCTTTCTTTTTACTGTTTTTCCAAATGGGGTTTAACACGTTGATTTGACCGGTTATAGGAGGTCCGGTATTCTTATCTGCCAAATTAATTGCCAAGCCAAAGCCAATAGCGGAGCCTTCATCAAGGTGATTGTTTATACTGATGCTAACCTGTTGGGGTGCATCACCTCTAAGTCCATGTAAAGAGACTACGATACCATGCATAGCACTATTAAAAGTAAACGCGTTATCAATTCTTATATTTTTTATCACATCGGCATTCGTATTCGGCTCAATGTCAATACCGCTCATTGGCATCTGACCAGCGGTATTAGATATAATTGGTCTTATTAAGTGTACTCCATCGGCGCATGTTATTGAAAGGCCGTTGCGCCTGTTATTATCTAACTCGGCGTAAAATATGGTTATATTTCTATCCACTGCATTATTCTGTCTTCCAAGATAGATGCCATCACCCCAACATTTTGATACTTTAGGATTAACTACCAATATTTTTGTTGAACCGGAAATTGAAATCCCCATTCCCCACTGTCCGTTGCCTGAATGTAAATCCCTGTCACCCTGCACTACCGGAAAATACAAGTTAACATTGGTGGCATTATAAATACGTAGTATCTGGTATGCAGGTAAGCCATTTGCCTGTAAAACCAGTTTAGAGTATTTTCTGAATATAACTGTGCTATTGCTTATTAGTGATAATCCTAAATGATTTACAAGAACTGGAAAATTTGGAAACATAACAATACTGTTGGCATTGATACCCTTTTGTAATTGTTCAGTATAATCAACTGATCCATCTTTTACATAGTTTGGAGGTAAACTACTTGTCAGATCGTAAGCGCGACTTGATAGAAAGTCCGCTTTTTTGCGATAGGGTAATAAGGCATTGGATTCTTTAATTTCATCTTTAGGGACGTTTTTATATATCCAATTTGCTTCCTGACCTTTGCAATTGGATGTGACAATAAGCAGGGAGAACAAAATTTGCATAATTGATATGCACAGTTTGTAAGAATTTTTCATAGGACTCATTTTTTGAGGAAAAAGATTTTTGCTTTTTTTCCACGTCGTTAAAAAATTAAGCGGCTCGATTTGCATTTAGCTGATAAAGTGCAAGATGTTTATCCTCATTATTTTGTTTTGAAAATATTATTAAAACTATCCTTCTGTATATCTTCATTAAAAGAGCTTTTAATTAATTTAAAAGCATTATCCGTCAAAAAATTGTACAGTTCTTTATCTTTTGCTAATAATTCAATATAGTTTACATATTCATCTACGCTATTAAAATTTGTGATTAAACCAGTGAATTTATGTAATATATAATCGGTAACGCCTCCTACTGCGTTTGCAATAACCGGTTTCTTAAGCGCCATACTTTCCATAATCACCCGCGGTAGCCCTTCGGTAGACGATGGATGAATCAGGATATCACAGGCTCTGAAATAGGGTATCACGTTGGGGTTGTTTTCAATAATCAGCACCTGGTCGTCTAATGCATATTCTTTAATTAAATTTAAAATATGTTTGTAATAATTTGACGAGGCTGCACCTTTATAGATTAAACCGGTGATAATCAGCTTAAATCTAAACCCCTTTAATTTTAAAACTTTTGCTACTTCAATTGAAATGTGAATCCCTTTATCAGGTAAAAACCCTCCCGAATGTAATATTTTTAGGGAGCCGTCTGCATTGTCTATTTCTTCGACAGCGTGAGGAAGCTCGTCCGGGTTTATTGCATTGTGCACCACATAAATATTTTCCAGCGCAGCTAATTTTCCGGCAAAAATGGCCTGTCGCGTAGCTTCAGCAACGCAAACGTATTTATCAACTAGCAGTTTATATAAAAAACGATCTTTGAAATTAATCTGATCAGGAAGAAACCAGCCCCGGGCAAATAAGATAGTCTTAAATTTTTTATTTCTGAACAGGAATAGAAGTGATAGTACTTTAGAGTTATTTATGATAACCTGGTCTGCATCAAACTCACTAATGATTTTTTGAACTTTTGAGCGTAATTTAATCCAGTGAGGGAAGAATTTTACCAGGTTTAAAAGGTTATTTAATTTGTTTGCAGATCCGTTAATTATAAACGGCGCCTGTCTCGGCATAGCAATGTTCAAATTTATTTTTTTGTCATTTACAGTATTAACAAATGGTTTACAGGAGCCATAAGTATCTAAGATCAAAACTTCGTGATCGGAGGAAAGACGTTCGGCTAATTCGACGGTACTGATTCGGGCCCCACCAAAATCTTGCACCATTTCTAAAAAAATAATTTTCATCTTATTGATCTTTTTTTATATCCCTTTAAAATAAATGGTAAATAGGTAAATAACCATACATAAGTATATTTACTTAATGAATATAAAATGGTACTGCGGGATATGTAAATACTGAATGAAAACACAAGGAAAACAAGGATCACCAAGTAAATTGGAGGAAATACTTTTGAAAAAGCCACGAGTTCAAGTTTTCTTGATAGGTATCCAAAAGTAAAAAACACAATAATTATCCCTGTATATCCAAAATCGAGGAAAGTATCAGCTATACAACTTGAACCAACACCCCAGGTTGGAAACCGGCCCAAATCAGCCCATGTTAAAAATTGTGGGGAATCAGTAAATTGCTTTGGAATATTAAAAAGAGATATAAATGCTCCTTTTAGCATAGGTACTAGCAACATTGCATCTTGTATGAAAAAAAGACCATAAAAATGAGGCAAAGTAGCTGGCACTTTTTCAACAGCTAAATGAACAGTCCTTACTGAACCAGCGAGTTCTTTAGTACCGACGGAAAAAGAGCTGGGATAATAACTGTCAAGGCTATTACTTGAAACGTTGGTAATTTTATCAAATAGCTCAATATTATTGTCCTGTTGCCTTATTAACCCCAAAACAGTAATGAAAAACATCCCGGAAAACAAAAGAACTAGCAAACTAGGTATTGCAATTTTGTATTTGGTTACATAAATATAACCAAATACAAATGCTAACGAGCAATACATGATAGGCCCTCTATCACCACTAAATATTACTGCTGTTAAATAAATAATCAGAAGAAATGCCGTATGTCTTAGATGTATAAAATATTGCAAAAATGATATATTAGTCTGTTTTGTCAGAATAAGGTTCCTGCAATTAATTATTATTATAGCATAGATATTGGCTTCAAAAATAAACGCAAAAAGTTGCGCGCTGCTTCCGATATCTGCAGCACCATAATTGCCGGTTAAATATTCTTTATTGACAGTTGCGAAAAAGAGTATTAATAAAATAAAAGCCAAAATATTTAACCCCATTGTTTTTAAATAGACAGGTTTAATATCTTTCATGACATTTACAGCTTTCAAATTCACACTATAGCCCAAGAGGTAACAAACAAAGCCTGTAGAGGATACTACTAAAGCTTTGCAAACTGTTGTTGGGTCGATCCAGAGGAAAATGTTGTTTGGGGTTAGGTTGCCAAGCAATAAATCAATGTAAGCCTGAAAATGTACAATGATGAAGCCGATTAAAAATAAATAAGATATCCGTATATATTGTTTTTTGATTATGCGGTTGTTTTCCTTTCTTAAAAAGAAAAAAGAAAGTAATGAAACCAGATCAATGATTAATACTTCCATCATAAAAGATTCATCCATATTTTTAGGGATGAGATCAAACAAATAAACTATCACCATGACAAAAATGCATATTGATAGAATGATCTTATTTTTCATAAATCGGGTTCAACCATAAGGATAATTATCAAATTGGTAATCATAGATAAATTCTTAGAAACTGATCATTCACAATAATTAATTTGTATTATAATTCTTGCTAAACTGTTTAAAGTTTACCCCTTTGATAATATGCCGGATTTCATTTAAAACGGATAATCGTAATAAAAAGCTAATGCCAGTATAAAAGAAAAGATAGATTATTGAAGTCAATAAAATGGTAAGACTATCAGAGCTGATGTAATAATGAATAACGAGTAAAAATAAGCCTTTACATGCTGCTGCTGCGAAACCACCAACTAAAATAATCGGCATAATATTTAACAACTGATCTTTTAAAGGATAACTAATAAGTTTACCGGCATAAAAACCATTTACCAACCCGTGAAAAATCATACTAAAAACTGATGCACTTATTATTCCCCATAAACCGAAGTAAATTAAAGGGATAAGCACCAGGGTAGAAACGCCTTTCTTAATTAACTCCGCTTTAAAATGAATATCACTCCTGCCTTTTGCCGGAATAATAGTAATGTTAAACATGCTATAAGGGTAAATTATGGCACTAATACAAAGCACCTGGAAGTAAGGGGTCGCCGGCGACCATTTATTTGTGAGGAGAATACGAAATAAAGGATCGGCAGCAAGGGCCAGTATTATCATTATAGGGGTAACGCCAAAAAATACAAGTAAAGTCAGCCTTTTATAAACAAGCTTAAGTTTTTCATTATTGTTTTGCAAGGCCGAAAACATTGGATAAGTAACCTTTAATAACGCGGTTGACAAATTTGCCGTAGGAAACATACTTAATGTATTTGCCTGGTTATAAAATCCTAATTGTGTAACTGAAAATAACTTACCTATTACCACTGTATATAAATTATAATATAAACTTGTAACTAATCCGGATAAAGTAAGTTTATAGCCAAAGGAAAAATGATATTTTAACTTTTCCTTATTAAGCCGTGGGGAAGGAAACCAATTTGAACGAAACCAATGCTGGATCATAAAAAGAAAAGAACGCACTAAATTCATCCAAACGAGGCTCCAAACACCATACCCCTGCATTGCAAGTGCGATCCCAACAATCCCACCTACTAAAACAGATGGTATTTGCATATACATTTGCAATTTAAAATTCATTTCCTTCGTAAGCTTTGTAGTTTGCACAGCTACTAAGGCCTGAATAATAAAACTTAGTGTATATATGCGAACAATGGGGCTTAGAATTGGCTGGCTATAAAAATGACCAATACCAGGAGCCAATAAAAATACTAGGCCATAAATACCTATACTACAAAACAGGTTTATGAAAAACACGGTAGAATAGTCATCTTGGTCGGGGTTTTCAGTACGAATAAGCGATGAGGCCATTCCGCCGTCTAATAAAGTATTGCCGACAGATAAAAAAATTTGAAGCATAGCAATAAGGCCGAACATTTGAGGAAGCAAAATTCTTGCTAAAAGAATTTGTACTCCCAAATTAATCGCCTGAACGCTTAACTGCTGGCTAAAAGTCCAAAATACACCTAAAAAAGCTTGCCTTTTAAGACTCATTTATTATTATAAGTAATTATTGATATTTACATTTTTGCACAATCAAAAAATTTGGTTAAGTATAAAGGGCGAGGCATGGTTTATTGTTTACCATAATCAGCCAGAAATATTGATCTTATCATTATACCATTTTATTGCTGAATTAAGTCCCTCTAAAACACAAACTTGAGGCTTATAGCCAATTAAAAGTAGCGCTTTGCTTATATCGGCAAGGCTATGTTTAACATCACCTTTTCGCTCTTCTCTATATTTTGGCTTGATATCGTTTCCGGTAATGCTGGCTATCCTGTCCCACAATTGGTTTAAGGTTGTACGTTCACCAAATGCAATATTCATCACTTCATGCTTGTCAATACGTCCAAGCAGCATTGCCTTTATATTTGCCTGTACTACATTTTCAACAAAAGTAAAATCGCGGCTGGTTTCCCCGTCACCGTTAATAAAGGGAGACTCGCCCTTTAAAGCCGTTTCAATAAAAAGAGGTATTACAGCAGCATACGGGCCGTTAGGGTTTTGGCGGGGGCCAAATACATTAAAGTATCTTAAACCTATGGTATGAAAATTATAGTTTTTTGAAAATACTGATGCATACAACTCATTAACATACTTGGTTACAGCATAAGGAGAGAGCGGGCTGCCAATTTTATCTTCAACTTTAGGCAAGCCGGGATGATCACCGTAAGTGCTTGAACTGGCAGCGTACACAAAGCGTTTAACTTCAGCATCGCGTGCAGCGACTAACATATTTAAGAAACCTGATATATTAACCTCATTTGTGGTGATCGGATCATTTATAGACCGGGGCACCGATCCTAACGCGGCCTGCTGCGAAACAAAATCAATTCCCTTAACTGCTTTTTTACAGGTTTCAAGGTCACGTATATCTCCTTCCAGCAATTCAAAGGACGGGTTTGATTTAAATTCTTCAATATTAGCGTGTGAACCGGTAGAGAAGTTGTCAAGTATTCTAACCTTTGCGGCGCCGTATTTTAATAAATACTCCACCAGGTTCGAACCGATAAACCCTGCTCCACCAGTAACCAAAAAGCTGTATTGGCTCAAATCTTCACTATGATAACGTGTTTCGTACATTTTAATTTGCATTTATTGCGTTAAATAAAATTACAAACGGCCATCTATTATATTTTTGGGCAATATGCCTTTTACGTCATAAATCACCCTTTTTTCTTTGCATAATTTTCGCACATCTAAATTTTTAAATTCTTTGTGTGCAACAGCTAATATGACCGCATCAAAATCAGCAGCATATCCAAGCTCCCTAACTGAGTCGCATCCATATTCATGTTTTACTTCGGCCGGGTCCGCCCAGGGATCAAAAACAGTAATATTGACTTCGTATTGCTTCAATGTTCGCAAAATATCAACCACTTTGGTGTTACGCACATCAGGACAGTTCTCTTTAAAAGTGATGCCTAAAATAAGAATCTTTGCCCCCCTTATCGGCATGTCCTTCTTAACCATGAGCTTAATTACTTCCTGTGCAATATATTCGCCTATTCCATCATTTAAACGGCGGCCGGCTAAAATAATCTCAGGATGATACCCAGCTTCCTGCGCTTTTTGTGCTAAGTAATAGGGGTCTACACCAATGCAATGCCCGCCCACCAATCCTGGCCTGAAATTCATGAAATTCCATTTTGTCCCGGCGGCCTGTAAAACGTCCTCGGTATCAATCCCCAGGCGGTTAAATATCTTTGCCAGTTCATTTACAAATGCGATATTGATATCCCGCTGCGAGTTTTCTATCACTTTAGCTGCTTCAGCTACTTTTATTGATGTTGCCTTAAAAGTTCCGGCGGTAATAACAGACTTATAAATTTGATCAATTATTTCGGCCGCTTCCGGTGTTGAACCGGATGTCACCTTTAAAATCTTTGAAACCGTATGTTCTTTATCACCAGGGTTAATACGTTCGGGCGAATAACCTGCAAAAAAATCAATATTGAATTTTAAGCCTGAAGATTTTTCAAGGATAGGAACACATTCATCTTCAGTAACGCCGGGGTAAACAGTTGATTCGTATACAACAATACTTCCTTTTTTTAATACTTTTCCTACGGTCTCACTGGCTTTATACAAAGGTGTCAGGTCAGGACGGTTATTCTTATCTACAGGCGTTGGCACGGTTACTATATATATATCGCAATCTCTAATGTCATCTAAAACATTACTGCAGTATAGTCCAATTTTTGGGGAATTTTCTGTTTTTATTACTTCTTTTAACAGTTCATCGCTAACTTCTAAAGTCCGGTCAAACCCATTGTTAAGTTCTGTTATTCTTAATAGCTTCAGGTCAAATCCAATAACCCGGTATTTTTTTGCAAACTCAGCGGCCAGCGGTAAGCCGACATATCCAAGTCCAATAACACCAATTTTAAACTGCTGGTAATTAATTTTATCTTCCATTTTGCTATATAATTAAAAAATGTTCGTTTAAGGCAGTGCGATAAGCTCAATCATGTGATTTTTTCTTTATTAACTTCTTAAAAAAAGATTGCTTTTTAGGATCGTCCTGGTAATAACCACCGCCACCATAACCATAACCATAGCCATATCCGTAACCATAGCCATAACTATAGCCATAAGCGCTTTGCATGTCAATAGCGTTCAGAATAATATTCATGTTATTGAACTTCCTGGTGCGGTAGAGCTTATCAATTGTATTTATCTGGCTTTTAGCGGTGTAGTTATGGCGCACAATAAATAGTGTGAGATCAGCATAGGCACCCAATATCTGTGCATCTGTAACCAAACCAACAGGTGGGGTATCCAAAATGATATAGTCAAAATCCCGTTTAAGCTCCTCAATGAGCTTTGAAACCCGGCCATTAACCAGCAGTTCGGCCGGGTTGGGGGGGATGGCACCGCTGGTTATGATATAATAATTTTCCTGTAAAGCTATTGGTTTCAGTATATCCTTGTAATTTACTTTACCAATTAAGTAGTTTGATAAGCCCTGGATATTATCAATACCCAAGCCACTGTGTAATTTAGGCTTACGTAAGTCCATTTCCAAAATCACCACTTTTTTACCTGACATGGCTAAACTGGCGCCAAGGTTTAGTGAAACAAATGATTTTCCTTCACCGCTGATGCTGGATGTGACCAAAATTATTTTTTGATTTTCCAGAGGAATAACAAATTGCAGGTTAGTACGTAACGCTCTGATCTGTTCGGCAACAATAGAACGAGACTTGTTAACTATCAATAAAGCATCCTTGCCGTCTGAACGCGAGATTTCAGCGATTACCGGGATATTTGTAGCCTGCTCAATATCAAGCTTACGGTTGACCCTGAAATTTAATAATGCCTTAAAGTAAATAATACCTCCGGGCAAAATAATTCCCGCGATTAAAAAGGCAATATAAATCAGATTTTTTATTGGTTTTACAGGGTACTTACTGCTCGTTGCCGGATCAATAGTTCTGCTATCTGCCACGCCCGAAGCAAGTTGCATGGCAGTTTCTTCGCGCTTTTGTAATAAATAAGTGAATAAGGCATTTTTAATATCCTGCTGACGCATTACATCCAGTAATCCCCGCTCAATGGTTGGAACCTTTCTAATAACAGATTCGAATTGGTTATTTTTACCCTGCAGTTGCTGCCTGGTTATTTCCAATCCTTTTTTTAAGTTTTGAACCGATACCTGTATGGCGCTTTTTAATGAATTAATCTGGTCGGTAAATGTAGTAACCAATGGGTTTGTTTCGGGCACCGTTTGCAGTAAACTGAGTTTTTTGAGTTGAGTTTCTCCAAGCTGAGAAACCAATCCTAATAAGGTAGGGTCCGCAATCCCCAAAAGGGAGGGTAATGCTGACGGCTGGTCATCATTTTTTCGTAAATAGTTTTCAAGGTTTTTCAGCACGCTGAGCTGGATCAAAACCTTGTTTAGCTCTGTATCGTTATCCTGCACCCCTTGCAGGAATATTTTCGATTCTGCGCTAATATCAGTTATACGATTTGTTGATTTATACTGCTCGACGCTTTTTTCGACTGTACTGAGCTCTGCTGCTATTCCATCAAGCCGGTCGGTAATAAAGGTTAGGGTTTTTGAAGTTTCCTTATTCTTATCTTCCAAAGCGGCCATATTATATTCTTCAACCAGCCTGTTCAAAAAATCCTGTCCCCTTTGTGGAATGGCGTCCTCCATGGTAATAATTAAGGAAGTGGCCTCCTTGCTAACCGGATTTATTTTTAGATTATTGGCATATTGTTCAATGATATCAGCCATATCATTAAATTTAACACTAAGCGTTTGGGAAAATAAACCTTTCCCGGTTGGCTCAATCAAAATCATTCCGGCCTCCGTTTTGACCGGTATATTTACAGCATATTTTTTACCACTAACCTTAACTTCCGCTGCATTTAATAATTGTATTGTTAAAATAGTTTTGTAAGCGTTGCCACTCGGTTGCAATAATTCGACATCGAATGGCTTATCTTCATAAACTTCCCTTTCCGGTATACTTTCTGTGTTGATATACGAAGTTTGTAATTTTAGTGCGCTTACCACTTTTTTCAAAATGGTTTTGGATTTTAAGATCTGTATTTCATTATCGATAATCTTACCGGACGAAAAAATGTCAAGGTCTTTAAGCAGATCGCTTTGCCCGCTCATTTTATTCTTATTGTCTTTAATCAGCAGATCAGTTTCGATTTTATATAATGGCGTTGAAAGCTTTGCATAAATATATCCCAGTATTAGAAAAAGGATGACAGAGGTAACAAACCATTTCCAGTGCCTTAGGTATTTGAAAAGTGTTTCCCGTAAATCAGGCCCATTATTATCCTGTTCTATATTTCCATCAGTATCATCAATAGTATCCATTTGTAACAATACAAGTAATTGGTTTAAAGCTTTATGTGACTATAACTAAAAATAATAGCAATGAATGATAGTGCGCTCAATATTATAGGTAAAATCTGGTAGGTTTTATCCGTTTGGGCAATTCTGCCTTTTCCGGGTTCAACATAAATAACATCATTTGAGTGCAGATAATAATAAGGCGAACTGTAAAGCTCCCTGCTATTTAAGTTAACGTGGCCGAACTCTTTTTTGCCGTCATGCTCGCGGATAACGAGCACATTATCTCTTTTTCCGAAAATAGTAAGGTCGCCGGCCATGCTCAGGGCTTCCGGTAGAGTGATTTGTTCATTCGGTATCACATAGACGGAGGGACGGGCAACCTCGCCCATAATTGATATTTTATAATTCAGGAACCTTACATTTACCGTAGGCTCTTTTAAATATGTCACCAGGCGTTTTTTTAATATTACCCTTAATTGTGACGTACTAAGGCCCGACACTTTTATTGAACCGATAAGCGGGATTTCAATGATGCCCGCTGAGTCTACCAGGAACCCGGGCGCTGCGGGTTGTGAGATGGCAGCAGGAGCTCCTCCGCCTCCGGTATTTCCTCCAGTCGGATTGTCTGAAGCTACAGGCATCGTAGAATATGGATTGAAAAAGCTGCTCGCCATTGGGTTCAATGACCCCACTGAAATGGATAGTATGTCGCCTGTTTGAATCTTGGGTACAAAGGCCTGTGCAACAGTAATGGTATCATGATCCTGGCTTCCCTTTTGGAAATAAGCAATTTGCTTTTGATCCACACAGGACGACATCATAAAAGCGATAGCGGTAAAAATTAAAATGGCAGGGTAAATTGCTTTTAAGTGCTTAGTGCTGTAAAACATTATCATTGTGGTTAAGTATCGCTAGATCAAAAGTAAACCCATTAAACTGCCTTAAAAATGATAGGAGTGGTGTATTAAAGATGACTTCCGTCATATTTGATAAGCGGAAGGTTTAATTAATGAAGGGATATTATGATGGGGATGCGGGGCGTAAAATTAGGAATAAGGCAGGGGGGTAGTAGTTGTTGTCGCCTGATTAGGGGCTACTATTTGAGTGAGGACCTATGCTAGGGGGTATACAGAAAAATGTTTTTTTCATGTCAGCCGGTTACAGATTTTAGTGCTCCGGGCCGGGGAGCAGGGTTTTCAGGTTAATTCTTTCTTCCTCTTTAGACTAGCAAATATATATGCTTAATTTTTTATTCCCCCAACTTTTCGTCATGACCCATCCTTATTCTGCTTGATCCAGTACTTCTGGAAAACAAGAAAGGCCCTTATAATTAAATAAGAGCCTTTTTGCAGTCGGGGTGGCAGGATTCGAACCTGCGGCCTCCACATCCCAAATGTGGCGCGATACCGGGCTACGCTACACCCCGTCGGGGCTGCAAAAGTAAGATTTTAATCTTTCTCCGCAAATCTTTTTTTAATAAAGTTTTAATTGGACGTTTTTTCAGGCAGAAATGTGAATAAACAGCCAATTGTTAAAAAAAGCAAGGCATTTTTTAGCATGATTAAGGTTAGGTGTGTTAGATAATTTTAAATACGCGTTGTTACACTCCATTTAATTATCATCATTGCAACGGCAACGGTAATAACCAACCCGAGAAAAACAAGTATCCAATATAAAAATGTTCTCATTAGCATACAGGAAATTTATCAAATCTCACCAAAGTTAATAAAATATTAACGGATAATATTGACCACGATCACTTTGATGAAAAATATTAAAACGCTTTTTGGGGTAAAATCAGCACATGTCAAAATATTTACCAATACTATTTATCTGCAGCGCCTTATAAAGTAACAATATAATTATTTATTAATTCTTTCGTCAAGATCCTGTTTATCCATTTTTTTTGATTTGTAAGTGTTTTAATACGTTAATATCAACAAAAAATTAACCTATTGTAAAAACTATTTTACCGGATTTTGTAATGGTAAATGATACCTTTGATTTATGGTTAAGGAATTTGATTTATTAACTATCTTATTAAATCAACCGCAACCTTTACAAAAACTATAACCAATACATAAAAATTGAAAGTTCTGCATAGCGTTCATGCCGCTGATTTTAAAAGTTACGATACTGCCTTGATCAGGGAGCGGTTTTTGATCGATCAAATCGTCTCAAAAGATACCGTCAATTGCGTTTATACCCACTACGACCGGATGATAGTGGGTGCAGCCAACCCCGTAACCGAACAACTTGAGCTCGGTAATTATTTTAACCTTAAAGCTGAATATTTTTTAGAGCGGAGGGAGATCGGGATTATTAATGTGGCTGGTGATGGGTTAGTTACTGCCGATGACAAGTCTTTCAACCTGAAAAAATTTGATTGTATTTACATCGGTAAAGGTGTAAAACGGGTTGCATTTACCAGTAAAAAAAGCGAAACACCAGCGGTGTTTTATTTCCTTTCTGCCCCGGCGCATACCAGTTATCCGGTAAGGCTCATGACAATGGAAGAGGCCGCGAAAGTAGATGCAGGAAGCCTAGCTACCGCAAATTTACGTACAATTAACAAATATATCCATGAAGATGGTATTAAAAGCTGCCAGTTGGTGATGGGACTTACCACTTTGCAACCTGGTAGTGTATGGAATACTATGCCGGCGCATACCCACGACAGGAGGATGGAGGCCTATTTTTATTTCGACCTGCCGGCCGGGCAAAAAATAATGCATTTTATGGGCGAAGGGCATGAAACAAGGCTCATCACCCTAAATAATTACGAGGCGGTGGTTTCGCCGCCATGGAGTATTCATTCGGGTTGTGGTACGCACAATTATAACTTTATTTGGGGCATGGCTGGAGAGAACATGGATTATACGGATATGGACCCGATTTCAATAACAGATTTAAGATAAAAATATGTCCAACCAATTTTCATTAGAAGGAAAAGTAATTGTAGTTACCGGCGGTACCGGTATTTTAGGTAATGCCTTTGTAAACGGCATTGTTGCAGCAGGTGGCACTGTTGGGATATTAGGCAGAAAAAAAGAAGTTGCCGAAGAACGGGCAGATCACATCAATGCAAATGGCGGTAAAGCAATTGCTTTGGTAGCCGATGTTTTAAATGCAAATGAACTTATCGCCGCAAAAAATAAAATCCTGGATGCTTTTGGCAGGTTGGATGGTTTGGTTAATGGCGCCGGTGGTAATATGCCTCAAGGAGTTTTACAGCCTGATGAAGACATTTTCAGCATGAACCTGGAAGGAATGAAACAAGTGCTTGAGCTGAATTTATGGGGCACACTTTATCCAACTCAAGTATTTGGTGAGGCCATTGCCAAAACAGGTAAGGGGAGTATCGTAAATATTTCCTCGATGAACTCAAAAAGGGCCATCACCAAAGTACTTGGCTATAATATGGGCAAAGCGGCAGTTGACTGTTATAACCAATGGTTTGCCGTTGAACTGGCTAACCGTTATGGTGATGCTATCCGGATGAACGCACTGGCCCCGGGCTTTTTCCTCACCGAGCAAAACAGGAATTTATTAACCACACCTGAAGGCGGTTATACCGAAAGAGGCGAAAAGGTGATCCGCAATACTCCGTTTAAACGCTTTGGCCACCCTGATGAGTTAATAGGTGCATTGGTTTGGCTGTTAAGCGATGCCTCGGCATTTGTAACCGGGTCAATGATTTGTGTGGATGGCGGGTTTTCAGCGTTCGCCGGGGTCTAATTGGTTCACTTGTTCATTAGTTTATTGGTTGAACCTTTCTAACCTTTACAACGAGTACAACTATTCTAACTAAACATAAACATGGATCGTCGTAAATTTATTCAAAGCACATCGGTAGCCGGAACAAGTTTCCTGCTTGCGCCGCAATTTGGTAAGGCCGCAGGGTTTTTCAAAGGGTCTCCTAATGAAAAAGTGGTGATCGGTATGATGGGTACCCATAGCAGGGGAGCCTACCTTGCTCAAAACTTCGCCAAAATTCCCAATGTGGAGATAGGCTATATCTGCGACGTGGATTCGAATGTGGTGGATAAAACCACAAATGATCTTTATAAGCAAACCGGCAAAAAACCGCAGGGTATAACGGATATTCGCCGTCTCCTTGAGAAAAAAGACGTAGATGCTATTGTGATAGCGGCGCCCGACCACTGGCATGCCCCGGCAACCATAATGGCTTGCCAGGCAGGTAAGCATGTTTATGTAGAGAAGCCCTGCAGCCATAACCCGCATGAAGGGGAAATGGCCGTAGCAGCTGCTAAAAAGTATAATAAACTGGTGCAGATGGGCAGCCAGCGCCGTTCGTTCTCTAACGTACAGGGCATGATAAAGGAATTGCACGATGGCATTATCGGTCGCGCTTATTATGCGAAAGGATGGTATACCAATCACCGGGCAAGCATTGGTATTGGTAAAGTGGTACCTGTGCCGGCAAATCTGGATTATGAGCTTTGGCAGGGTCCGGCGCCACGCAAGCCTTATCAAGATAATCTGATCCACTATAACTGGCACTGGTTCTGGAACTGGGGCACAGGCGAAGCTTTAAATAACGGCACCCACGAGCTGGACGTGATCCGCTGGGGCCTGGGTGTTGATTTTCCGAATAAAGTGGTTTCAACCGGCGGCCGTTTTCATTTTAAAGATGACTGGCAAACGCCTGATACACAAAATATCCTTTATAATTTCCCAAATGACACTGCAGCCGAATGGGAGGGAAGAAGCTGCAATGGCTTTAATATAGAAGGCCTTGGCCGCGGGGTGATTTTTTACGGCGATAAAGGAACCATATTTTACCAGGGCGGCAACGGCTACACGGTTTATGATGGCGATAATAAACTGGTAAAAGAAGTTAAAGACGACGTAGTGGTTGATGCCACCAATAAGGTGAGCCCTACAGAAGCGCTCGACGGCATGCACATGAAAAACTTTGTGGATTCGGTTCGTGGCGTTGCACAATTAAATTGCCCGATTGAAACAGGCTTTAAATCTACCTTGCTGCCTCAACTGGGTAATATTTCTTACCGGGTTGACAGGGTGTTGCATATCGACCCTACTAACGGCCATATTTTGAACGACCCTGAAGCGATGAAACTTTGGCACAGGGAATATGAAAAAGGGTGGGAAGTGAAAGTGTAGATAAAAAGTTGCGAGGCACGAAGCAATCGCGAACTATGCATAAAAGTGATTTTATATAAGACAATAATATCAATGCTGAATAGAACATTATGAGAAGATCAGGATCAATTGCTTTAATTATACTGTTTATTGCTGCCACCACATCGATCTGCCTGGCGCAAAGCACCCCATCCTTGTTTGACGGGAAAACCCTAAAGGGCTGGAAACGCCTCGCAGGTACAGCGGACTATAAAGTAGAGGATGGCAACATCGTAGGTACAACAGTTCTTAACTCCGGCAATACTTTTTTGGTGACTGAAAAGGAATATGGCGATTTTATCCTTGAGCTGGATACAAAAATTGAAAGCCCGTTAAGCAATTCGGGCGTACAGGTGCGTAGCCATTTTGACCCTGCGGGAAATAACGGGAAAGGCAAAGTTTATGGCAGGCAGTTTGAGATTGACCCTTCGGACAGGAAATGGTCGGGGGGCATATATGATGAGGGCCGCAGGGACTGGATTTACCCGCTCGATCTTAATGCTAAAGCAAAAGATGCTTTTAAGGTGGGTATTTATAACCATATCCGCATTGAATGTATTGGCAATGAGATGCGCACCTGGGTAAATGGCACTGCCGTTGCTGATGTGATTGATACAGTTGACAATAAGGGCATTATCGGTTTGCAGGTTCACGCGGTAACCACGCCGGATCAGGCGGGCAAAAAAGTGTATTTTAAAAATCTGCGCATTCAAACTAAAAATTTAAAGTTTAAAGCGTTCCCTAAAGATATTTATACTGTAAATTATCAAACAAATACCCTTTCGCCGCATGAGCAGCAAAGCGGATGGAGATTGTTGTACGATGGCCATACATCCAATGGCTGGCGCGGAGCAACGCTAAAAACTTTCCCGCCAAAGGGCTGGCTTTATGCGGACGGTACCTTGCATGTGTTGCCCTCCGAAGGAAAAGAAGAATCAGGCGGCGGCGACATTGTTACGGATAGCCTCTATGGCGCTTTTGATCTTTCTTTTGAATTTAAAATTACACCGGGCGCCAACAGCGGGGTAAAATACTTTGTGACTTTATCCGAAGTAACCAAAGGCTCAGCAATCGGCCTGGAATACCAGGTATTGGATGATGCGCTGCACCCCGATGCTAAGCTGGGCCGCAATGGTGACCGTACACTGGCGTCACTATATGATTTGATCCCCGCAAACAAACCTGCCCGTTTTGTAAGGCCTGTAGGCGCATGGAATACAGGGAGAATCGTTGTTTATCCCAACAATCATGTAGAACATTACCTTAATGGCATCAAAGTATTGGAATATGAACGCGGCTCAAAAGAGTTTGAGGACCTGGTTAAAATAAGCAAGTATGTGATCTGGAAAAACTTCGGCGAAGCTAAAGAAGGACATTTATTATTGCAGGATCATGGTAACGAGGCCTGGTTCAGAAGTATAAAAGTGAAGCGGCTATAGTCTGAACTCGAATTTTTGGAATTGCCGGAATTTTTAGAATTGCTAACCCGTATATTTTGAAAATTCCGGTAATTCTTTAATTCGAAAAATTCGAGTTCAGACAACGTCATTCTTCTTCTGAAAACTATAGTACAGGTAAAACAGGGAGGGTAATATCAAAAAGCTGCCGATAAAAAGCGCCCAGCCCAGGTCGTCAATAGTTTTATTGGGGGCATGGAGTGACATCAGCGATAGGTTTTGCCCGCCTTTTATCATGATAAAATAGGGATAGTGCATATAGCCAACAGCTAAAAGTATCATAGTGACCTGAAAACCGGCGAATATCCGGATGATCTTTTTTTTGCCGCGACTGATCAAAACCCACAGTAAAATAAGGGAAATAGTGGCGGCAATTACGGCAGTAAGGCTTACGGAGTTGCCGAAAATCCAGTGTGCCAGCCGTACATTTTCAAATCCGGCAGCAATGAATACCATACCGCCAAAAATCACCGCGATGATATTCATGTATTTTGCTTTTTTGATAAAACGTTTGGCGTCTTTATCATCGTCAGCTTCACCAATCAGGTAAATGGCGGCAAGGTATCCGCTTAATGCTACGGTAAACAGGCCTACCGCAACAGAAAAATAGTTGAGCCAGCTGAATATATACCCGGCAACAAAACTTGCAGGATGCAGGTCGATTTGCCTTGAAATGGCGCTGCCGGCAATTATCCCTAAAAACAATGGCGTAATGAAACTGGAGTAAACGAAGATATGGTTATAAAGATTTTGAGTTCGTTCGCCCTTTACCGCATCATAACTCCTGAAAGCGAATGCTGTGCCCCGCGCGGTAATCTCCATCAGCATCACCAGTAAAGGAATATGCAGGTAAGTGCACATCTGGCTGTATATTACAGGGAAGCCCACAAAAAGGATCACAACAGCAATAATGAGCCACATATGGTTGGCTTCCCATATAGGGCCGATGGCCTGGTACATGGTTTTACGGGTTTGCTGCCGGTTTTTTTCTGACGTGAACAGTTCAATTATCCCCGCCCCAAAATCAGCCCCGCCAAGCAGAAAATAAAGCACGATGGCTAAAAACAGGAAGGCAATTACAACATACAGCATAAATATCAAATTAACGGTCGTACAATTCGGGTACCATTTTTATCTGGCGGCTTAATAAAACGATCACCGCGATACTTAAAGTAAAATAGACCGCGGTAAAAAGGTAAAATGAATAATGAATGCCCGGCATAGGAGTAACGGCCTGGCTGGTACGCATAATGCCCTGGATAATCCACGGCTGGCGGCCAACTTCAGTAACTGTCCAGCCGGCTTCAACAGCAATAAAACCAAATGGCGTGGCCCATATAAAAAGATTAAGAAACCATTTTTTGGACAACCAGCTTCTTTTCTTCCATAATGCCGTAAAATAAATCAAGCCCAAAAGCATCATTGCAGAGCCTATGGCGATCATTAATTCAAAAGCAAGATGGGTAATGGTAACAGGGGGCTGGTTTTGAACCGGGATTTTATCCAGCCCATTAACAGGTTCTTTAAAATTATCATGTACTAAAAAGCTTAACAAACCAGGAATCTCGATACCATAATTAACCTTTTTAGCGGCCGTATCCGGAATTCCGCCAATAACCAGCGGAGAATAGGGTACGGTGTGATAGTAAGCTTCCATTGCACCCAGCTTGGCTGGTTGGGTTTTATAGGCATTCTTCGCAGACAAATCGCCGCTAAATGGTTGCAAAATAGCGGCAACCGCACCAAATATGATAGCAATTTTAAATGCTTTTGTATGGAAGAGAATGTTCTTTTTCATGGCAATCATTAGCGCGTGGATACCTGCAACCGCAAAGCCGGTAGCCGAAAATGCAGCCAGGCTCATGTGCAGCGCTTCGGTAAACCACGAACCATTGAACATAGCTTTAATAGGATCGATATTTAAGTATTGGCCGTTTACAAAATCAAAACCCGTTGGATTGTTCATCCAGGAGTTGGCAGAAACTACCAGTATACCCGAAATGATCCCGCTTATGCCAACAATCAGGCCCGTAAATAAATGGAACCATTTATTGAACCGGTTCCATCCGTAAAGGAAAAATCCAAGCGCTATCGCTTCAATAAAAAAGGCTACACCTTCAAGGGAAAATGGCATGCCAAAAATAGGCCCGGCGTGTTCCATGAATTTTGGCCACAAAAGGCCAAGCTCAAACGAAAGGATAGTCCCGGATACCGCGCCGGTAGCAAAAAAAATAGCTACGCCTTTGCTCCATGCCTGTGTAATGTTTTTATATACGGGGTCTCCCGTCTTTATCCATTTATAATGAGATACTGCCATAAAAAGTGGCATAACCATGCCTACACATGAATAAATAATGTGAAATCCCAGCGAAATAGCCATTTGCGAACGCGCCGCTAAAAAATCATTCATATTTAATTTGTAATGAGCCGCTAAATAACATGTTGCAAATATAACCCCCACTAAATTAAACGGTTGCTAAAAACAACAACTATTGCTATATAGAATAGTTCTAAAATATTATATGGAATTATTCTAAAATATTTTACAATTCAGAAAATTATTATTTAATTTACAGCAAACTATTATAAACTCAGGATAATCAGGTTTACTTGAAACGATTATTTGCCATCATATTATTGAGTGTTCACCTGTTTAACTTAGGTGGGTACGCTTTGTTTTACCAATATTTTATCCACCAGGCGGATGCCCAGATGGTTAAAGAGGTATACAATGATAAAATAAATGATTCAAGGTTTATAGAGCTAAAGGTCCCCGTTCATATGCCAACAATAACCGATTGGACAGAATACGAAGTTGTAGCAGGCCAGGTTCAATTGAAGAATGCCTATTACAACTATGTAAAGCTGAAAATGACAAGAGACACCATGTATTTTATTTGCTTGCCAAATACTGCCAAAACACGGTTAGTGGCTGCAAATATTATTACTGCCAAAGAAATAAGTGATGTCCCTATGAGCAAGAAAGGCGAACAGGGAATGAAGAAGTTAAGCACTTCCGACGAATACAGCCTGCCTGTTTTCAAATATCATTATGCAGCGTTTGAAACGCTGGTTAAACCTTGTTGCAAAAGTGTTGCCGTTGGTTTACACAATCCTTATATCGAATCTCCGGGCAAACCGCCCAATTTCATCAGCTAATATTGCTGTTTTTTTGACCCTTTGTACCTGCCTGAATATTGACTATCGCGGCTGGTAAATGCAATTTATTTTTAGCAAAAAGCTTGTTTGAGGCCATTTGATATGCGCTTAATACTGGTTTTACCTGTCCGCCTGCGGATCAGAGGGTTTTTTTTAACAGCTGATCTCTGGCTTGTGATCATCAATTAAATCACCGAGGCTGCGAACTACTATTTCGCTGGCATCGAAACAACATGCATTAACCCTTTTATTTTAACCTTTTATAATTATCAAATGATGAAACCTTTACGTCTATATTTTTATAGATCCTGTTTAACGGTGTTTTTATTAACGTCGCTGGGCCAAATTACCCAAGCTCAAACTGATGCGGATGCATTGATGATCCCCAAAAATATGTTTTGCGCAGTGGCTAGTTTCGACCACAGCAGCTGGACCAATTATTGGGAAGGTACCTTTAAGCGTAACAACTTAAATATCGGCACCTTGTCTGCCAATTCGTATATGGCGATGGGCAATTATGGCATCACCAACAAGCTGGACCTTTTATTTACTGTTCCTTATGTTACCACTAATGCTACTTCCGGAACGCTTAAGGGCCAAAGCGGTTTCCAGGATCTTACACTTACGCTAAAATACCTGGCTTTTCAAACAGAAATAGGAAAAGGGATTTTTAGTGTACACGCAATTCTTTCGGGTACACTACCTCTTAGTAATTATGAACCTAATTTTTTACCGGTATCTATCGGTCTTCATTCACAAACAGCGTCTCTCCGCGGATTGGTTAATTACCAAACAGGCAGGTTTTTTGTTGCCGGAGCGGCTCAATATGTTCAACGCAGTGACATTACTATAGACCAGAATGCATACTACACCACTCAAATGATTTACAGCAACAGGGTGTACATGCCAAATGTTAATAACCTTTTGTTTAGTGCAGGCTACCGAAGCCTTAAATTAAATATCGAGGGTATTGTTTCACAAACCACCACTTTAGGCGGATTTGACATCCGTAAAAACGATATGCCTTTTCCAAGCAACAGGATGAATTTTACCACAGCAGGTGGCCTGGTAAAATATAGCTTCGATGGCGTTACCGGCC
Source organism: Mucilaginibacter gotjawali (assembly GCF_002355435.1). Classification (NCBI taxonomy): domain Bacteria; kingdom Pseudomonadati; phylum Bacteroidota; class Sphingobacteriia; order Sphingobacteriales; family Sphingobacteriaceae; genus Mucilaginibacter; species Mucilaginibacter gotjawali. Next base: position 2,752,665 of record NZ_AP017313.1, read on the forward strand.
TGGAACTGACTGCCGGTGGAAACTACGTTTTAAAAGGCCGCAATGTTGGCCAAAGCACCGATTTTTTCGGCGCGGTGCAATATGTATTTGACTTTAACAAAAAACACGCTAAATAAATTTAACCATGAAAAGACGATTACTTAATTTTTTACCGCTGATAATAATTGCAGCCGTAGTTTTTTTAGGGTCATGCAGTAAAGAGATTATTGACCGTACAAGTACCTTCCAGGCCCTTAAACCATCAAATGAGGACGTGAACGCGGATACCTGGAAAACTGTTTTAATAGCAAATCCAGGTGCATTTACTGTAGCGGCGCCAGATGCTATTAATTCGGCGGCCTATACTGCCGATGTTAATGAGGTAAAATCCTATCAGAATAATTTAAGCGATGATCAAAAGGCCATCATCGCCTATTGGAGCGCCGGCGCCGTTTTGCGCTGGAATGAAATTTTACGCGAACTGGTGGCGAAATACAATTTACCGCCATACCAGAACCCGGACGGTACCTATCCATTCCCGAGTTCAGCAAACCCTTTTGCTTATCCGGAATTTCCATTTTCAAACCCGCCCTATGCCGCCCGCGCTTATGCTTACGTAAGCGCAGCACAATATGATGCCTTGGTAACCGCATACCATTTTAAAAACCTTTATAAACGGGCTGCGGTATATAAAAATGTTCCGTCAATTGTTCCGGTTACCCCTAAATCATCCTTGTATTCTTATCCGAGTGAAGATGCTGTTATAGCAGGCGCAACAGTAGAAATGTTAAAGTTTTTATTCCCGACAGAGGTTAATTATATACAGCAAAAGGCAAATGAAGAAATGCAGTACCGGATTATGGCCGGTGCGAACGTTCGCGGAGAACTTACTGCCGGACAAACTTTAGGTTCGCAGGTGGCTGATGTGTTTGTTGCCCGCGGCAAAACCGACCGTGCAGGCAAGGCCATTGGTTCGGCACCCGAATGGCTATCGTTACAAACCAATGCAACTTCAAGGGGTGACCAATATTGGACGAGCCTTGAAACACCAGCAAGGCCGCCTATGCTGCCCCTATTTGGTAAAGTGCTTCCGTTTTTGTTTGATACTTTAACTGTTGTATCGTTGCGCCCGGCTCCGCCGTTTCTGGCAGGTTCTGATGCCTTTAAGGCAGAAGCAGCAGAAGTGCTTTCCTATAGCAAGAACCCCACCCGGGAACACCAGGCCCAGGTGGAATTTTGGGCAGATGGTGCCGGTACCTATACGCCGCCCGGCCATTGGAACGCCATCGCTGAAACTGAATTCGTTCAGCAACATTATAGTGAAGTACGTTGGGCGCGCAATTACGCTTTATTAAATATAGCCGAAATGGATGCAGCTATATGTTGCTGGGATACCAAATACTTTTACTTTAATATGAGGCCAAGCCAGGCTAACCCGCAAATTAAAACATTAACAGGGATACCAAACTTCCCGTCGTACACCTCGGGGCACTCCAATTTCAGTGGTGCTGCTGCTGCGGTTTTAACTTATCTGCTGCCTGACAGGGGAAGCAAGTTTACCGACCTGGCACAGCAGGCCTCAATGTCGAGACTGTATGGTGCAATACATTACCGCAGCGATTGCCAGGTTGGCCTGGTAACCGGTGCAAAAGTTGGCCAATACGCTGTTCAATGGGCGCAGTCGGATGGTGCAGGTGTAAAATAATAAGATATAGTTGATTAATAAACCCTTTTGAAGGTGGGTTAAGGCTCCGGTAAAACGGAGCCTTTTAAAAACTTTAACATTTAAGCTTAAAAAAAATAATATCAGAAAAACCAAATGAAAATAACTATAAAAATACTTTTCGGAATTTGCTTATACTTTTTATTTACGCAAAACAACATTTTTGCACAGGGTTGCGTGGCCATCAGGAGTACGGGTGGGCTTTGTACAATGGCTGAACACCCGGATAGCCTTGCCCCGCAAGGCAGTTGGTTGTTTAATGCAAATACACGCTATTTCAGGTCATTCAGGCATTTTGTTGGTAAACAAGAGCAATTCCAGCGTATTGCACAGGGCACAAACGTAATCAATCATGCTTTTACTGAGGATTTTTCATTAACACGCAATTTTAATAATCGCTGGTCTATGGCGTTTGATATTCCGATTATTTCAAATAGCAGATCATCACTTTATGAGCATGGCGGATCACAGCGCCACAATACCTATGCCTCGGGTGTCGGCGACATTACCCTTGTAGGTTTCGGATGGTTGTTGAACCCTGCCAAAGCACATAAAGGCAATATCCAATTAGGCCTGGGTATTAAATTACCAACCGGAAATGATAACGCGCAAAGTTATTTTTATAACGTTGGGCCAAATGGGTCAAAACGTTTAGGCCCTGTCGATCAGTCTATCCAGCCGGGTGATGGCGGAACAGGATTAATAACTGAGGTGAACGCATTTTACAATTTTACCCACAGCTTTGGTTTTTACGGAACATTTTTCTACCTGATGAATCCGCAGGATGTCAATGGCGTATCTACCGCGCGCGGCGGTACACCAAGTGCCAATTCAATGCTTGTAACGAGTGATGTAATGAGTATTCCGGACCAAATAATGGCTAGAACGGGATTTAGCCTGGGTGTAAACCATTTTGATTTTTCAGCAGGTGCACGTTATGAATGCCTGCCTTCTCATGACCTGATTGGTGGCAGCGACGGTTTCAGAAGGCCGGGATGGATTTTGTCAGCTGAACCAGGCGTTAATTACCGGATGAAAAACGTATCGGTATATGCCTATTTGCCTATTGCTATTTTAAGGGATCGCACACAAAGCGTAGCTGATATCAGAACAACAGAGTTAACAGGAAATTATACGCATGGCGATGCTGCTTTTGCCGATTACGTTGTTAACGTAGGGATTAGTGTGAAATTTTAATTGAATCTTTTTAATAAAGCCCCATAAAACGGGGCTTTATTAAATATAATGAAGCCAGGTACTATAAGAAACGAATAATTTTAAATATCGGATCCCGAACAAGATTAAGGAGTTTACATTAATTAACACCATATCAAATTTAAAGATCTTATGAAAATACCTACCGAACCCATTGGAAGCATCCCCCGGCCTGCCGGGTTAATAGCTGCAATTACAGCCCCGGCTGACGGCGCGGACTTAACAGCACTGTATGCCAATGCTATTAGTGATACATTAACAGAGTTAGAAAAAACAGGATCGCCTGTAATAACTGATGGAGAGCAAACAAAATCGAGTTTCGCAACTTACCCGCTTGAGGGGCTCACAAATTTAGCTGCGGAGGGCATGGTGATCAATTTTGAGGATGGTCATTCCCGGCAGTTGCCGTTATTAACAAGCGGGCCGTTCAAATACGGAAAGTATGCTGTGGAGTATCTTAAAGCTGCGCAAAAACAAACAAATTTACCTGTTAAACAGGCTGTTATCTCGGCATCGGCGCTCAGCCTGATTTATCCTCAAAATGGTATAGCTGGTTATACCCAGGCCGAATTTATGGCCGACCTGTTGAACGAATGTGAAAAAGATATCAGGCAGTGCCTGGAACAAGGCGCTTATAAAGTTCAGATGGACTTTACCGAGGGCAGGCTATCCCTTAAACTTGATCCGTCGGGCGGCGTGTTAAAGCATTTTATAGATGTTAATAACCAGGTATTCGACCGGTTTACCAAAGAAGAACAGCAAAAGTTGGGCGTGCATGTTTGCCCCGGTGGCGATCATGACTCTACCCATAGCGCTGATATAGATTATGCGGATTTTTTGCCGGATCTTTTTGAATTGCATGTTGGCAGCTTTTATTTACAGCTGGCAAGCGAACCGGATAGAGTGAAAGTTTTAAAAATAATTAAGCAGTATCTCAAGCCTGGGCAGACAGCGTTTATTGGTGTGATAGATGTGCTTAATCCCACAATTGAAACAAGTGAAACAGTGAAAGAAAGGGTACTGGAAGCGGCAGAATATATCCCCTTAAACCAATTGGGGACTACCGACGATTGCGGCTTTTCGCCATTTTGCGATGATGTATCCACGACGCGTGAAATAGCTTTTGCTAAAATAAAAGCCCGTGTTGAAGGAACGAAGCTTGCAGAAGAAAAATTGTTTGCGGAGATAGTGAAGGTTTAATTAGCACATTTAATTTAGAAAGCGACCAACAAAATATTTTAACAGCATGTTGACGAACGAGAAGAATATATATTATACCCTCCGTATTGCGGCGGCTATGTGTTTTATTGGGCATGGCGCGTTTGGGATAATTACCAAGGAGATTTGGTGCAATTATTTCGGGGTATTTGGCATAGGCCATGCTATGGCATACAAATTAATGCCCTGGTTGGGCTCTTTCGATATTTTGTGTGGGTTATCTTTATTAATATATCCTACATGGGCGATTGTCGGCTGGCTGGTTATATGGGGAGCTATAACCGCTTTTTTAAGGCCCATGTCAGGCGAACCATTCGCTGAATTTATCGAACGGGCGGGCAATTTTGGCGCGCCATTGATTCTTTTAATTTTATACAACCGCAGCGGTGATAACGTAAGCTGGTTTGCTAAAATTGATCCTGTTAAAGAATACAACAGCGATAACCTCGGTATGTCTGTTAAATGCTTAAAGGTTATTGTCTTCCTTTTAATCATAGGGCATGGCTGGCTCAATTTGATAGAAAAGAAAGGTCTTATCGGGCAATATTCATCGTTGGGATTTTCTAATCCGGCACTTACGGCGCAAATAGTTGGCGTTTTTGAGGCTTTATTGGCTATTACAATATTAATAAAGCCCATACGCCCGGTTGTTCTTGCGCTATTGGCTTGGAAAATGGCTACCGAACTTTTTTATCCGCATTGGGAATTGTTTGAGTGGATTGAGCGGGGCGGTAGCTACGGTACTATACTGGCTTTGTGGTTTGCATTACCCCGGTTCTCGTTAAACCTAAGAAATAAGTTAATTACTACATGATTATGTTTAGCGTTAATTGGGATTTAACGCAGGCATAATCGTTCCATTTTATCGAGTTGATTGTTTTGATTTAAAGAAAAGCCGGGCGTGAGATACCCGGCTTTTTATTTATGTTTGCTTTTAAATTAACTAAAAATGAATACTCCCGAAGAAAATTTCAACAGTCTTGGCCTTAACTTACCGCCCGCCCCAAAACCTCTTGGCGTTTATAAACCGTGTTTAGTTGATGGGAAATACTTATACGTTTCGGGCCATGGCACGGTGAAGGATGATGGCACGTTAATTATCGGTCGTATAGGTGATACAATTACACCAGAAGAAGGGAAACTGGCGGCCCGCCAGGTCGGCCTTGCCATACTGGCCACTATAAAAGCTAATTTGGGAAGCCTTGATAAGGTGAAACGCGTGATAAAAGTATTGGGTATGGTGAATTGTACGCCTGATTTTGAAAAACATCCATTTATTATAAATGGCTGCAGTGAGCTTTTTGCGAAAGTTTGGGGCGAAGATAATGGTATCGGTGTTCGCAGCGCAGTGGGGATGGGTTCGTTACCCGACAACATTCCAGTGGAAATTGAGGCTTTATTTGAGTTGTTTTAGGAAGTCCGAAAGTCCGAAAAGACCGGAAGTCCGAAAGAAAGAGTTTAAAAGTTAGAAATTTACTTCCCCGGCTATAATTCAATCATGACAGAAAAAGAATGGTATATCATCGGTGACGTTGACCAACTGGATACCCCGGCATTGGTTGTTTATCCCGGCAGGGTAAAACATAATATTGCTTTGGTTAAAAGTATGATAGATGACGTTGGGCGTTTGCGCCCCCATGTTAAAACCTATAAAAACATGGAGGTTACAAGGCTGATGCTGGACGCCGGGATTACCAAATTTAAATGCGCCACCATTGCCGAAGCAGAAATGCTGGGTATGTGCAAAGCGCCGGATGTTTTGCTGGCTTATCAGCCGGTAGGGCCAAAGCTTAAACGTTTTGTAAAGCTGATATTAACTTACCCGGACACGAAATATGCCTGCGTAATTGACAATATTCATGCGGCAACTGAAATATCTTTAATCGCTGTAAACAACAACATTGTCATCCCGGTTTATATTGATTTGAATGTGGGGATGAACCGAACAGGGATTTCGCCGGGAAATGACGCCAGGTTGCTTTATATGGAGTGTGCACACCTGCCCGGTATAATACCTGTAGGTTTGCATGCTTATGACGGCCATATTCATGATGAGGATATCAATACCCGTACCCGGAAATGCAACGAATGTTTTGAACCAATAGCCCGGTTACAAGCCGACCTGAAACATAAAGGCTATCCTGAACCTGTGATTGTTGCAGGCGGATCGCCGACATTTCCTATCCACGCAAAAAGAGAAAATATAGAATGCAGCCCCGGAACGTTTGTTTACTGGGATAAAGGATACCTGTCTGAATCAGCCGAACAAGAATTTTTAACTGCAGCATTGGTTGTTTCGAGGGTAATCTCCTTGCCTGATGAAACTAAGATATGTTTAGACCTCGGCCATAAGTCTGTCGCGGCAGAAAAAGAACTGGCAAAAAGGGTGTTATTCCTGAATGCACCTGAACTGATTATGCTGGGCCAGAGTGAAGAGCATTTGGTAGCAGAAGCAGGCAAAGGGCATAATTACATGGTAGGAGATGTTTTGTATGGTTTGCCGTACCATGTTTGCCCCAGCGTGGCTTTATACGAACGGGCTATCACTATAGAAAATCAGCAAATTACCGGCGAATGGAAAAATATTGCCAGGGATAGAAAGATAACCATTTAAAGTGAAAGCCGAAAGGCCACAGGTTTATAACTTAATCAACTCAATCCAATTTAATCAACCCAATCAACCGAAACACAATGTTCACCATTGATGCCCATTTAGACCTCAGCATGAACGCCCTTGAATGGAACAGGGACTTAAGAAAACCCGTTGCTGAAATTAACCGGCGCGAAGCTGGCATGACAGATAAACCCGACCGGGCCAGGGCGACGGTCTCGTTACCCGAATTACGCAAAGGCAACATTGGCCTGGTGGTAGCCACCCAGATAGCCCGTTACGTAGCGCCCGATAATCATTTACCAGGCTGGCATTCGCCTGAACAGGCCTGGGCGCAAACCAAGGGGCAGGTATCATGGTATAACGCCATGGAAGATGATGGCGAAATGGTGCAGATAAATGATTTGCAAAGCCTGGAAAAACATGTTGCTTTATGGAATGATGGTCAACCGAATGAAAATAAAGCGGTCGGCTATATTTTAAGCCTTGAGGGTGCAGATTCGATAGTAACGGTCGGTCATTTGGAGCGCGCCTATAACTACGGATTACGTGCTGTTGGTCCTGCTCATTATGGCCCGGGCCGTTATGCCAACGGGACGGACGCAACCGGGCACCTGGGGCAGAAAGGCTTTGAACTGTTAAAGGAAATGGAACGCCTGAACATCATACTGGATGCAACCCATTTGTGCGATGATGCTTTTTGGGATGCGTTGGATCTTTTTAGCGGACCTGTTTGGGCGAGTCATAACCTTTGCCGCGCTTTAGTGAACCACAACCGGCAATATAGTGATGAAATGATAAAAGCCCTGGTTGAACGGGGTGCGGTTATAGGCGCAGCGCTGGACGCGTGGATGATGGTGCCAAACTGGGTTAGGGGAGTATCCACACCGGAAGGAATGAACTGTAACATGGAAGTGATGGTTGACCATATCGATCGTATTTGCCAGGTTGCCGGAAATGCCTTGCATGTAGGTATGGGCACTGATCTTGATGGCGCTTTCGGACGCGAACAATGCCCTTATGACCTTGAAACAATTGCTGATCTGCAAAAAGTGCCTTCATTGTTAAAAAAACGTGGGTATTCGGATATAGACATCGAAAATATGATGCACGGTAACTGGCTTCGGTTTTTACGAAATGCCTGGAAATAAAACTGTAAAGATACCCCCCGAATTAATATTCGGGGGGTATCTTTTTTATACTAAATGTTTAAATTAAAAGTTAAATAGTTAGTATATTTAATTCCCTGTTTAATTTAAAGCAAAATTACCTCTTGTTACTTGCAATGGGTATACTTCTATTCAAAAATCAGCCCGAAAATAAACCGCCCCGGGCTGTGTATTCATCTTGATATTTTAATCAAGTCACCCTGATGAGTTTAGGCGATTTAATTGAGCTAAATAAAGCATATTTCTGTAACCGACTATTAATTCAATTGATATGAGAAACATTATGCTGTTTATTGATGATGTTGCCGGGGCAGAGGCCCTTGCAAAAAAGGCCTTAAAAATTGCATGTCAATGTAAGGCAAACCTGCAGCTTTGCAATGTTGCGGCAAACATGGCTCACAAAAAAGAGTTGGTAGGTCATAACGGGGATGATGATGAGTTTTTGGAGACAGATAAATTTGGATTGAAAGCGGATGAATTGGGGCAACAGCTTCAAGCAATTTATTATCCTGAAGGTACATTTATTCCGGCGGTTGAATACTGTGAGATAAGCAATTTTAACCCAGTAATCATAAAGGAAATGGTGGTTAAACATAACATCTGGCTGATCATTATGGATGAAAAGCAGCTTAGGCATATTAAAAACCAGGATACGGGTAATTATGCATTAAAAGAGATCAGTAGCTTAAATTGCCCGGTGCTGATAATGCCGGTAAAATTTGAGGTGAGTAACTTTAATAAAATTGCCTATGTTACCGACCTGAGGTATTGCGACTTTGGCGTAATAAGGTTTTTAAAGGTTTTTAATGCCGCTTTATTTGTTACCCATGTTTCAGCCCCCGGCCTGCCTGATATGGACGAGCGCTATGCACAGGAAATATTGGCCGAAGAGGTCTCCCTCAAAACCAATTACCTCAAAATGTTTCTGAGAAACATAAAAAACAGCATCAATATCAAAGCGCCGATCAATAAGGTTTTGGACTCCCTTGAAATAAAAATGTTTGCAATTGTAAATAAAAAACACCGCACATTTGAACGCCTTTTTGACAGTTTTCCAAAAAAAACGCAGGTATATCATAAATTACCCACGCTGATCTTCCCTTATTTAAACTGGTTTAACCAGTCGTCGTTTTATTCTTAAATAAATGATATCATTTGTTCACTCACGCTTTAATGATCCTTTAACGCAATTCGTTAAAGGGTTTTTTATTTTTCTTAGTTATTAATCAATTTGTCCTCAACAAAAGCGTGTATCTTGCCGTTACCTGTTACAATAAGATATGAATGCAGAACAAGCCAGATTAAAAGATCCTTTATGGAAAAAATGGGGACCTTATGTTAGTGACCGCCAATGGGGCACAGTACGCGAGGATTACAGCGCGGATGGCGACGCATGGAACAATATTACCCATGATATGGCCCGCAGCAAAGCGTACCGCTGGGGTGAGGAAGGGATTGGAGGGATCAGCGACAACGAACAGTTGCTTTGTTTTTCGGTTGCCCTTTGGAATAAAAAGGACCCTGTGCTTAAAGAACGTTATTTTGGCTTAAGCAATCCTGAAGGCAATCATGGCGAGGATGTAAAGGAATTATACTACTACCTGGATAATACCCCTACGCATTCGTACCAGAAAATGCTGTATAAGTATCCTCAAAATGAATACCCTTACGCCTGGCTGGTTGACGAAAATAAAAGGCGCGGCCGTAATGATCCGGAGTTTGAGCTGCTTGATACCGGCTTGTTTGACCAGGATGCCTATTTTGATGTTTTTATTGAATACGCTAAAAATACGCCTGATGACATCCTCATAAAAATAACCGTCCATAACAGGGGCAGCCAGGATGCGATGCTTAATGTGTTGCCAACCATATGGTTCCGTAATACCTGGGACTGGGGTTATTCTGACTATGTGCCGGAGCTTACCGCTGATTCACACGGGGTAATCGAAATTTACCACAAAGACCTTAAACAATACTGGTTAAATGCTGAAGGTTCGCCGGAAATGTTGTTTTGCAATAATGAAACAAATACCCGGCGATTATATAATTATGACGATGGCAAAGCATTTTATAAAGATGGCATCAATGACCATATTGTAAAAGGCGCGGATACCATTAACCCCAAAAAAACGGGTACAAAAGCCTGCGTTAATTATGAAGTAAATGTATTAGCAGAACAAAGTATTACGCTACGCTTAAGGTTATCAAAAGATGCTACCCTTGGTTTTGGGGATTTTGATGCATTATTTGATGCGCGCAAAGCGGAAGCCGATGAGTTCTATAAAGATATCCAGCTGGAGAATAAGGATGACGATCGCCGCATGGTGCAGCGCCAGGCTTTTGCTGGTATGTTATGGAGCAAGCAGTTTTATTATTACAATGTGCGCGAATGGGTAAACGGCGACCCCGGTCAGCCGAAACCACCCATGGAAAGAGCTGAACACCGCAACAGCAAATGGATGCATTTAAATACGCAGGATATTATTTCTATGCCTGATAAATGGGAGTACCCATGGTTCGCGTCGTGGGATCTGGCCTTTCACTGCCTGCCGCTGTCTACGCTGGATATGAACTTTGCCAAGCACCAGCTTACCCTGCTTATCCGCGACTGGTATATGCACCCTAACGGGCAGCTGCCTGCCTACGAATGGGATTTCGGCGACGCCAATCCGCCGGTACATGCTATGGTTACCTGGAGGATTTACCTGAAAGATAAAGCAGCTAACAACGGCAAAGGCGATACGCCCTTTTTGGAGCGCATCTTCCATAAACTGATGCTCAACTTTACATGGTGGGTAAACCGCAAGGATGCTATGGGGAATAATATTTTTGAAGGCGGATTTTTAGGCCTTGACAATATTGGCGTTTTTGACCGTAATGCACAGCTTTCTCCGGGTGAAACCCTTGAACAGGCAGATGGCAGCAGCTGGATGGCCACCTACTCGCTAAACCTGCTGCGTATTGCTGCTGAACTGGCCATAACCAACCCCGTTTACCGCGACATCGCCTCAAAGTTTTTTGAACACTTTATCTATATTGCCGGGGCCATTGCCAACCTTGGCCAAAACAATGAAGGTTTATGGGACGATACAGATGGCTTTTTTTATGATCAGCTGAGGTTGAACGATAACAGCATCCAAAAAATGCGCCTAAGGAGTATCGTGGGATTGATCCCATTGTTTGCCGCAGAGATTTTGGATGAAACTGATATTACCGAAAATCCGATCTTCCGCGACAGGTTGAATTGGTTTGCTGAAAACCGGCCCGACCTGGCTTCGCTGGTCTCACGCTGGGCCGAAACTAAAAGCCCGGGCAAACACCTGATCAGTTTGCTGCGCGGTTACCGTATGAAGTCGCTTTTGCGCTATTTGCTGGATGAAAATGAGTTTTTAAGTCCTTATGGCATCCGGTCACTCTCCAAACATTATTTAGATAATCCCTATTATATTAAAGTAGATGGAACCGGCTTTACCGTAAAATATACCCCTGCCGAAAGCGACAGCAGCCTGTTTGGCGGAAACAGCAACTGGCGGGGCCCCATATGGATGCCGATAAATTTTTTACTGATCGAAAGTCTGCATACTTTTTACCAGTATTATGGCGACGATTATAAAATTGAGTGCCCCACCAACTCAGGCAATTTTATGACGCTGCAGCAAGTAGCCAACGAGTTGTACAGGCGGATTAATAACTTGTTTTTGGTGGATAAAGACGGCAGGCGCGCCGTGTTCGGTCATTATACCAAAATGCAGACGGACCCCAACTTTAAAGATTATATCCTTTTTTACGAATACTTTGATGGCGATAATGGCAGGGGAGCAGGCGCCCCCCACCAAACCGGGTGGACGGGGCTGATCGCGGAATGTTTGTATAAGTAGTCCGAAAAGCCGGAAGCCGTCCTGCCAAAATATGGTGGTAAAACAGGTCAAACTAGGAACCCGCCTGGATAGTTTATCGCTATGAACTTACGTGATAAATATAATTTCGCAGATCATTTTTAATTACACCGACTTTTAATAAATCGGTGTAATCTTATTTAAAATCGGTTTAGTCACTTAGCAGAGTCCCTCACTTTTTTTACTTCCGACGTCTTCACCGAACTGGCCTTATTACCAAAGCTTTTACGCACATACGTTAGCACATCAGCAATTTGCTGATCGGTCAAATCTTTATGCGGGGTCATCACATTCGAATAAGTTTGCCCGTTTATTTCTACATCTTCCTTAAACCCGTTCAAAACGATGGTGATGAGTTTCGTTTTGTCGCCAAGTACATAAGTGGTATTAATGAGCGGAGGATTCATCATCGGCACACCATTTCCATCAGCCATGTGGCAGGCAATGCAAATCTTTCCGTAAACTATTTTCCCCCGGGCCATTGATGTAACGCTGCCTGTATGATGAATGGGTTTCTTAGCCTGGGCCTGCACCCCGGCCGTAAATATGGAAACAAGTATTATGATAGATAGAAAACTGTACTTCATTATTTTTTATAAGTGATTTTATAAATAGTGCCATGCTGATCATCGCTTACATAAAGTGAACCGTCAGGGCCCTGCGCCAGGCCGCACGGGCGGTGAGCGGCACCACCGGGTGATTTATTCGCGCCGGCAAATCCATCGGCAAAAACCTCCCATTTGCCATCCGGTTTGCCATCCTTAAACGGTTGAAATACCACACAGTACCCGGCCTGTGGCAATGGAGCCCTGTTCCATGAACCATGAAAGGCAATAAAAGCGCCGTTTTTATATTTTTCGGGAAATTGGCTGCCGGTATAAAATAGCAAACCGTCTGGTGCATAGTGGCCGGGGTAAGCTGCCACCGGGTTGATGTACTTCGGATCAGCAGGCTTTTTACCATCGCCGCCATATTCAGGGCCGAGCATGTTTTTATTTTGCATCCAGTCGTAATAAACATACGGCCAGCCGGCATTGTCGCCTTTTTTTATAGCAAACATACATTCAGATGGTAGCTCTGCCGACTGTTTTTCAGTATAAAGGTTCGGATAAAGATCGTGCAGCGCGTCGCGTCCATGCTGCATCACAAACAGTTGGTTATCCTGTTGGTTCCACGAGATACCAACAACGTTTCTTAAACCCCAAGCATAATGAACGCCATCGCCATAGTGCTGGTCGGGTTGATTAACTTTAAATTGCCAGATTCCGGCTGCCGAATCCAATATTGGACAGCCGGTTGCCTTAGGATCATAGTCGCTGCATATATTTGAGTATGCGCCGATATTAACGTAAATATTCCCATCATTATCCAGGCATATGGCTTTCGGTTCGTGCATCCTCCTGCCAATTAAGCCCGTAACTATTCGTTCCGGCTGGGCCTGGGGAACCACCTCATTTTTATCGTTTAATTTAAAACGAAAGACATCTGTATTATTGGAGGCATATAAATACCCATCTTTAATAGCGATTCCAGTGCCGCCGAAATCGCCAAAGGTCGATTTCAAGGTAGCCTTATCGCCGTCAATATGATATACCAATATACTTTTCCCTTTTCTGTTATTGGCCAGGTGTACATACAGATCATTTTCCGGGGTAACCACCATGTGCCTTGGACTGCCGGTGTTTTCGGCAATTGCCACAGCATTAAAACCTGCAGGAACAGTTAGTCCGGTACTGGCAGTGGTATTTGAACCTGCATTTGGGGCATCTTTACAGGCATTAAAAACAATAAGCCCAATTACTGCGAATACCGGCAATAACGGAAGTATCAATTTTTTTATTTTCATAAGTCAATTTCTATTTGGTATCCAAAGTTAATTTAAAGTGCGGTAAATTAGAAACCACATTTTGTAGTATTCATGTGACAGCATTTAATATTTGATTTATTAAATTAACAATTACCAAAATATGACAATGTACCGCGACCACGCAATAAATATCAATTCAGAAAAATACAGGCATTTGCTGATAGAAAAAACTATCCCCGCGAAGACGATATTGCTGAACGAAGGCGAGGTTTCAAGGAACGCTTATTTTATAAAGAATGGTTGTTTGCGGTTATGGTTTAATAATAAGGGCAAGGATATCACATTTCAGTTCTTTTTTGAAAATGAAGCAGTCTCGTCTGCTGAAAGTTTTCGGAGCGGTGAGCCAAGTTTATTCAGCATCGAAAGTATCGAACCCTCAACTATTTGCATAATCAGCAAAAAGAACTTTGAAAATATATTGATGAACGACCCGGAATATGCTGCATTAATACAGGGGACAATTGTGAAACGGATGTCGCATTATTCCAGGCTTTTTATGTCATATATCAAAAATACCCCCGAGGAGAGGTATCGGGAACTGTTAAAAAACAGCCCGCATATTATCAAAAGAATTCCGCAGCATTATATAGCTTCCTATTTAGGGATCACTTCAGTTTCTTTAAGCAGGATTAGGAACAGGTTATAAATTACGCAGCCTGCCCGGGCATTTATTAACAAATGTTATCGCCGTCCTTCAGCTGCCTCGCCAAATTTGTGTTAAATACATAGCACAATGAAAACAGCAATCATTTTCAATCATCCCTATGCGGGCAGTTATTGCACTGCACTGCTGAATGCGGTTACCAGCGGTTTACAAAAAGCCGGGCACGAAGTCGACCTGATCCACCTTGATAACGATAAATTTAACCCGGTAATGAGTGCACAAGACCTGAAAGGATTTAAGGCGGGGCAACCCTGCGATCCAATGGTTTTGAATTATCGCAGCCGTTTAAATACCGCCGACCACCTGGTGATGTTGTTCCCTATCTGGTGGGAACTGATGCCTGCAATGACTAAGGGGTTTATTGATAAAGTGATTTTTCCTGGTGTTGCCTATGATTATGATAACACCGGCCGTTTTCCTAAAATGATCAAAAGATGGCATGGCCTTAAAAGCATAACTGTTATTACCACGATGAATACTCCATCACTGTTCTACAGGCTGGTTTTTGGGAATGCCATTAAAAAGGCAATTTTAACCGGCACATTCAGGAAATTGGGTTTTAGTAATTGCAAATGGATCAGTTTTAATATGGTGAAATTTGTATCCGGTGTAAAGCGGGAAAAATGGCTGGTTCGATTAGAAGAAAGCTTTGCAAAGTATTAATAATAAGCAAGATATAACCCTGGTGTATTATTTAAATATATTCTGTATTTATGACATTTAACAGAATATAATTTTGTTTAATGTTTAATTTATAAAATATAAGTTATAGCACATTAAACTATTGTCGTTTTCCATCGTCCTAGATGTATAAAAATTAACAGGAAGAAACTTAAGTAGAAGCAACAAATAAACTATAAAACTACGATATGTTTCATCACAACTAAACAATAAAGAAAATATCATTAACAATAAAAATCAAACAACGTTAATGATAGTTTCATCGCAACTTAAAAAAAAATCGAACAAGATGAAAAAGTTAGCATTATTATCAGCAATAGCAATAAGCGGTTTTATGATTAACACTGCAAATGCGCAAATCGGTGTACGTGTAGGTATTGGTTTTGCTCCTCAGAGGGCTATATATGCCACTTACCCTGCTGCAGTACAAACCCCTGTTAATGAAGACGGGGACGACTATTATTACCTGCCTGATTTAGGTGTATATTACAACGTTACTGACCAGTATTATGTTTATTTTGACGGCAACGAATGGATTACTGCCGAATACCTGCCGGGTGCTTACCGCGACTACGACTGGAGAAACGCCCGCAGGTTTGAAGTAAGAGCTAATCGCCCGTACATGCACGACGACGTTTACAGGTCAAGATACGAAGGTGTACGCTTTGAAGGATGGGCACATCGTGATGGTGATCATTTCGACGGGGGATATGCCAACAGGGGCGACAGGGATGGTTACCGGGATTTTGACAGGGATCATTACAGGTATACCCAGCCTGCCCCATATAACCGGGATAACGATCATCGTTTTGACGGAGACCGCAGGGCCTTTAGCCAACCAGTTCAGGAGCGCAGGGATCACAGGGGGTTTGACAACCGCGACCAGGGTTTCAACAGGCAGCCTGTGCAACAAAACAGGGATAATAACCACGGGTTTGACAACAGGGGCCAGGGATTTGATAACTATCAGAATGACCGGAATCGTGGAAATGATAACAGGGGCCAGGGTGCAGATAATCGTCAGAACGACCGGAACCGTGGCAATGATAACAGGGGCGTGGATGCCCATTATGGCCAGAACGATCATCAAAATGGGGATGCCAACCGCAGAATGGCAAAATTTTAATCTGGGATTGTCGAATAGTTTGAATATGTTGAAAAGGGCTGCCGTAAGGCGGCCTTTTTTATTTTTCTGAACCAGGATTACACTGATTTTTTTGATTTATCAGATAAAAAGTCCTGAAAATCATTTAAATCAGTGTAATCCAGGTTCAGAAATACTCAATACTTACTTGCGCTATTCAGCAGATCAATAGCATCGCTGGTTAAATTAAGCTTGGTTGATTTGACCAGTTCTTCCAATTGTTTCAGGGCGGTGGCGCTGGCGATAGGGGCGGTAATACCTGGCCGCGCCATGATCCATGCCAGGGCGACGGCAGCCTGGCTGGCATTCACGTCAGCGGCAACCTTATCAAGGGCCGCCAAAATTTTATACCCGCGCGGGCTAAGCATGCTTTTTACGCCGGCGCCGCGGCTACTTTGCGACAAATCATTCTCTGAACGGTATTTGCCGGTCAAAAATCCGCTGGCAAGCGAATAGTAACTGATCACGCCGATATTTCTTTCCCTGCAAACCGGCTCATACTCATTTTCATAACCCTCCCTTGCGTACAGGTTATACTCGGGCTGCAGGCACTGGTAAGCGGCAAGGTTATTGTCCTTACTCACCTGCAGGGCCTCTTTTAGTCTTTCTGCCGAAATGTTTGACGCCCCGATTGCCTTTACTTTTCCTTGTTTTACCAGGCTGTCAAACGTCTCCAATGTTTCAAAAAGCGTGGTATCAGGGTCATCTTCGTGCGACTGATAAAGATCAATATAGTCTGTTTGCAGCCTTTTCAATGATGCTTCAACAGCTGCTGTAATGTATTTTCGCGACAATCCTTTTTTATCACCGCCCATAGGTTTACCAACTTTGGTTGCAATGACCACTCTATCCCGATTACCCGATTTTTTTATCCAGTTGCCAATTATTGTCTCCGATTCTCCACCCTTATTGCCCACACCCCACGTTGAATAGACATCAGCAGTGTCAATCAGGTCCAGGCCTGCATCAACAAAGCCATCAAGGATGGTAAATGAATCTTTCTCATCTATCGTCCAGCCAAACACATTGCCGCCCAATGCGAATGGCGCTATTTTTATTCCGGAGCTTCCTATTTCGCGTTTTTCCATCATCGTTTTATTATTTACTCGCCTATTTTTTCTGCTAGTTCATCAATCCACGAACTTAAATAGGGCTCGGTGCCTTCAATTCGCTGCCAGTTACCATCTTCGTCTTTTGCGATCACCAGGTGCAGGCTCCCGTCTATCGATTTAAATTCCCAGGCGCTGCCATCATCATTCAGTTGGTCTGCTATTCCGTCAATCGGTGAATCAGGGCCGGTAAGTGTTGTTTCAAATTGCTTTTTCATGTTTAGATTTTCATTTAATAACAGCTATTGTTGTTTAGTGTTTGATTGTTACGCATCTAAATAAATTGATTCTATCTTTACTTCGTGGAAAATGTAAAACCTGATTCGAAGATATTGATTGAAGTGGTACAAACCAAAATGCCCTATGGCAAATATAAAGGAACCCCCATTTGTGATCTGCCTGTTTATTACCTTGAGTGGTTGCATAGCCGTGGCCTTCCACCTGGTAAATTGGGTATGTTGCTTGCAACAGCTTTCGAAATTAAAACCAATGGTTTACAGGTTATATTAAATAAGATTAAGCAGTCGCTAAGGTAGTTGGGAGAGGTTTTAAGTGTTGGGAAGGTTTGATGATTTTTTTAACTTTTTCCGACGTTTACAACTTTTCCAACGATTTTAACTAAATATGTTGTAAGGGTTGCACGATCATTGCGACTAACCATCAAAAATTAACAAACAATTACGCGCGCATGACCATCCGTTACCACGGCAGTCAGCGTATATTCAATTATCAAATTTAGAATGATATGAAACGAATTATTTTGTATGTAGCCTGCAGCTTATTCTTTGCAGGATGCGCTTTGGGACAAGCCGGCAACGACTTTGCAACTCTGCCAAAACCAAAACCCGGTGAAGAGGTTGCCACTTTTGGAGGCGGCTGTTTCTGGAGCATGAGCGAAGCGATGTCTGAACTGAAAGGGGTTAACAAAGTTGTCTCCGGCTATGCGGGCGGTACCACCCGAAACCCAAGCTATGAAGATGTAAGCTCACGCACAACAGGCCATGCCGAATGCGTGCAGGTATACTATGACCCCAAAGTGATCAGTTATGCAACGCTGGCACATGCTTTCTTTTTTGCCCATGATCCAACGGAACTTAACCGCCAGGGCCCTGATGAAGGGACAGATTACCGGTCTATTGCTTTTTATCGTACCCCCTTAGAAAAAGAGATCTTGCTAAATACGATAAAACAGGTCAATGCTTCAAAGCATTATCCTGATCCGATAGTAACCCAGGTAGTATCCTTCAGTGTGTTTTATCCAGCTGAAAAATATCACCAGGGATACTATAGACTGCATGGCGACAACCCCTATATTGGCGCTGTATCAGAACCAAAGGTGATGAAATTCAGGAAAGCAGAAAAAGCTGAATTAAAGCCGGAGTTTCAGCAAAATTAAATATCCGGAATATTAATGATGAAGGGCAATAAGTTCAATACACGAACTTATTGCCCTTTTTTATTATTAACGATAATTATATTTTTAGTTTGATGCAACTTAATATTGGGAAACTTAGTCTATTAGCTAAACTTAATTAAAGGAGATGAAAACTTACTTACTACTATTGTTTATTGCCTGCCAAAGTTGTGTAGCTTTAGGGCAGGATTGGAATAAATCGCCTTACGAAACAAAGTCATTGGCAAATGATGCCATCAAAAATGTTTATGTAAAAACATCAGGCGGCAGCATTACCGTTAGCGGAACCCCCGGTGAAACGCCAAGGGTTGAAATTTACGTTCATGGTAATAATAATAGTGACCTTACCAGGGAAGAGATCAAAAAACGCCTTGAAGCCGATTATCAGCTTGAGGTTTCAGTTAGCAACAACGAAGTGCATGCCTTTGCAAAAAGAAAACATGAAGGCGGTTTTAACTGGGATTGGAGAAAGCAGCTCAGTATCAGCTTTAAGATCTATGTACCAAAAGCAGTAAATACTCACCTGGAAACCAGCGGTGGCAATATTCATTTGGATAATTTATCCGGCAATGAAAATTTCAGCACCAGCGGCGGCAGCTTACATCTTAACGCACTTGCAGGTATAATTAAAGGCGAAACATCAGGTGGAAGTATTGAAGTTTCAAACTCAGCCGATGACATTAACCTGGAAACCAGCGGCGGGAGTATTAAAGCAATGGATTGCCATGGAAAAATAAGGCTCGAAACCTCCGGTGGCTCATTACACCTCCAGGATTTAAAGGGAGAGATCCATGCTGAAACCAGCGGTGGCAGCATCCATGCAGATAATATAGAAGGTGAATTGATCACAGGTACCAGCGGCGGCAGTGTCGACCTTACCCGCATGGCCTGTAGCCTGCAAGCCGAAACAAGCGGCGGCAGCATGAATGTGGATATGGCCCGCATAGGCAAATATGTAAAACTGGATGTGAGCGGAGGCCACGTAACCCTGCGATTACCGGCAAAACAAGGCCTTGATCTAAATCTGTCTGCCAATAGGATCAGCAAACCTGACCTGAGCGGATTTAGTGGTGAATGGGAAAAAGATCATGTACGAGGTAAGCTAAACGGCGGCGGTGTCCCGGTTAATGTGGATGCAAGCGGGCACCTCGACATTAGTTTTAACTAGTGTCATATCGATCATAACATAAATTGGCTGATCGCCAATCGACAAGTTCGTTGAACGCAAAACAGGGTTTACAAAGGGTTAACACAATTCGGGATTTAAATTTTATAAATAGCTAATAGTAAGTTGTTTATATGTTTACACATCAAAATAAGGTTTACACTATTTTACGTAACCACGACCCGGTATTTAAGCTGTTCTGATCAAGCCTGAACGTCAATTTATTCGCGACAAGACACTAATTTAAAGAGTATAACCCAAAAATGGGGTTAAGGATTTCAAGTTTTCTTAACCCCATTTTTTATGGAACGTTCTTACGTTCGCAAATAATCAACCCCCCACCCGGGCTAAAAACCGCAAACCGCAGCTTCTTTCGGACTTTCGGTCTTTCCCGACTTTCGGTCTCCCACAACTGTATCATAACCGTACACCAGTGTTACACCTTCGAACAGTTCTATTCGTAAACAAAAATATATACTATTGATTTTCAGCGTAGTAAGTGTTTGGTATGTATTTTAAACTAAGATGTTCGGAGGAGACAGAAAATTGCGCTTTACATTGTCTGAAACATAGGGAAATAGATGATTGAATATATTAAATACCATGATTAAAAACTTCATTATAACAGCCTGGCGTAGCCTTAAAACAAACAGGGTTTTCTCATTTATTAATGTATTTGGTTTGTCGGTTGGGCTTGCCTGTTGTATGCTGATAGGGGCCTATTTATACCAGGAATTGACATATGACAGGTATGCGGTAAATGCAAACCAGCTTTACAGGGTTGAGCTTCATTCAAACGGCAACAACTCAGCGGCCGATTTTCCAAGCGTGGATGTCGCGGTGGGGCAGGGAATTAAAAATGCGTTTCCGGAAGTATTAGATTTTACAAGGTTAACGCGCAGAGGGCCGGTATTTGTAAAATACGCGCAAAATGAGTTTAAAGAAAATGCTATTTCGATTGCCGATCCTAATTTCTTTCGCCTGTTCTCTATTCCGGTAATTGAGGGCGATGGCAAAACAGCACTTACCGAACCCAAAAGTGTTGTCATCACAAAGGCTTTTGAGAAGAAGTATTTCGGGAGTTCAAGCGGGCTTGGAAAAGCAATTATTATTGGAAACGACCTGGTAAAAGTTACCGGGATAATTAATGAGCTTCCGGCTACTTCTCATTTCCATGCAGACGCATTCATCAGTATGGCAACTTACGTTACGCCAAATTCCAGGCAAACCTGGAGTAATGTTGGCTATTTTACCTACCTGTTACTGAATAAAAACGCCGATCCGAAAAAATTGGAGGCGGGTTTTCCGCAATTGGTTGCAAAGTTTGTGGTGCCCGAAATTCAGCACGACATGGGCGTGAGCCTTTCCGAAGCACAAAAATCAGTAAACTCGTTTATCTTCTTTTTACAGCCCCTTACCTATATTCATTTGCATTCGGCAACAAAATATGAATTTGAAGCCAACGGCGACATTCATTACGTTTATATATTTGGTGCCCTGGCAATATTTATTTTGCTGCTGGCCTGCATCAATTTCACCAACTTATCTACCGCAAGCGCTACCCGGCGATCCAAAGAGATCGGGATCCGTAAGGTACTCGGTTCCGCAAAAAACAGCATTGTTTCCCAGTTCCTGGTGGAATCGGTTATGCTTACTTTTTTGGCTATGCTTATTGCCATAGGCTTAGTTTACCTGCTGTTGCCTTATTTTAATAATTTGTCGGGCAAGCAAATTTACATCGGCTTCTTTCTTACTTTAAAAGCACTAATCGTTGAAATTGTGCTGACATTAACGGTAGGTATAGTTGCGGGTACTTACCCGGCTTTCTTTTTGTCATCATTTCAAATTATATCCATATTAAAGGGTAATAGTGGCGCACAGCCTGCAAACCGCGCCGGGCTGCGCAGCAGTTTAATCGTCTTGCAATTTGCGATATCAACCGCATTGATCATCGCGACATTCGTAGTGTACCAGCAGCTGCATTTTATGCAGGATAAAAAGCTTGGGTACGATAAAAACCAGGTACTGGTCATAAATGACACGTATACACTCGGCAATAACATTAACGCATTTAAACAGCAATTGTTAAATGATAACCGCATTGTTAGTGCTACTATATCGGGCAATGTGCCGGGGTATAATAACCAGGGCGGTACCGAAATATATGTTAAAGACCTTGCTGAAAAAGGTACAAGGAACGAAATTCAATGTGGTATATACTGGATTCAAAATTCTTATATCCCCACCCTCGGTATGCATCTTGCAAAAGGCCGTAATTTCTATCCGTCAGGGCCTGCGGATTCAGCTTCAGTTATCATCAACGAAGCAGCAGTGCGCGACCTTGGCTTTGGTAAATCCGATCCGATAGGCAAAACGATCATTCGCTCGGGCCAACGGCATTTTACGATCGTTGGTGTTGTTAAAGACTTTAATTATACCTCCGCGAAACAAAAAATTGCGCCGCTGATGATGCTGTCGTCAAATAACAGCAACGGTGCGATAATCGTGAGGATAAAAACAGCGGATGTTCACCAGCTCATCAATGACATTAAAAAACAGTGGAGCAGCTATAACGCCGGTGCACCGTTTAGCTATTCATTCCTTGACGACCAGTTTGCATCACTATACAAATCTGAAGAGAGTACCGGGCGGATTTTTACATCTTTTGCAATTTTAGCGTTGATCATCGCCAGCCTCGGCCTGTTTGGTCTGGCTGCATTTATGATCCGTCAGCGGGTAAAGGAAATAGGCATCCGCAAAGTATTGGGCGCATCAACAGTTACCATTATTGCAATGCTGTCAAAGGAGTTTTTAAAACTGATTGTGATAGCGTCTCTGATCGCATTTCCATTAACGTGGTATGCCATGCACAAATGGCTGGAGGACTTTGCCTACAGGGTAACCGTACAATGGTGGGTGTTTTTAGTAGCCGGCGCGGTTGCCTTATTGGTTGCAGCAATAACCATAAGTTTTCAATCAATAAAAGCTGCATTGGCAAACCCGGTGAAGAGCCTGAGGTCCGAGTAATTACAGGTTAGCGAAGAGATCAAAAAAAATAATGGCCCAATGAGAGCGCAGCGAAATGACCGATTACGCGAAGCTAAAAACACCAATGAACAATTGAACCAATGAACTAACAACATGATAAAAAACTATTTAAGGAGCGCTTTTCGAAATATCAAAAGGCACCCGTTTATCTCGTTTATCAATATCTTTGGGTTAACCATAGGTTTAACCTGTTGCTTGCTTATTTTAACGTATGTCATCAACGAAAAAAGTTATGACAGGTACGATAAGAATGCCGATAATATCTACCGCGTTACGCGGATTTTTTATTCAGCGCCGAATGTAGAGAGCCTGCATTTAAGCTCGATAGCCCCCGCATTTGGGCCGGGGTTGAAGCTGGCATTTTCAGATATGAAGGAAATGACGCGTACGCTGCCCGGCGGTGTAACTTCTTTCCGGTATAAGGAAAAAATGTTTAATGAGCGGAATGCTTTTTTTGCCGATGAAAATTTCTTCGACTTTTTTACCGTGCCGGTATTGAAGGGAGATGGGCGTAAAGCATTAACCGAGCCGTATGCTGCCATGCTTACTCCGGATATCGCAAAAAAATATTTCGGCGATGAGGACCCAATGAATAAGCAAATTATCCTCGACGGCAATAAACACGCGTTTACGGTTAAAGGTATCTATAATCCGTTTCCTTTCAATTCGCACATGCATCCGGATATTTTGGTATCATTCAGCACATTAAACGATTCAACTATTTACGGCCAAAAGCAGTTGGCAACCAGTTATGGCAATAACGCTTTTTATACCTACCTGATGTTCCCAAAGGGTTATACAACTGAACGTATTGAAGCACGGTTTCCTGATTTTTTAGACAAATACTGCGCTGCCCTGGGAGCGCCTCCTAAGCTTAAAGTGCACAATACCACTAAACTTACAGCACAGAAGCTGACCGACATCCACCTCACCTCGCACCTGGATGATGAGATCGAACATAACGGCAGTTCGAGACTCGTGTATGTTTTTTCAGCAATAGCTTTGTTTATCCTTCTGATTGCCTGTATCAATTACATGAACCTTTCTACCGCCCGGTCCGCATTGCGCGCCAGGGAAATCGGCATTCGCAAAGTGGTGGGCGCACAGCGCAGGGAAATTATCACCCAGTTTTTAAGCGAGTCGGTCATCGTAACTTATGTGTCGCTCCTGCTGGCATTTGGTATAACCGTGCTGGTGTTGCCGGCGGTTAATAACATGTCGGGCTTGCAGCTTAGCATAGGCAGCCTTCTTAAGTGGTATTTTTTAATCCCCATACTGTTGTTACCCTGTGTTGTAGGCTTGATCAGTGGCGTTTACCCGGCGCTGTTTATGTCGTCGTTTATCCCGGTAAAGGTGCTCAAGGGCTTGTTTAAGGTGCAAACCAGCACATTTTCATTCCGGAAGGTGCTGGTGGTATTGCAGTTTTCTATTTCAATTATTCTGATTGTTGCCACAAGCGTCGTTTTTAAACAATTAAAATTTATCCAGGATAAGGACCTCGGTTTTAATAAGGAGCATGTTTTAACCCTGGTAGGCGCTGGCGCAATGGGCGCCAAATTTGAATCCTTCAGAAATGAGCTGCTGCAAAACCAAAATATTGAAGCAATGGGGCGCTCGTCGCGCATCCCGTCAGGGCGTTTACTGGACGACCAGGGTGCATCTGTTTTGGAGGGGGGCACGTTCCAACCGCTCAAAGTTGATTTGAAGCAGGTTGCAGTTGATGATGGCTTTGTCCCAACCTTCGGCATCCGTATGGCAGCCGGCCGTAATTTTTCACGCGGCATTAAGACCGACTCCAATAAGTTCATCGTCAACGAGACAACCGTTAAAATTTTGGGATGGGGGACCCCGGAAAAAGCCATCAACAAAGAAATAACATATGGTAACGTAAGAGGCAATGTAATTGGGGTGATGAAGGATTTTCATTTCGAGGATCTGCATCAGCCTATCATACCCATGATCCTGATCTGGCAGCCGGTCGGCAGGGTCTCCGTTAAAATCAGCGGGCATAATGTGCCGGCGACAGTAGATTTTATTCAGGACAAATGGAAACATTACCTGCCCGAAACGCCGTTCGATTTTACTTTTCTCGATCAGAAATTCGACCAGCTGTACCGCAGCGAGCAGCAGCAGGGAACCCTGTTCACCATATTTGCCTGTATTGCTATATTTATAGCATGCCTCGGCTTGTTTGGCCTGTCGGCATTTACCATCAGCCAGCGGGTAAAAGAGATCGGTGTTCGAAAAGTTTTGGGCGCCAGCGTACCGCAAATTGTACAGGAACTATCTAAGGAGTTTTTGCTGCTGGTGCTTATAGCGGCGGTACCCGGGCTGGTGGTTGCGGGTGTTTTGATGAATAAATGGCTGCAGGATTTCGCCACACGCACCGATTTAAGCTGGTGGATTTTCGCTTTAGCGGTCATTGTTTCAGGGCTGATAGCGTTTGGAACGGTGAGTTACCAATCAGTTAAAGCAGCGTTGGCCAACCCGGTAAAGAGCCTGCGTTCCGAGTGATCAGAGGTTAGAGATAAGAGGTTAGGAAAAAATCGATAGTTTATAACATTTTCACCAATGAACTAATGAACAATTGAACTAATGAACCCATCATGATAAAAAACTATTTTAAGATCGCACTCCGTGGCTTTTGGAAACACAAGTTGTTTACGCTGATAAATATTATCGGCTTATCCATAGGTATTAGCACATCACTGGTAATTTACCTTATTGTACACTACGATCTCACGTTTGATAAATTTCATCGGGACAGTGATCGTATTTATAGGGTGGTAAGTAATTTTTCATTTCAGGGCCAGCCGGGTTATACACGCGGCGTTTGCGGTCCGCTGCCAGGCGCTATTAAAAGCCAGGCAACCGGCGTCGGTTTTACTTCGCATATTTTTTGTTTAAGCCCTGACGTATTTATTGCGGGAAAAAAAGGGGGCCCCACTAAATTTAAATCACAGGACAGGGTAGTGCTGGCCGATGATGCTTATTTTAAAATATTTGATTATGTATGGCTGGCCGGCTCATCAAAAACTGCCCTTGAAGCCCCCAACCAGGTAGTGTTAACCTCCGAACGGGCAAGGCTTTATTTCCCAGCCTTATCTTACGACCAGATGATAGGAAAAGTGGTTACTTACGACACGCTGAAGGCTACCATTACAGGTATTGTACAAACGATTAAGGAGAATACTGATCTTACTTTTCATGATTTTATCTCTTATAGTTCAGCTACCGCAACCAATGCACTGGGCGATTTGCTGCAGTTAAAAAGTTGGGGCAGTACAAGTTCATCTTCCATTGTTTTTGTCAAACTATCGCCACAAGCCTCTGCAGCCAACGTTCAGCAGCAACTAAACGATATTTTTAAAAAGAACAATCCGCCGCATAAAGGAGTTCCCGCCAATAGTTCCACCAGCTTTGCTTTGCAACCTCTGAATGATCTGCACTTTAACGAAAAATACGGTGCTTTTGACTTTAGCGACACAGCCAGCAAAAATACCTTGTATGGGTTGTTAGTGATTGCGGCCTTCCTTTTACTGTTAGGCTGTATAAACTTTGTTAATTTAACCACCGCCCAGGCAGCGCAAAGGGCAAAGGAAATCGGCATTCGCAAGACCATGGGCAGTAGCCGGGCACAATTGGTTATCCAGTTTTTGAGCGAAACATTCTTCATAACCCTGTTTGCAGTTATTATCTCGATAGTATCAGCGCCGCTAATCTTAAAACTGTTCGCTGATTTTATCTCACCCGCTATTAAGGCAGATTTTATCCACCAGCCGGATATTATCCTGTTCCTCGTTGTCTTAGTGATTACAGTAAGCCTTTTATCCGGCTTTTACCCGGCAATCGTGCTGTCTGGCTATAAGCCAGTGCTTGTTCTTAAAAACCAGGCGCAAAGCAATGGCAGCAAAACAAGAAATGCATGGCTGCGCAAGTCGTTAACGGTTTCGCAATTCGTCATCGCTCAGTTTTTTATTATGGCCACGGTACTGGTGAGTAAACAGATTTATTACGCACTGCATAAGGATTTGGGTTTTAAAAAAGATGCCATTATCGTTATAAACAGTCCATGGAAGGCCAGAACAGTTGAGCATAATCTCGTGCTATTGAACAAACTGCGCGCCATACCGGAAATTGAACTGGTAAGTATAGGGAACGCCGCGCCTTTTTCAGGTTCGACAACTTCTACCCGCGTTAGTTATAAAGATGGCAAAAAAGAAATACAGACGGAGGTTGAAATGAAGTTTGGCGATGAAAATTATCTGAAGCTGTACCAGATAAAACTGCTTGCCGGGCGGACTTTACAGGCCAGCGATACTTCGACATCTTTTTTGATCAATAACACCTATGCCAGGGTGCTGGGATTCCGCGATCCGCATGATGCCATTGGGAAACAGATAGATAACATTAACGAGAGAAAAAGAATGACAATAGTGGGCGTTATGGCAGATTTTTATGAAAGATCGATACACTCACCAATTAAGCCTTTGGCTTTCCTGATCAGTAAAAAGGATGTTAACCAGTTGGGCGGGTTTCATATTGCGTTAAAACCGCAAACACCAGGTGGCGATGAATGGAAAACGGCCATTGCGGCCATTGGAAAAGCCTGGAAGGAGATTTACCCGGATGATGATTTTGATTATCACTTTTATGATGATACGATCGCTCAATTTTACAGCAACGAACAGCATACATCCACACTGCTTACCTGGGCCTCAGGTTTATCAATTTTTATCAGCTGTTTAGGTTTGCTTGGCCTGGCAATTTATACCACCAACCAGCGGACAAAAGAGATCGGCGTGCGGAAAGTATTAGGTGCTACCGTGGTGCAAATTGTCAGGATGCTGTCGACCGAGTTGGTATTGCTTATTCTGCTGGCTTTCGCCATTGTGTGCCCGATAGCATGGTACGCCATGAACAAATGGATGGAATCATTTACCGATAAAACCTCCATCAGTTGGTGGATTTTTGCCGCAAGCGCCATTGGGATGCTGCTGGCAGCTGTCATAACATCCAGTTTTCAAACCGTTAAAGCGGCAATAGCAAACCCGGTGAAGAGCCTCCGTTCCGAGTGATCTGAGCTTAGACATCAGGAAAAAAATGGATAGTTTATAATACTTTCAACCAATGAACAATTGAACTAACGAACCAATCATGATAAAAAACTATTTTAAAATCGCTTTCAGAGGCTTTTGGAAACACAAGTTATTTACGCTTATAAATATCGTTGGCTTATCAATTGGTATCAGCGCAGCGCTGGTAATCTATTTGATTGTGAATTTTGATTTTACGTTCGATAAGTTCCATAAAGACAGTGATCGTATTTACCGGGTGTCAAGTACCTTTTCATTCCAGGGCGAAAAGGGTTTTAATGGTGGTGTTTGCGGGCCCCTGGCCGGCGCTGTTAAAAGCCAGGTAGCAGGCGTTGAATTTACCGCGCCATTTTTTTGCATGTCTTCGCCTAATGTATTTATTCCGGGTAAAAAGGGTGTCCCCGTTAGATTTAAAGACCAGGATAATGTGGTTTTGGCAGATGGTGCGTACTTTAAAATATTTAACTACAAGTGGTTGGCCGGTAATCCGGCAACCGCATTAATTGCTCCTAATCAATGCGTGTTGACATCAGAGCAGGCCCAAAAATATTTCGCCGGGTTGCCTTACAGCCAGGTAATAGGTAAGGTGGTTAACTACGATACCATTAAAACAACCGTTACCGGCGTGGTGCAAACATTATCCGCTAACAGCGACCTTACTTTTCATGATTTCATCTCCTATAGTACCGGAACCCTCACCGCAAACAAAAGCCTGTCAGACCAATTACAGCTTAACGAATGGGAAAGCACTAATTCAGCATCCCAACTGTTTATAAAATTATCAGCAACCGCATCACCTGCACGGATCGGGAAGCAATTGAATGATATTTTAAAGAAAGCCAGCCCTCCACGCCCCGACAGTAAGGGTACCACACATAACTTTGTGTTACAGCCGTTGAGTGAGCTCCATTTTAATGAACAATTGGGAATATTTGACTTTACGGCCCGCGTTGCCAATAAAAAAACGTTGTATTTCCTGCTGGGCATCGCTGCATTTCTATTGATTTTAGGCTGCATTAATTTTATAAATTTAACAACAGCACAGGCAACACAACGCGCGAAGGAGATAGGGATCCGAAAGACCATGGGCAGTAACCGACGGCAACTGATCTTCCAGTTTTTAAGCGAAACCTTCCTGATCACACTTTTTGCCGTTATAATTTCTATTGTTGCTACCCCTTTAATATTGAAGTTGTTTACAGGTTTTATCCCCAAGGGGCTAAAGGCCGACCTTCTTCAGACTAATATTTTGCTATTTTTGATATTATTAACAGCTGTAGTGAGCCTCGCTTCCGGCTTTTATCCGGCTATTATGCTGTCAGGCTACAAACCTGCTCTTGTGCTAAAAAATCAAACAAGTACCAATAGCAGCAAAACACGCAATGCATGGCTGCGCAAGTCGTTAACAGTAACGCAATTTATTATTGCACAGTTTTTTATAATGGCGACGATTTTAGTGAGCAAACAAATTTATTTTGCGCTTCACAAAGATCTCGGCTTTAAAAAAGAAGCTATCATTGTTGTCAACTCACCATGGAAGAACCGGACTGCAGGCAAAAACCAGGTGTTTTTAAATGCTTTACGCTCCATACCACAGGTAGAAATGGTAAGTACGGGAGGCGCTCCGCCTTCTTCCGGAAACACCAACTCAACATTGGTTACCTATAAAGACGGAAAAAAGGAAATTAAAACAGAGGTTCAATTAAAGTTCGGCGACCCCGATTACCTGAAAATTTATAAACTTAAGCTCCTCGCGGGTCGCGGTTTGCAGGCGGGCGACAGTTCCAAATCCGTAATTATAAACGCAAATTACGCCAAGGTGCTTGGTTTCAGGAATCCCGGCCAGGCTATAGGCAAAACGCTTGACCATTTTAACGGTGTTAAATCCCTTCAAATTGTGGGTGTAGTAGCCGACTTTCATCAAAAATCATTGCATGAGCCCATCAAACCGCTGGCTTATTATTACGGAACCAACCGCTGGCAAACAGGTACTTTTCATATTGCGTTAAAACCGGAATCCCCGGGTGGCAATGAGTGGAAAGCGGCTATTGCCACGATGGGAAAATCGTGGAAGCAAATCTATCCGGATGACGACTTTGAATATAATTTCTTTGATGAGTCCATAGCCAAATTTTATGAA
Source organism: Mucilaginibacter gotjawali (assembly GCF_002355435.1). NCBI lineage: Bacteria > Pseudomonadati > Bacteroidota > Sphingobacteriia > Sphingobacteriales > Sphingobacteriaceae > Mucilaginibacter > Mucilaginibacter gotjawali. The sequence goes on from NZ_AP017313.1 coordinate 2,782,804, forward strand.
GAGGAGCAACATACTTCAAAACTGCTTACCTGGGCCACCGGATTATCAATTTTTATCAGCTGCCTCGGTTTACTGGGTTTGGCTATTTACACAACTAACCAGCGTACAAAAGAAATTGGTGTACGGAAAGTATTGGGTGCTTCTGTATTTCAAATAGTAAGGTTACTTTCAACAGAGCTGGTTCTTCTGATCTTGTTGGCATTCGTAATAGTAACGCCTGTGGCGTGGCTGGCGATGAATAAATGGATGGAAAGCTTTGCCGAAAGAACATCAATAAGTTGGTGGATTTTTGCTGCAAGTGGGATAGGAATGCTGATGGCAGCAGTCATCACATCAAGTTTTCAAACAGTTAAAGCCGGAATTGCCAACCCGGTGAAGAGTTTGAGGAGTGAGTAGGGGAAAGTCATCAGTCATTGTGTCATTAGTCATTAATGGCTGGTATTATTGACGCGAAGCAAATGATCAATTCAATAAATCACTAAATCAATAATTAGTTTATCATGATAAAAAGCTATTTTAAAATTGCCTGGCGTAACTTATGGCGCCACAAGCGAATGACCGCTATTAATGTGGCTGGGCTTGGTATAGGGATGGCTGCCACGGTGCTGATTGCGCTATGGGTGCAGAATGAACTTAGTTTTGATAAATTTCAGCCGGATGCAAAAAACATTTACCGCATAAAAGTGAGGCTATCCATATCAAAAACCGAAACCTGGGTTTGGGAAATGTCGCAATATATTTTGGGCGATTTTGCGCAGAGACAAATACCCGAAATAGCTGATATTACGCGCCTCAAATCGCATTACGGCGATTTAAATATGCATTATGGTGATCAGATAATCACTGAAAAAAAATCGGCCTATGTTGATGATCATTGGTTTAAAATGTTTCATTACGACGTGGTCGACGGTTCGATAGACGGATTTGTAAAAAACCCGTTCAGCCTGATCCTTACGGAGTCAACTGCAAAAAAATATTTTGGCGACAGGGAAGCTGTAGGGAAAATATTGCGCCTGGATACGGTTAATTACCAGGTGCAGGCCGTGGTTAAAGATAACCCTGCCAATTCAAGCTTTCAATACAATTTGCTGATGCCGGTTGCCGCACAATTGTCGGATCCCAAGCAAAAGAAGAATGCTTTGGAGTGGGGTAACTACAATTATCTTACCTTTTTAAAACTAAAGCCAGGCGCCAGCTCCGCCAAAGTCGCCGCCAAAATAAAAAGTATTGTACACGCAAATAAAAAGGGTGATAAAGGCACTCAAAAATTTGAGTTGATCAGCCTGCCGGATATCCACTTTGAAAACGACTTGCAAAGTTCCTCTATCCTGCATGGTAACCGCACTATAGTAAATGTGTTTATGGTGCTGGGCGCTTTGTTGCTTATCACCGCCTGTATTAATTACGTCAACCTTACCACCGCACGCGCCAGCCTTCGCTCAAAGGAGATAAGCGTCCGCAAAATTGTCGGGGCTGATCGTTTACACTTATTCGGGCAGTTTATGTCTGAGTCGTTACTGGTAAGCTTCCTGGCGCTGGTACTGGCTTTATTGTTGGTACAGGTTGCAATGCCATGGTTTAAAGCCTTTACCGACAAGCCGTTTGAAAGTCCGTTTACCTCGCCCGTCATCCTGCTTATTTTAGGGCTTACTTTGCTGATCTCATTTTTATTGAACGGGCTCTATCCGGCCGTTTTGCTTTCATCCTTCCAGCCCTTAAATGTATTCAGGGGCAAAGCAGTGCTCAATTTTAAGGATATAGCACTGCGGAGGGTATTGGTTGTAGCGCAATTCACTATATCAGTAGTGCTTATTGTAGGTACATTAGTCATCTACGGACAATTGCGCTTTATGCAAACGATGGATCCGGGTTACAACAGGTCACAGGTTTTCAGCTTTTCATTTCCGTACTGGACGATTCCGCATTTCGACTTTAAGAAATCCGATGAGTTGCTAAAAACAATAAAGCAACAGTTAAAAGAACAAAATGCTACGTCAAATGTTTCCATGGCAGGTAGCGGGCTGGTTGATTTTGGCAATGCAAGCGCGGGCGGCTTTGATTGGGCAGGACGGCCGAAAGATTTCGACCCGTCGTTTGCGCCGCTAAGTGCAGATGTTGATTTCCAAAACCTGATGCAGGTCCGGATCAAGGAGGGGAGATGGTTTAGGGATGATATTGCAGACAAAAAAAATGTACTGCTTAACGAAACCGCTGTTAAACTCACCGGGTTGCGTGAACCGGTTATTGGCCAGCGTTTTATCCACCAGGGCGATACCGGCGTAATTGTTGGTGTTGTAAAAGATTTTCATTACAAAAGCCTTCATGATAAAATAGGCCCGATGGTAATTTCGGACAACCCCGGCGAAGGCTTCTACATAAGAACCACTCGCGGAAACACTGCTGCAGCGATAGCTGCCGCCGGTAAGATCTGGCAACAGTATTTTCCAAATACACCATTTGTTTACGACTTTTTAGACGAAACATACAACAACCTTTACAAACAGGAGCAGCAATCATCAGTGCTGGTTACCTTGTTTGCGCTGATAGCGATTTTTATCTCCGCGCTCGGTTTACTCGGCCTGGCCGCTTTCGCCGCCGAGCAAAAGGTAAAAGAAATAGGTATAAGGAAGGTGCTTGGCGCCAGCATGCAGCATATTGTGCGACTGCTTTCTGTTGATTTTATAAAGATGGTTTGTATTGCCAGTATTATCGCCTTCCCGCTGGCATGGTGGGCTATGAACAAGTGGTTGCAGGGTTTTGCGTACCGCATAGCGCTTTCCTGGTGGATATTTCTTGGCGCGGCGGCAATTGCGCTGCTTATTGCATTGATAACAGTTAGTTTCCAGGCGGTAAAAGCTGCAATTGCTAATCCGGTGAAGAGTTTAAGGAGTGAGTAGAAGGGTATTGCGTAATTAGTCATTGAACGCGGAACAACTCAGTTCGTTAGTCAATGACCCAACACACGCAGCAAATGACCAATGACCCAATGACGCGCAGCAAATGACTTAATGACTATACTAAGCTAAACTAAATGATAAAAATTAACCTAAAACTTGCTATCCGGAATATCTTCCGCAACAAACTGTATTCCGCAATTAACCTGGTTGGACTAAGTGTGGCCAGTGCATTTTGTATTCTCGTTTACCTTTACGTAAAAAACGAGCAATCTTTTGACCGGTTCCATCACGACCAGGACAGGCTTTACAGGGTAGAAGAATCTGATATCTATAGTTCCTTGCGTGCGAAATCGCAAAAAAGCTTCTTCTCTGATTTAATGAAAGATGCAGAACAAAAAAATATGATCCAAACCCCAACAGCGCTGGCGGTTGATTTGAAAAGGAATTTCCCGGAGATAGAAAATGCAGTGAGGTTAAGCGGTATAGACGATGAAACGATAAAAGTTGGCAAAAAAAGTTTTAAGGAAAAAGGGGAAAAGTTAACTTATGCTGACGCTGATTTTTTTAAGGTATTTAATTTTCCTTTAATAAGTGGTAACCCGGAAACTGTAATGTCGGGCCGTAACCAGGTGGTGATCGGTGAGCGGCTTGCCGAAAAATATTTTGGTAAAGACAACGCAGTTGGTAAAATACTTTTAATGCCGAATGAAACGAATCAGCCGCCGCTAACGGTTAGCGGGGTGTATAAAAACTTCCCGGCAAACTCAAGCTTCCAGTTTGATATGATCCTGCCGATGGAATCAAATCCCGATTATCAAAATGACTACAACAGGGGCGTAAATTCTTTTAGCGATCCACTTATTTTAAAGATAAAAAAGGGTACCGACGTCGCTAAATTCCAGGCGAAACTTGACGTTTTTGCAAAACAATATTTCAAACCACTGATTTTGTCGATGAAGAAATATAACCCAAAATCGAATACCCGGGATATGCATATCATTTTACGACCTTTTGCCGATGCCCATTATAACCAGGCAACAGGATGGTATCATTATACCGACTTAAAAAACATTTATCAGTTGGTTTGCCTTACGGTGGTTATTTTGTTTATTGCTTGTTTAAATTATATCCTGCTTACCCTTACCAGCGCTATTTCCCGTTCACAGGACGTGGGGGTCCGTAAAACCATTGGTGCAGGCCGTGTGCAGATCGTTACACAATATTATACCGAAACACAATTGCTGGCATTTATTGCGGTGATAGCCGGATTCCTGTTGTCAGTTTTATGCCTGCCATTTTTCGGAAGCCTTACCGGTACTCAAATTGTACTGGCCAATTTTTCAGTTGGCACAATTGCTTTGTTTTTGTTTGTACTGGCTTTGATTTTGGGTTTATTGGCCGGTATTTATCCGGCATTGGCTATGTCCGGCTTAAAGCCGCTAAATATTATGCGCGGGTTTTCGGCGTATCGCATCAACCCGGTTTTATCAAAAAGCCTTATTGTTTTGCAATTTACGGTTTGTGTCATTATGGTGATCTCCACCATGGCCATCAATAAACAAATTCATTTTTTAAATGAAACCGATATGGGTTTTGATAAAGACCAGGTATTAATGATCAGGTCGCCATATAGCTGGCAGGATAAGCAGCATACCAATACGTTAAGGGACGAATTATTTCATTATGCGGCAACCGAACCCGCAATTGCTGATGTGACAAGCGGCTCATACTATTACGGCGGCATTAATTTTAATGGCTACATCATAAACGGCGAAAAAGTAATGCTGCAGGCATTAAATGTAGATTATAATTATTTTTCATTTTTAAAGATCCCCATTGTTAAAGGGCGTACTTTTTCGAGGAACATAACAACAGATAGTGCAAAGTTAGATTATCCTGACCTGAAAAAATCTCAGAAAGCCAGCCTTGCGTTTCGTTCCGTTGTGGTGAACGAAACACTATACAAAATGCTTGGTAAGCCACCCGTTGGCGAGCTTGACCGCCAGATGGGCGGTATAATCATTGGCGTTTGCAAAGATTATCATATCCAGGACCTTACAAAAAAATTGAACCGGCCTATCATACCATCAACGCGCAGGGTAATAATAGTTACTGGTTGAAAATTAAAGCAGGGCAGAGCGTCCCCCGAACATTAGAAAAGATAAAAGGCAACTGGAACAAACTGACTGGCAACTTACCTTTTGATTATACCTTTATGGACCAGGAAGTTGCACAATCTTACGATGCTTATTTACGCTGGATGACTACGATCAATACCGCATGTATCCTTGCAATAATTATTTCGTGCCTGGGGCTATTTGGTTTATCAGGCTTAAACACCCTTAACCGCACAAAGGAAATCGGCATCCGCAAGGTATTGGGAGCGTCTGTATCAAACCTGTTTATTTTACTTAACCGTGGGACGCTGGTGCTGGCAACGGGCTCATTTATTATAGCAGCCCCCATCGCGTTTTATTTAATACACCAATGGCTGGATAATTTTGCCTATCGCATAAAACCTGATTGGTTACTATTTACTTCGGCCGGCGCTATTGCGATGCTTACTGCATTGCTTGCAGTAAGTTATCACACCATAAAGGCGGCCAGATGCAACCCGGTTGAGAGCTTGAGGAACGAGTAGGAGATAGTTCATGGTTCTTAGTTGCTAGTTCATAGCAGGAAACCTTTTCGCTATGAACTATGATCCATTACCCATGAACCAAACTGTATCATAACCGTACATGTACTGTTACACTTACGAACATATTCGTATATTATAACTATTGTTATCTTGTTGATTATTAATTTGTTAATAATTTGGTATGTATTTTAAGTATCATTATTTACTTGCAAGCTTATGATAAAAAACTATTTTAAAATCGCCTGGCGAAACATTATCCGTCACAAAAGTTATTCGGCCATTAATGTTGCCGGCTTAAGTGTTGGCATTGCTTCGTGCCTGCTCATATTTATAGTGATACAATACGAATTAAGTTTCGATACGTCTCAACCCAATTATAAAAACATTTACAGGATTATAACCCAGGAGGTCCATAAGGACGGTATCAATAATAACCCGGGCATAGCAGCCCCTGCTGTTGATGCATTCCGCTTAAGTTTTCCGCAAGCCAAAGTTGCCGGTTTACAATCAAGCTATGGCAGCCAGGTTACCGTTCCGGGTAGTTCCGGCAACCCTGCTACCGACAAAAAGTTTATCGAAAACATGGGGGTTATGTTTATTGAGCCCCAATACTTTGATATTTTCAAATCCAGCTGGCTTGCCGGGCAGCCATCTGCCTTAAAGGCTCCAAATATGGTTGTAATTGATAAAAGCAGCGCAGTTAAATACTTTGGCGATTGGAAAAATGCAATGGGCAAAACGCTGAAAATGGATAACGTTTTAACCCTTAAAGTGGCCGGGATTATTGAAGATGCCCCTTCAAATAGCGATTTTCCGTTAAAAGTACTTATTTCCTATCTTACATGGAAGCAACACCCAAAAGATTACGGCTACCAAAATACCTGGAACTCAGTAAGCAGCAACCACCAGGTGTTTATGCTGTTTCCGTCTAATGTTACTTTAAGTACCATCAACAGACAATTCAGAACATTTTCGGACAAGCAATTTGACAACAATAAAAACGCAGGCAAGAAATACCAGGTTGCGCAGCCCTTGTCGACACTTCATTTCGATACACAGCTTGGCGGCAGCACTCTTGGCGATCATGTAACCAGTATGTCAACGTTGCGCACCTTATCCTTTATTGCCGTGCTGATCATCATCATGGCATCCATTAATTTTATCAACCTGTCAACTGCCCAATCGGTAGGCCGGTCGAAAGAGGTGGGCATCCGAAAAGTATTGGGCAGCAGCAGGCCGCAATTAATTATCCAGGTGATCAGCGAAACCGCCATAATTGTTTTAGTGGCTGTCGTACTGGCGCTTATAATAGCCAAAGTAAGCCTCCCTTTTCTCAAAAACATAGCCAGTGTGCCTGATGATATGGGTTTAATCAATACAGGCACCCTGTTATTTTTAGTGGGGATAACCCTTGTCGTTGTTTTATTATCAGGCCTTTATCCGGCTTTAATTGTTTCGGGCTTTAAACCTGTTTTGGCTTTAAAAAATAAGATCACGGCTGCATCGGTTGGCGGTGTTCCATTGCGCAGAGCCCTGGTGGTGTTGCAATTCGGCATATCGCAATTGCTCATCATCGGTACTGTCGTCGCCATAAATCAAATGGACTTTGTCAATAAAGCGGACCTGGGCTTTGATAAAAGCGCGGTTTTAATTATTCCGGGATATACAGACAGTGTAAGCCAGCGTAAAATAGATGGGTTTAAACAGCAGTTATTGCAAAATCCGGCGGTGCTTTCGGCGAGCTTTACTTCTGATGCGCCGTCATCAGATAATAACAGCTCCACCAACTTTTATTTTAACCATTCAAAAAAAGATCCCGGTTTTCACTTATATCTTAAAATTGGAGATGCCGACTATTTTAAAACATTCGGACTTCATTTTATTGCAGGTAAAGGTTTCGAAGCCGCAGACACCATGCGCCAGGTGGTGATTAATGAAACCCTGATGGCAAAACTCGGTATCCGGCATCCGGAGGATGCACTGGGAAAAACCATAAGTTTAGGTAATGCTACCTGGGCATCCATCACAGGCGTGGTTAAGGATTTTAAAACCAACTCTCTTCGCGAAGTGGTAAAACCAACCATCATCTATCCGCAAAAAATATATGAATCAGAAGTAGCCGTCAAGATTCAAACAAAAGACCTTGCCAAAACAGTAGCCTCCGTTCAAAAACTGTGGGAAGATACTTATCCTGAATATGCTTACAATGGCTTTTTCCTGGATGATAACATCGCCAAATTTTATAAACAGGAAAACCAGTTAGCTTTGGTATACAAAATATTCGCTTGCATAGCCATTTTTATTTCCTGCCTGGGATTATATGGACTGGTGTCCTTCATGGCCGTACAACGCACCAAAGAAGTAGGCATCCGCAAGGTATTGGGCGCATCGGTAAGCAGTATCGTTTTTCTTTTTTCAAAAGAGTTTATGGTGTTGATCACCATATCCTTTGTAATAGCTGTACCCGCCGCATGGTACATTATGACGGGCTGGCTGCAAAACTTCGCCTACCGGATAACAATGAACGCCTGGATATTTATAGCTGCAATTGCGGTTTCGGCTGTAATAGCCTGGGTGACTGTTGGCTATAAAGCCGTAAAAGCGGCTTTGGTTAACCCGGTGAGAAGCCTTAAATCGGAGTAGGCAGTTTGCAGCGGGGAGTTTTTGATTACATGGTGACAAAGCGGCAAATTTTAACCACGAACACCAATGAACTAATGAACAACTGAACCAATGAACTAAAACGATGATAAAGAACTACATTAAAACTACGCTGCGCAGCCTGTTAAAGAACAGGAGCTATAGCTTTTTGAATATTGCCGGGCTGGCAATCGGGATTGCATGTGCTTCGCTGATATTTTTGTGGGTACAGGATGAGATAACGTATAACCACAATTACCCCAAACGCGATGTATTGTACAAGGTTTATGAAAATCAAACCTATAATGGCAAAATCAGCACGTTTTTCGGCACACCTGGACCGATGTGGAAGGCGATGAAAGCGGAGATCCCCGGCATCGAAAATGCAGCGCGTATGACCGGCGATGGAGACAATGCATTATTTGCACTGGGCGAGAAAGCGATTACAGAAAAAGGCAACTGGGCCGACCCTGAAATATTTCAGATGCTGCAATTGCCGTTTGCAAAAGGATCGCCAACAAATGCATTTGCACAGCTAAAATCGGTGGTGATCAGCGAAAGGATGGCTAAAACGTTTTTTGGCACTACCGACCCGATGGGCAAACTAATAAAGCTGAATAATACGGAAAATTATACGGTTACCGGCGTTTTTAAAGATTTGCCTCAAAACTCCACTTATCAGTTTCAATGGCTTATCCCAATGGCAAATATCGACCATAAACAAACCTGGATGAATATCTGGGGCGCCAACTGGTGCCGCACCCTTGTTGAGCTGGAACCCAATGCCAATTTGGCCGTTATCAACCAAAAATTAAGCCGCTATATCGCCTCAAAAACGAAGGCCACCAACACAACCCAATGTTTCCTTTTCGCGATGAACGACTGGAACCTGCATAACAATTTTACCGATGGCAAAATGGATGGCGGCAGAATCCAGTATGTTAAAACATTTTCTTTCATTGCCTGGATCATTTTATTGATCGCCTGCATCAATTTCATGAACCTGTCGACAGCACGCTCTGAGCAACGCGCCAAAGAGGTCGGCGTTCGTAAAGTGATGGGAGCAGGCAAGGGCAAACTGATTGGCCAGTTTGTTGGCGAAGCGCTTATCATGTCGTTTATCTCTGTTTTGGTTGCTGTAGGGTTAATTTATTTGGCATTGTCACCCTTTAATAACCTGGTACAAAAGGAGTTGTCTGTCGATATTTTCGATCCGTCGCATTTAATGTATTTAATTACCATAAGCATTGTAACTGGTTTACTGGCAGGTAGTTATCCCGCATTTTACTTATCTTCGTTTAACCCTGTGTCGGTACTTAAAAACATAAAGATCAAATCAAATGCAGCTTCAGGTTTTATCAGGCAAAGTTTGGTGGTGATACAGTTTTCAGTATCCATCATTTTGATCATCGGTACCGTGATCATCTATCAGCAAATTCAGCATGTTAAGAACCGCAGTATTGGTTACAATAAAGATAACCTGGTTTACATTGAGCTCCAGGGTAAACAGGCAGACGGTTTTATACCTGTTTATAATGATCTGATGCGGTCGGGGATCGTTGCAAACGCAGCATTGAGCGATAATAAAGTGCTTGAGATTGGCAGCAATAATGATAACTACGCATGGGATGGAAAGGATGCAACCAAAAATCCGCTCATCTCATGGCAAAACGTGAGTTCGCAGTTTATTTCCACCATGGGCTTTAAACTGGTAGCGGGTCATGATTTTAATAATGATGCGCATATTGACAGCAATAACGTGATCATTAACCAGGCTTTTGCCAAACAAATGGGCAAAGAAGGAAGGGTAGGTGGCATCCTTCGTGAAGGCGGCACGAAGCCTTTACAAGTGATCGGCATCCTTAAAGACTATTTGTATAACGACATATATGGCGCGGCGGCCCCGCTGGTTTTGTATAATCATCCTACCGGTACCAGTATTTTAAGCATTCGTTTTAAACCAGGTGTGGATATACAGGACGCTATTACCAAAGCCGGCGCCATTGTAAAGGCCGGTTACCCCGGCTATCCTTTTGAATACAAATTTGTCGACAGCGATTTTGAGCAACTGTTTAAAACAGAAACTTTAACCGGCAAATTATCAGGTGTTTTTGCATCGCTGGCTATATTTATCTCATGCCTGGGTTTATTCGGACTGGCAGCTTATACCGCTGAACGGCGGATCAAAGAGATCGGGATCCGCAAGGTGCTTGGAGCATCGGTTACGGGCCTGGCCGGTTTGTTATCAAAAGACTTTTTAAAGCTGGTTGGCCTATCTTGTTTTATAGCATTCCCTTTTGCCTTGTGGGGCGTAAACAAATGGCTACAAGCCTACCAATACCGGGTAGACATCGAATGGTGGGTATTTGCGGTTGCCGGAATGGCCGCGCTGTTGATTGCTTTAGTTACAGTAAGTTTCCAGGCGATAAAAGCAGCGCTAATGAACCCGGTGAAGAGTTTAAGGAGTGAGTAATATTGTCGGAACTCTAATTTATCGAATTAAAGAATTTATGGTATTGGATTATTCTTGGAATTCCTAAAATTCGAGTTCAGACAGCGATCAAATGACGCGCAGCAAATGAGTAATGAACTAACATCATGATACGAAACTACCTAATCACCGCGTGGCGTAACATCAGCAGGAACAAGTTGTACACGCTGATTAATGTACTCGGGCTTTCTCTTGGAGTTAGCGCCTGTCTGATCATTTACCTGATCACCAGCTTTGAATTAAACTATGACACGTTTCATCCCGACAAAGAGCGCATTTATAGGATAGTTACACACCTTCAATTTAAAGAAGGCGACGCCAGCGACATAGCAGGCGGGATAACTATACTTCCCTCACGGTTGCGAACCGAACTTAGCGGATTTGAAAATGTTGCAACTTTTTGCAACTATTTTCCAAAAGTGTCTGTGCCTTCCGGAGGCCATATTGCTAAAAAATTTGATGCGCCAAAGGAGGGAGGGGAAGCCTCGCCGGTAATAATTGCCGAACCGCAATATTTTTCTATTTTCAAATACAAGTGGCTTAAAGGCGAACCGTCGACGGCGTTGAATGGGCCATTTAAAGTTGTACTGTCTGAACAGGAAGCGCATAAATACTTCGGTTCAATTCCATTGGACGATATTATGGGGCGCGAAATAATTTATAATGATTCGTTACGGGTAGCGGTTTCAGGAATTGTAAAGGATTGGAACAAAAATACCGATTTTGCTTTTAAAGATTTCATCTCGTTTGCTACCATACCAAACAGTTTTGTTAAAAACGACATCGACCTGAAAAATTGGGGTATGTGGGAGTTTAACTCGCAAGGATTTGTAAAACTGGCCAAAAACGTAACAGCCGCTCAGGTCGAAAAACAATTCCCTGCTTTTGTCAAAGCACATATGACGCAGGATTCAAAGGCTAAACTGTCATTACAACCAATAAACGACATCCATTTCAATAATTTGTACCAGGATAGTTACTCCCGGCAAACTCATCTGCCTACCCTTTATGCACTGATGGCAATTGCTGCGTTCATATTGATTATCGCTGCTATTAATTTTATCAATCTGTCCACAGCCCAATCGTTACGCAGGGCCAAAGAAGTGGGTGTGAGAAAAGCATTGGGCGGCAGTAAAGCAAGTTTAACCTTTCAATTTTTGATAGAAACATTCGCTGTAACGGTATTGGCTGTTATTTTAGCGATTGTTGTTACCAACCCAATAATTGCATCTTTTCATTCCCTCATACCAAAGGGAGTTAAACTTCATTTATTAACCCCGCAAGTGTTGCTTTTTTTGTTTTTGCTTATATTCATAACTTCTTTGTTAGCAGGCTTTTACCCGGCCAGGGTTTTATCTTCTTATTTACCGGGGTTAAGTTTAAAAGGACAGGGATCGCCAAACCTTAATCGCAAAAGCTACCTGCGTAAAACGCTTATTATTTTTCAATTTACCGTTTCGCTGATTTTTATTATCGGCACTATGGTAATTGGCAGCCAATTACATTTTATTTTAAACAAGGATCTCGGTTTTAACAGAGACGCGATAGTTACCATACCCACAGATTATAATAATAAAGCCGAACGGGTACTTGTTTTTGCAAATAAACTCAAAGAAATACCGGGGATAACCCTCATCAGCAGGCATCAGCAAACACCAGCATCGCAGCGTCACTCAGGTACCATTATTAATGTAAAAGGGGCGGGTGGCGCAAAAATTAATGCATCGTTTGATCTTTGCGACGAAAATTACTTACCCCTTTTTGGCTTGAGACTATTAGCCGGGCGAAATATTGCCCACTCTGATACATTGAAGGAGTTTTTGATAAATGAAACCTGTGCTAAAGCGTTGGGTTTTATAAAACCGGAGGATGCCGTTGGTAAGCTGTTAACAACAGGTATCGGTGGCTACACCTGCCCTGTTTCAGGGGTAGTAAAGGATTTTCATTCACAATCATTACATGATCCGATTGTTCCTTTTTTTATGGGCTCATTGTCCAGAAATGAACGGAGCATTAGTTTGAAATTGGCAACACAGGGAAAACAGGCAGTCGATTTTAAGAAAACGATATCCAGGGTAGAAATCGCCTGGAAACAAGTTTACCCGGAGGATAAATTTGAATATCACTTTTTTGACGATACAATAGCTGCAATGTATGATAAAGAACAAAAAACAAGTCAATTAATGAATACAGCGATGCTGATAGCCATTTTTATCTCCTGCATGGGGCTATTTGGGTTGGCTACTTTTACTGCACAGCAACGTTTAAAGGAAATCAGCATCCGTAAGGTTTTAGGTGCCAGCGTTTCCGGAATAGTTACGATGCTTAGCCGCGACTTTTTAATACTGGTGGTAATTGCATTACTGATTGCTTCACCTATAGCGTATTACTTTATGCACCAATGGTTGCAGAATTTTGCTTATCGCGTGGATATCAGTTGGTGGATTTTCGTTTTATCAGGCTCGGGTGCTATTTTAATCGCTTTGCTCACTATCAGTTTTCAATCCATCAAAGCAGCGTTATGCAACCCCGTGAAGAGTTTAAAAAGTGAATAAGCCACCTGCCATAGGCGGTTTTAAATTAAGTAAAATTAAGGCGCAATAAACACACAATCAATTCAATAATTCACTCACCCGCCTTCCGGCAGGCAGGTTCAATAATTGATTTAATCATGATAAAGAACTATTTAAAAATTGCATGGCGTAACCTGGTAAACAATAGGGTTTACAGTGCGCTAAACATTTTAGGGCTGGCTGCAGGTATGGCCGTAGCGTTATTGATAGGCCTGTGGGTAGCAAATGAATTTTCGTACGATAAATTCCTGCCGGATTATAAATCCCTTTACCAGGTCGAGTTAAATTTCACTGATCCGCACGAAGGCGAACATACTCAACAGGCGGTTTCGCTGCCAATAGCCGATGTATTAAGGAAGGAATATCCTGAGGTGAAATATGTTGCTGAAACTGATTGGATGGGTCAGCATGATTTGTTAGTCGGCACCAAAAAGCTTTATATGAACGGCGCTGCCATTGGGTCTGATTTTTTAAAAATGTTTCAATACCCCCTGATAAAAGGAAATAAGAATGATGTTTTGAAAGATCCCTTTTCTATCGTATTAACCGAATCAACCGCAAAAGCGTTATTCGGAAATACCGACCCGATGGGGAAGTTGGTTAAGGTTGACAATAAATATAATTTAAAGGTAACGGGTATTATGAACGATATACCGAAGAACTCTACGCTGCAATTTAATTACCTGATGCCTTTCAGCTTTAACGAGGCGACCCAGGATTGGATGAAAAATGCGAGAAGCACGTACTACAATAACTCCTTCCAGATATTTGTACAGCTTAAACCCGGCGTAGATTATGCAACGCTGGCGCCAAAAATCAGGAATATTGTTTATAACGGCGGTCCAAAGATGCGTCCTGTTAAACCAGTGGTGCTTTTGCACCCGGTGGCCGACTGGCATTTATATGCTGATTTTAAGAACGGAAAGGAAGTTGGCGGATTTATAGACTATGTACGCATGTTCAGCATTATCGGGATATTGGTATTGCTTATTGCCTGCATCAACTTTATGAACCTGTCAACCGCCAGGTCCGAAAAACGTGCGCGAGAAGTAGGCGTAAGAAAAGCTATAGGTTCGCAGCGTAAAGACCTGATATTCCAGTTTTTAACAGAGTCTGTACTGATTACCTTTATTGCTTTCCTATTCTCTGTGCTTTTTACCCAATTGGCACTGCCATCATTTAATTCGCTTACAGGTAGTGAGGTAAGAATAGCCTATTCGAGCCCATTATTCTGGATTGTGATGATCCTGTATGTACTAATCACAGGTTTGTTAGCAGGCAGCCGGCCTGCATTCTATCTTTCGTCATTCAATCCCGTTAAAGTATTAAAAGGAACTATACAAATCGGCAAAGCAGCCGCGCTGCCACGAAAGATTTTGGTAGTACTTCAGTTTAGCTGCTCCATAGCTTTAATTATCAGCACCATTATTGTTTACCAGCAAATACAGTATGCTAAAGACCGGCCAACCGGATATAGCGCGGACAGGTTGGTTACAACGGACATGAGCGATGATTTAAATAATCATTACGATGCATTGAAAAATGACCTGCTTGCAACGGGAATCGTTGAAAGCGTGGCCAGGGCATCAAGCCCCATAACCGGCGTATACTGGCATACAGGTATCGAAAAATGGCCGGGCCAGGGTGTTGGCGAACTCGGTATAAATGTAGGCGCGGTATCGGTATCCGACAGTTATTTTAAAACGGTAGGGATGAAACTAGCTAAAGGTCGTGATTTTTTGACTAACTGGAGCGCTGATACTTCGAATATTATTATAAACGAAGCCGCAGTAAGGCGCATGGGTTTGAAAGAGCCGCTTAATCAGTTAGTCACTTTTGATGGCATAAACGGCCAGGCGAAAATAGTGGGTGTTGTGAAAGACGCTTTGATGGAATCGCCATTCACCCCCGTTGAGCCAACCGTCTTTGTTCACGGACGTGGCAGTAATTTCGCCTTGTACCGCCTATCGCAGCGCACAAACACCCACGACGCTATTGAAAAGATCGGTAAAATATTCGACAAGTATAACCCGGCTTATCCCTTTAGCTACCGGTTTGTTGACGACGAATACAATGGCAAATTTAACCTGGAAGTGCTTGTGGGTAAGCTCGCCGGTATTTTTGCCGGATTGGCTATTTTTATTTCGTGCCTGGGTTTATTTGGCCTGGCCGCATACGTTGCTGAGCAACGTACCAAAGAAATTGGTATCCGCAAAGTGCTGGGTGCGTCCATCACCCAGGTTTGGTTGCTACTGTCAAGAGATTTTATTTTATTGGTGATGATCAGCTGCGTAATTGCATGCCCGGTGGCCCTGTACTTTTTAGGCAACTGGCTACGCAAATACGATTACCGCATTACCATAGGCCCCGGCGTATTTATGCTGGCAGCCGTTGTAGCCCTGGTGATAACAATATTAACCATAAGTTTCCAGGCTATAAAAGCAGCGCTAAGTAACCCGGTAAAGAGCCTTAGAAGTGAGTAGGCAGTTGAGCTGTAGTAGTTGGCAATTAAGACTATCTTAATGACTAACGACGCGAAGGAAACGACCAATTCACTAAATCACTAAACCGCCTGCCGGCAGGCAGGCTCAATAATTAGTCCCATGATAAAGAACTATTTAAAAATCGCCTGGCGCAACATCTGGAAAAACAAGGTTTTTTCGGGCATTAATATTATCGGCCTTTCTGTTGGAATGGCAGCCTGTATTGTGATCATGTTATTTGTTTCGTACGAAAAGAGTTTCGATAATTTTCATACAAAAAACATTTACCGCTTAAACGAGGTGCAAACCATAGGAGCGCAGGGAGCCACACAAAAGGTAGCCTTGTCCATGTTCCCGATGGGACCCACAATAAAACAGGAATTTCCTGAAATAAAAAACTTTACCCGGGTGCATTGGGTGAATAAATACCAGCTGACTCAAAACACTAAAAAGATCTTCCTGCCACAGGCTTTTTTTGTTGATTCTACCTTCCTTAATATGTTTGATTTTAAAGTGATAAAAGGTGAGGGCAAAACGGCGTTGTTAAAGCCCCATAGCGCATTAATTACTGAAGAAACTGCCAGAAAGTTGTTCGGCGATGCCGACCCGACAGGCAAGATCATTACCCATTACGGTGATGACACCACCACTTTTGCCGTAACCGGTGTATTGGCCAACGTGCCGAGGAACTCACAACTGCAATTCGATGCGTTGTTTTCATTCAGCAGTATTTATCAACCATGGATGTTTACCAATTGGGGTGGTAACTGGCTCGACACCTTCTTCGAACTGGCTCCCGGAACAAATGCTGCAGCCCTGGATGCCAAATTCCCGGCCTATTTAAAAAGACACCTTAAAGGCGATGGCTGGAAATATTATAAACTATTTACCCTGCCTTTAAAAGATGTACACGCCAGCTCCGCCGATATCGGCCTTGATTATATTAATTACCAAAAATTCGACAAAAAATCTACCAACCTGTTTGCCGTTATCGCGCTGATTGTTTTGGTAATAGCCTGCGTTAATTTCATTAATCTCTCGACGGCGCGTTCTGCTGAAAGGGCTAAAGAAGTAGGCATTCGCAAATCAATTGGAGCCTATCGCTTCCAGCTTGCCCTTCAGTTCCTTGGTGAAACGGTTTTAATTGCTTTGCTGGCGCTCATATTCGCTGTTATTTTAGTTGAACTGGCATTGCCATATATCAATAGCCTGAGCGATAGGCATATCTCGTTTCATTTGTTCAGCAGTATTGAGGTTTTGCTGACCGTTCTTAGCGGAACAATTTTTATTGGAATAGTCTCAGGCATTTACCCGGCTATTTACTTGTCATCATTCCAGGCATCAAGAGTTTTAAAAGGCTCGGTTCAGGTGGGTAAAAACAAAGGTTTATTGCGGAGTATCCTGGTTGTTACTCAATTTGCCAGTGCAATTTTCCTGATGATAGCTACGGTATTTGTATTAAAACAGCTGAGGTTTATGCAGGAACAGGATCCGGGTTATAACCGCGATCAAATTGTAAACATCCCGCTGGACGGGATCACTACAAAGAAATACGATTTGTTTAAGAGTGAATTATCGGGTAACACGCTGGTTACTGGAGTAACTGCTTCGCAGGATATTTTAGGCAGTCATCTGGACCAGACCGGGGTTACCTTCAGGCCCTCCTTCGGGCCAAAACAAGATTTAGGTACAACCCTGTTGGTGGTTGACACCAACTACCTTAACCTTTATAAAATTAAATTGGCGGCGGGTAAAGATTTCTCGCGCGACAAAATGCCTGACTACCGGCAATATATTGTTAATGAAGCATTGGCGAAAGAATTGCTAAAAGATTTTCCTAAAAAGCCTTTGTCGTCATTAGTCGGCCAGAAGTTTGGATTTGATTCCTTAGGGACAATTACCGGGATCGTAAAAAATTTCAATTTTAATTCGCTGCAATATAAAATTGAGCCAATGTTTTTAGTGAGCGCAACGCATTCCGGATTCAGGGATATCTCCGTTAAGATAAACGGCCATAACACCACAGCAGCGCTGGCCTTCATTAAATCAAAATGGGACAACGTTTACCCGGATTATCCTTTTGAATACCAATTCCTGGATGATCATTTTAATGAAGTTTACAGAGCCGACAACCAGGTGAGCCAGATAGTGGGCATTCTGGCCGGGCTGGCTATTTTTATTTCTTGTTTGGGTTTGTTTGGCCTGGCTTCTCATTCTGCTGAAAAAAGGGTAAAGGAGATAGGGGTGCGGAAGGTTTTGGGAGCTTCGGTCCAAAATATAACCCTATTGCTGTCCGGAAATTTTCTCGCATTGGTTTTAATTGCAAACTTGTTTGCATGGCCAGCGGCTTGGTTTGCTGTGCATCATTGGCTGCAGGATTACGCTTATCGCATAAACATTCAATGGTGGGTGTTTTTGATAGCAGGCACAGTCTCCTTACTCATTGCTTTTGGCACTGTTAGTTTCCAATCCATTAAGGCCGCAGTTGCCAACCCGGTTAAAAGTTTGAGGAGCGAGTAGGTTAGTCAATCAGGATTTACAGAATTATTGGATTATAAGAATTAAACTGTTTAAGATTCTGTAAATTCAATAATTCAATAATTCAATAATTCTATAAATTCTGATTCAGGCAAATTGTATCATTACCGTACGCTTCCTGTCACGTTAGCGAACAGTAATTAACAGGGCTTTTGTTTGTAAGTAATTGATAATTAGAAATATAATAGTTTGGTATGTTATTGATACATCTGTGTTATAATGATGGGGCGACTGATCATAGTTAAATACTTATTAATAAATTAGCAATTCAAAGAACTTCGGATATTGCCTGCCTGCCGAAGGCAGGGATGTTCGGTGTCGGATTAATTTAAAGAAAGTATCAGACTGAAAATCAATAATTCAATCATTCACTCATTTAATAATTAAAAACACATGTTATCATTACAGCACGTATCAAAATATTACCAGGTTGGCGGAAATAAAAACTTCGTACTAAACGATATTAACCTTGAGGTTGATGAAGGCGAATTTATATCGATCATGGGCCCTTCGGGCTCGGGAAAATCAACACTTTTAAATGTTATCGGGATGCTGGATGAGCCCAGTGACGGTTACCATTATTTTGTTGGTAATGCAGTTCATCAACTTAAAGAGAAACAGCGGTCAGCTTTATATAAACAGTATATCGGCTTTGTTTTCCAGGCATATCACTTAATTGATGAGCTTACTGTTTACGAAAACATTGAAACCCCGCTAATTTACCAGGATTATAAAAGCAGCGAACGTAAAGCGATGGTTGCTGATATCCTCGATCGTTTCCAAATCGTCGGCAAAAAGGACCTTTTTCCGGCACAATTATCCGGCGGTCAGCAACAACTGGTAGGGATTGCCCGCGCATTGATAGCAAAACCCAAATTATTACTGGCCGATGAACCGACGGGCAACCTGAACTCCAAACAGGGTGAGGAGATCATGACGCTTTTCCGTAAACTGAACAAGGAAGACGGCGTAACAATTATACAAGTAACCCATTCTGAGAAAAATGCAGAATATGGGTCGCGTATCATTGATCTGCTTGACGGTAAAGTATCATCCTCAAGAAAATTCTGAACTACAAATTAATAGAACACGATAAAATGCGATTTAGTAAATATTATTTAACACTACTTTTTTTAGCCGGCGGTGTTTTGGCGCATGCACAACAGGATACCGTAATAACATTGCAGCAATGTCTTGAAATTGCCATAAAGAATAATTTAAGCGTGAAACAGGCATCGGTTACTGCTGAACAGGCACATATTGGTCTCAACCAGGCCAAGGAAAATCTGATCCCGTACATTAGTGGAGGCGCCAACCGTAACCTTACCTCCGGCCGTGCCCTAAACCCGGTAACCAATGCCTACATTACACAATCAGTAACTTCTGACAATTATAATTTAAGCGGCAATGTTACCGTGTTTAACGGGCTTGCGCTTCAAAATGCGATCAAACAAGCTTCTTTAGCCTATCAATCAGGAAAAATGGCTTACCAGGCCGCAAAGGACCTGGTTACCGTAAATGTGATAACCAATTACCTGATGGTATTGGATGCGAAAGAATTATTAAAACAGAATGAAAGCCAGCTGGCCGTTGCAAAGGAAAATCTTGACATTGCCGCCACCAAAGAAAATTATGGTGCAAATACAACGGCATCAACCTTTTCTGATTTAAAAGGCGCCTATGCCGGTAGCAAAGTAAACGTTGTACAGGGCCAAAATTCATTGGATGCTGCCAAATTAAGTTTGTACCAGTTAATGAATATTCCATATAATAAAAATGTGCAGTTACAGCCCCTAACGGCGGAGGACCTGGTAGGTGATAAGGACGTGAATGCAGAACAGGTTTATGAAACTGCATTGCAGCAGCTTGCTACAGTAAAAGCCGCCACTTTGATGCGCCAAAGCGCCGAAAAAGGAGTGCAATATGCCAGGGGGCTTTTATACCCTTCGTTATTTTTGGCCGGCGGAATAGGTACAAATTATTCAAACTTAAATACGCAGAGTTACTATAGCCAGTTCA
The DNA here is from genome assembly GCF_002355435.1 of Mucilaginibacter gotjawali. NCBI lineage: Bacteria > Pseudomonadati > Bacteroidota > Sphingobacteriia > Sphingobacteriales > Sphingobacteriaceae > Mucilaginibacter > Mucilaginibacter gotjawali. Next base: position 2,803,086 of record NZ_AP017313.1, read on the forward strand.
GGAATAATTACGGAACTGATATTGAAATAGGCTTGAATATCCCGATTTTTACTAACCATGTGAAAAAGAATGCAGTAGCCCTTGCCAAACTTAATTTGTTGAACTATGAATATATTGAAGAGGGTACGAAGGTACAGGTGAAACAAAGTGTGGAGACCGCCTGGAGCAATATGCTGGCCGCGTATAATCGTTACAGCGCATTGCAGGATGAAGCAAATGCGTATGCCGAAAGTTACCGCGTTCAGAAAATACGGTTTGACGCAGGGGTGATCACATCAGATCTGTTTTTGATAGCAAAAGGCAATATGGACGCCGCTGAATTAAACTTAATTGCCGCACGCTATGACTACATTATTTACAGCAAAATATTGGACTACTACCAGGGCAAATTAACCCAATAAAATATTTTCAACATTGATTTGGATTATTAAATAATTATTTAATTTTATCACAGAAAATAAGATGTCCGGCCCACCATTAAGCTTGCTTTTTGCCTGGGCCGGATTCCTAATTTTTAGGGGTGGCGAACACATTAAATACTACAAAATATAATATTCCCCCGGGTGTTTAGTTATTAGTATTATCTTCTTACGCTATTAAAATAACCTCCTATGAAAAAATTATCCTTTCGCTCATTGTTTTTGGGGCAACTATCAGCCTTGCATCGGCCCAAATTTTGCCGGCATTCCAAATCGGCTTAAAAGCCGGGACAAATCTTTCAAGCCTTAATTCAACCGCATCCGAAACGTTTAGCGGCAGCAACCGTGCTGGCTATTTAGTTGGCGTTTGGACCCGTTTTGGCGCCGTGGGTTTTAATTTTCAACCCGAAATGTACCTCACTTCAAAAAATGTTGATGTTACTTCCTCAAGCGGCGGTGTTACCAGGGCGAAGTTTACCAGTATTGATGTGCCTTTGCTGTTTGGCGGTAAATTCGGTGCATTAGGCCTTGGGGGCAGGTTTTATACCGGGCCGGTAGTTTCTTTTGCCATTGATAAAAATCAAAGCTTCGATTCAGCAGCCGGTAAGGTTTTCTCGCTTAACTACCAGGATCAGAATTTTGCATGGCAGTTTGGCACCGGTTTGGATATTAAAAGGATTTCGGTTGATTTGCGGTATGAAGCCGGGATCACCAAGCAAACTTACGACGGCCGGCAAACAAGGATCAGTTTGTTTAACCTGAGTTTGGCTTATAGTTTAGTGAAGCTGTAAAGAGAGTTGTCTGGTTATCTTTGATACTCTACAGCCTGCCGCAAAGCAGGCTTTTTGCATTATTAAGCTGGCTTTCGTTCTGATTATTTTGTATTATATTTTACAGGCAAAGTGTCAATTTAGTATTATACTTATTGTAAAGGATACACATATATTTATCGGCAGGTTTCTGTTTGCCTGCTTTTGTATATGAGTAGTACCTGTTCGCCGAAATACCGTATAAATCCTTGCCTCTTAATTTTACTGGCAATACTCAGTTTTTTTCAGAGATCATCAGCCCAGCAAGTCGCTCAAAATGGCGCATCGTCTATCAGGCTTAACCAAATTGGTTTTTACCCCGATGCCCCCAAAATTGCTATTGTTTTAGGTGGCCGGGACAGCGTTTTTTATATCCAGACTCCGGAAAAGAAAACTGTTTTTAGTGGAGAATTAAAGCAGTCGGTAAAGCCTGACTTTGCCGGGAATAAAACGTTGATTGCTGATTTTAGCAGTTATCAAATACCGGGCAAATACGTGCTATTTGTACCTGGTATCGGCTATTCTTATCCGTTCGAAATAAACAAATCAGTATTAAAAAGCGTCGCCTATGCCTCCATTAAGGCGTATTATTATATGAGGGCCTCTATTCCGCTTAAAGAAAAATATGCCGGTAAATGGCACAGGGCAGAAGGTCACCCGGATACCAATGTTATTGTTCATCCGTCAGCCGCAACGGGTAAACGCCTTGCAGGAACTGTCATTTCATCGCCGCGCGGCTGGTATGACGCAGGCGACTATAATAAATACATCGTAAACAGCGGGATAAGCACCAGTACGTTACTTTCATTGTATGAGGATTTTCCAGCGTATATAAAAACTGTTAAACTGAATATCCCGGAAAGCGGTAATCATATACCGGATGTGTTGAATGAGGTTTTGTGGAACCTGCGCTGGATGCTAACCATGCAGGACCCAAACGATGGTGGTGTTTACCACAAGTTAACCAATGCTGCATTTGATAAATTTGAAATGCCTGATAAAGCTATAGCTCCCCGATACGTGGTGCAAAAAGGTACGGCGGCCACGCTGGATTTTGCGGCCGTAATGGCGCAGGCAAGCAGGATATTCGTAAAATTTCCGGGAGAATTGCCTGGGCTTTCCGACTCATGCATAAGCGCAGCTAATAAGGCCTGGGAGTGGGCAGTAGCAAACCCTAACGTGATTTATAATCAGGACGCAATGAACCAAAAGTTCGGCCCGCAAATTACAACGGGCGGTTATGGCGACTGGAATTTTAGTGATGAATTTATATGGGCGGCTTCGGAATTGTATGTTACAACCCGCGAAGCACGCTTTATAAAGGATATTAATTTGATGCCCGATGCGAAAATGCCTCTTCCCGCATGGAACCAGGTAAGATTATTGGGTTATTATGCTTTGCTAAAAAATACCCGTACAGCCAGCGCCGGTGTCAGAAAAGAATTGCCCGGATTGAAAAAAAGATTACTGGCTTTTGCCGATAGTTTGATTAAAGGTGCAGATGAAACTGCTTATGAAACAGTGATGGATAAATCAACCCGTAACTTTATTTGGGGCAGCAATTCAGTAGCGGCTAACCAGGGTGTGGCGTTAATACAGGCCTATATGGTTTCGAATGATCCTAAGTATCTCCGTTTTGCATTAGCTAATCTGGATTATATTTTAGGCCGGAACGGTACCGGCTACGCTTATGTAACCGGCTATGGGAGTAAAACACCTATGCATCCCCACCATAGGCCATCATCATCAGATGGAATTGCCGAACCGATTCCCGGTTTGCTGGCAGGCGGACCAAATCCCGGCATGCAGGATCATATTAAAGTACCGTCAATTGTTCCGGATGAAGCTTATATTGATGATGAACAGGCTTATGCAGTAAATGAAATCGCTATTAACTGGAATGCGCCGCTGGCCTACCTTGCCAATGCCTTGGAAGCATTGCAAAGTAAACTGAAACCATAATTAAAAATCAACCAATTTATATATAACAAATTTTTATTGCTCAATCCAAACCAACCAATTATGAAACGGATATTTATGATCGCCGCTTTCCTTTTTTTGAATTTGCTTATCCTTTCGGCACAAGCGCAAAAAACAGGTAGCGAAACAGACAAAAAGGTAGATGCCCTGATTGCCAAAATGACCCTTGAAGAAAAAGTAGGGCAAATGACCGAAGTGACCTCTGATGTGGTTTCAACCACCACCAACGGTGTGCATGAGATCGATCCTGCAAAAATAAAAGAGGCTATTTTAAAATATCATGTGGGGTCTATATTGAATGTGAGTGGCCATGCTTACGAACGTAAACATTGGTACGAAGTGATTTCGGCTATCCAGGCAGAAGCAGGTAAAGATCGGTTGAAGATCCCGGTTATTTATGGGATTGATGCCATCCACGGGGTAACCTACACGGTTGGCAGCACGCTTTTCCCGCAGGAAATTGCGATGGCCGCTACATTTAACAAAGATATCGCCTATAAAGCGGGCACCATCACCGCTTATGAAACCCGTGCAAGCTATATTCCCTGGAACTACTCCCCAGTATTAGATCTGGGTAAAAGCCCGCTTTGGCCGCGTATTTATGAAACCTTTGGCGAAGACCCTTATCTGATAAAAACTATGGGCGCTTCCATCATTAAGGGCTACCAGGGCAATGATATTAGCGATAAATTCCATGTAGCGGCTTGTATGAAGCATTATTTAGGTTACGGCGATCCGGTAAGCGGCAAAGACCGTACCCCGGCCTGGATCCCCGACCGTTATATGCGCGAATACTTTTTACCGCCATTTGCCGAAGCAGTTAAGGCTGGAGCGAGGACCCTGATGATCAATTCGGGCGAGATCAATGGCGTTCCGATCCATGCCAGCCATTATATGCTGACGGATGTTTTACGCGGAGAGTTACATTTTGACGGCATCGCGGTTACCGACTGGAGAGATATTGAATACCTGCACGACCGCCACCACATTGCTGCAACCCAGAAAGACGCGGTAAGGATTGCGGTAAACGCCGGCGTGGATATGAGCATGGTGCCTTATGAATATAGCTTTTATAACTACCTTATTGAACTTGTGCATGAAGGTAAAGTGCCCATGAGCCGGATTAATGAGGCTGTTCACCGTATCCTGAAGGTTAAATATGAACTGGGGTTATTTGAGCGCCCGGTTGGCATCCCGGATGATTATCCAAAGTTTGGTTCTGACGAGTTTAAAAACGTGAGCCTGCAGGCAGCAACGGAAGCCATTACTTTGTTGAAGAACAAAAATAATATCCTTCCGCTAAAAAAAGATATGAAAGTGCTGGTAACCGGCCCGACGGCCAATACCATGCGATCCCTGGACGGCGGCTGGAGTTATACCTGGCAGGGCGACCAGGCAGATGTTTTTGCAGCAAACAAAAACACTGTTTTAAAAGCTATCCGGCAAAAAATAGGGCAAGAAAATGTAAGCTATGAGCCCGGCGCCACTTTTGACAGCTTGCTGAACGTAAACGCTGTAGTAAATGCTGCGAAAAATGCAGACGTGATTGTACTTTGCCTGGGTGAGCTATCCTATACCGAAAACGTTGGTAATATTGACGACCTGAACCTGCCCCGGGCACAAACCGACCTGGCCAATGAACTGGCGAAAACCGGCAAGCCTGTTATCCTGGTTTTGGCAGAAGGCCGCCCCCGTGTTGTAACAGAAGCTGAAAGCCATTCAAATGCAACGTTAATGACTTATTTTAACGGCAATGAAGGTGGGGATGCCCTGGCTAATATCCTGTTTGGCGATGCCAACCCTTCGGGCAGGCTGCCTGTAACCTATCCGCGTTTTGCAAATGCTTTGGTTAACTACTACCGTAAAAACTTAGAGAACGGCAATTCTGACGATAGTCACGGTTATAACCCTTTATATGAATTTGGTTTTGGTTTAAGTTATACCACTTTCGCCTACAGCAACCTGCACCTCAGCAAGCCTGAATTGACAGAAAATGAAACATTAACGGTTACCGTAGATGTAAAAAACACTGGGCAACGCGAAGGTAAAGAATCAGTTTTATTGTACTCAAGCCAATCCTACGCAAGTATCGCCCCTGATTTTAAACGCTTAAGAGCTTTTGATAAAGTTAGCCTTCAACCTGGTGAGACCAAAACAGTAACCTTTAAAATCACCGCTAAGGACCTGGCTTTTGTAAACGATTTAAGCAAAACCGTAACCGAACCGGGCGAGTTTAAAATAATGATAGGCGACCAGGTACAAACGTTTAATTATAAATCTGATTTGGTGCCTGATAGGGCAGGAAAACTCTAAGATGCTTGATTGTAGCGCTACACATGCTATACCCTGCTACAAAGCGCTACATGGTTGATAGTTAACAAATTGAGTGCTGTCAATATTTTGTCACTTACAAAATATTGATAGCACTTTTTTCTATTTCCGGGCACCTTCCTACGAAATGGGCCTAAATAAAAAATGTCAAACAAACATTTTATTTTAAAAAAACTCTTTATATTTGTTAAAGCCCTTAGGGTTATACCAATTATAAATTTCTGATATGAAAAAAGTGCTGTCGGCTTATTGTCTTGTTTTGTTGCTGTCTGTTTTATCCTGTTCAAATAAAAGCGAGCCCCCTACGCCCACACCAACCCCCGCTTATACACCACCTGTGGTATCTGCTTCATTTGCAAAAGGCGCCGATATCAGCTGGGTTACGCAGTTTGAATCGACAGGGGTTAAATTCTATGATAAAAACGGCAATCAGCAGGAGCTTTTTGCCTTAATGAAAAGCCTTGGCTTTAACTCCATCAGGCTCCGTGCCTGGGTAAACCCCTCCGACGGCTGGTGCAATACCGCCGATGTAGTGGCCAAAGCAATCCGTGCTAAAAATGCAGGGATGAAAATAATGATCGACTTTCATTATAGCGATGTTTGGGCCGATCCGGGCCACCAGGCAAAACCTGCTGCCTGGGCTTCATTGGATTTTCCAACTTTGGTAACCACCTTATCTACCTACACTACAAGCGTGATGACAACATTAAAAAATAACGGCATTACGCCTGATTGGGTACAAATTGGTAACGAAACCAATGACGGCATGCTTTGGGAAGATGGCAGGGCATCAACCCATATGACAAATTTTGCCGCATTGATAAAAAGCGGGTACCAGGCAGTTAAATCAGTAAGTGCTGCAACCAAAGTAATCGTACATATATCAAACGGGTACGATAATACCATGTTTCGCTGGATGTTTGACGGGCTGAAAGCCAACGGGGCCACATGGGATATTATAGGTATGTCGCTTTATCCCTCAACAACAAACTATACCACCCTGGATACCCAGTGCCTGGCAAACATAAACGATATGGTAACCAGGTATTCAACACCCTGTATGGTGGTTGAAGTGGGTATGCAGGCTTCGGACGCATCAGACTGCAGGGCGTTTTTAACAGATATCATCACCAAAGTAAACGCTGTATCCGGTGGAAACGGCCTGGGGGTATTTTACTGGGAACCGGAAGCTTACAACAATGGTTACGGCTTAGGCGCTTTTGACAGCACCGGGAAACCTACCGAAGCATTGGATGCCTTTGGTGGAAATTAAGGTTTGTACCGGGGATTATAAATATTTAATTGGGATAATCTTATACCGCAGTAGCGATCGTTAATATGAGAAATATGGTAAAACATACAAAAAACACAAACGAGTAACTTAATGACATCCCGATCATCTTTGTGATTGTTCTCCATCTGCTGCGATGGTATACTACCCTTAATGATTTATAAATATACCAGGTAATTGCTATTACAGCGCCGAATGCCAGCCAGCCTGATACCACATCCCAGCTTTCGGGAATGATAAACTTCAGTATCATTAATATAGTAAGGAACAGGAAAATAAAACAATGCAGATGGAAGCTATAGATCAGGTGTTCTACATAAAACTTCTTATTGCGGTAAAAAGTTATTCTTAAAATAAGCGCAAACAGCGGCAGGAGTAAAAACATCACTTTCGGGAAGTTATGCTTTAAGCCCTCTTCAACAACCTCCTTTATATTTATTTTTTGCTTGTTGATAGCGTAAGCTTTTTGGTTATAATATCTTTCAAACCAGCCATCGCGTTTTGCTGCAGGCATTTTATGCTGATTTAATGTGTATTGCTCAAAGCTCGTATCAATTGCTGTGGGAGCAAACATATGGGGATCGGCTTTCTCCTTTTTGATCCGGTCACGCGCCATCTTTGAAGTGTCTTTAACAACCTTATTATTTATCACTTTATAGCCATTGTCTTTATAAAGGTCGTCGATGGCTTCCTTTTTTGCTTTTGCCGGAATGTACTGGTTTTGTTGAATTTGCTTTACAGCGGCGTTCATTTGCTCCGTTGTCATCTCTTTAAAATCAACTTTAATTACATCACCTCCCTTTTGCTGAAAAAATAACAAAAAATAAACCAGGCTGATGAAAATGTACATCTTAACCGGGTGCAGGTATTGCACCCGTCGGCCGGCCATATATTCATTAGTTAGAAAGCCGGGCTTAAAGAGCAGCGGTTTCAGCGTATGAAAAAACTGGTGGTCGAAATGAAAATAATCACTGATGGCGTGGTTCATCATGTGGCCGAAACTTTCCTTTATCTCCAGGTTTTCCTGCCCGCAGTTATGGCAATATTTTCCTTCGAGCGTGGTGCCGCAATTCAAACAGTTATTTTCGTGCCGGTAATGTTTTTTCATTGGGATTAACTATTCACTCAATTGTTTAAGGTCGATTTTGTAGTAAATTTAAGCTAAATCAGCCGCATGCTTAACTTCAATACCGTGCTTATCTCTGAACACAAACGGAAATATGATGGCTATAACTAAAGCATAAGCCGCAAAGGTGAGCCATATGCCATGCCAATCTTTACTTTTATCAGCATGGGTAAAAAATTTATCAATAATTAGCCCGCTGCTGAGGCTTCCAAAGAGCGCACCAAACCCGTTTACCATCATCATAAAAAGGCCTTGTGCGCTTGCCCTTATTTCAGGCGATATTTGTGTTTCAACAAATAAAGAGCCGGAAATATTAAAGAAATCAAAGGCCATCCCATACACGATACATGACAGAACGATCATCCATAACCCGTCCGCCGGGTCTCCAAAAGCAAAAAAGCCAAAACGTAACACCCAGGCCAGCATGCTAAACAACATTACATACCGGATCCCGAATTTACGCAGAAAGAAAGGTATGGCTAAAATGAAAAGCGTTTCAGAGATCTGCGATATAGACATGATGATAGCAGGGTATTTAACCGCCGTAAGATCTTTGTATGATGGTATATTTTTAAAATCCTGGATAAACGTGTCGCCGTAAGCATTGGTTAATTGCAATGCTGCACCTAAAAGCAGGGAGAATGCAAAGAAAATAGCAAATTTTGGCGTTTTAAAAAGAATAAAGGCATCTAACCCCAGTAAATTAACCAATGATTTATCACCTGTCTTTTTATAAAGGGGGGGCATTTTGGAAGTGTAAATGAAAATATACCGAGCGTTAAAGCTATTGCTGATGCGATATAAAACTGGTTGGAGGAAGTTTCGTTATGGGTGATGCTAACTGTCCACAGGGCAATAATGAAGCCTACAGTACCCCAAAAACGTATTGGCGGGTACGCTTTTACAACGTTAATGTTTTTACTTTTTAAAGCGGTGTATGCAACTGTAATGGATAACGACAGCGTTGGCATATAGAAGATCATATTAAGCAATATGACCCAAAAAAAGTAGTAGGATTGGTAACCAGCGGTATACAAAATAAGGTTAATGCACCTAAAATATGCATAGTGCCATACAGTTTCTCGGCGTTAATATACCGGTCGGCAATAATACCGGTAAGGGCAGGCATAAATATTGCGGAAATGCCCATCGTTGAGAAGATTGCGCCAAATTGCGCTCCTGACCAGTGTTTGTTTTGAAACCAATAGGCACCAATAGTGATCAGCCACGCTCCCCAGATAAAAAATTGCATAAAATTCATCAGTATTAAGCGGAACTTAATATTCATATGGGGCCAATTTTTTTAAAAAGATGGTCAGTAATATATTTAAAGCCGGAAAATAATGATTTTTCGGGATAAAATAGAGATTGGAGGCTGGAGATTAGAGATTAGTTTTAAAAAGTTCAAAAAAAGCATTTACAAGTCAATCTTTGTCCTCTGTTACGATGCTTTCCTCCGGTTTAATTCATCCCTGATCTTCGCCGCTTTTTCGTATGATTCTTCAGAAAGCGCTTCCTGGAGCCTGGTTTTTAGTTCATCAACGCTAAGCGAGTTGTAGCTGCCCGCAGGGCCGACGGTTGTTTTTTCTTCCGGCGGTTCGTTGATATTTTCCAGGTAAACAAAATCATTGCCTTCAATTACAATACCTGCGGTTGAAAGGATGAATTCGTAGGTGTAAATAGGGCAATCAAACCTTACTGCCACAGCAATGGCATCTGAGGTGCGCGCATCTATTTCCACTACCTTTTTACCGTCAGAACAGATCAGTTTTGAATAGAATATACCATCAACAAGGTTGTAAATAATGATTTCCTGTACGGTAATATGATAAGCTTTCGCAAAACTTTTAAACAGGTCGTGTGTGAGGGGCCTGCTGGGGGTCATTTTTTCAATTTCTATCGCAATAGCCTGTGCTTCAAAACTACCGATGATGATTGGCAGTCTTCTGCGGCCGCTTATTTCGCCTAAAACCAAAGCATAGGCACCGGATTGTGTCTGGCTGTATGATAAGCCAACTATATCCAGTTTTATTTTTTTCATGTCGTTACCCATCACTACTATTCCTGTTTTATGCTAATGCTTTATATTCTTTAATCGCCCCAATTAACTTCGGCACTATGTCAAACGCATCGCCAACAATGCCATAATCTGCCACTTTAAAAAATGGGGCATCAGCGTCCTTATTGATCACTACAATTACCTTGGACGAACTTACACCGGCAAGGTGCTGTATGGCGCCAGAAATTCCAATTGCAATATACAAATTTGGACTGACAGCAATACCAGTTTGTCCAACATGTTCGCTATGGGGCCGCCATCCCGAGTCGGATACCGGTTTTGAGCAGGCGAGTGCCGCGCCGAGCAAACCGGCCAGTTCTTCTATCATGCCCCAATTTTCGGGCCCTTTAAGCCCTCTTCCGCCCGAAACAACAATATCTGCATCCGGTAAAGATACTTTGTCGGTTGAGCGTACAATTTCTTTGATTATGGTAGTTAAATCAGATGCTTTAACCTCAGGATTAAAATCCTCCACCACAGCGGTCGACCCGGTTTCAACAACTTTATATGAATTGGGGCTGAGCGAAATTACTTTATTGGTGGATGTTAATTCAACCAAAGCATATGCCTTACCTGAAAATGCTAACCTTTTGATAATGAATTTTCCGTTGGACTGATCGGGCAGCGAAACCGCGCCGTCTGCTACGCCAGCTTCCAGTTTAACGCCAATTCGCGGCGCCAGTCCACGGCCCGAAAAAGAGTTGGATAATACCACAATTTCGGCGCCTTCTTTTTTTGCAGCTTCAGCAACAACAGCAGCATAGGCCTGGTTTACAAAGTTTTTTAATTTATCGTTGGAAACATTCAGCACCTTTTCAGCGCCGTATTTACCAAGACCGGCCAATTCCGCAGCATCTGCATTACCGATGGAAATTGCAGTAAGTGTAGTATTATTTTGGTTGGCGATGGCCCGGGCATAAGAAATCGCCTCAAAAGTTGATTTTTTGAATTTTCCCTCGGCGTTCTCGGCATAAACTAAAACCGGCATATATATCAGATAAGAATGTATTAATTAAATGTTTTAAATTACCCTTGCTTCTTCATGCAATAACCCCACCAATTTGGCAACTTCATCTGCAGGTACAAGTTTTACCTGCCCGCGCGGTGCAGGCGTTTCATAGCTGATCACTTCCGAATGTGTTTTTATCTCAACAGGCTCAACAACTGTAAGCGGCTTGGTGCGTGCCGACATAATTCCCCGCATATTGGGTATTTTGGGCTCAGCAACACCTTCGGCACAGCCAGCAACAATCGGCAGAGGCATGGTCAATACTTCTTTACCGCCCTCAATTTCGCGTTCAACCGTCACATTAGTTCCTTCAATTTCCAATTTTTTGATGATCGAAACAGAAGGGAGATCTAAAAGCTCAGCAATCATTCCGCCAACTTTTGCGCCGTTATAGTCTATCGATTCGCGACCGGTTAATATCAAATCAAAAGGGTTAGCCTTAACATATTGGGCTACCTGGTAAGCCACAAACCATGCGTCGTGCGGTTTTGCGTTGATCCGGACAGCATCAGTTGCACCAATGGCCAGCGCTTTGCGGACGGTGGGTTCGGTATTCACTTCGCCCACATTGATCACTGTCACTGATCCATTGCCGCCCTCAGTTAACTCAATAGCCCTTGCCAGTGCAATCTCATCGTATGGATTTAATATAAATTGCACGCCCGTAGTATTAAATTGCGTGTTATTCTCGCTAAAAGTTATTTTTGTCGTGGTATCAGGGACGTTACTTATGCAAACCAGTATCTTCATCGCGTTATTCAGTTTCTAAAAAGTATGACGGGCCTTGATCTGTAACCAAATATAAATATGAAGTACAATCAGGTTTGTGCAAATTTAGTTAAAAAAGATAGAGTTTAAAATGCAGACGAACAGATTAGAAAAGTTGCTTGAATTTATAAAGAACGAACCGGAAGATCCGTTTTTAAAATATGCGCTGGCAACAGAATATTTACGCCTGAATGAAACGGATAAAGCCCTGGCATTTTATGAGGACCTTGTTAAAAATCATGCGGGCTATACAGGTACTTATTACCATTTAGGTAAACTTTACGAAGCGCTGGGCCGAAAACAAGAAGCGATAAGCATATATGAAACGGGCATGAAGATAACCCGTGAAAAAAATGATAACCATGCCTTCTCAGAATTAAGAGCGGTTTATGATGAATTGATGGACTTTGACGATTAGTTCATTGGTTCATTAGTTCATTGGTGCCTTGATGTAAGGTAATGGACTTTGCACTAATGAACCAGTGAACAAATGAACTAATGAACCAATGAAGAAACGCCAGCTACTATTTATTCGTGATGTAATCATTTATACGTTTACGGCTTTTGGCGGTCCGCAGGCACATATTGCAGTTTTGCTGCGAGAATTTGTGGAAAGGCGGCGTTATATTACCGAACAGGAACTTATAGAACTAAATGCATTGGCACAATTGCTCCCCGGCCCTGCATCAACCCAAACCCTGGTGGGTATAGCATGGAAAGTAGGAGGGCTGCGGCTGGCCATTATTACGTTTTTGATATGGATCTTCCCGTCGGCTACGGTGATGTGCCTGGCAGCCATCAGCTATAAAATGTTTGCCGGGCAGGCTAAATTTACCGAAGTTTTGCGCTTTGTACAGCCGGTAGCGGTAGGCATTGTGGCTTATGCAACTTATACTTTTGCCCATAAATTTTTAAAAAGCCGCACGAGCGCCACCCTGGCTATTGGCTCGCTGATCGTGACGCTGATTTTGCAAAATGCTTACGCTTTTCCGATACTGATCTTACTGGGAGGTATCGTGTCTTCGGCGCTGGAGACGCCACGGGAGGAAAGTGAATTACGTGTTAAATTGTTTGCCAATGTAAACCCCAATAAAGTAACCTATTTTATCGGCATCTTATTATTGTTTGCTGCGTTGGGTGCTATTGTAAAGCAAACATCTGCCATCAGTTTACCGATACGTTTATTTGAAAATTTTTACCGCAACGGCATTCTGGTATTTGGCGGCGGGCAGGTGTTGGTGCCGCTGATGTATACCGAGTTTGTGCAGGCTAAACACTACCTCAGTAACTCCGAATTCCTTTCGGGCTTTGCGCTGCAGCAGGTTTTACCGGGGCCCACCTTTTCATTTTCCTCATTTTTAGGAGGTATGACCATGGGTAATAAAGGTCACGGAATTGTAGGGCAGGTAATAGGTAGCCTGGTAGCGGTTATTGGTTTAAATATGCCCGGGTTAATCCTGATCTTATTTATAGTTCCTTTTTGGGATGACCTGAAAAAGATCACCCGCATCCGAAACTCCTTAAGCGGCATTAACGCGGTTGCGGTTGGCTTTATGGCAACAGCTTTAATATTGCTGACTAAACCCTTTGGATTGAACTGGCTGGCCTATTTAATTATGGCGGGCACTTTTCTTTTACTCAATTACACTAAAATTAAAGCGCCGGTGGTCATCATCATCGGGATTGCTTTGGGCTTGATATTTTAACGTAGTTGTAAAGTGTTTTAGTTGTTGTAAGGGTTGTAAAAAGAGCAGATTACCATCCTACCTTCACCCCAAGCCCGTAAAACCTCCTGTTGTCAGTAATATCCCCTGAATTATTTTGCGCGATGTTGCGGAAACTGGCGAAGGCTTCCGCGTATTTTACCTTGTTTATTTTTACCTGTGAGCCAAAATAAAGGCTTTGAAGGGATACGGAATTAACATGCGGAGATGTTACACCGGCCCCCGGAACAAACCCAACCAGGGTAACAGGGCGCTGACCCAACTGGTATAACAGATCGAGGCCGGCAAATAGGTTTTTACAGGTAAGGCGATTCGTAAAACCGCCACTATAACGGTGCCCCGTGTTTAAATAGGAAGCATATGCAGCGGCATTAACGTTGGGGTCGGAGATTTGAAATTTTTCCTGGGCAATATTTAGTCCTGTTCTCCAGCTAAAATCACTTGCACGTAAAGTATAATTTAGTCCTATGCGGTTAGTAACCTCTTTTGCATAATAATAAATATAAACAAGTTCGTAACCATTGATACCAAAAGGGATATATTCCGGCAAAAGGCCCGGGCTGTAGCTCTGCTGGAAGTTGTAGCTGAATGAGATATTTTTGGATAATCCTAATATTAACCCTGCCTGGTAATTATTCAGTTCTTTTAAAGGATCAAAATTAGCTGTTGGATAAATGGGCAGGTTCCCAAAGCCGATATAACTTAAATTGTTCCCCTGGTTTAATGAAACACTTGAGGCGGATTGCCCCAATGTGGCGTAAGGGTCATCAAGTAAACTATTTTGGCGCGAAAAGGAGCCAAATACCATCAGGCTGATATCCTTCAGCCCTGCCAGTTTAAAAACATCTACTGAGGTTGACAAAAACGGGAATAGCCTCGATAGTTTATAACCAGGATTAAAATCTTTAGCAGAATTTAACAGGCTAACGAACCCGCCCTGCAAATTAAATACGTCTTTATAACTGATATTTAACGACGGCGTGAGTAAGTATAATTTAACCGTGTATTGTTCGCTTTGCTTGCTTAAGTTATAAGTGGGGATACCGCCCTGGCCGTAAGTTTGCAAATAGGATGCTGAATCAACAGCTTTATTATCATATTTCCTGTATGAAAAATTAAGTGCCGGTTCAAAATCAAAGCTGCCAGCTTTTTTATGATAAATCAGATTATCCTTCAGTAAAAAATTAGAAATTTTGTTATATGAACCCTGGAATGATTTTACATTTTCAGTAGGGTTGCCTGAAGAAACGACTAACAAGTTTATGGAGTCGGCTTCAAAATAATTGTAGTGTGAATAGGCTCCGGACAACGTGTTGGTTAAGCCCGGAATAATTTTACTATCAACAGAAATGTTGGAGCCGGCCATGTGTTCAGCAGCGCCTCCTTTTATGACGTTATTTTCCAGCGCTGATGTATTTGCATAATTATAATCGGCAGCGTAGGTGTCGGTGTGCGGCACATAATTTATTCCGAAATTTATACTAGTGCCTTTCCATAGAGTGGCATTTAAATACCCGTTAAATTTAAACCGGTCAAAATGAAAAGGATCGACTGAATTATAATAGTTCGATTTTAAAACCGGCATCACATCGTGCTGGTAGTCGGCAGAAATACCCATCTGTACCGAATTAAAATTTTTATAGCCGGACAGGTAATATTGATGATATAAATTTGAGGTGGATTTTGCACCTGCGGAGTGCGGGTGGTTAGCCATATTCACCAAACTGCTTTGCCCGGCAGCTTCAATGCCCTGTTTGCCGGGCCGGTTGGTTTTTAATTTAATAAACACCAGTTGCTGGGCCGGGCCGGCTCCGCTTACCTGTGCAATTGCGTTTTGCACCAGCGTTATTTCGTCCACGTCAAAAATACTGTAGGCGTTAACATCGGTGATGATGTTGCCGTCAACTACATACACCAGCGTCGATCCGTTTGAATAAGTGCCATACAGCCAAACGTTTATGGCTTCGGCCAGGTTGCTAAACTGCATTCTTTCGAGGTCGCTGCCTTTTATAGTAATACTTTGGGTGAATTGTTTTTTTACATCAATGCGGCCAAGGTTATACGATGAGGTATCCGTTTGGGCCTTGGCGGTAAAAAAGAAACATACAAATATCGCGGATGAAATGAGTATCGGTTTAAACATAATTGGAGGTTAAGATGAAGCTAAGGTAATATTTATATGGATACGCAAACAATGATAATTTGTAACAAATATTCAAGAATAAATTTATCTGAAGGCTGTTAATGACATTTAACTTCTTAGTATTGTATCTCAATTGTATCAACTTTAAGAATGAAAACCATCCGCTGGGGTATTTTGGGTGCCGGGCGCATCGCGCGAAAATTCGCCTCTGATCTTAAATTGGTTGAAGGGGCAGAATTAATAGCCGTTGGCTCGCGATCAAAGGCATCTGCTGAAGATTTCAGTAAAGACTTCCCTGTTAAATACACACATGACAGCTACCAGGAACTTGCCGGAAACGCTGAAGTGGACGTGATCTACATTGCTACGCCGCATAACCTGCATTATGAAAACACTTTGCTTTGTATAAACAATGGCAAGGCGGTGTTATGCGAAAAACCTTTTGCCATGAATGCCCGGCAGGCTGAACTGATGATGAGCCTGGCGAAAGAAAAGAAGGTGTTTTTAATGGAAGCTTTGTGGACAAAGTTTCATCCGCATTTCTTAAAAATGCAGGAAATGATAGGGCAGGGGCTGCTTGGCGAGATCAGATCGGTATTGATCAACTTTGGGTTTAAACCTACGCCGCCAGTCCCACTCAGGTTGTTTGATCCTGAATTGGGCGGTGGTACCGTAATGGATATCGGCATTTACAATGTTTTTATGGCGATGAGCATATTGGGTATGCCTGATCATGTAGACGCTGTAATGACACCCGCTTCAACCGGCGTTGATGAACAATGCGCCATTCTTTTTCGCTATCATAATGGGGCGATGGCGCAATTATTCTCAACTTTTTCGTCCAACCTTGCAACAGAAGCAGATATATGCGGCAGCGAGGGGAGGATCAGGCTTACTTCAAGGTTTTATGAACCATCATCCACTATTGAGTTTTATAAAGAACGGGCAGACAGTGTTGAAGTTATCCCTGTGCACAAAGAACCGGGTTTTGGTTACCAGTATGAAGCCAGGCATGTAAATGATTGTTTGCGGATCGGTTTAACCGAAAGCCCGGTAATACCTTTTGCCGATACGCTGTTGCTAATGCAAACGCTGGATAAAATAAGGGCGATTGCTGGAATCGGGTATGCAGCGGATGATGCAAAGTGACGATTGCTGCCAGGCGTTTAATGCCGGTTTTTTATTTTGGAAAAATAGATATGGCAGTAAACATTATAACTGTGATCAGCATTAGCAAAAAGAGAAAGCTTTTGATGCCATTTATTTCCATCCCGGGTTTTAGGATAAGGTTTCTTACCGGAACGCTAATTAATAACAGAAGGGAAATCAGGAAAACAAAGGCCAGGGCTAATTGGGCGCCAATACCCAGCGGAAATCTTTTATGCTCTCCGTTAAAGAATCTTATTATATCGTACAAAAACAAAATATTCCAAATCAAAAGGACCGCGATTGCAGCTGATTTCTTCACGGGGAAACTGCCGCCGGTCTGAGCAGTTACTACTTTAACAGCTACGTCGGCAGGAATGGGATTTGCATTTACTAAAAAACCAGTTTGCTCTATTTTCCTGATCAACGTTTCAGGGCTTCCAAAAGTCCAGAAAATCACTTTGGCGTTATATCCCGGTACCGTATGATTGATTTTTATACCCTGCCCTAAAACCGGGATTAATGTATAAGGTTCAATACTAGTGATGTCTGAAGGTCTAAAAACAAGGTCTCCGATAATAGATGCCTTTAGTTGTAAAGTTTGCCGGTTAACAATTAATGTTGCCATAGGCCAGGTGGCATTTGCCATTCCAATCCTTGCCCCGCCTGTCTCCCTGATCTCCTCCATTTGAATGTTTCGTTTTTGATTATCGTATATATAACTATACCTCTTAATGCGCGAAACGCCGCAGCTTCCACATACCAAAAGGATTATTAAACAGCTTGTTGTCGCTGTAAAACTGATTAATTTCTTCGGTAATCAAATACCGGGCAGATTGAAGACCGGGCTGGAAAAATTCATTTTGATGGATGACGGGCTTATCAAAAACCTGGTAATACCCAAACACATTGATCAGGTCCACCGCCTTTTGAAGTTCTTCGCCGCAAACCAGTATGTCTTTCAGGCCCAGGTTATGCATCCCGCGGGAGAAGACAATATTTCTTTCGTCAATGAATGAATTCGTTACAAACATTTCAAACAAGTCAGCCTCAACAAAATTGATGAGGTATTTAAGCCATTTTTGCTGCTCAAACGCTTTACCTGTAGTATCTATCCGAATCCCAAGGCCGCCTGCTTTAAGTATCGCGGCACCGGCAAGCGCTATTTGGTGTGCCTCGTTAAAGCTACCGGTTTTGCCGGTAATGTAGATGACATAATTATGGTTCCTGATTTTACTTAACCCGACGGTCGTGATGCCCGTAGTCTTCCCCAATCTTTCGAATGATTCGGCCATGTTTTCATCCTGCTCTTTTATTTCAAATTTGTAAAATTGCGCGGCCTGCGGGTGGATGAGCAGATCTCCAACTACCATGTAAGTGCCTTCGTTTACAGAGAAAACGGTATTGGCAATATCCTCAACATCTTTCCAGATACCGGGAATACACAAAACGGTATCGCAGGCAACAACAGGCGGGCATACCGCTTGCCTGATTTTTTTAGTAAAGGGCCACATAATTAATTAGGGTAAAACATATCAAACCTGGGTTTGAATTTATTGTTAAATCCTAAATAATAAATAGTTAACCGGATGAATTTTATCCACAAAAAAACCGCCAGCAAAAGGCGGTTCTTCAATTACCAGGTAATTGTTAACAATCTTATCTGGTATTTAATTTATCCAGAAACAAAAACCGGTCGGCATCTGTCTCCGGTTCAAGCTGAGTATTTACATCTATGTTCATATAGTAAACAGGGCTTCCCTTGCTATTTGGTTTCCATTTCGGTACGATCTTTCCGTTAGGGTTGCCGGTTTTTATAAAATTGGCGAAGTATTCCTCCATGGTTGCCGAAACTTTATAATCGTCCGGGGTCCAGGCATAAGTTTTATTGGAGCTTAAGTTTCCCAGGGCAAACTCAATTTCGGAAGCATGTGAGGCGCCAACCATAGGCGCAGGCAACTTCCCTGTGTTTTCAGTAGTCTTACCCACTTCCGGCGGCCGCGGGCACGAGAAAATATAACGGTACACAGGTTTGCCACTTGTTTTAGCTTGCATATCGGCCCATTTCCAGGTACCATAAACTATAAAATTATCACTGGCCAGCGCAGTAGCTGATTTGATCACCTCATCCTGGGTATTACCCGGAAAAAGTTTTAATACCATAGTGGAATCGGCCCCATACCGCTCTTTAATCTTTTTCGCATAGTTCTCAGGTGTGGGCATATCACCACCGGTAAATGCCTGGTACGGCACTTCTGCAGAATTCCAGCCAACCATCACCGGTACGTGCATTTCTTCACCGGCTTCCAAAGTTTCAATAGGTTGTTTAGTGAAAAAATAGCCGTCAATCAGGTTGGGGAATCTCCATGCACCAGGCTTGGATGCCAAATCGAGTAATTGCGAAGCGGTCAGTGCGCGGAGCTCTGCCAGCGATCCCGCGCCGGCGGTTTTAGCAAATGCAGCGCCGCTGCTTTCGCCATTGGTTAAAGTGCTCATCTTTCCAAAACCACCACTTTCACCAATTGCTCCGGAAAACAATCCTTTTGATAAAGGTGAGAGCACCTGGGCACAAACCGAAAATGAGCCTGCCGATTCGCCGGCAATAGTGACCTTTTCAGGATCACCCCCAAATGCGGCAATATTGGCTTTTACCCAAAGCAGCGCTGCATGCTGGTCGAGCAATCCATAGTTTCCCGATGCATTGTGCGGGGATTCCTTAGTAAGTTCGGGATGCGCGAAGAATCCAAAAATGCCCAAACGATAGCTTATGGTAACGGTAACTATTCCTTTTTGTGCCAAGCTCTCTCCGTCGTATCGTGATTCGGAGCCATCCCCGGCAACAAATCCGCCACCATAAAAATATACCAATACCGGCCGCTTGGTTTCAGACGGAGTTGCAGGCGCCCAAACATTCAGGTAGAGGCAGTCTTCGCTCATGGTATCGGCACGAAAGATCATATCACTGAAGATGTGTTTCTGCATTGGCATATGGCTAAAATGATCGGCTTTTAATACGCCATTCCAATTGGCCGGTGGCTGCGGTTCTTTCCAGCGCAGGTTTCCAACCGGCGGCAGCGCGTAAGGAATGCCTTTGTAACTGTTAATACCGGTAGAAGGATTATAAATACCCGTTAGTTGCCCATTGCTGATGGTAACCTGCGAATTTTGCTGGGCAAAGGCCGGCGCGAAAAATACCAGAGCAGTGAGGAATGCAATTATTGATTTCATGTTGTTTATAATGGTTTAAAGAAGTGTTTTTGGATGGATATGTTATAAAATCCGATAGCTGATAAAATCTCATTATTGCTATTGTAACATAATGATACAATAATAATTGCTAATTTTGATATTAGCAATACAATTACCGAAAAAACTTTACAATGAGCAATAAACCGGCTGATGAAATAAATGAGAACGGAACTGGATTTATAAAAAATGTAGCCATTGACACTGTTATATTTGGATTTCATGATAACCTGCTTAGGGTTTTATTATCGGCATATAAAAACACGAACTATTTTGCACTGCCGGGTGGTTTCATCAGAGAAAAGGAAAATCTGCACGATGCTGCACGAAGAGTTGCATCCGAAAGAACGGGCCTTGATGATATTTACCTGGAGCAATTTTATGTGTTTGGTGATTATTCACGTTATGACCCTCAACCATTTAAAGTCATAATGGAAGCAAATGGAAATAGGCCCTCTGAAAGCCATTGGCTTTTGCAAAGGTTTATCTCTATTGGTTATTACGCCCTGGTTGATTTTACCAGGGCCACACCCACGCCGGCTGCAATTTTTGATAGCTGTAATTGGTACGACCTGAACAATATGCCGGAATTGATACAGGATCATTCAAAAATTATTACCAAAGCGCTTGAAGTGCTCAGGGCAAACCTTGATCATAAAGTTGTGGGGTATAATTTGCTGCCGGAAAGTTTTACCATGGGTGAATTGCAGAAATTATACGAAACCATTTTATCAAAAAAACTGCTGCGCCCTGCTTTTCAGCGTAAAATGTTAAGTTTGTGTATATTAGAGCGGGTTGCAAAAAAATATTCAGGCGGGGCTCATAAGGCGCCTTATTTATATAGGTTTGTTACTGGAGAATAATTTTTAACGTTTGAAATGATAACGCCGCAGGTATTATAAGTCATCTGCGCAAAAAGTACGTGCTGCAGTTTATATTTAAACTTATTTATATGCAAAACATATTAACAACAGCACTGTTTACTCATTTAAAAAAAATCATTTTTACAAAGTTGTATTAAAGAGTATGGTTAAAAAAGTACCTGAAGGCGGATATAAGGATATTTTTAACTGCAGCCCGGCAACCATACTTGTAATGGACATAGATGCTCCATTTTATACCATTCTTGATGTTAATGAGGCTTATCTTAATGCCACAAACAGTACCCGCGAAGAATTGGTTGGTAAATCAGTGTTTGGGGCATTTCCTGCAAATCCAACAGATGAGGTATCCAAAAACATAGAAAGAACCATTTTTTCGTTTGAGCAGGCCATCCAAACCAAAAAATCGCATACCATGTACAATTACAGGTATGATATTCCGATACGGGGAACAGATAAATTTGAAGAGCGCTGGTGGACAACAACCAATACCCCCATATTGGATGAGCGGGGAGACGTAGTTTACTTTATTCACTCACCGGCAAATGTAACCGAACTGATTAAGTTGGGAGAGAGGGAGAAGGCGGGGGTTGAGGCGCTTAAAAATCAACGCAAACAGTTGTATTCAACGTTTATGCAGGCTCCGGTAGGGATAGCAATTTTCAAAGGGCCAGACTACGTTGTTGAACTGATAAACCCGCCGCTATGCGAGCTTTATGGGCAAACGCCGGAAGGGATGATTGGGAAGCCTGTTTTTGAGGTGCTTACCCACGCAAAAGGCTTGGGGTTTGAAGAATTACTTGATGATGTTCGCCTTACCGGCAAACCGTTCAGGGGGCACGACCTGCCGGCGCCAATATACCGAAACGGCAAATTAGAAACTGTTTACCTCGATTTCGTTTATGAGCCATTCAGGGAAGATGACGGTTCTATCAGCGGTGTAATAGCTGTTGCTACAGAAGTTACCGAACAGGTTTATGCCAGGCAACAGTTAGAAGAAGCCGAAGAACGCGCTAGGCTGGCGGTTGACGCGGTTGGCCTGGGAACATTTGACCTGAATCTGTTGACAGGCGAAATGATCACATCCAAACAATTTGCCAATATTTTTGGCTATGACGAACCTGTTTCACGGCATGAATATGTAAAGGTTTTTCATCCGGCTGATTTAGAATCGAGAAAAAAAGCTCATGAGGCCGCGCTGGATGCGGGCAAGCTGCTTTATGAAGCCCGTGTAATATGGCCTGATAAAAGTACCCATTGGGTTAAGGTTGAAGGTAAAGTGTATTATGATACTGCGGGAAAAGCGCTTCGCATTTTAGGCACATTATTAGACATAACCGGGCAAAAAAAGGCGAAGGAGGCATTGGCAGAAAGTGAACAATTGTTAAGAAGCATCACATCAGCAGCACCAACTACCTTATGGATGTCTGATGAGTATGGTTTGATTACCTACGTAAATCAAACCTGGATTGACTGGACGGGTATGCCATTTGAAGCACATATCGGCACAAAGTGGACCGGCCATATCGTTGAAGAAGATAAGGAAAATGCAGCTGAGAAGTTTGAAAACGCACTTTTAAACAGGAGTATGTACGAAGTGGAATTTCGCATTAACCATATTGACGGAACCACGCACTGGTGTGTAGCTAACGGGAGGCCCCAGTACCGGAGGGATGGGAGTTTTTCGGGTTATATAGGCGCTTGTGTGGATATCACCGAGCAAAAATACATGCAACAGCAAAAGGATGATTTTATAGGCATTGCCAGCCATGAATTAAAGACGCCCGTAACAAGCCTGAAAGCGTATACGCAGGTGCTGGAAAGGATGCTGCAAAAAAAAGGCGACGTCAGGGAAGCGGAAATGATAGGCAGAATGGACGGACAACTTAACCGCTTAACCAGCCTGATAGGTGATTTGCTGGATGTAACTAAAATTAACAGCGGCAAGCTCCAGTTTAATAACCAGGAATTTGATTTTAACACGGCCCTGGAAGATCTGCTGGAAGATTTGCAGCGTACCACAACCAAACATACTATTGTTAAAAAACTGGTGCCGGCAGGCCTTATTCATGGCGATAAAGAGCGTATTGGCCAGGTGATTACAAACCTTGTAACCAATGCTATTAAATATTCGCCGCATTCGGATAAGATAATTGTATACACTACTATTAACGATAATGAGCTAACACTTTGTGTACAGGATTTTGGAATAGGGATTGCTAAGAAAAACCTTAATAAGGTTTTTGAACAGTTTTACCGTGTGAGCGGCGAAATGCAACACACTTTTCCGGGTTTAGGCCTGGGTTTATACATTTCTTCGGAAATAATAAAACGGGAAGGCGGAAGAATATGGGTTACCAGCGAGGAAGGGAAAGGATCAACTTTTTGTTTCGCATTGCCAATAGCAAACAGGAACAAATAGAATTACGAGCTTTAACCAAATCAGATGAAAATATTTGCCGATAAAAATGACAAAGACTAAAAGAATAATGATAGCGGATGACGACCCCGGCATATTGGACGCGGTCGGTCTTATACTGGAATTTGAAGGCTATGAAGTGCATAGTACACTTAACGGCTCGGCAATATTAAGTATGGCTTCTGAATTTCCGGACCTTTTGTTGCTGGATATATGGATGTCCGGCGCGGATGGGAGAGATATTTGCAAAAAGCTTAAACAGGATCCGGCAACTTGCAATATACCGGTCGTATTGATCTCTGCCAGTAAGGATATTGAGCGTTCAGCATTAGATGCCGGTGCCGATGATTTTTTGGAAAAACCATTTGAAATGGATGTTTTATTGCAGAAAATTGAGAACCAATTAAAAAAGACTGGGTAATCAAGTTGTCGATAGCTCTGTCTTATAATAAAGACGCCATTTCAACAATAATAAACAATGCGGTGATCTTTTTCTGCCCTGTGTCATAAACCGTATTATTTTCGATAAATATTTTAAGGGTTAATTACAATGGGGGGCGATGAAATTATACTTGAAACCGAACGGTTAATATTCCGGCAGACAACGATTGAAGACCTTGACGCTTATTGTGATATGGAAGCTGACCCTGATGTACGCAGGTTTGTTGGCGGCAAGCCGCGCTCGCGGGAAGAAGCGGAGAAACGGTTTTTACCCTCGCTGCAGCCGGCAACAAACGGATTGCATATGTGGGCCGCAGTTTTGAAGCGCGGGAACAAGTACGTCGGTCGCTGTGGGATTTACCCTCATTTTGATGGGAACGGCGAACCCATCCCCGGCGAAGCATCATTTGGCGTTTACCTGGCTAAAGCGTGGTGGGGCATGGGCCTGGCTACCGAGGCGGGCCGCGCATTTTTGAAATATGGCTTTGAACAACTCAATCTCGACCGTATTGTGACCATGATACAAGTAGGCAATGATGCCTCGGTGAGGGTAGTTGAAAAAATTGGATTTGAGCTGATGATGATTGAAAAAGGAGAGTGGCGGGATTTTTATCATTTTGCGATAAACAGGCATAGGTTTGATAACTTTACCAATATTGTCAAATCATTATAGGCCAGGTAATTGCACGTGGTTAGCCATGGCTTTCTTGACAGAAAAGCGTTTCCAGTTATAAACAACGTTAGCCTTATAAACCGGTTTGTATGAAAAGAGCCCCAATTACTTTAACCGCAACGATCCAGTGCCATACAATACATATTATCCAAGAAGATACTTAAAGAATCCTATGAACCTGATGTGTCTGTCATCAATAATAAAAACTTTAAAAGTATTACTATTATCACTAAAGCACAGTTGGCAAAAGTATACGGGATTTTGGATAAGGATTAAGGCGTAATTATCCTGGCTGATACGCATGTAAATAGAAAAACAGATATTCCATTTTAATTTCAAGGCAGCAAATGACTCAATAGTCGCAACTTTTTCTGAAATTAGCAGCCGATGAATATTGAACTGTTTATTCCGTGTTTTATTGACCAGCTATTTCCGGAAACTGCTTTTAATACGATAAAAGTGCTCGAGAAAGCGGGCTGTACGGTAAAATATAATCCTGCACAAACCTGCTGCGGACAGCCGGCTTTTAACGCAGGTTTCTGGGATGATGCCAAAGCGGTGGGCAGTAAGTTTTTAAATGATTTTTCGGAAGACAGTGTGATCGTTTCTCCATCTGCTTCCTGCACCGGAATGGTGAAAAACTATTATAACGATTTGTTTACCAATACTGCTGCACACAATAAATGCCGGGCCATACAGGGCAATATTTATGAGCTTTCTGATTTTTTGGTGAATATCCTCCAGTTTGATTATTTCGGTGCTGAGCTTGACGGCAAAGCGGTTTATCACGACAGCTGCGCCGGCCTGCGTGAATGCAAGATAAAAGACGAGCCCCGCCAGCTTTTATCAAAAGTACTCGGACTCGAGCTGATCGACATGAAGGACGAAGAAACCTGCTGTGGTTTCGGCGGTACCTTTGCCGTTAAATTCGATGCTATTTCAACAGCTATGGCGCAGCAAAAGGTGGATAATGCTATTGCCGCCGATGCTGATTATATTATATCAACCGATGCATCCTGCCTGATGCACCTGCAAAGCTATATCGATAAAAACGAACTCCCGTTAAAAACCTACCACCTTGCCGATGTATTGGCAAAAGGGTGGGGGAACATATGATCCGGATGAAGTTGATTTTTGTAACGGACACTGCAAAAATCAATTTAACTGTTCCAATCAGGTAAAACAGCCGTTAACACAATGATTTGTTTCAGAAACCGTAAGGCTGGCTACTGCCCGGGTTTGATTCGTTAATAACTTTCTCATTGCTGAAATTTAACAATTCCATTAATAAGGCCGGCCACCCGCCGGGCAATTGTTGCGCCTCACCATTTTAATTCCATAAATGGTTTCCTTTAAAGTCATATTCTTTAATAAAATATTTATTAAAACAATATTTCATTAATAGTGTTTTAATCAAAATAATATTTTGCAATTAATGAAATATTGGAACTTATATTTGACTTATATCGCAACCGCCAGATATCACATGATATGGAAAAAAGAACAACTACGGATGACTTAATTATTGCCAATCTTGAACTTGCTTTTCAAAAGAAAGAGAAAGGGAAACGTGCCAAAGAACTGATAGTTGCCAATAAAGAACTTGCTTTTCAGAATAAGGAAAAAGGAAAACGCGCTGAAGAATTAATTGTTGCCAACAAGGAACTTGCTTTTCAGAATAAGGAAAAAGATAAAAGGGCTGAAGAGTTAATTATTGCCAACAAGGAACTTGCTTTTCAAAACAAAGAAAAAGGAAAACGCGCGAAAGAGCTGGTGATTGCCAACAAAGAGCTGGCTTACCAGAATAAAGAGAAAGGAGAGCGCGCTAAAGAACTGGTAATAGCCGATAAGGAGCTGGCTTTTCAAACCAAGGAGAAAGGCAAGCGCGCCGAAGAACTGGTGATAGCCGATAAGGAATTGGCTTTTCAAACCAAGGAGAAAGGCAAGAGGGCCGAAGAGCTGGTGATAGCCAATGAAGAGCTTGCTTTTCAGAATGAAGAAAAAGGCAAACGGGCTGAAGAGCTGGTTATTGCCAATAAGGAACTTGCTTTTCAAAATAAAGAAAAGGGCCAGCGTGCTAAAGAATTGATCATCGCTAACGAAGAACTTGTTTTTCAAAATGAAGAAAAGGAGAAACGTGCGGATGAACTGATTGTTGCTAATAATGAACTGGCTTTTCAAAACAGGGAAAAAGAAAGGCGCGCTGATGAACTGATCATTGCTAACAAAGAGCTTGCCTTTCAGAACACAGAAAAAGAAAAGCTCGCCAATGAACTGGTCATTGCCAATAAGGAGCTGGCCTATCAAAATAAAGAAAAAGAAAAGCGTGCGGATGAACTTGGCATTGCGAATAAGGAACTTGCATTTCAGAACCTGGAAAAAGAAATGAGGGCTGAGGAATTAAGTATTGCCAATAAGGAACTTGCCTTTCAAAATCATGAGAAAGAAAAACGTGCGGACGAACTGATCATCGCTAACAAGGAACTTGCTTTTCAAAACACAGAAAAAGGGAAACGCGCCGAAGAACTGATCATCGCCAATAAGGAGCTGGCGTTTCAAAACAAGGAGAAAGAAAAAATTGCAAATGAGCTGATCATCGCTAATGATGAGCTGGCGTTTCAGAATAACGAGAAAGAAAAACGCGCAAATGAACTCGTTATAGCAAATAACGAACTTTTCTTTCAAAATCATGAGAAAGAGAAAAGGGCCGACGAACTAATTATCGCCAACAAAGAACTTGCTTTTCAAAACAAAGAAAAAGAAAAAAGGGCTGCGGAACTGATTGTTGCAAACAAAGAACTGGATCTAAGCATTAAGCAGCTGACCGAGAGTGAGGACCTGGTGAGGCTGATAGTTGAGAACGTGAGGGACTACTCGATCATTATGCTTGATGCGGATGGAATTATTAAAAATTGGAATAAAGGATCTGAACGGATCAATGGATACCTGGCGGGCGAGATCATAGGAAAACATGACGCCGTTTTTTATACCAGCGAGGAAAATAAGCAAAAGATACCCGAGCTGAATTTAAAACGGGCTCAAAAAAATGGATGGTACCGCACCGAAGGCTGGAGGGTTAGGAAAGACGGATCACAATTTTTTGCTGACATCGTTTTTACGGCCCTGCATGATAAAAACGGGGTTTTGCGGGGTTATTCAAAGATTAGCCACGATATCACAGAGCAAAAAAAGGCCGAAAGTGATATTCTTAAATTCAGTGAAGAACTTGAGCAAAAAGTTATAGAACGTACAGCACAGCTTGAGTTGGCCAATAAAGAACTTGGTTCATTTTCCTATTCTGTATCACACGATTTAAGGGCGCCCATAAGGGCCATTAACGGGTATGCGAAAATACTGGAGGAGGATTACGGCAAAAAGCTCGATCCGGACGGGGCCATGGCGTTAAACTCTATCATCCGTAACTCAAAAAAAATGGGGCAGCTGATTGATGATCTGTTAGCATTTTCAAAATTAGGAAGAAAGGAAGTAACAGTATCAAATATCAATATGAAGATACTCGTTAAATCCATACAGGACGAGTTGTTGTTTGATGACAAGGACAACAATATTGTTTTCAATATAAAAACGCTCCTTCCCGCAAAGGGAGATCAATCGCTGATCAAGCAGGTTTGGATCAACCTGATCACCAACGCCATTAAGTATTCAAAATACAAACCCAAAACCTATATTGAAATAGGGGCCCATGAAAAAAACCATCAGGTTGTTTATTATGTAAAAGACCATGGTGCCGGATTTGACATGAAATACTATGATAAACTTTTTGGCGTTTTCCAGCGCCTTCATTCACAAGAAGAATTTGAAGGCACAGGTATAGGCCTGGCGATTGTTCAAAAAGTAGTTAGCCGGCACAAAGGAAACGTGTGGGCCGAGTCTGTACTAAATGAAGGCGCAACCTTTTATTTCAGCTTACCTGATATTAATTCTTAAACCCCGAAAAACATGCCTTTTAACGAAGTTGAAATTTTATTTGCCGAAGACAGTTCGGACGACGCGATGCTTACCATACGGGCGCTAAAAAAGAGCGGCTTTGCGAATAAGCTCCATCATGTAATCAATGGCGCCGAGGCGCTTGATTTTCTTTACCGCAGGGGGATTTACGCCGAGCGGAATTTAAATGGAAACCCAAAACTCATCCTCCTTGACCTTAAAATGCCGAAAATGTCAGGAATGGAAGTGCTGGAAAAGATAAAAGCAGACCCGGTACTTAAAGGTATCCCTGTGGTAATTCTTACCTCATCCAAAGAAGACCCGGACATTCAAAGATGTTACGCACTCGGGGCAAACAGCTATATCGCGAAACCCGTTGAAAGTGAAAATTTTTTTAACGTGATTAAAGAGATTGGTTTGTATTGGATGGTTTTGAGCCAATTGCCACTTTAATTTAAACTAAATCAAATATCGTAAGTCAGACCTATATTATTTACATTTCCGTAGCTGACAAGCCGTTGATAATAAAAATGTTATGATAGCCGAAACATTTAAAGTACTGATTGTTGAAGATGACCCTTATGACGCCGATCTTTTATTACGTGAATTAAAGAAAAGCCATTTTAATTTTACCAGCAAAATAGTTGAAACAAAAGAGTCATTTGAAAATGCTCTTGAAAATTTCTTGCCTGATATAATCTTGTCCGATTACTCGCTGCCAAAGTTTGACGGTGTTAGCGCTTTTATTATCAAACAAGTTAGCTGGCCGGATATTCCTTTTATTATTGTCTCCGGAACTATTGGGGAGGAACGGTCAATTGAACTGATCAAAAACGGGGTGACAGATTATGCGCTAAAAGACAAGTTATTCTCCTTATCGCCTAAAATACACCGTGCTTTAAAAGACGCCGAAGAAAAAAAAGAAAAAAGAAATACCGACGAAGAATTGAAAGCACAATATGAAAAACTGCTCGAAATTGCTTTTATGCAGTCGCACCAGGTTCGGGTGCCTATTGCCAATATCCTTGGATTATTTGAACTTTTTGAATTTGACAATCCCAGCGCCGCCATTAATGCTACGGTATTGTACAAATTAAAGTTGGTAGCAGAATCACTTGATCAAACCATACACGAGATTACCCAAAATACGAGCGATATCAGGAAAATGATAAAAGCAGCAAAATAAGAATAATGGTGCCGCCTGGCGCGTAAGGCCTAAAAAACAGGCATGCTGCGCTTTTATAACCCGTGTCACGCGGTGGCTAAGGGCTGAGCGAATTGACAATGTGTTCCATTTATACACGCGGTGTGTAAACCTAATGCGAGACAGTATTTATTATCGCCTGCAGTCCTAATCGACGGCCATTATGAGTTCCGTTTCCAGTTTGGTTTCGTCGCTTGTCCAATGCCCGTATATTTCAATATATGGCAAAACCGGCTTTAACCCCATCTTTCGTAATTCATTATGCATATTGTCGCCCTTTTGTTTTAGCCGGCTATACGGGCCGATATGTTTATAGTAAGCATATTTGGCAAGCAAAACTGTTTTTTGTTCCAGCCCTGTATCACTTGTAACAGGATCCTCCAGTTCAACACCCGCAAAAACTTTTTCATTGGCCTCATAAACCCAAATGTTTAAGCCTTTATGTTTTAAACCTTTCAATTTAATCACAGGCCACATCTTGTCCATTAAGGCAAAAGCAGTTCCTGCATAATTTTTATTTGCGGCAACACCCGAGAACCCCGAAATTTCCAATTTGAGTTTGCGATTAATTATTTCGATATTCATTAGTCATAAATTATTGAACAACAGAAAGATGAGACTATCTCAAATGTAAAATTGCGAAATAAAAAAACAAAATATTATTGCGAACAATTAAGACGCCACTCTGTAGGTTAATACCTGTAAAGGCCGGATGTACGAGAGCCCTTTAAAAATTCTTTGTTAATTGTTGATTTAAGCGAGACGCTTAAGTTGCTATGTGTCCAGGCAGCATGCCTGAACAGGCGGTTTTTTAAACCAGGGACGCCGGGCCTTCTGTCGTTAGTGTTCCATTTTTCCTCACGGAACACCCGGAACATTGTGAAACGCGCTCATTATCAGTGTTTTTGATGTTTTAACAAAATGTCAAATTTAACTAAGTTGCTGATAATCAATTGATATCAAAATTACTTTTTCAACAGCATCGATGTAATTATCTGGTGGTCAATTATTTAGTGTTTTAAGACACGGCATAATGTGTAAACCTAATGCAGGACGACACGCAACAAATTTCCATTCCCGCTCCCGATAATTCCCGTATCTTTGCGCATACTCCAAATTTTCCCATGCTCAAACAATCCCTCACCAACTTAAAAATTACCGCCCTTAACGAAATGCAGAATGCCGCTTTGGCCGCAGCCAAAAAGGGGGATGTAATTTTACTTGCGCCAACAGGTTCGGGTAAAACGCTGGGCTTTTTGCTGCCGCTGTTAAATTTGCTGGATAGCAAAATTGCTACCGTACAGGTGCTGATCCTGGTGCCCTCGCGCGAGCTGGCTTTGCAGATTGAGCAGGTGTTTAAAACAATGGGCACGGGCTTTAAGGTAAACTGCTGCTACGGCGGCCACCCGGTAAAAATTGAGCGGAACAACCTGTCGCAGCCGCCCGCGGTGCTGATAGGTACGCCCGGCAGGCTGGCCCATCACCTGCGCCGCGAGAGTTTTAGTACCGAAACTATCCAAACATTGATACTGGATGAATTTGATAAGTCGCTGGAGTTTGGTTTCCAGGAGGACATGACGTATATCATCAGGCAATTGCCCGCCTTAAAAAAGCGGATCCTTACCTCGGCCACCAAAATGCAGGAGATCCCGGCCTTTACGGGCATCAGCCGCCCCACTGAAGTTGATTTCCTCGAAAATAAAACCAATACGCCCGATCTGCAGTTAAAAGCCGTGATCTCGCCGGCGGCAGATAAACTGGACACGTTGTTTTCGCTCATCTGCAAAATAGGGGATAAGGCCACGCTGATTTTCTGCAACCACCGCGAGGCCGTCGACCGCATCAGCGACCTGCTATGGGACCGCGGCCTGGCACATGATATTTTCCACGGCGGCATGGAGCAGGAGGACCGCGAACGTGCCTTGTTAAAGTTTCGCAACGGCAGTCACCGCCTGTTGATCACTACTGACCTGGCCTCGCGCGGGCTGGATATCCCCGAGATTGAGTATGTGGTACATTACCAGCTGCCCCATACCGAAGAAGCTTTTTTGCACCGCAACGGCCGCACGGCACGTATGCATGCCAAAGGCACCTCGTACCTCATCCTCACCGAAGATGAAAAGCTAGCCTACGTAAAACAAAACCCCGAAATTGAACTACTACCCGAAAAACCGGTAGTGCCTAAGCCATCGCCCTGGGCAACGCTGTATATTGCCGCCGGGAAAAAGGATAAGATCAATAAAGTAGATATCGTCGGTTTGCTGCTGCAAAAAGGCGGCCTCGCCAAAGAGGACCTGGGATTGATAGAGGTACTTGACCATTCCTCCTACGCCGCTGTAAAACGCAACCGAATTGAGCATACCGTGGAGCTGATTAGCAAGGAAAAGATAAAAGGGAAGAAGGTGAAGATGGAGGTTTCCAGGTAAGTCACTCATCATCCACGCACATCCCCCCATCCACGCCCCCGCTGCGCTCATTGCGAGGAACGAAGCAATCTCTACAACAGACAGTCAGCGAGACGTAATGTACAGGTGTCCGGCGTTCGGCTGATAGGTAACCCATCCTGCCCACCGCGCGCTCATTGCGAGTCTGCCGACAGGCTCGCAATGAGCGCAGTGAAAAAGGTTAAACGGTTGGATGGTCACCCGGAGATTGTGGTGGGTGGATTAGCATGTGTAGAGATTGCTTCGTTCCTCGCAATGAGCGCAGGTATTTTTTTACTATTTTGCATGATGTTTCCTAAAGGCGGCTGTGTCTATATCATGACCAATAAAATGCATACGGTTTTTTATACGGGTGTTAGCTCAGATATAACGGGGCGTGTTTGGCAGCATAAAAATAAGTTCTACCCCAATAGCTATACAGCCAGGTACAATTGCGATAAATTGGTTTATTACGCTTTTTACCCACGTATAGAAGAAGCGATTGCTGTGGAAAATGCGCTTAAAGGCGGAAACCGGAAAAATAAAATAAAGCTTGTTAATTCAATGAATCCGCAGTGGCGGGATTTGTATGATGATCTAATCAGGGAGTAACTGAGCACGCAATGGTTTATAGGGCCCTAGTGCAAGTGGCGCCGGTAGCTCATAGATTGTGGTCTATTGATTAGCATATGTAGAGATTGCTTCGTTCCTCGCAATTAGCGCGCGGGGGAGGGTGCGCATAATGGCATATTTTCTTAAATTTGCATTATGAGCAACAACGATATCATGAAAAAGCTCCGCGTGGCGCTGAAATTTACCGATGACGACATCATCAAAGTACTCGATCTCGCCAATTTCCGTATCACCAAAACGGAACTCGGCGCCATATTCCGCAAGGAAGACCACCCCAACTTTAAACCCTGCGGCGACCAGATCCTCCGCAACTTTTTAAACGGGCTTATTATTCATATGAGAGGGCCGAAGGAGTAGGGTTCATTAGTTCACTGGTTTATTAGTTTATTGGTCTGCTTCATTAGTTTTAGCCAGACCGGTATCGAACTACCCACTAATGAACTAATGAACTAACTCATTCCTTCCTGATGATCTTATTGCTTACCTCTATCTCGCTCAGCATCCCGGCTGAGCTTTTGGCATAGTTCTTATATTGGTTCCGGCTTACTGATTCAGACATTTTTACAATATCCGTATTGGTTTGATTCAGTTGTTTGATCAGGCTGTTGATCTGTTTCAAATGTGAATTGAAAATCCTCACCCTGTTATTAAAGCCGTCAATTTTATCATTAACAGCCATTGCTGCGGCTGTTTTGGCCGTGTCGGTACTTTTGTATTGGTAAGGCGATAAGTTGCCTACCGTGGTAATTACAGGCGTTAACGCAGCCGTGGTATCTTTAGGGTTCAGCTTCACCAGGTTCAATTGGTCGGGATTGGGGTTATAGTCTACCAGTCCCTCATATTCGCCCAATATCGCTGCCGCAAGGCGGTGCTGTGTGCGGTACGATTCTTCTACCAGTTTCTCTTTTACGCTGTTTTGAAAGCCGTTAAAAAGCAATTGGGTAAAGTCATAGGCCTTTGTTTTTAAAACAGAATTCTGCACCGAATAATAGTTGCTCAACGTTTTGTTTTTGGTATACATCGTACCCAAATTAGTGCTGAATAGGGAGAAACCCGCAGTACCCGCTTGTATGCCGGCATCAGCTTCATTACCGTAGGTATAAAATTGCTTGCCCGATATTTCAAGATCATCTACCCGCTCGTACGAGGATAAAAAGTACAGGCGGTAATGCTGGTATTGCTGGTCGGGGTTGTCAATTTGGTCATAACAATTTTGTAAAAAAGCCTCAAAGGCCTTGTCCGTAATGATCTGGTATATATTGGCATTAGCGCTTGGTTTCCATCGCAGTAAGGATAGTTTGGCTTTAAACTGCAGTTCCTGGGCATTATCCACCTTCAGGGAGTCAAACAGTTTGGCTATATAGGACACGGATACGCCCACCTGCGCTCTGTGGTTATTATCAACCAGGGCGTAAACGCTGTCCTGTATAGTGAAATAATTTTCGGTATTGTTCCAGAAAGAGGGTTCCAGCGGTGGCAGCAGCAGGCGGTTTGTTTTTGTATCGACAAAAATAAAGGTACCCAGCGGGTACACATTCTGGAAATTATTTTCAAGCAAAGAAAGGCTGCTCATGGAGGAAGAATCCATCTTCATCAAAAAATTCAGCACTTTATTATGTTCCAGCTGCAAACTCAATCCCTCCATCGACTCAAAGTTTGAGCTTTCCTTTTCGGGGATAATGATGGGAATGTAATAAACCATTTCCTTTTGCCTGCTCAAAAAAGCAAAGTTCCGGCTCACGATCACAGATGTTTCATTTTCGGCGTCCTGCCCGTAAAAGCCTATGGTATCGCCTTTGTCTACCGAAACCTCTTTAACCCTTTCCTCGCCGGGGGCGAGTTTGATCAACGATTTAAGCTTATAGTCACCTGATTTTTTGTTGATCTTATAAAATACTGTTACTACATTTTTAGTAGTGTTTTTCACCCTGAATTTAAAGCCTTCGGCACTCACCATAAGGGGTGTTAATAAGATCAAAAGCGCTATAACTTTTAATGATCGGGCTGTTAAAATTGTTCGGTTTGACTTGTTTTGAGATCGAATCTGAGAGGTAGATAAAAACATAGTAATGATTTTAATTTTGTCCCGTTTTACCGTAGCGTGTGGATAAACTATGTGTAAAAGACATCGGGAATTAAAGGTTGTTTTAATTAATAACAGTTAGTTTGATATTTTAGTGCTTTATAACCAGTTTGTGACAAAGGATTTGACGCAATTTGTCATGTTAACGAGCCTGCCTGGCGTTAGGCAGGGAACGAGTGAAGCAATCGCAAACTATGCAGGACCGCGTTACTTATTATTCCTTCTCGATTAAATGATACCTGCCGCTCTTGATCATTTTTTGTTCGTATGCCGAAAACTCGTCCCTGCCGCCAAAATCCTGCACCCAATACGCGTTGTTAAAAGCAACCCCAACTTCTTTAAACTGCGGGCTCATCAGGTTTCTGCAATGCCCGGGGCTATGAAACCAGCCCTTCATTACCTCGGTAATACTTTCAGGGCCCTCGGCTATATTTTCGCCGATGGCATAACTCTTATAGCCTTTATAGCCGTAACCTGCTGCACGGATCCTGTCCTGCATGGTGCGCCCGTCTAAGCTGGTATGGCTAAAATAATTGTGGTAGGCCATATCAGCGGCGTGCCCCATAGACGATATTTCCAGTTGATCGTTCCATACCAGTGGCGGTACCGGAGGCATGTAATTAACGCCGCAGTTGCAGCCGGTTTCCCTTACCCGGTTAATTTCTTTTAAAAACGCACGCCTGAATTGCGGCGTGCTTACTGTTTCCTGGCCGTAGCCCCGGGGCAATATGAAGGTAATATTTAATATAATGATGATGCTGACAATCCATTTCATATCTGTAAGACAATTAAACGACGCTCAAGTTTAAAAAGAAAACAAATTATATGAACTGTTAAATCCCCATGTGGTAAAAAAAAACGCAAAGTTCAGGGAGAAGGACGCAAAGAACGCTTCGGCCTGTCGGTTTTAAATCAATTTAAAGCAATACGAAAGGGATTTATTATTATTTTATGTTTGGATCGATAGGGGTAGACATCTACTGCCGCCGTCTAATGCGGTTAACTGTAAACACAGCAATCACAATCAATAAAATAGCAGCCAGTAAAATTATAATGAGGCTATTTTTACCGGAGAGCTGTTTTTGGAGGGTTTCCTGGTAGCGGCTGATAAAAGTTTTTTTTTGGCCTGCTGCAATTCCTGCTTCTTTTTCAGCGCAGCGATTTTTGCCAGTAAGGCTTCATCGCTTTTGTGGATACTGTCAAGCAATGCGTCGCGTTTCTTTAACACCGCAGCTTCTTTAGGATAATTTTGCAACAGGTTATACAACTGGGCATAATTTTTTAATACTTCTATCTGCGTTTTTGGTGCATGAGTACTAATGGAAAGCTTCAGGGCCTCGTCAAGATCGCCCATAGCAAGGGTATAATCTTTTATATCGCTCTTAATAGCTGCAAGTGTCAATAAAGATATGATGATATTGGGCGTATCGTTTTTGGTACGCGAAAGTGTGTTGGATTGTAAAATGAACCATTTTGCCTGTGCGAATTTCTTCTGGGCGTGATAAACTTTTGCCAGGTTATCATAACATATCCGCAAACCAATGCTGTCGTTATAAATGGAGTATTGCCTGATGGCCTGTAAAGTATATTCAATTGCCAGGTTTTGGTGTTCGTACCTTTTGGTTTTACTGGCGATGGTGTCGTAATCCAAATACTTTAAAGCAATCCGCGTGTTTAGGACGGCCTTAAGGGTATCGCTTTTGGTGATACTTAACTCCTGCTTCAGGCTGTCAAGGTTATTGATCTTTAATAGTTCGGCAATTTTAAGCTGTTCATTCCGCAGCATGATTTTCTGCAGCCGTGCCTGCCTGGCCTGTTCTACCAAAATGGTGGCCCTCAGGCTGTCTAATTGAATCAATGAAGTAACCCGCCGTAGGTTTTCGTAGGGAAAGAGTGCATCATTAACATTCGCTTCGGGTGCCGGCGCCTGCAATTCCGGGTTTTCCGGAGTTTTTAATTTACGCTCTTCTGATCCGGGTGAATTTACCGGTGGCAACGATGCGGAAAGTTTCAGCCTTTCGTTCTTATTAATTCCTGTTATTGTCTTGCTACTGTCTGAAGAGTGCTGTGCCATTACGGTGATCAGGCTGTCTACTGTACCGGTAAATACATTTGACTGTAAACTGTCTGCCACACTGCTCGCAGGTATAGTTTTAACCGGATCAGCTTTATGATCTGTTGGTATTTTTGCTGAATCCTGTTTTTGGGTAGCCGGCGCCGTTTTAACCGAATCCGACTCAGCTTTTGCCGGCGCTTTTTTTATGGAGTCGGCACTGTGCGCTGTTCCCGATGTTTTCAACGTATCAGGTTGAAAAGCAGCAGCAGACAGTCTCAGCGCGGTAAGTAAAAAGATCAGCGTAAAAACTTTTCTCATAAGCTGTTAAGCATTAGGGCTTTAAAGATAGCTATATCAATTCAAATAACATGCCTAATATTGATAAATGATGCTGATTTTTTAATTTTAAAAACAAAAAGGCGATAAAATGACTGGTTTTGATGATTTTTTAACATTATAGCCCCATCAATATATTTCAACAGATGTTATAATGGATGCTGTGACTGCAGTAGCAGCATAAATGTAGCGTAAAACAAGCAACCTGGCTTTTATAAAGGAATATTATTGGATGGATTTTTGGTAACGTTTTAAAAATGCTCCAAAAAAAGTTACCCTTTTCAGTAGTATGTTGAAGATGATGATGCCGGTAATGGCGCAAATAATACCGGCGATAACATCCGCAATATAATGGTGACTGGCATAAACGGCTGTAAACCAAATCCCCAGCATTACTATAACGAAAAAAATATTGGCAAATCCCATCCGGTTCTTGAAGCTGTAATATAAAACAATAACTGGGTATGATGAATGCAGGGACGGCATGGCTGCAAAAACATTGGATCCTTTTGAATAGATGGATTTAAAAATACCTGCATTAAAGTATTGGTCGAATTTTACCAGGCCTGCTGTATTGCCATGGGTGCCGGGGATAAAAGTAAACCCATGGTACTCCACATACCATGGTGGGGCGGCCGGGTAAAGGTAATAAATAATAAACCCTAAAAAATTCACCAAAACAAAGGTGAAAGAAAAATGAAGAAACTGTTCACTGTCTTTAAAAAACAAATAAGCAGCAAATGCCAGCGGTACCGGTATCCAGCACAGGTAAAATATGCCGCCCATAATATCTAGAAATGTATTGCCGTTTAGCCTCCAGTATTCGTTCGGGGTTATCAACTTCCCGTTATAATTTATGCCGAAAAGATGCTTTTCAAAGTTATACAGGTCAGCAATATGAACCGTATTATAATTATAGTTGGGGAACGCCTTCATGTAATCAAAGATGATCCAGTAAACTATAAAAATAGAAAAGCCAAGAATGAATTTCCGTGTTACGGGTGACAGGTAAAACAGCAGGTTAAATAACCCGATCAGGAATAATTGATCAGTTTTAAAGCCTACCAGCCAATAGGAAATCAATAAATAAGCTACTGAAATGGCAAAAACAACAAGGCCCTGTCGTATGGTGGTTTTAACCCCAATACTAAAAGCAGTACCCATCTTATTTTTTTACGAAATCAGACCCGAAAACCTTATCCCACAAAGGTGAGCTAACGCCGTAACCTTTATCAGGATCCTGGTAATGATGCAGCATATGGTGCTGTTTTATTTTCTTCCACACATTGCCTTTAAAATTAAAATGATGTATAGCGTAATGAGTGATGTCATAAAATAAATAACCCAGGATAAAACCAGGGAAAAATCCCCATATATCGTTTACGGGCAATATCGCATTAAATAAAAAGTAAAACAACGCTGCCAGCGGAATGCTTACCGAAGGGGGTAATACCAGGCGCATGGCATCGCTGGGATAATCATGATGAACACCATGGAAAATAAAATGGATCCTTTGCGCCCAGGGTTTATCTGCAGGCGCGTAGTGAAACACAAAACGGTGCATTATATATTCAACCAGTGTCCACACAAACAAGCCTAATGCAAACAGCTCAATAAATGTAAGTATGCCTATTGCACTCTCAAAACTTTTATAAATGCAAAAACCTATTACAGGGATAAAAATAAACAGGGGAACAGTCCAGTGTACTTTTGATAAACTTTCTAAAAAGCTGCTTTTAAACATTCTCACAGAGTCCTGTGAATTTGAAACATAGTTTTTTTTCATAGCCGGGGCAGGTTAAAAATGTTTAATGATTTCTATTCCTGTAATGAATTTGTTAATAAAACCCGATATCCTTTTTACAGATGATGGATTTCGTTCAATTTTAATAAAGATTTGTTAAAATTAAAATGATTTTAATCATTTGTTACGAAGATATGATATTTCCGTTTGATGTTGCAATTTTAAGGGGAATAACTTACTTAACCTATCTGAAAGTTCTGTCCTTTTCTAAAAGGGCTTTTTTAGCATCAAGCAACCTTTTAAAAGCGGTTATATTGGTCAAAATAGCTACGCCTACAATTGGAATAGTAAAAATTGACATGGTTTCGAAAATATGAAACTTAATACCAGGGACATAAAGTTTATAATCGCCGCCAATGTAAAAGGAAGTAATTCCACACAAAATAGCGCATAAGCCGATAGTGACCACACGCTCGGGGCGCTGCATCAGGCCGCCTTTGCATTCAATGCCCAAACCTTCGGCCCTGGCCCTTACATAGCTCACCATCATCGACCCCATTAATGCAATAAAAGCAAAAATGGAACTCAAAAAATAATGATGCCCGACAAGGTAATAGCAGATTCCTAAAAACATGATCAGTTCGCTGTACCGGTCAAGCACCGAGTCATAAAGGGCGCCAAAAGTAGATTTCATATTGCCCAGCCGCGCCACCTGCCCGTCAAGCATATCAAATAAGCCGGCAAACAAAATCAGCGCGCCGGCCCAGCCAACATACGACAGATCGCCGCGGTTTCCTTCCTCAGCTCCTAAAATAAAGATGATAGCCACGCCTACATTTAAAATAAAACCGATGGACGTAACAATATTGGGGGTAAGGCCCAGTTTAATAAAAACTTTTACCACCGGGTCTATAACCCTGTAGATGCTCAATTGCAGATGGGTTCGTAATGATGTTTGTTGTTCCATTTATGCTGTATGCTGCAATTTAAAAATTAAACTGAACTAATGTACGGATACCCCACCTGGCAACGCCCGGATCATTTAAATAGGAGAACCTGCGTACCAGATCAATACGTACAAATTTAAAAATGTTTTCAATACCAACACTACCCTCCATATATGGGGTATGCCCCAGGCCGTTGGTTATGGGTTGCCCTGTTGCCGTTACCGGGAACTGGTATAAGTTTGGATGTAACGATGGATTGTTCTCGTTACTCAATCCGCCCCAAATAGATTTAAATGATGCTGTTTCCCGCCAGTGCAATTTATTGAACAATGGTATTTTATTGAAGAAAAAGCCATTGAAATGCTGGTCAAGCGTAATGCTTTCGTAGTGATCTGCCACAAACTCTAAAAAGTTCATTAAGTTATAGGAGTAGATCTGGTACGAATATGTTTGATTGGCGTGAAAAATATCAAGCAGGGGATATGGCACCTGGCCAAAAAGATGACCAGCCTGCCCTGTAAAATCCAGCCAGCCAAGTTGCGACAAATAGAACCTTTTATCAATCTGCGCACTCACTTTTTGATAACCGTACTGTCCGTTGAGCACATTTTTCAATCCCGCGTCGTAATTAAATGTAAAAACCGGGTTTTTACTTGGTACCTGTATCCTGTAAATTTTGCCCTGGTAAAATTGTTCATCAGGAGCATACCTTAGGGTTGCTGTTATATCGGTTGTATATAAATTGTGTACACTTTCCAGTTGCCCAGTGCTGTTTTGTTGGGTAAAATAGAGGGATCCCGCCGGAGATTGGTTTTGCCTGTTCAGCCCAAAAGCATACGAAAAGTGATTTGCATATTCATGAACATAGTCCAACCGGTAACTTAAATCATAAAGATATTTTGTATTGTTACCCCTTTTGATGGATAGCAATACGTTATCCTCCTGTACAAACTGCAAACTTTCTCCTGGTATGTAAGTATCGTATTGAACACTTGCACGTATATAGTTTTGAGGGAATTTATATATTGATTTGTTATTGAGCGAATAGGTGGCGCTTAAAAAACCTTTCCATTTTTGATCATGAAAACCATAGGCAGCGTAAGTTTCAAAATAATACCGCTTACTTAAATTAGGGGTGGTGCGCCCTCCGAAACGGAGTTTAACCCCTTCAATTGGATTGTAGCTGTAAAATGCATTTGCAGGGCCTATTTCAAATGTGTTATAGTCTTTATAGCCTGCAATTAGCAAGGTTGCCAGGTCAACGGTCCGTTTAAATGAAGGCATATTCCGCAGGCTGTCTGTGTTTTTGTATATTTTTGATTCAGCGGTAGTCAGCGTATCTATCCTGTTTTTTTGCCAAAATTCATCTGTCTTGTTTTTGGCGGCTTCGGGTACTGCGTCCTCCTGGTTGCGGTATGTCGAATCCGGTTCCTGTTTGTTCACCACATAATTACCATACGCAATTTCCCTTACCCCAAAAAGGCCCCCTTTCCAGTTTTGTGATAACCCGAAATCGGCAATGGTAGTACTTTTACTTAAATGGTATTTACCATCCGGGTTTTGTTCAAACTCCAGGTTAACACTCATGCCGTTTACAAAATTCAGGTTGATGTTTTTATTGATAGTAAGGTTTGCTTTTTGTACCGCGTAATTGCCATCAAGGGTTACATATAACTTTCCCACAAAAAGTACATCGGTTAAGTTTCTGGGCGTAAAACTAAGTTCGACCAGCTTCTGGTTATTCACAACCACCGTATCCGTGATAAAATATTTATAAAAGGTAGGGGCGGAGTTAGCGATAGGGCTCAAAAAATTCGTGGTCATCAAAAAAATAACGTTTGAATAAATGTCAACCTTGTAATACATGTGTTTCATGTAAACGGTTAATCCTTCACTATCAATGCCGGGCCCAAAGTTGGCAGCGCGTTGTGCGAGCGTAATTGTTTTTTCCTTTTCCGGGTCTTTACGATAATAATATTGCGTCAATTTTTCATCCAGGTAGATCGGCGTCAGGTAAGTGCCGGGTACAGTAGTGCTATCGCGGTTTTGTAAAACGAAATTGTATTTTTGTAGCCATTTTTTGTCCATGATGGACTTTTTCAGATTCGCAAAAGAAAATTGCATCTTATCGTATTCCTTGTATTCTACATATGGATAGCTTTCAGGACGGTTTTTTTCACGGTTCTCAATAACTTTACGGATCAGCTCAACTGCCGGGTTGTCCTTATTGCGATATTTTGGTTTCTTACCCGAACGCACCGTAACTTCCTGCAATTGGTTCGCCATAGGTGCAAGCTTCACATTTATTATCTGCTCTACACCTGGTTTAATAGTAAACAGCGCTTCTTTATAACCCAAAAAAGAAACCTTGAGCTTGGTTACAGCTAACGTTGTGCTCAGTGCATACTTCCCATTATTATCAGTATTTACGCCATAGGAGGTTCCGGGGAAGGACACCACCACAAATGGTAAGGGTTTTTTGGTGGCGGCATCAATTACGGTACCGCTAACATCAGTGTTTTGCGCATGTAATATCGTGGCGGAAAGTATTAAGAAGCAAAATAGCAGCAGCTTCCAACAATTATATTTAAAATCCATTTAGTCGTTTAAATGTGCAAATACCAATTTTTTAATAGACTACTTAAATATGTTTGGTAAAGTTTGCCTCTTTATTTAAAATTCAATTTACGGAATGTCATAGCAATAAGTACTCCAAAACCTGTATTTAACCTATTTATTTTAGCAAACTGTTATTTGCTCAGTTTTTTTAGCTTTTCTATCTTCCTGTCGCCCAAAAGCATTATTTCCCAATGACGAAACTGTATCAGGATTTGTTATTTACGAAGGGCCAAAGGTAAAAAATGCCTTATGGACTATTGTGGTCAAAAAGTCAAATAACCACCAGATAACTGCATCAACGCATCATAGCTGCATTTACTGCCCTAAAACAAATCAAAAATATAGAACGGCCTGCAGAAGTATATTAGTATAGATGCCTGCACAATCCTCATCCTTCATTTTTGTCTCCCAAAGGTTAAATTCTTCACTTTTACAGAGAAAAGGGTTTTACATGTCAAAAAACATGGATAATATAAACGCACATAACAAATATTTTACGTTACAGGCAAAAAGCGCAAGCCATTGAGCATGCCCGCTG
Source organism: Mucilaginibacter gotjawali (assembly GCF_002355435.1). Lineage (NCBI taxonomy): Bacteria > Pseudomonadati > Bacteroidota > Sphingobacteriia > Sphingobacteriales > Sphingobacteriaceae > Mucilaginibacter > Mucilaginibacter gotjawali. The sequence goes on from NZ_AP017313.1 coordinate 2,846,082, forward strand.
CTTTATCAAAAAGCAATAAAATTTGTAAAAAGGCATTGGGCGGTTGAGTGTTTTGATTTTAAGATAACGGGGTGGCGCTCAGTTACAAAAGATCGGGTTAATTAAGGTAATTGATATTTATTTGTGGGCAAATGTTTGCCGCCAAAAACTCAATCAACTTAATCAACCCGATTAACGGTTTTTATAATACATCTACTAATTCCTGGTAGTAATCTAACCCCAGGTGAGTGATGAGGTCTTCGCCCATCAAATGGCGAAGGGTGTTTTGTAGTTTTATCAGCTGTTTAAAGATGTCATTTTCAGGGTGTAATCCTTCCGCGGTTTGCGGCGACTTTAAATAAAATGAGAGCCATTCCTGTATCCCGCTCATACCGGCCCGTTTTGCAAGGTCGCTGAATAAGGCGAGATCCAAAGCGATGGGTGCTGCCAGGATGGAATCACGGCAAAGGAAATTTATTTTTATCTGCATTTTATATCCAAGCCAGCCAAAAATATCAATATTGTCCCAGCTCTCTTTATTATCGCCATGCGGCGGATAATAGTCGATCCTGATCTTGTGATACAGGTCCCCATATAATTCTGGGTTGGCATCGGGCCTTAATATGTCCTCAAGTACGCCCAGCTTTGAAACTTCTTTTGTTTTAAAGTTATCCGGGTCATCCAGCACCAAACCATCGCGGTTGCCCAATATATTGGTCGAAAACCAACCTCTTACACCCAATGAGCGGGCGGCCAGGCCTGGCGCTAATATGGTCTTCATCAGGGTTTGCCCGGTTTTAAAATCCTTACCTGCAATAGGGGTATCCGTCAATTTAGCCAGCTCAATCATCGCCGGAATGTCTACTGTTAAATTCGGCGCACCATTGGCGAAAGGAATACCCAATTTTAATGCGGAGTAGGCATAGATCATACTTGGCGAGATACGTTTATCATCAAGGATTAATGCCTGCTCAAATTTCTCCAAACTTTGGTGAATATCGGATGCCTCATAATAAATTTCAGTTGATCCGCACCAAACAAGCACTATCCTGTCACAGCCATGGCGTTCTTTAAATGCTAAAATATCTTCCATCACCTGCTGCGCAAGTTCATACCTTGTTCCGGTTTTTATATTGGTACCAATTAGGTTTTTAGCATAGTTTTTATCAAATGCCGCTTTCATCGGCACTACAACTTCCAGTTCGGCTTTAACCTGGTTCAAAAGGCCGGGTTCAAGTACTTTAGCCTTCATGGCGGCTTCATAAACATTGTCCGAGTAAACATCCCATCCGCCAAAAACAATGTCGTTCAGGTTTGCCAGCGGCACAAAATCTTTTACTTTGGGGAAACGATTTTCGGTTCTTTTGCCTAAACGGATGTTCCCCATTTGGGTTAACGAGCCAATTGGCTGCGATATTCCTTTTTTTACGGCTTCAACACCGGCAATTAATGTAGTTGCTACGGCACCCAAACCAGGGATCAGTATCCCAAGTTTACCCTCAGCAGGTTTGATATTTGTTTTCATAGTAATTTGTTATAGTGTTTAATAAATAGCTAAAGCCACTTATTTGTTTTGTACCACTTTATTGACTCTGCAACCCCGGCTTTTAAATCATACTCGGGTTCAAAGCCTAAATCTTTCCGGGCATTTCCGATATCGCAATGCCAGCTTACCGCCATCAACTCGTTTAATTTCTCGACGTTCAAAGTTGATGCTTTTTTATTTAAAGCACAGTATTTTTCGGATAGATATGCTATTATTTTTACAAACTTTACAGGCAAATGAAACTTTATTGCTTTTACCCCCATGGAGTCCTTTATAAAGCCGGCTAACTGGTAACGATCGTACGATTTTCCGTCGGATAAAATAAAAGTACCCTTATTACCATTAAACAGGGCTTTTATAGTTGCTTTTGCCAGGTCGGTAACGTAAAGGAAGCTGAATTTTTGCTCGGTATGGCCAATATAAGGTTCAAGTCCCCTGGCAATCTGTTTGAAAAAGATAAATATATCTTTATCTCTCGGGCCATAAACGCCGGTAGGTTTTAATATGGTAAAGTTTAGCGTTGCAAATGCCTTTAATTTTTCTTCGCCCAATAGTTTGCTTTTACCGTATGCCGTAACAGGGTTAGGTATCGAATTTTCCGTTAATACTTCCTTCAAATTGTTAAGCGGGCCTACCGCAGCCAGGCTGCCCAGTAACACGAATTTTTTTAATTGGATGCCGCTTTCAAGCGCTGCGGTGGCCAGGTTTTGTGTATACCCGGCATTAATGGTGTTGTATTCTTCCTGCGACCTGGCCTTGGTTGCCCCGGCAGCATGGATAATATAGTCGTATTTGTTTTCGGCAAGCTCCTTTTTTAGCGACGAAACATCCCCAAAATCGGGATAGGTATATTTTATATCAAGATCCTTTAGATGGGCGATATTGCTGCTTTTTCTGATTGCAGCGTAAACTTCAAGATTGTTTTTAAGTGCTTCCTGTATGATATGATAACCAATAAACCCGCTTGCCCCGGTTATCAGCACGCGTTCTTTCATATCGCTTTCTCGTATAACCTGTAAGTTTTGTAGGGGTCGCCTTTAATAGCTTTTATAGCTTCGTTTATCATGGTGTTGTTTTCAAGCGTCCAGCCTGCTTCGGCATGTGTAAAACCTTTTCTCTTGTATTCTTTAATGATGGTGCCATATAAACAAGCCTCGATACCCATCTTGCGGTACCCATCAACTATACCAAGTGCATAAATGCGGATGCTTTGTATTTTACTTTTATTAAGGAGAAGTTTGAAAAGACCGGTCGGCAATAAACGCCCTCTTTTTATGGTCTTGAAGATCTCGTTATAATTTGGAAGCGCCAATCCGAAACCAACAATTTTTCCATCTTGTTCGGCCACTAAAGCAAAGTCTGGGTCTAAAATTAATTTAAGGTCTTTAGCCAGGTAGTTAAATTCCTCGTCAGATAAGGGGACAAACCCGCTATTTTTATCCCATGCTGAGTTATAAACCTCGCGGAGCTTAACCGTTTCTTCTTTAAAGTTTTTTAAATTGACATTACGGATAGTAATATTGTTGCGTTTAAGCCTTTCTTTTAAGGCCTCCAGCAGTTTTACTGAACGGTCGTCATAATTCTGTCCGTCCCAATGCCAGGCTATCAAATCAATCTGTTTGGCAAATCCTGCTTTTTCAACCAGTGTTTCGTAATAAGGCGCATTGTACGTCATCATCAGCATTGGCGGGCTATCAAAGCCTTTAATCAACAGGCCGCAGGCTTCGTTGGTAGAAAAGTTTACCGGGCCGATAAATTTTTGGGTTACGCCTTTGCCTTTTAACCAGTTTGCGGCTGTACTAAACAAAAGATCAGCTGTTTCCTGGTCGTCAATACAGTCAAAAAAGCCCCAAAAACCATCGTTAACGTGGTTAAATTCATTGCTGGTATTATTCAGTATGGCGGCAATCCGGCCAATTACTTTGTCATTATCAAACGCGAGGAAAGCCTGCAGTTGGTTGTGCTTATGGAAGGGGTGGGTAGTTAAAAGATCCCTTTGAGCTATAAATAATTCAGGAACGTAGTTCGGATCATTTTTGTAAAGATCATGAGGGAAGTCAATAAATATGGAAAGTTCTTTTTTTGAACTCACCGGAACGATCTTTTTCATTTTGATGTGTTTCGATCTTTAAATTTATGCAAATTAAACAAAACACGCAGCCGAAATCGCTGCGTGCAGTGTCTAAATACCTGTATAATCGCCTCACCTAAATCGTCTCCAAAGGAGAGGACCTTGAACTCTGCCTAATTTTAGGCCCTCTCCTTTGAGCGGGTTGGGTGAGGCAGATTTTATATTTTTTCTTTAACAGATGTTACGCCAACTTCTTTAAATGCCTTTGCAATTTTTTCAATGGATTCGTCTATCTGTTCGAAGGTATGGGTGGCCATGAGCGAGTACCTTAGCAATGACGAATCAGATGGTACCGCCGGTGATACAACCGGGTTAACAAAAATACCGTCATCCTGCAATTGTTTGGTAACCAGGAATGTTTTGTAATTGTCGCGAACGTAGATCGGCAGTATCGGGCTTTCTGTAGGGCCGAGGTCAAACCCTTCTTCTGTCAGCAATTTCATTGCATAATTGGTGTTATCCCAAAGTTTTTGAATCCGCTCAGGTTCTGATTCAATGATATCCAGGGCAGCAATGACACTGGCTACGGAAGCAGGGGTCATACTCGCACTAAACATTAATGCCCGGGCACGATGCTTAAGGTAATCAATGGTATCATGGTCGGCTGCAATAAAGCCGCCTAGCGATGCCAGCGATTTACTGAATGTACCCATGATAAGGTCAACATCCTTTGTTAAATTAAAGTGCGAGGCGGTACCTGCACCATTATGTCCTATCACACCCAAACTGTGTGCATCGTCAACCATGATATTGGCGCCATATTCTTCAGCAACCTTAACAATTTCCGGAAGCTTAACAATATCACCCTCCATGCTGAAGATCCCATCAACAGCTATTAGTTTTACCGCCTCTTCGGGAAGAATGCTCAGCTTGCGCTTCAGATCTTCCATATCATTATGGGCGTATTTAATAACTTTCGAAAATGACAAACGGCTTCCGTCTATCAACGAAGCATGATCGTATTCATCTAAAATAAGGTAATCATTACGGCCGGTAATGCTTGATAAAACACCAAGATTTACCTGGAAACCTGTGCTGAATAAAACAGCAGCATCCTTACCTACATATTTTGCAAGCCGGGTCTCTAATTCAATATGTATATCAAGTGTTCCGTTTAAAAACCTCGAACCCGCGCAGCCCGTTCCATATTTATCGATCGCTTTTTTTGAGGCTTCTTTAATCTTAGGATGGCTTGTCAATCCTAAGTAAGAATTGGAACCAAACATTAACACACGTTTGCCATCGATCATAACTTCAGTATCCTGTCCAGACTCAATAGGCCTGAAATAAGGATATAGCCCCATTTCACGGATGTTATTTGCATCCTGAAACTGAGCGATTTTCTCCTTTAATCTTTTAACCATGTATTAACGCAGCTTAAATTTTTTGTAAAAATACCATGAATTAGGTTATAACTTATTATTTAATGTGTAATTTTTTTTAAACAGCTTCAAAAGCAGATCAATTCCCATAAGGCAAATTAATTAAATTTTTTGTTTATTTAATTATAGATTTTTCAATTTTTTTCTAAAATGCCTAAAAATCAGCTTTATTAGTTGTTTTGGACGTGATGTGTGAAAATTTTTATTTCCGGTTTAATTTGAAATTTAAAGATAAGATAATAGCTGTTGTTTATAAATTATTTTTGTTAAATGTTATCTTCTCCGCAAACAAATGCAGCTGGCAAAATCTTCGCGACTCCAAGTATAAGGAAAAAAAATGGATTCGACTCCGTTTCTTAATTTAACACAGTGTTTACTTTGGGTTGTTTTTGGCGCCGCTTCAGTTTTTTAATCGCCTGCCGCGCTTAGATAATCTCAATTGACATGCGCTTTTAAAATTGGCTTGTTGTTTGAAAAGCGGGGTTTTGCCCTTTTTTAAGGTCAATATTGTTCACTAATGAGAAAATGTCCGGAAATTTTCTATTTTTTTGGTCGATGCACGTTTTGCTGACCTCAAGTTCCCTGATCGTCAGTAATTAAACACCCTGCAAGCTTTCCGTTAATAGCCTCGGATCCGTTGAATTATCACCATTAGCGGTCTGTGGTAAAATATTTGTTAAGCATGGGTAATACAATTTAACCATTGTTTAATAAAAAACACAACTATGAAAAAAGTATCAAAACTGTTAGCGCTGGCATTTACTGGTGCTGCTTTATTCCTTACCAGTAGCGTTAAGGCCCAAACTACACCGGCAAACGCATGGCGCTTAGGTATTGGAATTGAAGGTGGAATCCCAACGGGAAACCTTAAAGATTTTTCTAAATTCGACCTGGGCGGAACAGCCCGGTTGCAATATGGATTAAGTAAAGACGTTGCCCTTACCCTTACCTCCGGCTATTATAATTTTTTTGCCAGGGGCTCATCAGCAACTATCGATGGTATTACTTATACCGCAAAGCCAAATGATCTGGGCGTTGTTCCGGTAAAATTGGGTATTAAAGCATTTTTAGACGGAGGCTTGTACGTGGGGGCTGAGGCCGGTGCGGGATTTGAAACCGATTATGCTAAAAATACCAAACTTATCCTTTCGCCGGGACTTGGATATGCAACAAAAAATTTAGACATTGGCGTACGGTATGAAAATTTCTCGGGTTCGGGTGATAGCTACGGCCTGGTTGGTTTACGCATCGCCTACGGTTTTAGTTTATAACTGTAGTTTGCAAAACAAACATAACAAGAAAGCCGCGAAAATTATTTTCGCGGCTTTCTTTATTTTTTGAAATTATTTACCTCTGATCGCTAAGTAAAAATTACACCAATTTGCCTAAAGCAGCCTTTAATCTGTTCATCGCTTCAATCAGCTTGTCCTCGGCAGCAGCATAAGAAATACGGATACATTTGGTGTCCCCGAATGAATCGCCGCCGACGGTAGCTACATGTGCTTCTTCCAGCAGGTATATACTCAGTTCATCGGCATCATTAATTACTTTTCCGTTATAGCTTTTCCCAAAGAATGAAGTTACGTCCGGGAAGAAGTAAAATGCACCTTCAGGCAGATTTACTTTTACACCTTCAATATTTTTCAACAGGCCGTAAACCAGGTCGCGGCGTTTCTTGAATTCTCCGCGCATCTGCAAAACGGAATCTAATCCACCTTCCAGCGCAGCAACACCGGCTTTCTGGGTGATAGAACAAGTTCCCGAAGTGATCTGGCCCTGCATCTTATCGCATGCGTTAGCGATTTCTTTATTTGATGCCGTATAACCGATGCGCCACCCTGTCATTGCAAATGCTTTCGAAAAGCCATTAATGATAATTACGCGGTCTTTAATGGCCTCAAACTGGGCTATAGACTCGTGCTTGTCAACAAAATTAATGTGCTCATATATCTCGTCCGACAGGATGTAAACCTGAGGGTGTTTTTCAAATACTTTGGCAAGTCCCTCCAACTCGCTTTTACTGTATACACTGCCGGTAGGGTTACAAGGCGATGAAAACATAAACAGCTTGGTTTTCGGGGTAATAGCAGCCTCTAATTGGGCAGGGGTAATTTTGAAATCCTGTTCAACAGGTGCTTCAATAAATACACTCACACCATCTGCCAGTTTAACCACTTCGGAGTAGGATACCCAATAAGGAGTAGGGATGATCACTTCTTCGCCCGGGTTAACCAAACAAAGCACGGCATTGGCAATTGCCTGTTTGGCGCCGGTTGACACCACTATCTGGCTGAAATCATAATCCAGGTTATTTTCAGTTTTTAATTTATTGGCGATTGCTTTTCTGAGATCGGGATAGCCGGATACGGGTGTGTAATAGGTGAAATTCTTATCCATCGCCAGCTTGGCTGCTTCCTTAATATGTTCAGGGGTATGAAAATCAGGTTCGCCGAAACTAAGGCTTATTACGTCTACGCCTTTTGCGGCCAGCTCGCGGCCAAGTTTGGCCATTTTGATCGTTGCCGACTCAGACAGGTTATTTATCCTGTTACTTAATGCACTCATTTTATGTTTATTTTATTGCGGCCCAAATATAGAAAAGTCTGGGCTGAGGTGGAGGTGTTCATAGTAAATTTTGATTTTTTTAGCATTTTATTAACAAATCCGTTGCGCTATTTCGTAAAGGCTTAAAATTAAGCCCTTTTTAGAGACCATTTTATGAATTTGGAAATATCGGGAGCCCTGTTTTGGTTGCAGATAACGTATTATATATTATATGTAACAGGTTAAATTGTCCAATTAACGCTTTGCGATACAGTAGTTTTGCCGGGTAACAGCATACCCGGATCTGCCAAAGGGGAGCACTATCGGTCACTTGTTTGTTCGCCCGTAATAACTAACATAGTTAGGAACTTGCCTGCTGTTTTCGGGAAACAATTCCTAAATTTGGCCGAAAATTCAACATTTTGAAACAACAAAAACGGATCATTCTTCTTGCCCTAATTACCAGTTCCATACTGATGATAGCTAAATTCGGCGCATACTTTTTAACAGAATCCAATTTTGTGCTTACTGATGCGGCTGAAAGTATTGTAAATGTGCTGGCAAGCTCATTTGCGTTTTTCAGCATCTATCTGGCGGCCCAGCCCAGGGACGAAAATCATCCTTATGGCCATGGAAAAGTGGAATATTTTTCGGTTTTCGTTGAAGGTTTTTTGATAGGTATCGCGGCAATTACCATCATTATTAAATCGGTATACGGTTTAATTTATCCCAATGCCATTCACGACCTCATCACGGGCGCTTCGATTATAGGTGCAACAGGCATCGTAAACGGCGTCTTGGGCTGGTACATGACCCGTAAAGGTAAAACGTTGCCATCTGTTACCATTGAAGCAGATGGAAGGCACCTGTTAACCGATATGGTTACCAGTATTGGCCTGGTTACCGGTTTATTGCTCATTCATTTTACTCATATTTTATGGCTGGATAGCGCCTTGTCTATCGTTGTAGGCTTGTATATTTTATATAATGCTTACCAACTGGTACGAAAATCAGTAGCCGTATTAATGGATGAAGCTGATTTTACAGTGGTAAAGGAGGTAATAGAGGTGCTGAATGAAAACAGAAATGTGTCGTGGATAGACATCCATAATTTCAGGGCCCAAAAATATGGTAATGAGCTGCATATTGATTGCCATTTAACTTTACCCAACTATTTTAATTTGAATGAAGTTCATGAACAGGTTAAGTCGATAGATACGATCACCAATTCGGAAGTAACAAAAACAGAGTGGTTTATCCATACTGACCCATGCCTGCCCGAGTGTTGCTATTATTGTAATATGCCGGCATGCCCCATCAGATCGGAACCAAAAACTGCGGACATCGCCTGGACGTTGGACAAAATTATCCGTAACAGAAAACACTTTGAATAATGTATCCTTTTAATGTACGTGTTTATGGCCTGCTGATCAATGATCACAACGAGGTACTGATCAGCGATGAACAGGAATATGGTATGCGCTTTACTAAATTCCCCGGTGGCGGCCTTGAACCCGGCGAAGGTTTGATTGATGGCCTGAAACGTGAGTTTTTGGAGGAATGCAATGCGATAGTAGAAGTGATCAGCCATTTTTATACCACTGATTTTTATGTAAAATCTGCTTTTAATGATTCGCAGGTGATCAGCGTTTATTACAGCGTTAAAAACCTGGAAGAGTTGAATTTGAATTTTAAAACCCTGGTTTTTGATTTTGACGGTGAAGGGGAAGTGTTGCAAGCTTTCAGGTGGGTAAAATTGGCAAACCTTGCGAATGAAGATTTTCTTTTCCCAACCGATCAGCATGTAGCTAAACTTTTAACAGGCAGCATATGGATTTAACAGACAGGGATTTAAAAGTAATTTGGCACCCATATACGCAAATGAAAACGGCAAAGCCGCCAATTCCGATTGTTAGGGGCGAGGGGGCTTTATTGTTTGATGAGAACGGCAAAAAATATATTGACGCAGTTTCTTCCTGGTGGGTAAATATCCACGGGCATGCGCATCCATACATCGCAAAAAAAGTATCTGAACAATTATATAAGCTGGAGCATGTTATTTTCGCAGGTTTCACCCATGAAGGTGCGGTTGAACTGGCCGAACGCCTGCTTCAGATACTGCCAAAAAATCAACAAAAAGTTTTTTACTCCGACAATGGATCAACTGCTGTGGAAGTTGCCATAAAAATGTGCCTCCAATACTGGCATAACAAGGGTGAAAACCGCACGAAGATCATCGCATTTAAGAATGCATACCACGGCGACACGTTCGGCGCTATGGCGGTAAGCGGCCGCAGTGCATTTACAGCCGCTTTTGACCGGTTATTGTTTGAGGTTGAGTTTATTGATCTTCCAAACGAAGATAATATCCAAAATCTCACATCTTATATCTCACATCTCAAATCTAAAACCGCTTGTTTCATATTTGAGCCGCTGGTACAGGGCGCGGGAGGTATGCTGATGTACGACGCCGCGTATTTGAATGAGCTGATGGCACATTGCCGCAAAGAAGGTATGTTATTGATCGCCGACGAGGTTTTTACAGGCTTCGGGCGTACCGGGAAAAATTTTGCCTGTAATCACGTGCAGGAACAACCGGATATTATGTGTTTTTCGAAAGGATTAACAGGCGGTACCATGGCCCTGGGCCTTACAACGTGCACGCAAACTATTTATGATGCTTTTTTGTCGGATGATAAACTAAAAACACTGTTTCACGGACATTCGTTTACGGCTAACCCGGTGGCAATAGCTGCGGCACTTGCCAGTTTGGATTTGTTCCTTGATCCATCAACCCTAAAAAACATCAAAAGAATTGCCGCAAAACACATGGCGTTTGGCAAAAAAATAACAAACCATCCAAAAGTTAAAACCATCAGGCAAACAGGCACAATTTTCGCCATGGAATGGGAAACAGGCAGCAATACTTCCTATTTCAATTCCCTGCGGGACATACTTTACCAGTACTTTTTAGATGCCGGCATTATTTTAAGGCCACTTGGCAATACCATCTATATTTTACCTCCGTATTGCATTACTGATGACGAACTGAATTACATTTACGCCAAAATTGAACAAGCATTGGAGGCACTTTGATTACACCGATTTTAGGAGTGATTTCACCGATTAGCGTATGATTTCACTGATTAGAAATTTAATCGGTGTAATCAAATAAAAATCAGTGTAATCACAAAAAACAATCAGGGAAATCACAAAATAATAATATGGAATTAAACGAACTATTACCTTTAATAATTGCAGATAAACAATTGCATGCCAAATGGTTAAATACTTTATCCTTGATGGAAAATACGGGCGCCCGTAAGATCTCCGCCAGTGAGGATATGGAAACGGTTACGTACATTATTTTAAAACACGCTGCCGAAGAACATCGCCATGCTTTTTACCTGAAGAAGCAAATTGAAAAAACCGGCATCGATACATGCCAGACTTATGCAAGCCAATATTTGTTAGCGCCTGCCTATAGCCGCTATTATTTAAACCAACTGGATATTGATGTTTGCAGATATCTGAAAAACGAACTTAAGCTCACGGGAAAAGAACTCAGGTTTGCAGCTTACCTGCTGGTAACTTATGCCATTGAAGTAAGGGCAGATGAACTGTACCCCATTTACCAGGAAGCTTTAGAGAATGCAGGCAGCAAGGTAAATGTAAAATCGATCATTTTAGAAGAAGAAGGGCATCTGGAAGAGATGATCAATCAGCTTAAATCTTTTTCGCCTGATTGGGAAACTCACGCCGCGAAAGCAGTGGCGTTTGAAAGTAGCTTGTTCAATAAATGGGTATCAGCGTTAGCCGAAAGTTTGCAGTTTTCAGTGGGCAGCTTGCAATAAAAGAATTCTTACTGCCCACTGAAAACTACTAACTGCAAACTTAATTTCCTCCGCTCATCGCTTTCAGATCATCCATGGTGATCTTATCGTAATCAGCAGAGAATCCGAATGTGCCGGCAGGTGCTTTTTCGTCACTAATAGCAGTAACAGTTATAACAGACGCCTGTCCGCGGTTAAATGAGGTGTATTGGATAGGTACACCGCCGGCTCCGGCATACAGGTCAGAACCGGCACTTGGCGGAAGTGTTATATCATTGGTAACCCAAACATCATAGGTCTTATTGTCCTTAGCGTCGGTTGCTACCACTTTTTTGCAGTTAAAGCCCGAGATCTGCTTGGTCTCGGTAGTTGGCGCAAAAGTGAACTTAGGCAAGGCGGCTTTCATCTGGTCAACTTCGTCAGGGTTGGCGATAGCTGCTTTTTTTACCGAAAATGACGGCACGTCAACAACAACTGCAAAATATGTTTTTGCAGCATTACTTAATATTTTTATGGCCGCCGGGCCCGCCTGGAATGTAAGGGCAGCTGAATCAGGGCTAAAATAAGCCTTCATGGTTGTTGGCTGACCATTCATGTCTCCAATCATGGTAATTAATCCCTGCGTATAGGCTTTTTGTGCATTTGCACTAATAGTGGTTGCTGTAAGCGCTATGCCCAGGGCAACGAAAAAAAGTTTGATCTTCATAAATTCAGATTTGTTTAATTCAATTTAGTTTTTGATAGTTTAAGTACAAATTTTACTATTTTTTTTAACTTTTATTTAGATATTGAAATAATAGAATTGTTACGTTTTAATATATTAAAGTTAACATGTTCTGTGTTAAGTTGTTTAGTCCATTCATTTATTTTTGCATCGGAATTGGAGCCATCAATAATCACGGCAGCGCATTCGAAATTGCGGTGAATGCCATTTAACGCATTATCAGGGTTGCCCGTTATATAAATATAGTTGGTTTTTATTTTTTGGCGAAAATCATTTGCATAAAGTTCTTTGCCTGGCATTAAAACTGTGGTATTTAAAAACTGAACCAGGCCATATTTCTTCCTGATCCAATCAGTATTGATGTCCTGGTCTAAATTATACAGCTTTATATCGCTTACCTGGCAGCTATCCAAATAAGGTTGAACGGAATACGCATAAGTTTTGTCGGTGCTTTTCAAGTCTGATAAAACGATGGCTTTGTTCCCATCTTTAAATATGATCCCCTGGTGCTTTTTAAGGTTTAGCCAAACAATTTCTTTTGAATCGGATTGCCGGATACTTTTTATACTAAAACTAATGCACAGCGTGAGCGTACAGATCAGGCTGAATTTAAGCAGCCAAAGTTTTCTGTCGTATAAAAAATAAAACAGGCTGATAATGATAGCATATAGTATGAAGTATTCAGGTATAGTGAGCCAGATTTTACTGATAACCGAATAGGGGGCATGTTCGATATAAGCAAGTCCCTTATTCATTATAACAATGGTTTTTTCGAGGACAAAGGCTATAGATGCCGATACAACCGGGATCTTCGGCAGCAATAAAAAAAGTATACCGCCGTACATCACCAACGCCGCCGGGACTGCCACAAAAAGGTTGCTGATTAAAAAATAAACCGGGAACTGGTGAAAATACAAAGCACTGATTGGAAAAATTACCATCTGCGCCGCTATTGATACCGAACAAAGCGCCCACGCTTTATCAACCCATTTATTTTTAAACTTTTGCCATTGATAAACTACCGGCTGCAGCACAATTAACCCGGATACCGCTATAAAGGATAGTTGAAACCCCGCCTCCGTAATAAAAAAAGGATCGTAGATTAGCAGCACAAAAGCCGAAACGGCCAGCAGGTTTAAGGTATTGATATACCGCCTGGATGATTTCCCGATAATAACCAGGCTTACCATTACATCAACCCGGCAAACCGCCAACGAAAACCCGGTGAGCATGGCGTAATACCAGATGACTGCCAGGATGATGGCCGCCCGGATCAGCTTGCCGTACTTATATGGGTTTAAAAACTGAAGGAGAAAGGACAACAGCAGGTACAGGATGGCCACCTGCGAACCTGAAACCGTGAGTACATATACGGTTCCCGTGTTTTTGTAGGCTTGCAAAATATCTTCACTTAAATCAGCCTTGTAACCTAATAATAGGGTAGATGCTACAGCTATGGCGCCGGTATCCCGCATATTAAGTTTGATCTCCTCCACCAGGTGTTGCCTTAATCTTAATGAATGCGCAATCAGCGGGTTGCCCGTATGGGCTGCTATCACTTTGTATTGTTTTGGAAAAAGAAATGCCTGGTAATAGATGTTTTTATAGGCCAGGTATTTTTTATAATTAAATTCCGCCGGGTTAAAAGGCGGATCAATGGGTTTATATTTTGCGGGGATCAGCAGTTCGTCGCCATAATACAGGTGATTGGCCGCGCTGTCTTTGATGGTAACCAGCAAAGTGCCGCTTGTTTGTTTGGGTATTCCATTGTTTTCAGATGCTTCTACTTTGGCGGAGAAGCGCAATAGCCCGTTTTTTAATAGAGGTTCATTATTGATGCTTATAACAAGATATTGAGCTGTGTTTTTTGAAAAATGATCTTTCGCGTCGCGCTCGCTGTTTTTAAAAACAATGATACAGCCAAATAAAAACAAGATAACAGCAATAAGTGAACCGCCTAACCAGCGGTGTTTATAAAGCTTTAGCCGGGTATAATTTAGGTTGAGAAGAATAAACGCGATGCTAAAAAAAGCGAAAATGGTTACTAACCAATTGAGTTCTACTCCTGCAAAAAGGCTAAGTCCTGCAATAATACCCAATAAAAAAGGCAGCAGGAGGACAACGACAGGAATTTCGCCTTTGTGATTCGGGATCATGGTTCCGTAAACTATCGAAAAATAAAGATAGCTTTTCAAAAAGAAATTACAACTGTTCGCTAACTTCGATGAGGAATTTTTTCAGGTTTTCAAGAGAGGTGATCACCTTGATATTGTCCTTACTGGTAGCCATGTTATTTTTTAGATATTCCTTTGCGCCATTCAGCGTATATCCTTTTTCCCTTATCAGGTGAAAAATAAGTTTCAGGTTTTCCAGGTCTTCGGGAGTAAAGTAACGGTTACCCTTTTTGTTCTTTTTAGGCTGAAGGATATCAAACTCTTTTTCGTAAAATCTTATGAGTGATTGATTTACATCAAACAGGATGGCCACCTCACCCATGGTGTAGTACATCTTACTGATTTCCCGTTCTTTATATGGCATATGCAAATGTAATTGTTTAAGTTGAAGTCCGAAAGATAGAAACACAAAAGTTTTTATCTTTTAAAAAACTAATGGCAACGGGTAACTTAAAATTAGTTATTCAACTACTATCATACTATGCTGTTTGAAAATTTATTTTATATTTAGGCTTCCCCAATAATTGACATGATTAAACTTTTAGTTATTTATTTTTTGTGCCTGTTTATTTGTTTTTCAGCGATTGCTGAACCTGCGGATTCCTCAGCCACTATCACCTCATCAAAAAATAGTTATGAATTTGTTTTTAACAAAAAAGCAGGCAGGGTTGAAGTTAAAGAAATTTTAAGCACTAATTACACCGCTAACAACTATACCGTGAAGCTGCCGATCGCCGAGGTTTACAATAACAACGTAACGATTGAAAATGTAGAGGCCCGCATTGACAATCACGCTATACGTAACCTTAACCCAACCTATGCCTACTATTCTGCTGACGATGTTTTTTTTTCAGATGAGAAAATCTGCTACTTCCCCTTATACCTTTCAAAAAAAGGTTCAAACGGTAACGTGGTTTTTACAGAATCGGTAGCTGACCCCCGATATTTTACCTCCATTTATTTCACCAGTGAATTTGAAGTAAAACAACGCGAAGTATCCATCAGGATCCCGCGTTGGATGAATGCCGAAATAAAAGAAATGAATTTCGGTAATTATCATATCATGCGTTCTAAAACTTATGATAGCGGCAATGATGAAGACATTATCACTTATTATGTCCAGAACCTGCCCGCCATGCACCGCGAAGAGAATAGCCCGGGCCCAACCTATATTTATCCGCATTTACTGGTGATGTGCAAATCGGCAACTGTGGGCGGTCAAAGCTTTAAATATTTCGGTTCTACAGCCGACCAGTACGACTGGTATCGGAGCCTGGTAAAAAATATGGACAACAATAACGCTGCTATCAGCGCCAAAGCTAAAGAGATAACTGCCGGTTTAAATAATGACATGGATAAAATTAAAGCCGTTTTTTATTACGTGCAGGACAATATCCGCTATATCGCTTTTGAAGACGGCCTGGCCGGATTCAGGCCTGAAAAGGCTGATGAAGTGCTCCGAAAAAAGTACGGCGATTGCAAAGGGATGGCAAATTTAACAAAGGCCTTGCTTACCTCTGTCGGTTTTGATGCCCGGTTATGCTGGCTGGGAACCGATCATATTGCCTATGATTATAATACGCCTTCACTGGCGGTGGATAACCACATGATCTGCGCCTTAATTTATAAAGGTAAAACCATATACCTGGATGCAACACAAACTTACCTGGGCATTAATGATTATGCTGAAAGGATCCAGGGCAGGCAGGTGATGATGGAAGACGGGGATAAGTTTATTTTAAACCGTGTGCCCGTACAAAGCGCGGCCCAGAATTATGATTTTGAAACAGCTAAACTCAGCATTAGCGGCAACGATTTAAAGGGCAGCATATCGCATTTGTGGAAGGGCGAGGATAAGGAAGACGTTTTAATGGGAGTGAACAGCATTAAAAAGGAAAATACAGATGAAGCGATCAACAGGTTCTTATCAAATAACAATACCGATTATGTGATCAGTAACCTAAAGGTTTCCAGCACTACCAATCCTGACAAGGATTTTACGGCTAACTATGATGTGGAAGTAAAAAATGGTGTTTCAGTATTCAGCAAGGCTTATTATATTGACTTTGATCAGCAAAAGGAACTTTTAAACGCTGCGATAAAACTTAACGAACGTAAGCTTGATTTTTGGTTCCCGCATAAAGTTAATATATGCAGAGAGACAGAGCTAACGTTACCTGCTAACTATAAAACGTCTGGCTTGCCGGAAACATTGAATATTGTTAACCCGGATTATGAGTTTCACATCCAGTATGTACCTTCGCCCGGCAAGTTAACCTATAAAAAAAGCTTGCTGATTAAAAACACCCATTTAACAGTTGCCAAATTTGCACAATGGAACAAGGATATTGAACAGCTTGCAAAAACCTATAACGAAACTATCACTTTAAAACCTGTCAGCGAATGAAACCTTTTTTATTTTTAACTTTTGCCTTACTAACCGCTATCAACCTTTTTGCGCAGGATAATATCCCTTATGCTGAAAAGGCGATGCAAATACAAAAAGACGTTTGGGGTACTACCGTCCCTGAATTTAAATCAACTACCGTACCGGCTAATCTTGCCAATGAAAGCGCCGTTGTGCTTGCCCGGTCGTTCAGCCTGCAGCGAACATCCAAACCCCGGATCAAATTTATGATCATTACCGCCGGCGTAACTACCCGCACCATCAAATTAACAACGTATCACGAACGCGTTAAGATCAACGATAAAAGCGCTCTCGAAAATTTCTCGACGATTGAATATCAAAAAAAACTGGATAATTCCACTTCTTTCCTGTTTAATAAGTTTGGGAATGTTAAGGACACCTACATCGGCGCCAAGATCATTAAACCCGACGGCAAAGAAACCATTGTTAATACAGGGGAAGAGGTGTTGTTGAAAAACGAACAAAAAGACCAAAAAGGCAAACTGGCCATCCCTGGCCTGCAAGCTGGTGACATCCTGGATTATTATATCAGCAATTCCGATTTTTCGGAAACGGCTGCCGGAAATTCATTTAAAGACAACGATAACCTGTTTGTATTGGCCGACGAATACCCTGTTTTATACTACAGTATTGATTTTCAATATAATAAGAAAATCAAGGTCCAATATATCAATGCAAATGGCGCGCCTAAGTTTGTAGAGAGCAACAACGAAAATGATGATTTGCTGTTAAGCCTTAAATTGAGAAACCTGCCAAAATACCAAAGCGCATTGTGGACATCGCCCTTAAGGCAATATCCATATATCGAGATCGGCAGCACTTACGGTGCAAAGATCAATACCATGATGGGTTACGATTATGAGAAAGACCCGAACGCTTCCAGGTTTGAAAATAACGAATTAGGGTTTGAAAGTGCATTTAAGGAATACCCCGGCTTTAACGAGATAGAAGGAAAACTTAAAGATTATTTCGGCAGCCATAAAAATTTAAAAAATGCGCCGCTGGACAGTATCCTGAAGGTTATTTATGACGAATGGAAGTTTAATGTTTTTTGCAATTATTCAGGAAAGGAACTGGAGAGCATTAATGATATGAATTACCGTAAGGCCAGGAGCGAATACGCAGCCATCATCATGAGTATGATGCTGACCGACCTGGATATAGACAACGAAGTGCTGCTGGTGGCTTCGCGTAACAGCAACACACTGGAGAATGTTTATAACATGGACGATATGGATGCGATGATTGAAATTAATACCACCAGGCCTATGTACCTGTGCTTTGATGATATCGTGACTCATTTTAACGAGATTCCGGTGCGCTACCAGGGCGAAAAAGCCGTTGAATTGTTCCCAAAACGGCACAATGCACAACGGTATACTTTCACATCAAGTACCACCACATTGCCTGTAACCACCAGCGATAAAAACCAGGTAGAAGAAAGCTTACAGGTGAGCTTGCTGCCGTCGAATCCGCAAAAACTAAAAATAACAAGGTTGGTAAAGGAGCAGGGCGAATCACGCCATTCGGATCAGAAACTCTTGTTGCCCGTACAAGATATTGACGATGGCTACCGTGATATAGTTAAAGGCGACGAGTTGGCCAAACGGCTCAAAAAGAATGATGAAACCAAAAAAATGGTAGCAGATTACACCTACGCGTTTACTAAGGAAAAAATGGATATGGTAAAAAACTTCACGTCCGAAATTAAAAGCCAGTATGACCAGGACCCTGAACAGGTGACAGAAACGAAGATTATTAACCCGGCGCTTGAAAACAATAGCCCTGTTTTTCAGTTCAGTTCGTCATTTGTGTTGAACAACCTGGTGAAGAAGGCAGGTAACAATTATATCATAGACGCAGGGAAACTCACCGGAGGTTTTTATAAACTGGAAGATAAATACCGCAAACGGACAATTGATATTTATATGCCCTGTGCCCGCAGTTTTAAATATTCCATTTCAATAACTATACCACCGGGCTACAGTGCCAAAGGGATGGAAGAACTGGCAGTAAAAAAAGTTAATAAAACCGGGCTTTTTACTTCTTCTGCTGTTGTAGATGGCAACAACCTGATCATTACGGTAAACCGTGTTTACAACAACAATTTTGAAAAAGCTTCAGACTGGCCGCTGGTAATGGAACTGATTGACGCAGCATCTAATTTTAACTCCCAAAAAATATTGTTGGAAAAGAAGGGGTAAAGAAGTCCGAAAGTCAGTAAAGACCGAAAGTCCGGAAGAAATAGTTTGATAGGAGAATTGTTCTGTTAAACGAAGGCGCTGTAAACGCGCGTCAAAACTTCTCATAACTTTCGGACTTCCGGTCTTTCCGACTTCCGGACTTTCCTCTATCTTTGCACCTTATGACAGCTTCAGAGATACGCCAGGCTTTTTTGGATTTTTTTGCTTCGAAGGGACATGTAATCGTTCCATCGGCGCCTATTGTTATTAAAAACGACCCTACGCTGATGTTCACCAACGCGGGGATGAACCAGTTTAAATCGCTTTTTTTAGGTGAAGAAACGCCGAAATATTCCCGTGTGGCGGATACCCAGCGCTGTTTACGGGTTTCAGGCAAGCATAACGACCTGGAGGAAGTAGGGATAGATACCTATCACCATACCATGTTCGAGATGCTGGGCAACTGGAGCTTTGGCGACTATTTTAAAAAAGAAGCCATCGACTGGAGCTGGGAACTGCTGACTGAAGTATATAAAATTGATAAAGACCGCTTGTACGTTACCTACTTTGAGGGTGACGAAAAAGAAGGCCTGGAAAAGGATTTGGAAACCTACAACCTGTGGAAACAATATGTTGACGAAAGCCACATCCTCCCGGGTAATAAGAAAGATAATTTTTGGGAAATGGGTGAAACCGGCCCCTGCGGCCCATGCTCCGAAGTTCATTACGATAACCGCCCGGATAGTGAACGCGCTAAAGTAAGTGGCGCTACGCTGGTGAATGCCGACCACGACCAGGTGATTGAGATCTGGAACAACGTATTCATGCAGTTTAACCGCCTCAGGGATGGCTCACTACAGCCGTTACCTGCCAAACATGTGGATACCGGTATGGGCTTTGAACGGTTGGTGAGGGTATTGCAGGGAAAGACATCCAACTATGATACGGATGTTTTTCAGCCACTGATCCAGTTTATTGCGGAGAAAAGTGGGATACCGTATTATTTGTCTGAATCAGATTCTTTAAATATGAATGTTAACCAAGGTGTTTACAAAGAAGAAGAACAAGAAGAAGAAGAAGAAGAACAAGAAGGAAAAAACACCGATATAGCGATGCGTGTAATTGCTGATCATATTCGTGCAATAAGCTTCGCAATAGCCGATAGTCAGTTGCCATCCAATAACAAAGCCGGATATGTTATACGCCGGATTCTACGTCGTGCGGTTAGGTATTCATATCAATATTTAGGCTTTAAAGAACCCTTTTTAAACCAATTGGTGCCTTTGCTGGCTGATCAGTTTAAAGGGGTGTTTGATGAGCTGTATAAACAGAAGGATTTTGTACAGAAGGTGATTTTGGAGGAAGAGGCCTCGTTTTTAAGGACGTTGGACAAGGGTATCTATATATTTGATGATTATCTTCAAGATTCCAAACATGCAGTTGGTAATTCTATGACTGATTTAGAGATAGTCGACGAAAATATAATACCCGGGAGTTTTGCATTTTTACTTTATGATACATTTGGGTTTCCGATAGATTTAACAGAACTTATGGCCCGCGAAAATGGAAAAATTGTCGATATAGAAGGTTTTGAAAAAGCGCTCCAAGCCCAAAAAACACGTTCCCGTGCTGCCACCGCAATTGACACCGGCGATTGGGTAGTTTTAAAAGATGACGACACCGTGGAGTTTACCGGCTACGATGAAACAGAAAGTATTGCTCACGTTATAAAATACCGAAAGGTAACCGCAAAAGGTAAGGAGCAATACCAGATCGTGCTGGATAAAACACCTTTTTATGCCGAAAGCGGTGGCCAGGTAGGTGATAAAGGCGAACTGGTTTTCCCGGATGGGCAGGTAATTGAAGTAACGGATACCAAAAAAGAGAACGGCCTGATCGTTCATTTCACGGATAGTTTACCGGATATGGCCGATGATGCGCTTACTGCCATTGTTAACCCAAGCCTGCGTACCAGTACCGAAAACAACCACAGCGCCACGCATTTGCTGCACGCCGCTATGAAACAGGTTTTAGGCACACACGTTAATCAAAAAGGTTCATTGGTGAATGCCGATTACCTGCGTTTCGACTTTTCGCATTTTGCCAAAGTAACCGATGATGAACTGGCGCAGATAGAAGCCATCGTTAACGAAAAAATAAGGGAAAACATCGCCCTGAAAGAAGAACGCATGGTAGCTTACCAGGAAGCCATCAGCAGCGGCGTAACCGCCCTGTTTGGTGAAAAGTATGGTGAGTATGTCCGTGTAATCACTTTTGATGACGAGTTCAGCAAAGAGCTTTGCGGCGGTACGCATGTAAAAGCTACCGGGCAGATCGGTTTCTTTAAGATCATTGCCGAGAGCGCCGTAGCTGCCGGGGTCCGCCGGATTGAGGCCATTACCGGTATTGCTGCCGAGAATTTCATCAATGCACAAGTTAAACTGGTACACCAGCTAAGGGAATTGCTTAAAAATCCGAAGGACCTTTCAAAAAGCGTTGAAAGTTTGGTTGAAGAAAACAACAGGCTGAAAAAAGAGATCGAAAAATCCATCCTCGAAAAATCATCCGGCTTAAAAAATGAGCTGGCGGAAAAAGCCGAAGTTATTAACGGCATCAATTTTATCGCCCAAAAAGTACAATTACCCAATGCTGATGCCATCAAAAACCTGGCTTACCAGCTAAAGGATATTGTAGCTGACCTCTTCCTGGTATTGGCTGCCGACATTGACGGCAAACCATCGCTAACCGTAATGATAGCCGAAAACCTGGTAAAAGATAAGGGCTTAAATGCAGGAACGATTGTTCGCGAGTTAGCCAAAGAGATAAAAGGAGGCGGCGGCGGCCAGCCATTCTTTGCCACTGCCGGCGGCAGCGATGTAAGCGGGTTGGATAAAGCATTGGAAAAAGCGAAGACTTTCATTTCATAACCTCATTGTCATTTTGACGAAGGGAGAAATCTATACATCGTACATTACCGCTGTGCAGGTGGGAATGGTAGAAGCATAGATTTCTCCTCGTTCCTCGTCGAAATGACAACCTGTAATATTTTTTTATTGAAAAATAATAGCTGATCTTCAATCTCTAAACACAATTTATATTAATAACTTTATATTTGGCCTGCTAAAATGGCTTTTATATCAGCCTGATATTATATATGACAAATATTGCAGACGGGATAAGTGACAAATACGAATTGGTTGTAGGGTTAGAGGTACACGTGCAGTTATCTACTTTAAGTAAATCCTTTTCCTCCGATTCGGCAGCATTTGGCGGCGGGCCCAATGAACATATCAGCCCGGTTTCCTTGGGTCACCCCGGCACTTTGCCACGCATCAACAAAAAAATGGTTGAATACGCTGTTAAAATGGGCCTGGCCTGCAACTGCACCATCAATTTAAATAACACCTTCGCGCGTAAAAATTATTTTTATGCCGACCTGCCCAAAGGCTACCAGATCACCCAGGATCATTTCCCGGTTTGTATCGGCGGTTTTGTGCCGGTTCGCCTGGCGGGCGGTATAACCAAAAATGTAGCTATCCACCATATCCACATGGAAGAGGATGCGGGCAAAAGCATGCACGACCAGCTTCATGAAGATTCGATGATCGATTTGAACAGGGCAGGAGTGCCGCTGATTGAAATTGTAAGCCAGCCAGATATGCGCAGCGCCGAAGAAGCAGGCCAGTTTTTAACTGAATTGCGGAAACTGGTTCGCTACCTGGAAATTTGCGATGGGAATATGGAAGAAGGCAGTATGCGCTGCGATGCTAATATTTCGGTACGGCTAAAAGGGGAAACTACTTACAATAACCGTTGTGAGGTGAAAAACCTCAACTCTATCCGTAACGTGCAGCGCGCCATTGAGCATGAGTTTGAACGCCAGGTTAACCTGGTTGAAAACGGCGAATACATTGATCAGAATACACTGAATTTTAATGCAGACACCGGCGAAACTTCGGTTTTAAGATCGAAAGAAATGGCAAATGATTACCGCTATTTCCCTGAACCAGACCTTACCCCGCTGGTTTTAACGCACGAGTATCTTGACAGAATACGTTCCGGTATGCCTGCTCTGCCAAATGAGTTGTACAATAAATATATTGCTCAATTAGGCCTATCAGATTACGATGCCGGGGTGATTACCGCCGACAAGGACTTTGCCTTGTATTTTGAAGAGCTGGTGAAATGCACCGATAACTATAAAGCCGCAGTTAACTGGTTAATGGGTCCCGTTAAATCGTATATCAACGAATCTGGTAAATCGATGGCTGATTTTGTAATCAGTCCACTGCACTTAGCAGAAATGATCAAATTGATCGATTCAGGCAAGACCAATTATTCGCTGGCCACGCAAAAGCTTTTCCCGGCCATGTTAAAGGGAGGCGACAAAACGCCCGAACAGCTTGCCGTCGAATTGAATTTATTGATCAGCCAGGATAATAATGATGTAAGCGGGTTTATTAAAGCAGCCCTCGCCAAATACCCGGATAAGGTAATTGAATATCAAAATGGTAAAAAAGGCGTTTTGGGTTTGTTTATGGGCGAGATTATGAAAAGTTCGAAAGGAAAAATCGACCCGCAGGCAACAAACAAATTATTGATCAAAGAACTGGAGTCGAGGTAAATTATAGTCCGAAAGTCAGAAAAGTCCGGAAAGTCCGAAAGATATTGCAGAATTGTATTAAAATACCAACTTTGCATCAACTCAACAAACCTGTTGTACCCAAAAAAGATGAAGAAGCATATCCTATATTACGCTGTTATTTTATCGGCGTTGACCTTGTTTTCGTGTAACAAGAATTCATTTACTATTTCCGGTACTATAAACAATCCGGGAAGCTTAAAAAAGATCGTTTTGATCCAGCAGGATGTAAACGGCATTTCTGTTGTTGATTCTGCCAACCTTAATGAGAACGGTAAATTTGAATTTAAACACAGCACGCCTTATCCTAATATTTATGGGTTACGTGTAGGCGGTAACTTGTTTGAGTTTATTGCCAGGAACGGTGAATCCATTGATTTCAGCACCAGTATCACTGATAACACGCATTCATACACTATTTCGGGCTCTGACGAATCTGAAAAATTGAAGGATTTTAATCAGATCAATAACCTGTATGTTGACCGGACGAATAAGATAGTAGGGGAGTATCAAAATAAACTGGGAGATATCGGCAGCAAAAACCACGATTCGGTATCCAGGGCTAGAGTGCAGGATTCATTAATGAGTGTTTACAAACCCGCGTTTATGAAGGTGTTTAATGAAGGCAGTGCCGCTATCCTTAAATTTGTCAGCGAAAATAAAAAATCACTTGCGGGTTTCTACGCAGCAACTTCCCTGGATTCTATTAAATATGAATCGCAATTGATAGCCTATGCCGACACGATAAAAACTGCCGATTTTAAAGATAACCCTGCCGTACAGCGATTTATTAAAGATAAAATGGCCGCAAAGCCGGTTTCAGTGGGTCAAAAGGCACCTGATTTTACTGTTGGGGGTGTTGATGGCAAGCCGGTAAAATTATCTGATTATAAAGGCAAATATGTGATGCTTGATTTTTGGGCATCATGGTGTGGGCCCTGCAGGCGCGAGAACCCAAACGTGGTTAAGCAATATGCTATATTTAAACCACTTGGATTAAACATCCTGGGCATTTCCCTGGATACGGATAAAGGCGCCTGGCTAAAGGCAATAGGTGCCGATAAGTTATCCTGGCAACATGGGTCCGACCTCAAAAACTTTGAAGGACCGACTGAACAACTTTACCACATCTACCAGATCCCGTCAAATTTCATTATTGATCCGCAGGGAATTATCGTGGCGAAAAACATTACCGGAGCCGACCTTGAAGAATTTTTAAACAAAACGTTTCATAAGTCTCAATAAATCGTTAAAATAAAGTAACATTTAACAATTTCTTAATATTAACTTTACCATATTGTTCTTTTTTGCGCATACTTTTACGCAAAAAATCAACCTTCATGAGTAACGCAACGAAACAAAAGATCCTTATTGTTGATGATGAACCGGATATCCTGGAGCTCATTGAGTATAATTTAAAGAAAGAAGGCTACCAGGTATTTTTAGCCCGTAACGGGCAGGAAGCAGTTGCCGAAGCAAAGCGTTCCCTTCCGGACCTGATTGTGCTTGACATTATGATGCCTAAAATGGACGGTATCGAGGCTTGCCGTATTATGCGCACCATGCCCGAGTTTAAGAATACCTTTATGGTGTTTTTAACTGCGCGCAGCGAAGAATATTCAGAAATCGCGGGTTTTAATGTAGGCGCAGATGATTACATCGCCAAACCTATAAAGCCACGTGCATTGGTTAGCCGTATCAATGCGATACTGCGCCGCAATGCACCGGCCGAAGATGTTACTGAGAACAAACTGGAGATTGGCGACCTGGTGATCGACAGGGAAGCTTACCTGGTATATAAACGTGGTGTTAAAATAGTTTTAGCAAAAAAAGAATTTGAACTGCTTTACCTGCTGGCCTCAAAGCCGGGCAAAGTTTACACCCGCGAGGTAATATTAAAAAATATTTGGGAAGATTCTGTCGTAGTAACTAACCGGACTATCGACGTACATATCCGCAAACTCCGTGAAAAACTCGGTGACGATGTTGTAGCGACTGTAAAAGGCGTGGGGTATAAATTTGATGGTTAATTTACAAAGGAATTCATGATAAAGGCGGCAGGATTAACACCCTGCCGCCTTTTTTATTTTGCCGTGACGTGGGCTATATTTAGTGAGCCGCTACAGTTTTTTTTGTTTTGGCAGCGGTGGTTTTTGCTGCTGCTTTTGCCTTTGTTGTTTCAGCTTTGGCTTTACTTGTTATCGCTTTGGCTTTATCGCCAGCTTTTGCTTTCAGGCCGGCAACTTCTTCCTTAGCCTTTACCGACTCTTGTTTAGCTTTAGCAGTAATTGCTTTTGCTTTAGTTTCTGCCTTTGCTTTAATTTCAGTCGCGGCTGTTTTTGCTTTGGCAGCAACTTCAGTTGTTTTCGTTGAAACAGCTTTTTTTACAGCCGTGGCTTTTTTCTTTGCCGCTGATTTTTCTGAAACAATTTTATCTTTTAAGTGCTCATAGGTGTCTTCGGCAGCATCCTTTACGTCCTCTGCTTTTTCTTTGGTGCCATCCCAAAACTCCTCAATAGTTTCTTTTACCTTTTCGAAAAATCCCTTTTCTTCAGGTTTGGTTGAATTTGTGCTCATTGCTTTTTAGTTAGATGAATATGTTTTTATCCATCTTATCAAATTCTGTTCCACTGGTTTTAGTCATCATATTACAGCATATAAGCCTTCGGCCTGGTTGAATTGAGCAGGCTGCAGCAATAAAAACCGTATATTTTTTTGGTCATTGATCCATACACCGTTCTAAATTTAAGCTATGGTTATTTTATCCGTATTAATAACCGTATTTTTGCAGGCTATGAAGTTTCCGAAATTTGCCGACCTGATTTTATTTGAAGATGATGATATTATTGTGGTGAACAAACCGCCGTTTATCAGTTCGCTGGATGAACGCGAGGGCGGGGATGTCAATATGCTGCGGCTGGCCAAAGCGTATTCAGATGACGCGCAGATCTGTCACCGGCTGGACAAAGAGACCTCGGGGGCGCTTATTATCGCTAAAAACCCGGAAGCATACCGTTTTGTATCCATGCAGTTTGAAAAACGCCAGGTAAAAAAAGTATATCATGCCATTATTGATGGTACCCACGTTTTTGAAGACCTGCTGGTTGACCTCCCGATACTCAACGTAGGCAAGGGAAATGTAACTATCAGCCGCCAGGAAGGCAAACGGGCCGAGACCTGGTTTAAATCGTTAAAATATTTTAAACACTATACCCTGGTAGAATGCCGCCCGGTAACAGGCCGCATGCACCAGATCCGTATCCACCTGGCTACCCAAAGGGCCTCCATCGCCGGGGATGAAATGTATAAAGGACAGCCGGTTTTCCTTTCAAAGATCAAACGTAAATACCATTTAGGAAAAGATCAGGAAGAACAGCCTATTATGAAACGTTTTGCCCTGCATGCTTACGAAGTAACTTTTAAATTGCTGAATGGTGAACCGGTAACGATTCATGCGCCATATCCAAAAGATTTTGAAACATTGCTGAAGCAACTTGAAAAATTCGACGCTTAGTGAGGAAAACATCAGCCAGGAACTGGTTGATAAATTTCTCGAAATATCAATTAGGGAGTTCGAAGAGAGAACATGGGGTAGCACCCAACAATTTCTTGAAGTTTTAGAAATTGCTATAGAGGATGGCAAGCCTTTGATAACGAGGGTACAATATATTGACAGCGGTTATGCTGTTTATTTTAAAATAAAGGGAAGTAAATTTTATTATACGCATTACTTCGAAGTTGATTCAGCCATTGAATTAATTGGAATCGACATTACACCGTCGAGTATTGTTTTACTCAGAGTGCTTTCAAATAATCTGGATCTACAGGAAATTCTTTCAAAAACCTCATTACCTGCAACATCTACATGGCAAAAGGGAGATATGCGGCCACCAAAAAAACTCGCATCATTTGTTTATAAAACCAGTGGCTTTGAAATTGAATTAGATAAAAATCATGCGGGGCAGTTTGAAAGGAAAATACTCGAACTACTCAATTACCTCAAACCATATCAAAAAGACCTGGCCTTGCTAAAAAAGGCAGGTTGTGAATTGTTTGTCGATACCTATTGGGAAGCTTATATCAGCAACACGCTTATTGGCGGTTTTTCCCTCAATCAAAAAATCATCAGGCAGCTCGATAAATTGGGATTAGAGATCAGTTTTGATATCCAGGTAAACGGTAATCCTCTGAAATAAAAAAAAGAAAATAAAAAAAGGGTAAGCTACTTTTATCGCGCCGCTCAACTCTCTACCCTTGCTGCGTTCCCACCCTGGGGGAGTTCAAGAGGAGCTGGCCGTAAAAGACTTACCCCGGCGCAAAGATAGAAAAAGGTTTGTTTTTGGTTAATAAATTGTTAAAAAAGGCTTTTTTGTTGGAAAGTTGTAAAGTTGCAAAGTTGGAAGGTTGTTTTTCAGTTAGTTAACTTGTTGTTTATAAATGTAAATTCACGTTATTGTCGAAACATTCAGAAAGATGACCAATTACTAAATAGAATTTGTTCAATAAATCTGCGTAAAAACCCAACATTTCAACTTTTCAACGTTCCAACCTTCCAACAAAAATCAGCTTTACAACCTCTCACATTACTCCACCGTAATTTCGTCAGCAAAAATGTAGGACGGCTGCCCTTTGCTTTCGTGCCAGGCTGGTAAAGGGCCATATTGTTTGGCTACCAGTTTAATATAACGGGCATTTACATTTAGCGGCGTGGTAAATTCCTGGGTTTGCACATTAAGGTCTTTTATATCAATTTTGGTATTCACAGTTGCCGCCAGTTTATAATTAACCCCGTCATCCGAAGCCCAATATTCAACTGCGGGCGGGAATACGATCCACGAGCGGGTATCCTGTAAGGTGCCCAAACTAACTTGCTTAATGGGTTTCACTTGCCCCATATCTATTATGGCGACCAGGTCGTTCCCCTGGTAGCCCTGCCAGTTACCCAAACGCCAGTTAGCTTTTCCGCGGATGCCATTAATCAGCGCATTGTCCCCTTCATCAGCATAATTTGCCAGGTATTTATTTACAAGCGTTAACTTTATGTCGCTCCTGATCTTAAAAAATGTGCCTTCATCCACAAAACTGCTTTTTCCATTTTCAATGGCGATAGCTTTTACGGTGGTATTGCTTGAAATATGGATCGGTGACAAATACAGTATCGAACTTGAAGAAGGTACAGAACCATCTAACGTATAATAGATCTTCGCCGCGGTATCGGCACATTTTATCTGAATATCAAAAGGTTCTTTAAAAGCTTTGGCCGGGGCAATTAGATAGGGGTTTGGTATAATAAGCTCATCGGTTATCCTTGAGGTTGGTTTTTCAAGGTCCTGCACAAATAACTTATTGGGTAGCCTGCCGGTAAACACCTCAAAAGTGCCGCCGTTGGCTATATCGGCATAATCAAGGTATATTTTATTGTACGATCTTTTGTTCAGGTTCATCCCCTGTAAGTAAATGTTATTGCTACTGATGTTTGCGCCTGAATTTAAGATGGTAAACTTTTTCCCATTCTCCAGGTTAATCACGGCTTTATCAAACTGCGGCATACCTATCTGAAATTGCTGCTGGCCCGGGGCTATATTGTAGATCCCCAAAGAACTGATGACATACCAGGCCGACATCTGCCCGCAATCTTCATTGCCCGAAAGGCCATCGGGCTTATCACTGTATTCTTCTCTTAAAATCTTATTTATATAATATTGGGTCTTTTCGGGCGAGTTGGTAAAATTGTACAGGTAGGCCATATGATGGCTTGGCTCATTTCCATGAGCATACTGCCCGATCAATCCAGAAACATCATCCTGCTGGCGGCCTGTAAGTTTTGAACCGGTGGTAAACAATTCATCCAGCTTAGCTTCAAATGCGGCTTTCCCGCCCATGCGATCGGCCAGCGTTTCAATATCCTGTGGTGCTAAAAACGAGTACTGCCACGAATTACCTTCGGTATAATTATTATTGATCTCGGTGGGTTCAAAAGGTGTGTACCAGCCACCATTTGTGCGGGCCTGCATAAAACCATTCTGGTTGTTATAGTTGTTTTTCCAGTATTGTGCCCGCTGGATAAACGCCTTGTAGTCATCCGGCTTATTCAGCATTTTGGCCATTTGGGCAATGCACCAGTCGTCAATGGCGTATTCCAATGTTTTCGATACCGATTCCGGCTCATCGTCGGCCAAAACCACGCCATTTTTTCTGTACGAATCCAAACCGAACTGGTTGCGGTTTACAGCTGCTTTCATCGCGGTAAAGGCTTCTTCTGCATCAAAACCGCGGATACCTTTTGCATAGGCGTCCACAATAACCGGGATGGAATGGTTGCCCACCATACAATAGGTTTCGTTGGATGCCAGCGGCCAGATGGGTAACAAGCCGCCCTGCTCATACATCGCTAAAAATGATTTTATAAAATCGAGCGTCCGTTTACGGTCTATCAGGTTAAGCAAAGGGTCTTCTGCACGGTACGTATCCCATAATGAAAACACCGTGTAATAACTAAAGCCATTAGCAGTATGCACTTTTTGATCCATTCCACGGTACTGGCCGTCTACATCACTATAAACATTGGGGGCCAGCATAGCGTGATATAGGGCAGTATAAAAAATGGCTTGTTTTTTCTTCGCATAGTCAATCACCTGTTCCTTTTTTTGTTTAGGGGGATGGTAATAGCCGGTTTGTGTGTTGTAGCCGGTGGTTGGGTTCATGTTCTGGCCTTCGCGCTGGTCAGAAGCGCTGGGGCCGCCGCCTTCTACCTCAATCTTACTCAATTCGTTCTCCCAAAGTATCTTGGCAGCCTTTTCAACTTTTTTAAAGTCGAAATGGGGCACCTCGGCATCCAGGTTCTTTAGTGCGCCATCGGTACTAACCGATGAAATTCCAACTTTGGCAATTACTTCGCCCGGATTATCAAACCGGATATACATTTTAATGTTTTTACCCTGCAATTTGCTTTTGCCCGGCTGCAGGGTATCATTTAGTGCAATTCCATAAGTTTTAAACGGTTTTGAAAATTTTGCATAAAAGTAAACCGACTGATCCGCGGCCCATGATCTCGACTCCCGGAACCCACGAATCTCATGGTCATTCACCACTTCAATCCAGGAGTCAAGCACCTGGTCGCGGTGCAGCAGGTCGATAATGATATTGGCTTCGTTTATTTTAGGGAAAGTATACCGGTGAACACCAACGCGGGTGCTGGCTGTAAGTTCCGCATCAATATTATACTTATCGAGGTGAGTTTTATAATATCCCGGGCTGGCTATTTCGTTTTTCTTTTTAAATCCTGAAATGTATTCGGTGTTTTTCAACTTGGGTTCGCCGGTAGTAGGCATAAACAGCACATCACAGTAATCTTCGATACCTGTTCCGCTTAAATGTGTGTGCGAGAAGCCGTAGACCAATGTGTCTGTATAATAATAGCCCGAACAGCCATCCCAACCATCCAATCGGGTGTCAGGGCTTAGCTGAACCATCCCAAAGGGAACAACCGCACCCGGGTAAGTATGCCCGTGACCACCCGTGCCGACAAAAGGGTTAACAAATTGCGTGTAATCTTTTTTTCTTTGGGCTGAGGATGATAGCGCAAAAAACAAAATAAAAAAAGGTGTAACAATACCCCGGGCGATAGGCTTCATTGAGATCAGTTAAATAATTAAGGGTAAAAATAAGGTCTGAACTCGAATTTATCGAATTATACAGAATTTAAGAATAGAATCTTTTTTAATTCTAATAATTCCCTAATTCTATAAATTCGAGTTCAGACTATTTCAGACAATGATATTAAACTCATCCTCATCTTTCAAAAAAGGCATGATGCGTCTTGTCTTTTTTACTTCTTCGGCGTTAATAGTGAAGGTATACAGATCCTCTTCATCGCGTTTGTAGTAAATTACATTGCCCATAGGGTCTATACAGGTCGAGTCGCCCGAGTGATATACTTCATTGCCATCATGCCCTACGCGGTTAACGCCAATCACATAAGCCTGGTTTTCAATC
This sequence comes from Mucilaginibacter gotjawali, assembly GCF_002355435.1. Taxonomy (NCBI): domain Bacteria; kingdom Pseudomonadati; phylum Bacteroidota; class Sphingobacteriia; order Sphingobacteriales; family Sphingobacteriaceae; genus Mucilaginibacter; species Mucilaginibacter gotjawali. The sequence continues at coordinate 2,877,643 of NZ_AP017313.1, forward strand.
GCCCTTGCGTTGATCAAGGTGCGCCAGTGCGCAATCCTTTTTTCTGGCCAGTTAGCCGTAATGATCAGCAGATCATACTCAGCACCTGCATTTCTTAACCAAACCGGGAAACGAAGATCGTAGCAAATCATCGGGCAAATATTCCAGCCTTTTAGCTCAACAATAAGCCTTTTATTACCGGGGGTGTAGGTCATGTGTTCTTTACCCAGGGCAAACAGGTGGCGCTTGTCATAATATTCATAGGTGCCGTCGGGGCGCATCCAAATAAGGCGGTTATAGTATTTTTCGTTTTCTTTTATAATAATGGTGCCGGTTAAAACGCAATCGTATTCTTTAGCAATTTTATACATCCACTTCATCGTTTTACCACCCATGGCTTCAGCCAGTTTTTCTGCTTCCATAGAAAATCCCGTGCTGAACATTTCCGGTAAAATAATCAGGTTGGTTTTTTCGCGGATGTTGGATAAGCGCGTAGTAATATTCTGCAGGTTTTTATCGATGTTTTCCCAGTATAGATATCCCTGGAAGGTGGTTACTTTTAAATTTTCCATTCGTTAGAGTTAAGTCCATGGACGATAGACCATTGTCCATGGCAAAAGTTCATTATGTAAAAATTATCATAGTTTAATCCAAAATGGCTATGGACCATCGACCATCGACCATCGTCCATCAACCAAATTAAATCTTCAACAATCTTTCAACGGCTTTATCGAGTGTTTCTTGCCTTTTGGCGAAACAAAAACGCAAAACATGATGATCAGTGCCCTTGGTATAAAATGCAGAAGTAGGTATAGCCGCCACACCAAATTCCTTTGTTAACCGTAATGAAAAATCGCTATCTTTCTCATTTGTAATGTCGTCAAAGGTTACCGATTGAAAATAGGATCCGGAACACGGCAATAATTTAAATTTCGTTTGCTCTAATCCTTTCCGGAAATAATCCCGTTTTTTTTCAAAAAATTCCGGGAGGCTTAAATAAGTATTTTCATCTTTCAAGTACGCTGCAATGGCATATTGCAGCGGTGCATTTACGCTGAAAACCAAAAATTGATGTATTTTTCTGAACTCGCTCATTAAAAATGCAGGCGCCATACAATATCCAACTTTCCAGCCGGTGGCATGGAAAGGTTTGCCAAATGACGCCACTATAAAGCTTCGTTGCTGCAACTCCGGGTACCGGGCCATACTGTGATGCGTTTCGCCATCGTAAATTAAATGTTCGTAAACCTCATCACTCAGAATTAGGATATCCTGGTTTTTTACGAGAGCGCTTAATTCATCAATATCTTCTTTGTGCAGAATAGTGGCCGTAGGGTTATGCGGGCTGTTCAGGATGATCATCCTGGTTTTGCTGTTGATAAGCCTTTTCACCATATCCCAGGGGATGCGATAATCGGGCGGTTCCAGTTCCAACGATTTTACAATGCCCCCCATCAGTTTAATAGCAGGCGCGTAACAATCAAATGCCGGCTCAAAAATAATCACCTCATCATTGGGGTTAATTACAGCTGTGATCGCGGTAAATATGGCTTGCGTTCCGCCCGCGGTAATAGTGATCTCCGTATCCGGGTTATAAACGGCCCCGTACAGTTTTTCGGTCTTTTCTGCTATACGTTCGCGCAGTGACTGTACACCGGGCATTGGGGCGTATTGGTTATGCCCTTTTTTCATTGCTGTATTTACCAGTTTGATCAATTCAGGAGAAGTATCAAAATCCGGGAAACCCTGTGACAAATTTATAGCGCCCACCTCGTTTGCCAGGGCCGACATTACAGTAAATATAGTAGTCCCCGTTTGGGGTAATTTTGAAATGATAGGTGTCATGCAGGCGTAAAAATACTCAAAAAAGCTAAAAGCGTAAGGTTAAAAGCAAAAAGCTTTCTGCTTTCGCCTTTTAGCTTTTAGCATTTCAGCTGATTTATATAACTTAGTACCATGAAGCTATTGACATACTTTTCGCTGATTTTGCTTACCGCTCTTGTTTGTTCGTGCCACTCAGGCGACAAAAAAACTGTTCCTGTTGTAGGTTTTGTGGATGCTTTTGAAGATGCCTCCATTGCCCCGGCGCGTACCGGCTTTGTGGATGCCTTAAAGAAAAATGGATTTAGCGAAGACCAGAAAAATATTAAAATAGAATATAGCAACGCGCAGGGAAGTATCCCTACGCTCACACAGATCGTTAACCAGTTTGTTTCCGAAAAAGTCGATCTCATGGCCACCTGTACTACATTATCGTCAATAACTGCCGCGCAGAAAACCAAAGCTATACCGATTTTTATGATGGTTTCGCCTGTGGTGAAACTGATGAAACTGGAAGGCGCAGACGGCAAGGCCCCCGCTAACCTGTTCGGCGCGGTGGAGGACTTGAATTATATTGATACTTCGTTTTCCAACATTCCCAAATTTCTGAAACCGAAGGCCGGTAAACTGGTCATCGGGATGATTTATAATCAGTCGGAACCGCAATCAGTTGACGCTAAAAACAGGATTCAGTCATTGGCAGATAAAATGAATATTACATTAATCGCCCTGCCTTTAAATTCTTCGGCGGATGCACAATTGGTAACGCAGGCTTTATTGAATAAAAATATCGACGCCTTTTTTGCTAATCCTGATAATACCGTATTCAGCGCTTTTGAAACGATATTAAAAAGCTGTAATCAAAAAAATGTGCCGATTTTTACCAGTGAAGCGGGGTTGGTGCAGCGTGGCGCGGTTGCAGCATTTGGTGCTGACATTTACCAATGGGGCTACCAGGCTGGGGAACAGGCCGCACAATTCTTAAAAACGCACTCAACCGGGGGATTGCAACCGGAAATGGTAAAAGTCAGAACGAGAGTTTATAACCCTGCCGCCGCAAAAAAATACAACATCACTGTTCCTTCAAATTTCGAAGCTGTTAAATAATGGATTTTTACCTCACCGCATTACTGCAGGGTTTGTGTTATTCGGGGTTGGCTCTCGGGATTTATATCTCCATGAAGATATTTAATATTCCTGATATCACAACTGACGGCAGTTATACACTGGGCGCAGTTGTTACCGCCATACTTTTAACACATCATCAGTCAATCTACATCACATTGCCGATCGTTGCCATTGCAGGTGCCACGGCAGGGGCTTTAACCGGGCTAATTCATGCCAAATTAAAGATTCATGCGCTGTTAGCCGGAATTCTGGTTATGACTGCCCTTTACTCTGTCTACCTTGCATTGATGGGGCGATCTAATTTGCCGTTAATCAATGTTTCGACCTTGTTCAATTTAATTAATATCAGCGCCGATCCTAATCATAACACTTTTTGGATATTATTGATCTTTGTAATTATCATCACCCTTTTTATAGGCTATCTTCTTAAAACTGATTTCGGACTGGCTATGCGCGCAACAGGCAATAGCGAAACAATGATCCGTTCCCTTGGCGTTAACACCGACAGGATGAAGATCATCGGGCTTGCGCTTGCAAATGCATTAACTGCAATAAGTGGGTACCTGATCAGTCAGCAACAAGGGTATGCAGACGTCAGTATGGGTATTGGTGTTGTAATTATTGGACTTGGCTCCGTTATTATAGCTGAAACGTTTATCAATTGGCTGCGCCTTACATCAATATGGCTAAGTTTATTATTTGTGTTGGGTGGTGCAATTATATTTCAGTTTGTACTGGCGTTTACGCTGGATATTGGCGTTAACCCAATTTACCTGAAGGCAGTAACAGCAGTTTTTGTATTGTTAATAGTGAGTTTACCAAGGATTAATTTTAGAACCGTAAAATAATTCAACAATCGAAATTCCGAATTCCGAAATAAAAACATGATCGACATCAACAACATACACAAAACATTCAACACCGGCAGATCAAACCAGGTAAATGCCGTTAATGGCATTGATCTGCATATCAAATCGGGTGAGTTTGTGGTGATTGTTGGTTCGAATGGTTCAGGTAAAACCACTTTGCTTGATATGGTTGCCGGTAGTGTTTTTCCAAACCAGGGAAATATTGTTATTAATGGCGGGGATGTAACAAAACTACCGGATTACAGGCGCAGCCAGTGGATTGCCCGTGTTTTTCAAAACCCCGTAAGCGGTACGGCATCAGACCTGAGCATTATTGATAATTTCAGGTTAGCAGCCATACGTACCCGGCCAAAAGGTTTAACCATTGGCATTAACGATACCTTTAAAAATCAGGTAAGGGAAAAGATCTCGACCCTTGGCCTTGGCCTGGAAAATAAAATTGAGCAACCCATGGGCACCTTGTCAGGCGGGCAACGGCAGGCATTGACTTTACTGATGAGCGTAATGGACAGCTGCAAAGTGCTGCTTTTGGATGAACCAACCGCAGCGCTTGATCCGCGTTCGGCGCAGGTGGTAATGAAAACTGCTGAAGAACTGATCAGAGATTACCGGCTCACCGCTATCCTGATCACCCATAATTTAAAAGATGCCTACACTTATGGCAACCGTTTGATTTTAATGGGAGAGGGGCTGGTAATGAAAGATCTTGATGCCCAACAGAAAACCGCCTTAAAGCAAAATGATCTGTTTGATTGGTTTGGGTAAGGTGATTTCACCGACGTGCTGACGACCGCACCGCTTCTTTTTTTAAAATCGGTGCGTGGACGCTAAAATTCAGCACAATCATTAAAAACTCTGTTTTTTAAATTGTGGTGTACACAACGGGTACACTAATAATTTCCATAATCTCCTGGGTTTATAAAGAAAAATCATTTATGAATTTAGGAGTCATCCATTATCGAGACTTGTTCTGGTAACATCCTCTTACCTCTGTAAATTAATCGGTATAATTTATAACCAAGGTCAGGTCAATTAATGACCGCCATCAATTTTTGAAATTCACCGCTGTGTACATTCGCGCAGATTTAGGTGATAGAAAATGGAAACAAAAAACAAATGGCTGATGGCCATTGCCGGAATGACCCTGCAACTTTGCATAGGCTCTATATACGCCTACAGTGTTTGGATAAAACCGATACAAACCTTGAATGGCTGGGATGCCCACCAATTGAAGACAGCTTTTAGCCTGGCTATTTGCTTTTTAGGTTTAACGGCGGCCTTTATGGGTAAATTTGTGCAAAAAATAGGTCCTGTAAAAAGCGGCTTGCTGGCAGCTTTGCTATTTTGTACCGGGCTGGCAGGTGCCGGTTTCGCCAACAGCATAGGCTCCCTGCCTTTATTTTTTCTTTTTTACGGGGTGATCGCCGGTATCGGGCTTGGCTTTGGCTATATCACACCGGTTTCGATAGTGGTCAAATGGTTTCCTGATAAACCCGGGTTAGCTTCGGGTTTGGTAATCATGTCCTTCGCAGCAGGTTCGATTCTTGCAGCGCAGCTGATCTCTCCTTTAACCATCCATTTTGGCGTGCCTGTAACTTTTTACCTCCTTGCCGTAGCTTACGCTATATTTATGGTGCTGGCTTCGCTATACCTGGCGGCACCGAAACAAGTTTCATCGGTAGAAGATTACCATAGCGGCGGCGCCAATGTGCCGATAAAAGAAATTATAGGCGATGTCAGGTATTACGCCTTATTCCTGATGTTGTTTTTAAATACTACCTGCGGAATAGCGTTAATTGCGGTTGCCGCGCCAATGGCAAAGGCTGTATTGCATATGAGCGAAGTTGCCGCTATCGCCTTTGTAAGCATGATTGGTTTATTTAACGGTTTAGGCAGGTTATTTTGGTCGTCTATTTCTGATAAAATAGGACGCTGGAATACGTTTATGACCTTTTATGTGGTAGGGGCCATATGCTTTTTGGTGATCGCCCAAACGCCTGGGGCAATGGTTTTTCAAATCATGGTCTTTTTGATCATCAGTTGCTATGGCGGCGCTTTTGCCACTATGCCTGCTTTTATAAAAGACATTTATGGCGCAGATAAAGTGGGCCCCGTATTTGGTTATGTACTGCTGGCATGGTCGGCAGCCGCATTTGCGGGCCCATGGCTGATATCCCGCACCAGCAACTACCAGCTCATATTTTATATTTTTGCAGGTATATTAGCATTTACAGGCGTACTATTGGTTTTATTGAAAGGTAAACTAAGGGGCAATCCGTCGCTTTGACTACCCCTGAAGATTGAATAATTAGGGCATCATGGTATTAATATTTCCAGAATGCCGGCTTTTTGTTTGTTCCTCTCAAAGTGCAATCGGCACATTGCCTGAATGCCGCCGTATAACCAATCGGCGGGTGCCCGGGTACCGCTATGGCATCAATCGGGATCAAAGGGTTCGGATCGCCGCCAACTAAATAATTAATGTAAGCATTAACCTGGTTTGGGGGGCCGGGGGGCCAAACATAATAACAGCATTTTGTGTTCGGGTCGTTTGGCTGGTTAAAGGCGAGTTGGCAATCTGTATAATAGGGGATGGTCTTCCAGGCGGGCAATTGCTGGTTGTGGATATAGATCCGTACACTTGAGCTGCTACCAACCCCAACATAGCCAATTACCGGCTCCGATGGGTTGTTAACTGAATGGATGTTACCGATCAGCTGCGAAGGTTGCGCATCGAAAATACTGCCTAATTGCTCGGTATTCTTTTTCAGGTTGGTATAAAAATTATAGGCATCCGCAGTTAGGGCATACTGCTTCACCAGGATGCTGTATTCATCTTCCACCTTCTCACTGGTAGAGGCGATAGAAGTTAATGGCTGCTGAAAAATAACGTTTTTTGATAATTTGGCCGATGAGCCCAACAAAATTGAACTCGATGTATCCGTTTGCCAGCAGGAGTAAATGTTATCGTTAAGCATGTCCCGACCTAGTACGGTGTCGCCGTTCGATTTAAAAAGGGATTCAAAATTGGCATGAAATAGCCAGGTTTCCTGGTAATCCCAGCGGTAGTAAACTACTTTGTTGGTGGCATCATGGGTATTTACATAAACATTTACGCCGGGGGTAAATACAGTGCCTTTAGTGTCATAGTTAACACTGTCAATAGGCGGCGCATTTAGTATCGCCATATAATCGGTAACATATTGTTTGTTTTCAGCAGTTTTAATGTTCAAACGGTATTTGTACGCGTTATTCAGGTTTAAACCTGCGCAGGCATACATTCCATTACCTTTTTCGGTTAATGGGTAGGTGGTATTCTGATCGCCCTCCACTGTTAAAACAGCATTCAGCACCGGGTTCAAGGTAACTTTGCTGGCAACATTAACCGTATGGCTCACTTTTATAAAAGTTGAATCAGCGCCGCTGTTGATGGTACCTTCAACCACCAGGTAACCATTAGTATCGCTTACCGGCGGCGGATTGTATGGTTTGCGGCAAGCCGCAACCATCGCTACCAGTATAAACAACAGGTAATTAACTCTTTTCATCTGATTTTGTATGCAATTTCCAATACGTAGTACTTTGCCTGGAAACGGATATTGGCTTTCGTTGGTTTATTTAAGCGCTAATTTAAGATAATTTGAGAAATATGGTAGGCTAAATGCGTTTTGGGTACCACATTTTTGGCCATTTCCGAAGGCTAAATGCGTTTCGGGTACCAGATTTTTTGACGATTCCGGAGGCTAAATGTGTTTTGGGTACCACATTTTTGGCCAATTCCGAAGGCTAAACGCGTTTTGGGTACCAATCAAAATCATACTTTTTATTTATTAATAAACTTATGGTCAGTTATTTATAAAAATAGGTCAAAGAAAGAGCGTCGAAAATTGGAGAAAAAATATTAAAAATATTTTTTGCAGAAATTTCAACTCACTTATGTCATGGTGAGCCTGCCGAAACATTGCCGGGCTATTGGGATTGAATCAAATATACCGATTTTTTTTGGATAAACTATAAATCATATGGGTGCCAGCCAGCTTATTTGGGCTAAGGCCTCCTCATCCCTTAGTTTGCTTACCCGTCCCTTAAAGCTACCGTGTACCCACATCGTTAAACATAACCATCCGGCCAATCTGACCCGGAGGGCCTACCATTTAGTGCCGCATAGCGGCTACCCTTATACAATAATGCCTGTGGTGTACCCACATCGTTAAACATAACCATCCGGCCAATCTGACCCGGAGGGTCTACCTCTTTGTAGAAATAAAACAAGGCAATAATTTAGTGCCGCATAGCGGCTACCCTTATACAATAATGCCTGTAGCCTTGTTTGCGAAGGGCAGCACCTGCGGATCTGTCCATTTAATATTTCTACAAACAGGTAGCACGACGGCGCATAATAAATGGGGACAAGGTGAAAGGGGGACAATGAATTGCACGCTACTTTACTTTCATTGCCGTCGGTTTTAACCGACGGGTAAAGAATCATCAAAGCGCGGCTTTAGTCAGATCTTGCAGATTGACTAAGCTTTTTCAGCCGCGGGAATCGGTAAGCGTTAAACAACACGCCTTTTTAATTACCGCCTTTAAATGTTTTATTCTCAAGGGAAGTTCTTACTGCCGGCGGCAAAGAGGTTAAAAGTTGGTAACCCGTTGCATTTTCAATAGTTTTAATGCTGCATAAATAGTCCATCCAGTTATTGCTGACATCATTATCATTAGGTGTGTCTATAGCGATAACCTGGGTGCTTTCATCCATCCGCTGCAAATCATCGTCGCCATCCGGGATAATGACCACCACTTTCCATATGTGCGCCGGTACATTGATCCTGCCGTCTGCTATAGTTGTTTTATACCCATTCCGGCCGTTGCCGCCGCTGCCATAGTTACCCATGATCACGTAAACTTCGTTGCCGGTTTTTACTTTGTTGCGGCAATAACTTCCCAGGTGCTCCCAAACATGTTCGTTATTTTTAGGGGCCTGCGGGATGATGTTGTCCATTAAAAACGTAGCTGAATTAGCATCTGGAGAACTTGTGCGGTCGCCGCTGGGGCAGTTATGCCCTTTATCAAAACCTGATCGCCTGTACGCGGTATTATCGGCCTCGTACCATCCGGGAGGCAGGTTGGTATCCGGCCTGAAATCATTTAATCTGTCGGTACTCCCCAAATCTTTGGCAGCAATATGCCAGCTTACCCAATTAGGTTCGGCTTTACTGTTGTTATAGCTTTCAATATAATATTTATGATCAATAAGGTAATTATCCGGGCTTAACCTGTTGTACTGCGCATTGCTTGGGTTTCCCAATGCCATATTTCCATCATCTGTTTGCTGGTGAGTATGTTGATTACAGGCCGATATAACCACTAATATAGTGCAGGCAACAAACAGGGATAGCTTTTTGTACATTTTTTGATGCAGATATTAAATACCAATGGCCATAACCGGCGCGGCGAAAATAAATATTTTTTCGCGGTTGGTATTTTTAAATTGGAGGTTGTTGTCTCTGTTAAGCCTGGGCAGTGAATAATAACTACAATATATTGTATTCATTGCCGTCGGTTTCAACCGACGGGTAAAAGAAGTATTAAAGTACGGCTTTAGCCAAATTCCGCAGGGTATTGCGTTCCTCCTTTTTCTGGCGCGAGAATCCGCGTAAAGGCCTGCCGCGTCGACCTTCTCGTGCCCGGCTGCCAGGTAGCAAACTATTCGGTCATTGTACCAAAGGCTCAATCAAACCAGGCAAGCCGTATAATGCAAATCGTACAAGCCTTTATGGTGGCGACCTGTCAGCGGGGCACGAGAAGTCCACCTCTTTAGGCCTTTACGCGGATTCTCGCGCCAGAATTGGGGAAATCATATTGGCGCCAACCAGCTTGTTTTGGCTAAAGCCCCCGGCGCTTTGTTTACCCATCCGCCCCTTAAAAGGGACGGCAATGATTAATGTGCTATTTTACTTTCATTGCCGTTGGTTTTAACAGACGGGTAAAGAGGTAATCAATTAAGGCTTTAGCCAAATTTTGCGGGTTGTTTCCGTTTTTTCTGCGAACTACTGTCATAAAAAGCATGTGTTTTTTCAAATATCCAGCGATCAATTTGACAAAAGGGTAGTTGTAATCCTTGCCCAATAGCTTACACGGTTGGTAAATAGCGCTTTAGCATCTATCATAATATCGCTATAAGTTGTCATGACGAAACGGTTTGAAGTATTGTTAGATCTGCCACTGCTATTTTGAGAAAATAAAAAATCTAACGCAGTAGCGTTTCCGAATATAGCTTTAAGATCATTAAGTTTTTGTATGTCTGCTTGGGAGTGGGAATGAGTAAGTGGTTTAATATATTTTTTATTGATGATGACAGCCATGTCATTAATCGCTAGTCCCTTTTCCAGCGTTAAATTGTCTTTCACGGGATTGCTGAAATTATAAAAATAGCCATTTATAACGTTAGAAAGACTCCCGTCTTTATTGAGTTGGACATTAAAAAAATATAAATCCGATTGCAAAAAAGTAAACTTACTAATGTTGCTGTTTCCAATAAGCTTCAGCCATGTTGAAAAACTGACTGCCTTATCGCGACAAATCGATGGGTCAATTACGACGGTATCAATCCGGTTGTTTTGCTTAACTAAAACTACCGGAGCTACGTGATAGTTCCATGAAATGGTATTATTGGGAGATAATTCATTTTTATCATTAACAAATAGAGTTTGGTTGTCGTTGAAATTGAGATCAATAGGTGCGAATAACCAGATTTTTGCATGTTGTATATTGAATTTTTTTGTTAAAAACATAGACATTATTTGAGCCCTTTGTTGACATCCCCCTTGTGGATAATTAAATTCAATATTTAGGTGATAGGATATACTGTCAAAAACCTTTGTGACGGTCGCTAAGTCATAAACTTTTATTTCTTTCAAATCGATGGTTGGGTGGTAGTTCGCTCCGCAGGTATTACAAGGGAAGTTTTTTTCAATATCAAAATATTCTGGCTGAGCTTTCGCAAATAATACCAAAAAGGAAAAAACAAATAGAAGAAAAGCTTTCATAACGGTTGGGTTAGGTTAGTGATTGATAATCATATATTTAAAATAGAAAGATATATGTTATTTTTTGGTTATTCAAAAAACAATATCGATAATAAGGTCTCCTCAGGCGCGAATCTGCGTAAAGACCTGTCAGCGGGGCCTGAGAAATCAAGATCTTTGGGACTTTACGCGGATTCTCGCGCCAGAATTGGGGGAGTAGGTTTTTATTTATAAATTGTAAACTATTTCATCGACAAATACATAGGGTCTAATGAACAAAATAATTTATACATGGATCATCTTCGCAGTAAAAAATGGCTTCATTTTAATCTTTGTTGCGCTTTTCATTCTTTTTGAGAAAGTACGAACAGGATTTATACCAGATTATCTTGATTTAGAAGCAATTACACCGCATGATTTATTTGGCCTAATGATCAGTTCAATTGCCTCTATTATAGGCATCGTAATAGCCGTGATTTTGCTGGCCTTTGATATTACGAAACGTGAATTTATCAGGAGCAAAGAGGATATTTTAAGTAATACAACAGTAAAATGGATTGTATCACTGTTTACATTTATTTTACTGTGTTCTGTGCTTTCGTTCATCCAAATTAAAAGCTTTAATGAAGTAAGCACGCTTACTATAGGCTATTATTTAATTTTCCTTTATTTCGCTTTCATAGCTGGGTTGTTCCCGGCGATTAGGAATATTTTGGCGATTACCGATTCTTTTAAGCGAACATTTAATGAGATCAACGCTTTATCCATAGAAAATATTCATGAAGTATTACGCCTACAGTTTGAGAACTTTTCATTCAACGATAGTAATAAAAGGTTAATAAGAATCCGCCAGCAACTCATCATTTTTATAAGAGAGCACGATTATGAATCCTATACAAATATTTTACTTGCATTAAATGAAAAAGCAATCGAATTGATAAATAAAGGTGCCAGCAGAAGGCGCACGCACAATGTAGTCGATGCGCTCTGCTTTTTGTGGGAATCAGCGCATAACGAAGCACTACGGGTCCAAAACATACAATATTTCAATACAGTATGGGAATGTGTTGAGCAATTATATGAATATGCTGCTACTAAAGCAATTCCACTTATGTATTTTCAAGAACTTGATTTTTATGTAAGCAACTATATAAGCTTTTTGAAGCGGAATAATTTAAATGAGCCATTGTATAAAGGGGTTTATGTTTTATCTAAAAGCTTTGAACGCAATTTGACACTTAATTGTCCTACACAAGATAAAATAAATGATTTGTATTGGCTATACGAAAACAATGATAACATGCCACATTTTGTTGATGAGAGTATTCAATGGGATCACATAACAGGTTTCATCATGGACCTTTTTAGCATCCAATCAGATTCCATCGACTTAGCCGACAGAGAACTATTTAGCTCGTGCAGTTCGGAACTCCGACACTTAAAGTCAACCATCATCAATGGTGAATACAAGCACTTAGGGCCATACCAAGAAGCATATTTACTCGAACACATTTTGCGGACACGAATAGAAAATGAAGAAAAGGCCTTGAAGCAAAATAAATTCGAAATGCTCTTATCATCCTTTGATATGGAATCTGCTGACATGGCCAAATTTGCAAGGGGCGAGAAACTGTATTTACAAAACATAATGACAATGTTTAGTGACTTCACTATAAAGCTTCAATATAAAGAACTCTTATTCCCCGAAACATTGAATGTTTGGGCAGCAATTGCCAGACACTTGTCCGAAAGCTATTTTGAAAACGCGGTATGTAAACGCACTTTTGATTATGTGGTCGAAACAATGATTTTTTTAAAATCTTATATAGAACAACATCAATTATCGTCAAGTCAGCGCATTTACAACGAAATACATAATCAAATACAATCTTTGAAAAGATACCTTGATAAAGATCATCCGAAAAAACGAATGCCGATTAAGGCTAAAATTACTGTGGTATTAAAAAATTTCACGCCACTACCAGGCCATCCTATGCGCGACGTTGTAAAGTGGTGAAATTTTCACCCCGTGCTCTGTGTCCCCACAGACAACCATGATAGCAGCCTGTTGGGACATTGACTGCGGGGGATATAAAAGACAATGTATTTTTTCCTTATTGTGTCAATTCAACACAATAAAATTTCCAATTCTCAATCCAATCAATTAGTTTTACGGTAAACCAACTAAAACTAAACAAACATGATGAATTTAAACAGGCGCAAATTTTTGCAGAGTGCGGGCACGCTGGCATTAGGCAGTATGGCATTATCAGGCAAAGCCTCTTCCTTACTCAATTTCAGGCCGCCGCACGCGGTAGGGCTGCAGCTTTTTACCTTTTTCGGTATTATTGACGATGATGTTAAAGGCACCTTAACCAAAATTGCCGCAATCGGCTATAAAGAAATGGAATCGGCATTCAGTAAAAAAGGCGGCTATTATGGTTTGAAACCGCAGGAGTTTAAAGCCATGGTAAACGACCTGGGCATGACATGGCAATCGCACCACGTCATCGGCGCGCCGTTTAAGCTGCCAAAAGGCTATAAAATGCCGGTAGGGGCAGATGGCAAACCTATGGTAATGCCAACCATGCTTAACCTTAAAGACAATATGCAGCAGCTGGTGGACGATGCCGCAGCAGGTGGTGTAGCTTACCTGGTTTGCGCTAACTCGCCAACAGCTACGCTGGAAGAAACTAAAGCAACCATCGAGGTTTTAAATAAAACCGGCGAAGCGGCTAAAAAAGCCGGTATGCAGTTTTGCTACCATAACCACGATATGGAATTTGTTGCAGTTGATGGCAAAGCGCCTTATGATTTGCTTTTGACCGAAACTGACCCTAATAATGTAAAAATGGAGCTTGATCTGTGCTGGGTTACCAAGGCCGGAAAAGATCCGGTTGAATTATTTAAAGCCAATCCGGGCAGGTTCCCGCTATGGCATGTCAAGGACCTGGATGCTGCGAAGGCAGGGCCTGCACCTGTTGGCAGTGGTATTGTTGATTTTAAAAGGATTTTTGAGAACCAGCAAATTGCAGGCATGCAGCACTTTTTTGTAGAACATGATATGCCTAAAGACGCCTATGCCAGTATAAAAAGCAGTTATGATTATATTACCGGTACGCTGAAGGCGTAGGTGAAAGGTGAAAGGTGAAAGGATGGGTAAAAAGTTAAAAGCTGTAAGTTTACTAACTTGCAGCAAAATTGCTGAAAGCCAAAAACCTTTAGCCTTTAACCTTTCGCCTCTTCTATATCAGTTTTTCAAAAACGAAGCCGAAGGTTTGATCGCCATACGGATAGTTTTTACACGGTTTTTTACCCAGGTATAGATGGAAGAATATTCCAAATAATTCCGGATCGTGTCATCATTGCGGATGGCAGTTACCATATCCCTCAGGATATTCCTTTCAGGCGAGTTTTTGCTTACGCTGGTTACAATTTCTTCAAGGTGATCGGCATAAATAACCGCTTCGTCTTCGTTATCAAATTGCAGTACGGTTTCTTTTTTACCACGTTCTTTAATGCCTTTTGATGGAATAGGCAAGCGGTATTTCCTGAAATCAGCGAAGGTTACACGGGTTGGGCCGGTTGGAGGTAGATTGATGCGTAACATAATTTTTAAAAATTTATCATTTATTTACTTTGATAGCTCTGTACAAATTCATCGTTCCATATAGCAACAATAATATCATTTATTGACAAATATTGCGTAGTCGTTTTGTCATTTAATTCATTTGCCAGGTTTTCCAGTTGCGTTGCATAAACAACCGCTTCTTCCTCGTCCTCAAACTTCAGGATCAGGTTGTTATTGATCTCGGCATCGGCGCCGCTAACCGGTGCCGGTATGTCATAACTTTCAAATAAGGAGAAAGTTAGTTTTGATGGGCCATCCGATGGAACTGTTATATAAAGCATGTTGTTTATAATAAATTAACCTGTTTTTACTATAGTGTTAACACCAAAACGGCAAAGGTGTTTTATTAATTTATTGTACGAAATTTACGACTATTATGTAACATCTGGCGATTTTTTTTTAACATTTGTGAAAACACCCTATAATTTTTTAAATACTGATAATAAAGGTTTTAATTGCAAGCAACCGGTTTTAATAAATGAAATTGTTAAGAAGTCGGGTTCCCAAACTATGGTTGCTAACTCTTTTACGTACCGGCATTACGGGTTGTTGCTGTTTTTTAAATTTTTTGCTTTGAATTAAGGCTTCCTTTGGCTATTTTAAAGCGGCCTTAAAACGTTTAAAAAGCATACATGGCAAATACCAAAACTGAGCAATTAAAAAGAGTGTTAAAACCCGTCCATTTGTGGGCAATTGCAGTAGGTTTGGTAATATCCGGCGAATATTTTGGCTGGAACTTTGGCTGGAAGGTTTCAGGCACCATTGGTTTTTTGATTGCTACGGTTGTCATCACCATCATGTACATCACCTTTATTTTTAGCTATACCGAACTTACTGCCGCCATCCCGCACGCTGGGGGCGCATTTGCTTATGCATACCGCGCGATGGGCCCATTTGGCGGGCTAATTGCCGGTTATGCCACATTGATAGATTTTTTGTTTGCAACCCCTGCAATAGCCATTGCATTGGGTACTTACCTCAATTTTTTATGGCCGTTTATTCCGCCCTTATACTCGGCGTTGTTTTTTAATGTCGTATTTATCGTCATCAATTACCTTGGGGTAAAAGAATCGGCCATATTCTCGGTTTTTGTAACGGTTTTGGCGGTTGCTGAATTGTTGCTGTTTATGGGCATCGTTTCGCCGCACTTTAAAATGGCTAATTTTATGAGCCATCCCATGCCTTTTGGCTGGTCGGGTGTTTTTGCAGCACTGCCATACGCCGTTTGGTTTTACCTGGCCATAGAAGGCGTGGCTATGGTAGCCGAGGAGGTAAAAGAGCCCGAAAAAAATATTCCCAAAGGCTATATTTCGGCATTGGGCACACTGATCGTCCTTGCTTTTGGGGTAATGATCCTCACCGGCGGCATCACCGACTGGCACAAACTGAGCGATGTCTCTGACCCGCTGCCCGAGGCCATACGTTTTGCACTGGGTAATCAAAGCAATTTAACCCGCATATTTGCCGGTATAGGTTTGTTTGGTTTGATCGCATCTTTCCATGGCACCATACTGGCATCCTCCAGGCAGGTTTTTGCAATGGCGCGAAGCGGATATATGCCGCGTTTTCTTTCACGCCTCAGTCATCGCTTTAAAACACCTCATTGGGCGCTGGTAGCCGGCGGCCTGATCAGCTTTATAGCGCTTTTTACTGGCAAAGCCGACCAGATTGTGTATATATCAGTAATGGGTGCCGTACTGATGTATATGCTGAGTATGGTGAGCCTTTTTATCCTTCGCAAAAAAGAAGCCGGTTTAGAGCGCCCTTTCAAAGCGCCTGTGTACCCTTTATTCCCCGCTATCGCTTTAATTATATGTGCCGTTACCTTTTTTGCCATGATTTGGTTTTATCCTGTATTGGCCCTTGGTTTTTTTGCCGGCCTGGTGGTAGTAATTGCTATATTTATGCTGATGGGTAAGCATAAAATAAAAATAATTGATGATGTGCTGCTTGAAACAGCCGAAGTGATCACATCCGCCGCAAAATGAGCTATAGCTTTAAAGTAAGGAACATAAATTACCGCTTCGCCGACCTGAAAACCGTCATGGCAAAAGCATCACCCTATCGTACAGGGGATGTGCTTGCGGGTATTTGTGCCGATAGTTACGAAGAACGCGTTGCAGCACAGATCGCCCTGGCAGATGTGCCCCTGCAAGCATTTTTAAACGAAGCGGTCATTCCCTATGAAAGCGATGAGATAACCCGGTTAATTATTGATAGTCATGATGTTACAGCATTTAATACAATCGGTAGTTTAACGATTGGCGAATTCCGCGATTGGCTGCTGAGTGATGAAGTAGATACAGCGGTTTTAAAGAGTATTGAAGCAGGTATTACTCCAGAAATGGCGGCCGCAGTATCCAAACTGATGCGGAACCAGGATTTGATTGCGGTAGCAAAAAAATGTGAAGTGGTTACTCGGTTTCGCAATACCATTGGTTTGAAGGGGCATTTCTCCACCCGTTTGCAACCTAACCACCCGACAGATGATCTTAAGGGCGTAGCTGCCAGCATGATTGACGGCTTGCTTTACGGCAGCGGTGATGCGGTGATCGGCATTAACCCCGCGACGGATAGCCCCGCAGCGGTATTGAACCTGTTAAAGCTGGTCGACACGGTACGGCAGCAGTTTGAAATCCCGACACAGTCATGCGTTTTAAGCCATCTCACTACCACGCTGCAGTTAATTAATAGCGGTGCGCCTGTTGATCTCTGTTTTCAATCTATCGGAGGGACGGAACTTTGTAATTCCAGCTTCGGCATTAACCTGGCACTCATTGATGAAGCTTACCGGGCAACGCTTTCTTTGAACCGTGGCACCATCGGCCAAAACGTGATGTATTTTGAAACCGGCCAGGGCAGCGAACTGTCAGCCAATGCCCATCTTGGCGTTGATCAGCAAACCGTTGAGGCGCGCGCATATGCTGTTGCCAGAAAATATAAACCACTGTTGGTCAATACAGTAGTAGGCTTCATCGGGCCTGAATATTTATATGATGGGAAGCAAATTATCCGGGCCGCACTGGAAGATCATTTCTGCGGAAAACTGCTGGGTTTACCCATGGGCGTTGATATTTGCTACACCAACCATGCCGAAGCCGACCAGGACGATATGGATAACCTGCTCACGCTTTTGGGCGTCGCGGGTTGTAATTTTATTATGGGTATCCCCGGTTCAGACGATATTATGCTTAATTACCAGTCCACGTCCTTTCACGATGCCTTATATTTGAGGAAGGTTTTAGGATATCGTCCTGCGCCCGAATTTGAACAATGGCTTTTTAAGCAAGGTATAGTAGATGACAGTGGGCAGCTATTGAAGGTAAACCCATCTCATAAATTGTTATCAGGTATTTTATAAAAGTGAGTAAGAAAATAGTTGTACCCGATCCATTAACGCCTTTAAAGCAGTTCACCGCTGCCCGAATCGCCATTGGCAGGGCCGGCACCAGCATCCCCATAAAGGAAACGCTGCAATTTAAGCTGGCTCACGCCCATGCCCGCGATGCTGTTTATTCGGTATTAGATACTGAGGGACTGGTTAGTAGTTTTAAAACTCTTAATTTACCCGTATTACACCTTCACAGTAAAGCGTTAAGCCGTCATAAATATTTAAAAAGGCCGGATCATGGCCGGCAATTAGATGAAGTGTCGGAACAGCAGTTAAAAGACCACAACCAGGAGTATGATATTGCCATCGTCATTGCGGACGGTCTTTCCGCCGAAGCCGTAAATGAAAACGCAGTCGATCTGTTAAAGATCCTGGTACCTAAAATTCAATCGGCTAAATTAAAAATAGCGCCATTGTGCCTGGTTGAACAGGGCAGGGTAGCTGTTGGCGATGATATAGGATTTGGGCTGAATGCGAAACTTTTGCTCATACTGATTGGCGAACGCCCCGGATTAAGTGCTGCGGATAGTATGGGCGCTTATTTAACCTACGGCCCCAGGCCAGGTTTAACGGATGAATCCCGCAATTGCATTTCAAATATCCGGCCGCAGGGCCTAAAAGCCAAACCTGCGGCCGAAAAAATATTTTACCTGGTAATGGAAGCCTTCAAACGGAAGTTTTCAGGGATAGCACTGAAGGATGATTTAATCATTGGAGCTATTGGTCATTAATCAATGTTCCACTTTCAAACTTTCCCGACTCTCGGACTAATTTCTACTCTTTTGCAATGATATTGCCCTGGAAGGAGATCGGGTCGCGGTTGGTACTGATGACCGATAAGGTGGCATAACCATCGGGCGAAATATTGAGTATCATTTGCTGTACATCGCGCCAGTTGGAAATGTCGTGGTCTTTCGGTTTGATGATAATTTCCCAACCGCCTTTTTTACCCGGGTTTACTTTATAGCTAAAATTAGTAGATATAAACTTGATGCCGCCTTCTGTGGTACCAGGATCGGGCGCCATATAAGCTTGCCCGTAATATGGCAAAAAAGCATTAATGCTGTCTTTAGTTATCTTTACATCATAAATTGACGTTAGATTTTTCATACCACCCCGTTGCGGCAGAGCATATTCCGCATTAAAATAAAACCTGATACTGTCAACCATATTTTTGATGGCTGCCTGCCTGGCTGCTTTTTTGGGGTTTTGTCCGAAGCTTAAATTGAAACTGCCCGAAACAATTGCAAGCAGCACCAATATGTTGAGTAACCGTTTCATAACTAAAGGTTTGTTTTAATAAAACGTTTTTAGTATGGTGAATATTATTAGTTGACCCGATAGTTATCGGGTAGGTTGATTGAGTTATTGTTACTCAAATTTAATTATACTAATTCAACTTAAACAAGCTAAATTCTTTAAATAAAAGAGGTTGATTAAGTTAAATTGGGGCGAATAAATTGATTCGCTTAAAAGAATATGCTGTTTTCACGTGCAAACAACAAAGCTCTTTAAATGATAATTGGGTTAATTAAGTTGAAATAGTCAAAACTTAATCTGACAGTTACGAAAAATTAAAACACGTAACTGAGATTAGTATTATGACAACACAAGCGAAGATCATCAAAAACAAGTTGGGCATATTGGAGCTTGCCCAGCATTTAGGAAACGTATCACAGGCCTGCAAAGTAATGGGCTACTCACGGGATAGTTTCTATCGTTTCAAAGAACTTTACGACCAGGGCGGAGAATTGGCCCTTCAGGAAATCAGCCGCAGGAAGCCAGTATTAAAGAATCGTGTGGAAGAACACGTTGAAAAAGCCGTTGTTGAGATGGCGATTGAGCAACCTGCTTTAGGCCAGTTAAGGGTTTCCAACGAGTTAAAAAAACAAGGCATATCAGTGTCTCCCGGTGGCGTAAGAAGTATCTGGTTACGCCACGATTTGCATACCTTTAAACTTCGTTTAAAAGCGCTGGAAGCCAAGTCAGCACAAGAAGGATTAGTATTGACAGAAGCGCAGGTTATTGCTTTAGAGAAAGCCAAAGAAGAAAAGAAAGCTCATGGTGAAATAGAAACACATCATCCCGGTTACTTAGGTGCTCAGGATACCTACTACGTCGGCAACATTAAAGGTGTCGGCCATATTTACCAACAGACATTTATTGATACCTACGCTAAAGTAGCCTTTACCAAACTGTATGACCGTAAAAATGCACTGGTTGCGGCAGAAATGCTTAATGATAAAGTTGTGCCTTTTTATGAGCAACACGAACTCCGTTTATTGAGGGTACTGACCGATAGAGGGACCGAATATTGCGGTGCAAGGGAACAACATGAGTATCAGTTATACCTGGCAATCGAAGACATCGACCATACCAAAACTAAAGCCAAAAGCCCGCAGACCAATGGTATTTGCGAACGGTTCCACCGGACCATTCAGGATGAGTTTTATGCAATTGCGTTTCGCAAAAAAATATACAGAAGCATAGCTGAATTGCAAGCTGATCTGGACAGGTGGATGTATAACTACAACAATGAAAGGACTCACAGTGGCAAGTACTGCTTCGGTAAAACACCGATGCAAACTTTCACCAGCAGTATTCCGATGGCCCAGGAAAAGTTATTGGAGAGACTCGCCGAAGACCAGATTCTTCAGAGCCCTCACAAAAAGGGCTCAGAAGAATCTGAGTCAATGCATTTAGACGAGAAAATATTATATTCACAAATTCCATCTGACAATCTTTAAAACCACCCGACTGTCAGATCAAGTTGTGGCTATTACAATTAAGTTGAAACTCCAACTTAATCAACCCAATCAACTTAGTCAACTCAATCAACTAAAATCAGTCAATCAAATTAACACTGCGGGTAACAAACTCTGTCAGTTCCGCGCCGGTTAACAAGCCTTGTGAAAGGAGTGCAAGATCAAAAGCTTGTTTTGAAAGCTGGGTTTGCAACTCTTCGTTTTCCTCGTTAGCAATCCGGCTGATCAGTTTATGATTTCCGTTGATGATCACTTTATAATTATCGGGCATGCTGCCATAAAAGCTCATGCCGCCGCCCATTGCTGCCATTTCCTTCATCCGGCGCATAAACTCATCCATGGTTACAGTTACAGGCATTTCCTCGGGGTTTAAACTCTCCAGCTGCACTTTATAAGCCGCCCTGTTGATCGCCTTTTCAAATACAGCCTTCACTTTGGTTGATTGCTCTTCGGTAAGGATATGCTCGGGTGCATCTTCTTTGGCAATCAGTTTATCAGCAACATCAGCATCTACCCGCTTAAAGGATGTATTTTCCAGCTTATGCTCTATATGGCCAATAAAGTGATTGTCAATAGGGGAGTTCATCAGCAATACATCATAACCCTTTTTATTTGCCGATTGTATAAACGCATCCTGTTTGTCAGGATCATTGGTATAAATGTAAACCAGCTTGCCATCTTTATCAGTTTGCTCAGGGGCCACTTTTTCCTTATATTCTGGAAGGGTAAAATTTTCCTTTTTGGTATTGGTCAGCAAGACAAAATCTTTAGCCTTATCATAAAACTTATCGTCGCTGATGGCGCCATATTTAACAAAAAGGCCAATATCGCTCCATTTATCTTCAAACGCTTTACGGTCGTTTTTAAACAGGTCTGCCAATTTTTCAGCTACCTTTTTGGTGATATAGCTGTTGATCTTCTTTACGTTACTGTCGGCTTGTAAAAAACTCCGCGATACGTTCAGCGGGATATCCGGTGAATCGATCACCCCATGCAGCAGCATCAAAAATTCCGGAACAATGTCTTTTACCTCGTCAGTAATAAATACCTGGCGCGAGTAAAGCTTTATCTTGTTACGCTGCATTTCAAAATCGTTTTTTAATTTCGGGAAATACAGAACGCCGGTAAGATTAAACGGATAATCCACATTCAGGTGGATCCAGAATAACGGGTCCTCAGAAAAAGGGTAAAGCTGCTTGTAAAAATTCAGGTAGTCCTCGTCTTTTAACTCCGCAGGCGCTTTAGTCCATATCGGGTTGGTATCGTTGATGATGTTATCAGTTTCAACCGATTTGTATTTGGTTTTACCTTCTTCATCCACGCCATCTTCTTCTTCCTGGGTTGTTGTGCCGAATTTAATAGGCACCGGCAAAAATTTGCAATATTTATCCAGGATCTCCTGCAGGCGGTGTTTACTTAAAAATTCTTCGCCATCTTTATTAATGTGCAGCGTAATTTCCGTACCGCGTTCGGCCAGGCTGCCTTCGGTTATTTCAAATTCGGTACTGCCATCGCATGTCCAATGGGCAGGTGTTGCGCCTTCCTGGTACGACAAGGTTTCAATCTCTACCTGGTCGGCCACCATAAACGCCGAATAAAAACCTAAGCCAAAACGGCCTATAATTTCATTTGCATCCTTTGAGTCTTTAAACTTCTCAACAAACTCGGCAGCGCCTGAAAAAGCGATCTGGTTGATATATTTTTTGATCTCTTCGGCCGTCATTCCCAAACCATTATCGGATATAGTAATGGTTTTTTTGTCCTCATCAAAAGCTACTTCAACACGCAGGTCGCCCAATTCGCCGGTATACTGGCCCGAAAGTGCAAGGCGTTTGATCTTTTGTGTCGCATCAACAGCGTTAGATACCAGCTCACGCAAAAATATCTCGTGATCTGAATACAGGAATTTTTTAATGATTGGAAAAATGTTTTCGGTATGAATCGAAATTGTGCCTTTTTCTTGCATAATCTATAAAGTTATTAGTTTATTGTTTTTGTGATAATCCCATCTATCAATGGGCGTTCCAAAAGACGTTGGGTTGACAAATTGGCAGGGGATAGGTTGGAATGGTTGAAAAAGTTGGAATGGTTGAAAAGGTATAATTACAACTGATTTAAAAGAGCAGTAAATGCTGTCTTTAGCTTATTGGCTGTTTCCACATCTGTTATATTCCCGTCACCATCCATTTTCGACCTGATAAAAGAAATCAGCAACGTAGCATCCTCCAACACATTTGCAGACAATGCGCCCAATGTCAATAGCAGGGAAGCATGCGCATTTTTCCCGCCGGTTGAGGCAGTGATAAGCGCCAATGGTTTACCCACGAGTGAGCCGCTGCTAACCATCCAGTCGAGAGCGTTTTTTAAGGATCCGGGCACGCCAAAGGCATATTCAGGTGTGCAAATCACTACGCCATCAGCTTCAGTTAATAATTTGCGAAGAGCCGTTACGGTTTCCGGCGGATCGTCATGATCCAAACCAGGGTCAAAATGGGGTAATTGGCTTAAGCCATCGTAAATAGCATAGTTAACATTTGCCGGCGCCAATTTACCCAGGAAACGCAGAATACCATGGTTGGATGAACCGGCACGGAGGCTGCCCGAAATAGCGATGATATTTTTTGTTGGTTTCAATGCAAACGATAAAATGCAATTTTACAGTTTATAAACCTTGAAAAGCAGCCCGATCAGAAAAATGATCAAATACTGACGGTTTTCAAAAAACACCGGTAGTTATTTGTTTTTTAATTAATAGTGCTTCTTAGTTTTAGTTGAGCCTTCTGTCCCTTATCATTGAAATACTTGTTCTGATGATAAAAAATATTGGAGCCGTTGTAGCTACGATACCGATAATGTTAAGAATGTTCATATCCATAAATTTCTTTAGCGTTGTTGCTTACCGGGAAATGCAATAATTATTCCAGCTTATCAATTCTGGCAATTAATGAAACTTCTGCAGGGAAAAAGATGTGATAAAAAGCCACAAGCGAAATAAAAAAGCCTCTTTGTGGCTAAAAACGCCTGTTTTTCAATTTTATCATAACCCATAAACACCATTTGTTAAAAAATATATTTTTCCGTAATATGGAATCGCGATCCAAAAAATACACAATGTGGGGTGTGGTTGGGGTTTGGGAACTGCTTGTAAACCAAACCGATGTTTGATTTATAACAGATTATTTATAATATCCGAAGTTGCCGGGATGGTCAAGGTTTTTCAAAAGAAACAAGTAGCCTTTTAATCCTACAATCCTCTCATCTTAAAAATCATAGTTCAGACATTTCATCCGCCCACCTGCGCAAACGACAATATAAACGCCGCCCCCATGCCCTCGGTTGATTGCACCTGGATATTACCCTTGTGCAAGAGCATGATCTGTTTACAAAGACTGAGCCCTATGCCGCTGCCGCTTTTGCGTGTACTAAAGAAAGGGATAAATATTTTATCAAGCAATTCCGGCGGCATACCCATGCCGTTATCGGCAATCTTTACCAGGGTTTTGTTATTGCTGGTAATTTCGGCAGATAGGGTAATCCTTGGGTTTTCACGCTCCTTTACAGCTTCCACCGCGTTTACCAGCAGGTTAATCATTACTTGTTCCAATAGGTTATGGTCGGCCTCAATCGCAAGGGTTGGGTCGCGAAGAATGATCTCCAGCTCAATATGTTTTTTTTCAAGCGATGGCCGCATCAGGCTGTTCAGGTTCTCAAAAAGGTTGCGCACCAGTATTTTAGTCAGATCCAGTTTGGTGATCTTGTTAAGGCTTCGGTAACTTTCGGTAAATTTAAGCAGACCCTCGCTGCGGCGTTTAATGGTATCAATACCCAGTTCAAGGTCCTCCAGTTCGCTGCTTACCGGGCTGTTTTTAATTTCGGGGCTTTGCAGCCGGTTCTTCATCGTATCGGCCAGCGACGATATGGGCGCTACCGAGTTCATGATCTCGTGCGTCATTACACTCAATAGTTTTTGCCAGGCTTTTGATTCCGTTTCATCCAGTGCTTCGCTTACATTCTGGAATGCGATCAGTTTATATACTTTATCATCGCTGCGCAGCATACTGGCGGTCACCAGTATTTTTACCAATTGCTGGTTGCGGGTAATGGTGATGATTTTAGCGTCGCCGGTTTTTAGTTTGATCAGCTCGGCATACAAAGCAGGTTCACGTTTTTCAAGCGAGTGGATGGTTTTAAGATAGGGGACACCCAGCAGGTTTTTAAACGACTCGTTGATCCAGCCGGTTTCGCCGGTTTCCTGTTCGTAGGATAAGATACCCGTATCCACCAGTTCCAATATTTTTTGCAGGTAATGGTATTGCGTTTCGCGTTCGCGGCTGATCAGTTTAAAGGTGGTGTTGATCTCGTTAAAACCCTTACGAAGCGGTTTTAGCTCATTTGGCGCCTTGCGCACATCAAAATGCCTCGAAAAATCGCGGTAATGGATAGATTCAACAAACTGGGTTACTTCGTCCTGCGCCTTTTTTTGAAAGCGGATCAGGTCTATCACCTCATAAACTACCAGCGGCAGGGTAATCACTAAAAAGATGTAAAAGCCGGAGCCTTTTTCCACCAGCACCGAAGTTATGGTGAGGGTAATAAACATAATGATCACCCGCAGCACCAGCCGCCATTCATATCGCTTAAATATCATATTTGCTCAGTCTGCGGTAAAGTGCGGTACGGGTTAAGCCAAGTTCTTTGGCCGCCCGGGTAATATTGCCGTTATGTTTATCAATCACCCTAAGAATCGCATTTTTTTCCATAATGCTCAACGGAATGTTATCGTCATCAACTACCACATCCGGCTGGGTTTCAAGTATGGAGAAGATGAGGTCATCTGGCCGCAGGATGTGGTCGTCCGCCATAATAACCGCCCGCTCAATAGTGTATTGCAGCTCCCGTACGTTGCCGGGGTAATTATATCCCTTGAGCTTTATCAGCGCGGCGGCATCAAAATCAACCGAAGGCTTCAGGTATTTGCTTGCATAAACTTTAGCAAAGTGCCGGGCCAGTATCACTATATCCTCGTTACGTTTGCGCAAAGGCGGCATGTTGATCTCAACCGTATTGATCCGGTAAATTAAATCCTTTCTGAAACGGTTTTCGTTAGCCAGTTCATACAATGGCAGGTTGGTAGCGCATATCAAACGGATATCAATATCAACCGCTTTATTGGTGCCAAGGCGGGTTACCTGCCGGTTTTGCAGCACCGTTAATAATTTGGCTTGTTGCTGCAGGGAAATATTGCCTATTTCATCCAAAAATAAGGTGCCGCCCTCAGCATCTTCAAACCGGCCGGCACGATCCTCGCGGGCATCGGTATAAGCACCTTTTTTATGGCCGAATAGTTCGCTTTCAAATAATGAATCCGTAAGTGCGCCAACGTCAACCTTTACAAAAGGTTTATCGGCGCGCAGCGAACGTTCGTGAATAGCCTTGGCCATCAGGTCCTTGCCGGTGCCGTTTTCGCCCAGTATCAAAATGTTGGCATCGGTTGGGGCTATTTTGTTTACTTTAAAAAAAATATCCTGCATCACATCCGATTCACCCAGGATCGATGTCTGGCTTCCGCTCTTTGAGGTAGTTTTTAAAGGTTTAGTGCCTTCTTTTTTATCCAGCAGTTCTTTTATTGTATCAATCAACTTCTCATTGTGCCAGGGTTTTACGATAAAGTCATTGGCGCCTTCCTTTAAGCTGCGTACGGCCAGGTCAATATCGCCATAAGCGGTGATCATGATCACGCAAACATTCGGCTTCCATTCTTTAACTTTCCGCAGCCAGTACAATCCTTCGTTTCCGGTATTAATGGCGCTGTTAAAGTTCATATCGAGCAAAACAAGATCAACCTGGTTACGCTGTAGCAGCCAGTTTAAATTTTCGGGATTTTTTTCAGTGATCACCTCTCCGGCTTCCGTTTTCAGCAATAGCTTAACTGCGGTAAGCACATCCGGGTCATCGTCAACAATTAAAACTGTAGCTTTTTTTAGTATCATCTTTTAGTTAGTCATTGGGTCATCAGGTCATTGCGTCATTTTTATCACAGGTACAGAAAAAGTGCATAATAATTATGGGATGTAAATTTGTAAATTTACTTAATTCAACGTGCCTGATAAACTGTTTAACTATGAACCGCTATATTAAATACTGCAATTTTTATGCTAATTGCCGTAAGTGCGTTAAATATGAACAATAAAATTTTATTATCCACAATTGCCTAATAACTATTAACCTGTATACCAATCAGCAAATGACAAATTCTTCATAATCATCGTCCAATGACCTAATGACTTAATGACCAAATGACTCAATAGTCATTGTATCATAACCGTACACTTGCTGTAACAGAAGCGTACGCTTTAATCTTATAAATAAGGCTTAAATGGCTGAAATACAGTAAATTAATTTGTGGCATATCTTTTTATAACCATTCATCAAAATATAACATAATACAGTGGACAGAAAAATTGAAAAAAAGACCTGGAATACCAAACGAATTCTGATGATTACCGGAATAGCCGCCGGTGTGATATTGCTTACCTGGATGATTTTAACAACCGTAGGAGGCAAAAGTAAACTCGATGTAGATACAGACAGATTAACGATCAGCGAAATAAAAAAAGGGCCGTTCCAGGAGTTTATACCGATCAACGGAACCGTGTTGCCGCTTACTACTATTTACCTTGATGCTTCAGATGGGGGGCGTGTGGAAGAAAAATATGTTGAAGACGGCGCGATCCTGAAAAAAGGGCAACCCATTTTAAGACTATCTGATCCCGACCTGGAGCTTCAGTTGGCGGGCCAGCAAACTAATGTAACGGGCCAGCAGATCCAGATGCAGATAGCGCAAAACCAGGCGCAGCAAAATACCATCACCAAGCTACAAAATATGGCCGATGTGGAAAGTTCATTTAAAGAGGCGGAAAGATTATATAAACTGGATAAAGAACTTTATGCAAAGAAAGCCATTGGCTTGCAGGATTACCAGATCGCCAAAAATGCTTATGATTATCAAACCGAAAAAAGAAGGCTGACAAAGCAGATATTAAGCCAGGATACGATGCTGGTAAAACAATCGGTATCGCAGGCAAAACAGCAGATAGCCCAAATGAAGCAGGCATTAACCGTAATGCAGGAAAAAGTTGCCGACCTTACCGTAAGGGCGCCGGTTGATGGCCAGTTAACCTCCCTTGATGCCGAAGTAGGACAAAGTAAAACAAAAGGGGAACATCTGGCACAAATCGACGTCTTATCAGGGTTTAAGGTGCAGGCGCAGGTTGAAGAGCACTATATTTCCCGTGTTATTCCCGGATTGACCGCTTACTATGTGGATAATGATAACAACACCTTTAAACTGGTTGTTAAAAAGGTGTACACACAGGTAACCAATGGACAGTTTAATGTGGACATGCTGTTTGTGGGTGCAGTACCCAAAGGAATAAGAAAAGGACAGACCTTACAGATCAGGCTTGTATTTAGCGACCCGGTTCCGGCACTTTTGCTACCAAAAGGTGGTTTCTTTCAGCAAACGGGCGGCAACTGGATATTTAAACTGGCGGCGGATGGTAAAACAGCCTATAAAGTAGATATCCAGATAAACAGGCAAAGCCCTGATTATTATGAATTGACATCAGGTTTAAAGGAGGGTGATAAAGTGATTACCTCAAGTTACGAGACCTATGGTACTAATGAAGTGCTGGTATTGAAAAAGTAGCGGGTTAGCGATTAGTAATTGGAAATTAGAAAAGAAAAGTTTTATAAATAAATAAAGAATAATTAATTAAAAACTATAAATAACATTCTTCACTCAAAAAAGGAGGTAAGGATTATGGAGGCACCAATGATAAAAATTACAGATCTTGAGAAATTTTACCGCACAGAAGAGGTAGAAACGATTGCTTTAAACAAGCTGTCGATCGAAGTTAAAACCGGTGAGTTTGTTGCCATCATGGGCCCGTCGGGCTGCGGCAAATCAACCTTGCTTAATATTTTGGGCATGCTCGACGACCCGGATGAGGGCAGCTATGTTTTTAACGGCATCGAAGTGGCCCATTTTACGGAGCGCAAACGCGCCGACCTGCGCAAGCATAATATCGGTTTTGTGTTCCAAAGCTTTAACCTGATTGATGAACTCACCGTATTTGAAAACGTCGAGTTACCGTTGATCTACACCGGCGTGCCATCAGCCGAGAGGGTTAAAAGAGTAGAGGAGGTGCTGGATAAAATGCAGATCATGCACCGCCGTAACCACTATCCGCAGCAATTATCGGGTGGTCAGCAACAGCGTGTGGCTATTGCCAGGGCCGTTGTAAACAAACCCAAACTGATACTGGCGGATGAGCCCACCGGTAATTTGGATAGCAGCAACGGTAACGATGTAATGGAATTGCTTACTGACTTAAACGAACAGGGCACCACAATTATCATGGTTACCCACTCAGAACACGACGCCCGTTACAGCCATCGTATTATCCGCCTGCTTGACGGGCAAACCGTGGTTGAGAATATTATGATTTAAGTCCTAAGCCTCAAGTCCTGAGTCAAATTCGGCTTCAGACTAAAGACTCCGGACTGCCGACTTCAATAATAGTTTATATAAGTTAATAAGTGCCTCCGCTAATCTCCTCCATTTTGGAGGGGTTAGCTTGAGTGTTGCCTTTATTTTTTGAGTCCGGATGCCCGAAAATCCGCCTGGGGGGCTGGCTGGATCAGTAAAGTCCGAAAGAAAAATATGTACTTCATTAGTTACTAAACAGTGGCTTAATTAGACGAAGTAAATAATTAATGATCAATGACTATTATCCTATGATACGCAATTATTTAAAGATCACTTTTCGAAACTTATGGAGGAATAAGACAGCCTCTTTTATTAATACGTTCGGTCTTTCCATCGGGCTGACGTGTTGCCTCCTTATAGGAATCTATATCCGGCACGAATTGAATTACGACCGGTTTCAGAAAAACGGCGACCGGATTGCAAGGGTGATCATGGAATATAAGTTTAATGGGGGAGATGAATTTAAAAAAGGGAATTTCACCAGTGTACGGGTGGCACCGGTTTTTAAGCAAACTTTCCCTGAAATTGAGTCGGGCGTGCGAATGGTTGAGTATAACGAAGTTGTTCAGTACCAAAATAAGCTGATCGATGAAAAAGCTTTTATGTATGCAGACGCTGCATTTTTTCAAATTTTTTCTTTCAAGGTTGTACAAGGCGATCCGGCCGCTCTGTTAAATGCCCCGCATAAAGTCGTGCTTACCGAATCAACGGCAAAAAGATACTTTGGCAGCGACAACCCGGTAGGAAAATCATTGAAATTAGCTGCCGATAGTGTTTTATACCAGGTTACCGGCGTTATGCAGGATTGCCCGTCAAATTCGCAGATTAAATTTGATTTCCTGGCATCGTTCTCCTCCTTAGGCCTAGCCGGGCAGGAGAAAACTTATTGGGATGCCAACTATACTACCTATTTTCTTTTAAGGGATAAATCATTTATCAATACGCTGCAGTCAAAAATTACCCCTTTTATGCAAAAGGAAATGGCCGGGCAGGGGGCTACGGTCGATTTCTTTCTCGAACCATTTACAAGCATCCACCTGCATTCTGAGTTTGACGGGTTTGAACCCAATAACAATATCAAATACATTTATATATTGGAGGCAGTAGCTTTACTGATCCTTTTTATTGCCTGCTTTACTTATATCAACCTGAATACAGCGCGGTCTGTTGAGCGGGCCAGGGAGGTTGGCGTGCGAAAAGTAATAGGCGCCGGTAAAATGCAGCTTTTCTGGCAGTTTATGGGCGAATCGGCAATTCTTTGCGCCATTTCAACGGTTATCAGCCTCATTGCCGCAGTCATATTGCTGCCTGAATTTAACCAGCTTACCGAAAAACAGCTTACCATACAATCTATTTTTTCGGCGCAGTTTATAGGCGGCTTAATCCTGGTTACTATTCTGGTAAGTTTCCTCGCCGGCATTTACCCTGCGTTGATATTATCGAATTTTCAGCCGGTAAAAGTTTTAAAAGGCTCCTTTAAAAATACAGTGAGCGGGCAATGGGTAAGAAAATCGCTTATCGTTTTCCAGTTTTCCATATCGGTATTGCTGATTGTATCCACCTTCATCATACAAAAGCAATTAAGCTTCATCCGCAACAAAAACCTTGGCTACAACCGCGATCATGTACTTGTATTGCCAATGTCTGAAAAAATGCGGGACAATATTGCTGTTATTAAACAGGAATTTAAAACAGATCCCCATATACAAAATATTTCCGCTTGCGTAAGTACCCCGGTAAGCATTGGCGGGGGTTATAATATGCGGTCATCTGTGATGCCCGAAAGTCAGCAGATAGCAGTAACAGCCAATCCTATAGACGATGACTTTATAAAAACAACCGGCCTGCATATTATTGCCGGGGCTGACCTTAATCAACAGGATATAAAAGACGTTTCGAACAAAGATGGAAGCCAGAACACCTATCATTTTATTATAAATGAGTCGGCCGCAAAAGAACTGGGCTGGACACCTGAGCGGGCCATAGGCCAAAAAATGTTCCTTGACGCCTCACGACCGGGTTATGTAAAGGCGGTTGTAAAGGACTTTAATTTCGAATCCCTTCATAACCCGATAAAACCCCTGGTACTGTTTCCCGAAAACAGGAGCCGCCAACTGCTCATAAAAATAAGCGGCGATCATATCCGGCAAACCATATCATTTCTCGGATCAAAATGGAAAACACTTGTACCCGACAGGCCATTTGAATTCCATTTTCTTGATGAAGATTTTAATAAACTCTATAATTCTGAAATGCGGCTGGGTGCAGTGTTAAATATATTTTCTGGCGTAGCCATTGCCCTGGCTTGCCTGGGCCTGTTTGGCTTATCGGCTTACGCTGCTAAACAACGAGTGAAAGAAATAGGTATTCGTAAGGTATTAGGTGCCGGTGTGAACAATATTGCAGCCACATTATCCGCTGATTTTGTAAAGCTGGTATTTGCTTCCGTTGTTGTCTCAACCCCGTTAGCCTGGTGGCTTATGAACAAATGGCTGCAGGATTTTGCCTACCGGATAACCATTAACGCCTGGGTTTTTATTTTAGCGGGTGTTATTGTAATACTAATTGCTGTGCTGACGGTAAGCATCCAAACGATAAAAGCTGCAATGGCAAACCCGGTTAAAAGCCTGAGAAGTGAGTAGGTTAGTTTATCGGAGATTGGAGACCGCAGATTAGGAAAAAAAGACTTGATAACCCTATGCCGCGAGACAAAATTACTTTTGAATAATTCAATAATTCACTAATTAGCTGTCATGATAAAAAACTATTTAAAATCCGCATTTATCAATATGTACAGGAACAAAACCTATACATTGATAAACATATTTGGGCTGAGCATTGGCCTGGCCTGTGTTATGCTGATTACGCTGTACATAAAAGACGAAGTCAGTTTCGACCGCTTTAATACCAATGGAGCCTCTATTTACCGGGTTGTTCAGGACGGGCGCTCGCCGGATGGCGCCACTTATAAAAACGGATTTACAGGAGGTGTAGAAGGCATAACCTTTAAACAGGAAATACCCGAAATAAATGAGTTTTGCCGGATTAACGGTGGCGGAAGTGTTCTGGTAAAAAAAGGCGGCAACGTGATTAGCGAGCCAATTTTATATGCTGATAAAAGTATCTTTAAAATATTTTCATTTCCGCTGATCAGTGGAAAATCGGGATCGGTATTAAATGACCCCAATGATTTGGTAATTACTGAAGCAATAGCAAAAAAATATTTTGGCAGTACTGATGCTGTTGGTAAAACATTACAGATAAACGTTAGTGGCAAGTTCTCACCTTTTATTATCACCGGGGTCGCAAAAAACGTCCCGCAAAATTCAACAGTACATTTTAGTTTGCTGATGCCGATCGAACCCTCCTTACCCAAATCGTATACAACGGATGATTGGTTCAGTATGTTTTTAAACACGTTTGTGTATGTAAGGCCAGGGGTTAACCCACGGGACGTTGAGCGAAAAATGAATGTTATTTTCAACCAGGATGCGGGCAAAAAATTGGCCGAATACAAAAAGCAATTCGGGCAGAAATTAAGTGTCCGATTTAATTTGGAACCATATTACAAAGTGCATTTAGGTGAATACGGTACCGGAAACGGCCTGAGGCCGTCAAACAAGGTTGATTATTCGCTTATTTTAGGTGGCATAGCTGCCTTTATCCTGTTTATCGCCTGTATCAATTTTATTAATTTAACGCTCTCGCGTTCGTTACGCCGTGCTAAAGAGATAGGCATACGTAAGGTTAACGGCAGTTCGCGCGCGCAGCTCATCGTTCAATTTATGGGCGAGTCGTTCCTGCTAACCTTGATTGCATCATTAATTTCACTGGTAATATTGGTGATTTGTTTGCCCGAATTTAATGAACTGGCCAATAAAAATCTGCAGGCCGGCTATCTTTTAACCTGGCAATCGGCAGTTATTTTTGTCGCACTGATACTTGTTAATACCTTTTTAGCAGGCTTTTACCCGGCAATGGTTCTATCAGGCTTTAATCCGGTACAAACACTTTACGGGAAATTAAAGATCAATGGCCACAATTATTTTGGAAAAAGCCTGGTGGTTGTGCAATTTATAATTGCTGTTTTTTTAGCCATCGGCACCATCGTGATGCTGAAACAATTTAATTACCTGGTAAACTCCGACCTTGGTTATAAGCCACAGGATATTGTTGACCTGCAGTTGCCTCATGATTTTCCCGCCTTTAAAAGCGATTTGTCTAAATATCCGTTTATAAAAAGTATTTCGGGGCAGATGGCGTCATTTACTTCAGTTTATGCAGATCTTTTTGAAGTTGGCGATAAAAAACTAACCAGTACGTCATTTTTGGGTATTGACAATGAGTTTTTAAACGAATTGAATATCCCTGTAATACAGGGGCATGGTTTTTACAATATGGCTGGCGATACTACCGAAGTTTTAGTTAATCAAGCGTTTGTAAAGGCAGCCGGCTGGCAGGATAGTCCTTTGGGCAAGACGATAAAACAAGGTAAACAGGAACTTACAGTCATCGGGCTCGTTCATGATTTTCACAGCGCATCGCTAAATTCCAAAATAAACCCGCTGGTGATCGAGCAACTCCCAAAACCAACTTATGGCGATGTGCTGGTTAAAATCGACCCCAATCAAAAAGTTAAAGCAATTGAGGCTATACAGCATGAATACAAAAAACTGATAGCCGATGCTCCGATTCAATACAACTTTTTAACAGATGAACTGGCAGATCAATATGATAGTGTAAATAAATGGAAACAGATCATCACGATAGCTGCGGCCATCTCCATACTTATTTCCTGTCTGGGCTTATTCGGGCTGGCCACATTATCTATTGAACAACGGGTAAAGGAAATCGGCGTGCGCAAGGTATTGGGAGCCAGTATTGCTAATATTAGTGTTGTTTTAATGACGAATTTTTTAAAGCTTGTGTTCATCGCCATTGTTATCGCCTCGCCGCTAGCATGGTATGCGATGAACAAATGGCTCGAGGATTACCCTTACCGCATTAGCATGGGCTGGTGGGTGCTTGTTTCTGCCGGACTGGGTGCATTAATCATCGCCTGCGCAACTATTGTGTTTCAATCTGTAAAAGCAGCACTTGCTAACCCGGTGAAAAGCCTCCGTTCCGAGTGATTAGAGAATAGAGACAAGAGATTATGAAAAAAGCAATGACCAAATGATAGATACCAATGAACCAATGAACAATTGAACCAATAAACCAAACCATGATATTCAACTACCTGAAAATCGCCTGGCGAAACCTGACCAAGCAAAAGTTATTTAGCCTGATCAATATTACTGGCCTCGGAGTCGGGCTGGCAGTTTGTATGATGATTATGATGTATGTTGCCCACGAAATGAGCTATGATCGTTTTCATAAAAATGCTGACCTGATATATATGCCGCAGGGCCAAATAAAACAAGGCAGCACTATCATGAATATGCAGTACATGAGTTACGCTGCCGGGCCGCTTATCCAGCAATCACAGCCCACGGTAAAAGCTTATATGCGCACGCTTGCTTATTTCAACCAAAATCCTGTGGTGGTGAATGATCCGTCTTCGCCCGGCAAAAAGTTCATTGAGGATAAACTTTTGTTTACTGATCCTGGTTTTTTTAACTTTTTCTCCTTTAAGCTGTTATCTGGTTCGGTTAACGATGTACTTAAACGACCATTCACTGTAGTTTTATCAAGGGATATCGCCAAAAAGTATTTTGGCGGCGGAAACCCGGTTGGCAAAACCATTATGATAAAAACTGATAGCACTTATACCTATCAGGTTACCGGCGTAGCAGAAAACGCCCCATCAAACTCATCGATTGATTTTAATTTTGTAGCCAGTAACGCCAGTTTACTTGCGATGAAAGAAGCGTCAAGGTATACCGGCGATAAGCATATCAGCTACGGTGCATTTGGCCTCTACCTACTGCTTAAAAATGCTGCAGATACCGCCAAGCTGGCCCGGGGGATGGACAGGTTGGCTAAAAAGGAAAAAGACTTCGATAATATAAAGTTCTCGTTCAACGCCTTGGTTGATTCTCATTTAAAAAACAACTTCGGTGATCAATCGAATATCAGGTACCTTAAAATATTCCCATTAGTGGCTGTGCTCATCTTATTGCTGGCGCTGGTAAATTATATGAGCCTTTCAACAGCACGGGCGACATTAAGGGCAAAGGAAGTTGGCGTGCGTAAAGTGTCCGGTGCAAGCCGCAAAACCATTGCCACCCAATTTTATGTGGAGTCGGCTGTATTTACCTGTATATCGTTTGTACTCGGGTACCTTTTATGCTATTTAATTACTCCGTGGTTTTTAAGCATCATTCAGTTAAAAATCGATAACTCGTTTTTATACAGCCCTACGGTGCTCATTCTTTTGTTTAGTTTATTGATTATAACTATTTTAATAGCAGGGTTTTACCCGTCAATGGTACTCTCTGCATTTAAACCTGTTATTACCCTTAAGGGGAAAATGAGCAAACAGGCAGGTGGTGTTACGGTGCGTAAGGTATTTACCACCCTGCAATTTGCCATATCCATCGGGCTTATTGTTTGCGGGATAGTTATTGACCGACAGGTATCTTATTTCAGGCATGCCGATACTGGTATAAATAAAGATAATGTGGTGATGATTCCTATAGGCAATAGCGTTGGAAAAAAGTACAGTACGTTAAAACAGGAAATTCAATCATTAGCCGGGGTAAGCAATGTGGCTACTTCAAATTATGCCATGTTTAAGAGCTACAACATGAATTTTTTTGATGGAAAAACCAAAGGGGAGAGCGTGGGCGCTGCGGCTATTGTTGCGGACGAAAACTTTATGGCAGCTCTCGGTTTAAAATGGAAGTATCCCCCGGCCCCAAATGCGGAGCTGGCCAGCCGTAATAAAACTATTATTAACGAAGAAACAATTGCGGAGTTACACCTTCCGGCTAACCCGGTAGGCAGTGTTCTTAAATCAGGCGATCAAAAAATAACAGTTAGCGGCGTATTAAAAAACTTCAACTTTACCACAATGGCTTATGCTGTAAAGCCTTTGTCGCTGGTTGTTTTAAAGGATACCGATAGCTATTTCATGAAATTTGGCTGTAACCTGTTCGCCAGGATCAGTCCCCATACTAATCTTCCAACCCTGTTGGGTAAAATGCAGGCCATCTATAAAAAATACGACCAGGATACACCTTTTGATTATACTTTTATGGATGATGCTTTTAACGCCCAATACAAAGCAGAAGACCGGCTGGCATCTATCTTCGGGGTATTTACTTATGTCACTATCATTTTAGCTGCCCTGGGTTTGTTTGGCCTCGCGGCGTTTACTATTGAGCAGCGCACAAAAGAAATTGGTATCCGCAAAGTATTGGGCGCCAGTGTAAACTCCATTAATAGTTTGTTGTCGAAAGATTTTTTAAAGCTGGTTTTCCTCGCCATCGCGATAGCTTCGCCAATTGCCTGGTGGGCCATGCGTAACTGGCTGCAAAATTTTGCCTATCGTATTTCCATATCGTGGTGGATGTTTGCCGCGGCCGGTTTTGTGGCAATTTTAACGGCGGTAGTAACGGTTAGCTATCATGCTGTAAGGGCAGCGATGGCAAATCCGGTGGATAGTTTGAGGAGCGAGTGATGCCCCCTAACCCGGTAGCTTTTAAACAAGGTTAAAAGTCCTTCTGCTTTACAGATGGATTTATTATGAGGCGAATATTTTTAAGATTCTGTGCAACTGTTTTGCATAAAAAGTGGTCTATAGATTTAAATAGGAAATTGCTTTAAATCGGAATATCATGCTGAAAAACTACCTAAAGATCGCTTGGCGGAACCTAGGTAAGAACCGTCTTTACAGTATCATTAACATCGGTGGCCTGGCTATAGGTATGGCAGTGAGTTTTATACTGCTCATTTATGTTTACAATGAGTTTAGTTTCGACAAATTTAATACCAATTCTGATCGCCTTTACCGGGTCATGCGCAATCAGCCCAGCAATGGCGAGATACTAACCGGTGATGCTACACCTGTTCCGCTGGCGCCGGCCATGATAAAGGATTTTCCCGAAATAGATAGAATTACGCGTGCAACCTGGCCCTATGACAGGCTGGTAAATTACAAAAACCAGGGTCTCAAAGTAAATACAATGGCGGCCGACCCTTCATTTTTGCAAATGTTTACGGTGGATTTTATTTATGGCAATAAAAAAGACGCGCTGTCCGATCTTTCATCCATTGTACTGACAGAATCGGCGGCTAAAGCAATCTTCGGCAATATCAACCCTGTAGGGCAGGTGGTTAAATTAGATCAAAAGTTTCCTTTAAGAGTTAGCGGTGTTATTAAAGATAACCCGGCAAATTCATCGTTTAACTTTAAGGCACTTATTAATTGGGACCAGATCTCAGCTGAGCAAAATTGGATAAAAACCTCCGGATGGGGTAACTATTCATTTAAAACGTTTGTGATGTTAAAGCCAGGCACTTCAGCTATGAATGTTGATAGTAAGCTAAAAAATATAATTGCCCGTTACAACCCCGATAACAAGGAGAATACTATTTTTCTTTATCCGTTTGCCAAATTTCACCTTTATGGTGATTTCAAAAACGGTGTAAATGCCGGTGGTCGGGTGGGATCTGTGGAGCTGTTTTTATGGCTCGCTATCGGTATATTAATAATCGCCTGTATTAATTTCATGAACCTTTCAACGGCCCGCTCCGAACGTAGGGCAAGGGAGGTTGGAGTCCGCAAAGCGATCGGTGCTGCTCGCTTTTCACTGATAGCGCAATTCATGGGGGAATCGTTATTGATGGCCTTTATTTCATTTTTGTTCTCCCTTTTGTTCATCTGGCTGCTGATTCCGGTTTTCGGCAACTTCATAAATATTAAACTTCAGGTACCTTACGGTAATTTGTATGCATGGCTCTCCGCCCTGGGTGTAACTGCGTTTACCGGTTTGGTTGCGGGCAGTTACCCTGCGTTATTTCTCTCATCGTTTAGCCCGGTTTTGGTGCTTAAGGGACAATTGAGTAATTCAAAGTCGACTGTAACGCCGCGCAAAATATTGGTGATATTGCAGTTTACTTTTGCAATATGCCTTATTTTATCAAGTATATTCATCTACAAGCAGATCAACTATATAAAAGATGAGCCGATTGGATATGATCGTTTTGGCTTGGTTGATATGCCTGTCGAAGGGGCAATGGATACCCGATTTGAAGATTTTCGTCGCGAGGCGATCAGTGCCGGCGCCATAACCGACGGTGCGCTTACATCAATGAGTATTGTAAATAACGGCAGTAGTTCATGGGGCATTACATGGCAAGGGCAACTGCCGGGTGAGGATAAGATCCCGATTGACCAGATGGCGGTTACTTATCATTTTGTGAAAACCTATGGCGTAAAGTTAACTGAAGGGCGCGATTTCTCGCCCGAATACCCCTCTGATACAGCCGCTATTATACTCAACGAGGCCGCTGTAAAAATGATGCGTTTTAAAGAACCATTGGGCCAGCTGGTAAAATACCAGGATCATAACTGCAAAGTAGTTGGCGTGATAGAGAATTTTGTATGGGGTTCGCCTTATGACCCGGTTAAACCAGCCATAATCGGCTTTATAAAAGGATGGACAGGTAATATCAGCCTAAGGCTAAATCCAGCAAAACCAGTATCCGCGAGTCTCGATATTATAAGGAGTATCTACAAAAAATACAACCCTGATTATCCTTTCGAATACCACTTTACCGACGAGAAATATAATAACAAGTTTAATAATGAAAGGCTATTAGGCAATATGTCAATTTGTTTTACCTGCCTTGCTATTGTCATATCCTGTTTGGGGCTTTTCGGCCTCGCCTCATTCTCGGCGGAGCAGCGTAAAAAAGAGATCGGAATCCGGAAGGTATTAGGCGCTACAACAGGCAACCTGTGGTTTAATCTTTCGCGGGAGTTTGTTTGGTTAATTGGTGTTTCATTTGCCATAGGCTCTGTTTTAACCATGTTTTATATTCACCATTGGATGACTCAGTTTACCTATCACACCACTATCAGCCTTTGGGTATTTGTAGTCACCCTTATTTTAAGTTTAACTATTTGCCTCATCACTGTTAGCTGGCAGGCCCTTAAGGCTGCGCTAAGCAACCCTGTTACAAGTTTAAGGAGCGAGTGATGGGTAGGTCATTGAGTCATTGTTGCGGCGTCCGAGCCCCAACAACAAGTGACCCCATGAGCAATTCACTAATTCAATAATTCACTAATTCAATAATTAGTCACCATGATAAAAAACTATTTCAAAATCGCCTGGCGTAACCTGAAGAAAAACAGGTTATATGCGTTTATCAACATCATTGGCTTAACCGCGGGGATCGTTAGCTGCCTGTTGATCGGTGTTTATATCAAACACGAATTAAGTTACGATCGATTTAACCAGAACGCTGATAAAATAGTGCGGGTTACAATGGATTATAATTTCGGCGGCGAATCGCAGAAAGTTGCTATGACGGGCACCAAGGTTGGCCCTCAATTTAAACGCGAGTTCCCGCAGGTGGTTGATTTTGTGAGGATCTTTAAAAGAACAAGGATAATTGGCTATAAAAATCAATTATTCGAGGAAAAGAACTTCCTGTATGCTGAGCCATCTTTGTTTAAGCTCTTTTCTTTTAAGCTGCTCAATGGCGATCCGGTTACCGCGTTAAATACAAATGAAAAAATAATTATCACCCAAACGGCGGCGCAAAAATATTTTGGGCCGGAGAATCCTATCGGGAAGATCTTAAAAGTGGGGGATAAAAATTATGTCGTTTCGGCGCTTGCTGCTGATTCGCCCTCAAATTCACAGATCCGGTTTGATTTTGTTGTCCCGTTTAGTGTTTTGGATGCCGCTAAGACCGAAGCATATGACAGCGCTAATTATTTAACCTACCTGCTGCTCAAAAGCAAAGACGATATCGCACCCCTGCAAAAGCAAATTACAGCATATATGCAAAAGGTTGACAGGGACGAGTTAAAAGTAACCGGTAGCCAGCATTTAACCTTTAGTATCGAGCCGCTCACCAGCGTTCATCTACACTCCAACATTCCAGATGGGCTGGAACCCGGGGGCAGTATGATGTATATTTACATCCTGGTGGTGGTGGCTGTGCTTATCCTGG
This sequence comes from Mucilaginibacter gotjawali, assembly GCF_002355435.1. Classification (NCBI taxonomy): domain Bacteria; kingdom Pseudomonadati; phylum Bacteroidota; class Sphingobacteriia; order Sphingobacteriales; family Sphingobacteriaceae; genus Mucilaginibacter; species Mucilaginibacter gotjawali. The sequence goes on from NZ_AP017313.1 coordinate 2,917,936, forward strand.
TTATTGCCGGCGTAAACTATGTAAACCTGTCCATCGCGCAATCAGCAGGCCGCGGGGCTGAAATTGGCATCCGCAAAGTGCTGGGCGCAGCCAAACAACAGCTTTTTAAGCAATTTATTGGCGAGTCGATGCTGGTAACTGCCATTGCGCTGCTGTTTGCAATAGGGGTATCTTTCCTCCTGTTGCCATTTTTTAACCAGATCTCTGGTAAGCAGTTTAATTTTACTGCCTTGCTTGATCCCGCGATACTGGTTTGCCTTGCTATATTAGGGATCGTTATTGGTTTTTTGGCCGGCGCGTATCCTGCCTTATTATTATCAAATATAAAACTGGCAAAAATATTAAAATCGGGTTTTTCATTTACGTCAGGTCAGGGGGTACGCCGCTCGCTCATTATTTTCCAGTTTGTTATTTCCATCTTCCTGGTCATTACTACGGTGGTCATCTTACAACAACTATCCTATATCCGCACCAAAGACCTGGGTTACAATAAAAGTAACGTAATAGTTTTGCCGGTCGATTATAAAACGGTTCCACAAGTTGATGCGATAAAAAAAGTGATCGGTAATATCCCTGGTGTAGAAAGTGTCGCGGCAGCAAACAACGAACCGGTTGATGTGCAGTGGGGGGATGCTATACACACCAAGGACGGTAAAAATTTAACTGTGAATGCACTGCCTATGGACGAGGATTTTATAAAAACCATGCAGCTGAAGATTGTTGCCGGAACCGATTTTAACCGTACTGATCTGCTGCAAATGGATACCGCCAATAAGTACAAAAACTATCGCTATTCATTTATGCTGAATGAATCGGCTGCACGGGCGTTAGGCTGGACCCCGGAGCAGGCCATAGGGAAAGAGATTTCGAAGAACTTCCCCGGGAGAATTAAGGCTGTTGTTAAAGATTTTAATTTTAAATCGTTCCATGATGCCATAGGCCCCTTACTGATTTTTTTGGATCATGAACAAACACAGGCCATGTTTGTAAGGGTTGCCGGAAATAATACACCTTCTGCACTGCAGGCTATACAAAAAATATGGAAAGACCGCGTTCCATACCGCCCTTTTGAATATAAGTTTTTGGACGAAGATTACGATGCCCTCTACCGCAGCGAACAACGCACAGCCAGGGTGTTTACAACCTTCTCAATAATAGCTATTTTGCTGGCCTGCCTGGGTTTGTTCGCTGTTACTGCCTATGCCGTTTTGCAACGCACTAAAGAGATCGGCATCCGCAAAGTCCTTGGCGCAAACGTGTCCACCATCATCATGCTGCTCTCCAAAGATTTTTTGTGGATGGTGATGCTGGCTGCTGTTATTTCATCACCAATTGCCTGGTATATGTCGTACAAATGGCTACAGGACTTCGCCTATCGCATTTCTATCCATTGGTGGGTCTTTATTGCGGCAGGTGCAGCATCGTTAATTGTAGCCTGGATAACAGTGGGCATCCAGGCCCTGAAAGCAGCTTTGATGAACCCGGTGAAGAGTTTAAGAAGCGAGTAAGGGGAAAGTCATTGGGTCATTGGTTGCAGCATCCGTACACAATGACTAATGACCCAATGTCGCACAGCTAATGACCCAACGACCAAATCATTAATTCACTAAATCGCTAATCCAATAATTAGTTAACATGATAAAAAACTACTTGAAAATAGCCTGGCGAAACTTATGGAAAAATAAGTTTTTTTCGACCATTAACATACTTGGCCTGGCCCTTGGGATGGCCTGTAGTATCCTTATTTTATTGTGGGTGCAAAATGAGTTGAACGTTGATGCATTTCATGCCAACGGCCCATCTTTATACACCGTATTTGAAAGGCAGTACTACGACGGGAAAGTAGTTGGGCAATATAGTGTTCCAGGGGTGTTGGCCAATGAAATGAAAAAAGTTATCCCCGAAATAAAATATGCCACCAACTACGGTTTTAATGGCGATAATACTTTCAGGGTAGGCAATAAGATATTGAAACTGAAAGGGAATGCGGCTGATTCTGACTTTTTTAAGATGTTTAGCTATCCTTTGTTAGAAGGCAATGCGAAAACGGCTTTAAACAGTCCGGCCGGCGTAGCCATCTCCAGGAAAATGGCCGGTGAATTTTTCGGAAGCCCGCATGATGCTATCGGCAAAATCATCAGGTATAACAATAAAACAAATTTTACGGTAACGGCTGTATTTGAAGATCTGCCCGAAAATTCGTCACTCAAATTCGAATACCTGGTAAATTGGGATAGTTTTTTAAAAGAGAACGACTGGGCAAAACAGTGGGGCAACAACGGCCCGGGGGCCTATATCATGCTGAGGGCTGATGCAAATCCGGCATTGGTTGACAAAAAAATATCCCGATTCCTGGATAAATATAATAAAGAACAAAGTAAAGCTTTCCGGGAAGAGCTGGGCATGCAAAAATTCAGCGATGTGTATCTCTATAGCCATTTCACCAACGGAAAACCCGACGGTGGCCGTATTGAGTATGTACATCTTTTCAGCATAGTAGCGGCCTTTATCATCCTGATCGCCTGTATCAATTTCATGAACTTAACTACGGCACGTTCAGTAAAAAGGGCCAGGGAGATTGGTGTTCGTAAAGTGGTAGGCGCGGTCCGGGGAGTTTTGATAAGGCAATTTATGGGCGAAGCGATCTTGTTGACTTTTCTGGCCGTAGTTATATCCATCGCCCTTGTCATCATCCTGCTGCCGGTTTTTAATTCAGTTACACAAAAACAAATTTCATATCCTTTTGGTCACCTTACCTTTTGGTTGTGGTTGTTCGGGCTAACGTTTATAACAGGATTCATATCAGGGAGTTACCCTGCTTTGTTTTTATCATCATTTAACCCGGTTACCGTTCTTAAAGGCGCAGCAAAGCTTAGTACGGGTTCGGCCCTGTTTCGCAAAGTTTTGGTTGTGGTACAGTTTGGTCTTTCGGTTTTCCTGATCATCGGCACTATCGTTGTTTCAAAGCAGGTAAATTATATCCAGACTAAAGATCTTGGTTACGACCGCGAGAACCTCATTTATATCCCCCTGGAAGGGGACCTTACTGCCAAATACAAAATTTTCAAGAATGAGGCGTTGAAAATGCCCGGTATTCAACAGGTAACACGTATGAGTATGACGCCCACTAATTTCGGTTCCAGCACGGGCGGGGTGCAGTGGGACGGTAAGGACCCAAACCTGAATGTTGAATTTACACAGGTATCGGTAGGATATGATTTTGTATCGGCACTCAAGCTCAAAATGACCGATGGGAGGGATTACTCGCGCGATTATGTAACTGATACCTCCAACTACCTGATCAACGAAGCCGCCTTAAGCCGGATTGGGTACAAAAATCCTGTTGGAAAGCCCTTAACCATGTGGGGGAAAAAAGGCAAAATAGTAGGCATATTAAAAGATTTTCATTTTAACTCTCTCCACGAGCCCATTTACCCGCTGATAGTAAGACTGCGTGAGAACGAGGATTACGGAAATATTTTGGTACGTACCCACCCCGGGCAAACCAAACAAGCATTAGCCAGTATTGAAAAGCTTTGTAAAGAGTTAAATCCTGATTTTACTTTTACGTACGCCTTTTCTGACGAGGAATACCAAAAGTTATATAATAATGAGCAGGTTGTCGGCAGGTTATCCAATGTTTTTGCATTCATCGCGATATTTATTTCTTGCCTGGGTTTATTAGGCTTAGCCATGTTCACTGCGGAACAGCGTGTTAAAGAAATTGGCATCCGTAAAGTGCTTGGCGCCAGTGCTGCTTCCCTGTTCACCCTGTTATCAAGAGAATTTTTGATATTGGTGTTCATCGCGCTTTTGATTGCTACACCGATAGCCTGGTACGCCATGTATAAATGGCTGCAGGCCTATACATACCGTACCAGCATTGAATGGTGGGTGTTCGCCCTTTCCGGAGTCATGGCGATTGCCATAGCGTTATTGACGGTAAGCTTTCAGTCCGCCAAAGCGGTGCTGGTAAACCCGGTAAAGAGCCTAAGGAGCGAGTAGGCAGTAGCAGTTTGCAGTAAAATAAATAGCATAGATGAATGTATATCAATTCAATAAATCACTAATTCCATAATTAGTCAACATGATAAAAAACTATTTTAAAACCGCCTGGCGTAATATTTTAAACAACAAATTTTACTCCGCTATCAACATCACAGGCCTTACATTAGGGCTCACTGTTGGCTTGCTTATCCTTTTGTGGGTAAATGATGAGCTAAGTTTTGACAGGTTCAATACCCGTGCGGAACACCTTTACCAGATGGATGCCCAGATTGGTACGGGGAGCAGCAAACAATTATGGGCCGGCGTGCAAGGCCCGGTAGCTACCTACGCGCTTAAGGAAGTGCCGGGAGTGAAAAATGCAGTAAGGATTATATACAATTTTAATTATTCGGTATTCAGATACAAGGAAAGGCTGTTAAGTACAGGCGAGAATGGCAATTGGTATGTCGACCCTTCTTTTTTTAAGGTGTTCGATTTTAAACTATTAAAAGGGAATATTAATGCACCTTTCCCGAACGATAAATCAATTATCATAACAGAAAGCACCGCAAAACGTTTTTTTGGTGATGCCGACCCGATGGGCAAAGCTTTGTTGGGCGACAATAAAGATAATTACATTGTTGCCGGTTTAATGGCTGATCCGCCCGAAAATTCCTCTATCAAGTTCGATATGCTTTTTTCTATCGATGTTAGAAAAAAACAATACAGCCGTACTGATTACTGGAAATCAATGGATGAAGATTGGGGCAATTATTACACCAGCACTTTTTTATTGCTTCAACCCGGTACCTCCACGCAGGCAGTGGCTGATAAATTAACAAAAATACATGTGCGGCATCAGCCAGGTCCTGATGCCGCCAAGGTTAAATACCAGATGCAGCCTTTTACGCAAATCCATTTGTACAATCCGGATGGTAGTGCCTCGGGCATGCAAACCGTAAGGATATTTTTGATTGTGGCAGTATTTATATTGCTGATAGCCTGTATCAATTATGTAAACCTGTCAACGGCCCGTGCCATGCTGCGTTCAAAAGAAGTAAGCATCCGCAAAATAATCGGCGCGGAAAAAAAGCAACTTTTTGCACAGTTTGTTATCGAAACGGTCTTGTTTTTTTCAATGGCCCTGGTATTGGCATTTGCGGCCATTGAAATCCTGATGCCGTTATACAATACTGTTTCGGGCAAACAAATGCAGTTTAACTTATTTGATGCCGGCGTATGGAAAGTTATAGGGCTTACTGTTTTAGCAACATTAACCGCTTCAAGTATTTATCCTGCTTTACTATTGTCATCATTTAAACCCATCAGCGCCTTAAAGGGCAAAATATCATTAGGGGTTGGTAATGTAGCTTTCCGGAAAATACTGGTGGTTACCCAATTTATCTTTTCCATCGGCTTGATCATCGGTACTATCATCATCAACAGCCAATTAAAATACATCAGGGAAAAGGAATTGGGGTATGATAAATCTTATGTATTTTCATTCGGGATGCGTGATATGCAAAAGAATTATGAGGGTGTACGCACTGAATTGCTTAACCGGCCAGGGGTATATGGGGTCACCAGTTCCAGTGATAATATCGTAAATATTGGCAATAATACGGGCGATACAGATTGGGATGGCAAGGACCCTAATTCGTTATTCCTGATCCATCCGATGTATATCGATAAATACTACCTGGATGTTTTTAAAGTGAAGATGGCTGCCGGAAAAGGGTTTGCCGGGTATAAAACAGATTCGGCACACTTTATTTTAAACGAAACCGCCGTACGCGCCACGGGGATAACAAACCCGGTTGGTAAACGATTTAAACTGCATGACATTAACGGGACAATAATAGGGGTGGTGCGCGATTTTCATTTTGCTTCATTGAAACAAAAGATTGAGCCGGCCATCTTTGCTTATCAACCCGGCAACAACTGGCGGATATCTATCCGCACAACAGGTAAAGACGCTTCTAAAGCCATTGCTGCCGCCGCAAAAATTTGGAAACAATATAACCCGGCCTTCCCGTTTGAATATAAGTTTTTGGATGATGATTATAACAACCTTTACAAAACCGACCAGCGCTCCGGAACGCTTTTCAGCGCCTTTGCGGCTATTGCCATATTGATCTCTTGCCTTGGTTTATTTGGCCTTGCAACGTATACAGCCCAGGTAAAAATTAAGGAAATAGGTATTCGCAAGGTGCTTGGCGCTAGTGTTTCCAATATAACAGCAATGCTCTCAAAAGACTTCCTGATCCTGGTAGTAATCTCATTGATCATAGCTACCCCGGTCGCCTGGTTTGCCATGTATAAATGGCTTCAGGATTACGCATACCGCATCACTATACAATGGTGGGTGTTTGCAATTGCCGGAGTAACAGCAATAACCATCGCTTTTATAACCATGAGTTTTCAGGCGATAAAAGCAGCTTTGGCCAACCCGGTTAAAAGTTTACGGAGCGAATAGGGTAGTGATCAGAGGTTGGAGATTAGAGATTAGAGATTAGAGATTAGAGATTAGAAAAATTAACCGAATTATTTCGGCCTAATCTCCAATCTCTAGTCTCTGATCTCTAACCTAAATATACTTTGTTCCGAACTGTTGTTTTACGTCGGCAACCACTTTTTTAACATTTTGTTCCTGGTCGCGGGGGCAAATCAGCAGCGTATTGTTGGCTTCAACCACAATAAAATCATGCAGGCCCTGTAAAATAACCAACTTTTCGCCAGGTACATTCACCATACAATTGGATGAATCGTACATGATTACCTTTTCAGCAGGGATAACTGCGTTTCCGACATAATCTTTTTCTGCCAGATCATAAATGGATGCCCAGGTACCCAGGTCGCTCCAGCCAAATTCCGAAGGCAGAACATAAACATTGTTGGCCTTTTCCATTATGCCATAGTCAATGGATATGTTGGTGCATTGCTGGTAGGTTTTGTGAATATGATTTCTTTCCTCGGGGGTGTTGTAAACCGGCCGTGAATCCGCAAATATTTCGTGCATATCGGGCAGGTATTGGTTAAATGCATGTACAATAGCCCTGGCCGACCATACAAATATACCAGCATTCCAAAGGAAATCGCCGCTTTGCAAAAAGGTTTTGGCTATTTCCAGCGTGGGCTTTTCGGTAAAGGTCTTTACCTTGTAAAAATCATTTTCGAGGCTGTTATCGGTATATTGAATGTACCCGTACCCGGTGTCTGGCCTTGAAGGTTTAATACCCAGCGTTATCAGGCAATTGTTTTCAGTAGCTACCTTAAGGGATTTTTCGATGGCGCTTACAAAAGCGGCTTCGTCTAAAATCAAATGATCTGAGGGGGCTACGACAATTGCTGCGTCAGGATTCATGCTTTCAATTCTAAAGGATCCATAGGCGATGCAAGGCGCTGTATTACGCATTACCGGTTCTGTCAGGATCTGGTCGTCGCCCATATCAGGCAATTGTTTTTTTACCAGGTCCGTATAAATTTCATTGGTAACAACGTAAATATTTTCTTTGGGGCATATTTTTAAAAAACGATCATAGGTGTTTTGTATTAATGTTTTCCCGGTTCCTAAAATATCAATAAATTGTTTGGGGTGAGAAGTGCGGCTGATGGGCCAGAAGCGGCTCCCGATTCCGCCTGCCATGATAATGGCGTAGTAGTTTTTATTCATAAGTTGTTAAACAGTTTTCATTATTAAAAAATATGGTAACAATAATGAAGCTATACCGAGCTTTTTTCCCGACTTTTTTACGGCTCCAGGCTCCAGATAGTTTATTTGGTAAATGTGCGGCAAAAATGTATAATAATTTGTAATATCAGTATTAAATAAAATTAAATAAACAAAAAGCCAAAACTCTGTTGTTTAAATGTATAAATAAACAAATTGTTTTTATTCCCTTAATCATTTTTTTATAAAATTTTAAAGTAATTCCATCGTTTATTGATAAATTTTTGTTACTTTAAACTTTTAAAATAATTCAAGAATAAGTAAAGAATGCTAGAAACTAAGAAGTCTCTTTTTGATAACCTCCAGAATTTTTTTGGGTTCGATAATTTTAAGGGAGAGCAGGAAGCGATAATAACCAATATACTGGCGGGTAACGATACATTTGTGATAATGCCCACCGGTGGCGGCAAGTCCATGTGCTATCAATTGCCTGCCCTGATGAGTGAAGGTACTGCCATAGTGATCTCGCCCCTGATCGCTTTAATGAAAAACCAGGTTGACCAGTTAAGAGCCTTCGGCGGCTCAGATAGTATTGCCCATTTTTTAAATTCATCATTAACAAAAGCTGATATTACAAAAGTAAAGGAAGATGTGCTGGGAGGTAAAACCAAATTATTATATGTTGCGCCAGAGTCATTAACCAAACAGGAAAATATTGATTTTTTACGATTGAACAATGTTTCATTCGTTGCAGTTGATGAAGCGCATTGTATTTCGGAGTGGGGGCATGATTTCAGGCCCGAATACAGGAAGATACGACAAGTGATCAGTAACATTGGCGACAATATTCCAATCATCGCTTTAACAGCTACGGCAACACCCAAAGTTCAGCAGGATATTCAAAAAAACCTGCAGATGAACAATGCCACCATCTTTAAATCTTCGTTTAACCGCTCCAACCTTTTTTACGAGGTAAGGGCAAAACGTAACGTGATCAAAGAGATCGTTAAGTTTGTTAAACAGAATACAGGCAAATCCGGCATTATTTATTGCCTTAGCCGTAAAAAGGTAGAAGAAGTTGCCCAGGTACTATCACTTAACGGTGTAAAAGCTTTGCCTTATCATGCAGGCCTCGACCCAAAAGTACGTGCCGATACGCAGGATAAGTTTTTGATGGAGGATGTAGACGTTATTGTGGCTACCATTGCCTTCGGTATGGGTATTGATAAACCCGATGTACGCTATGTAATTCATCATGACGTGCCCAAGAGCATGGAAGGCTATTACCAGGAAACCGGGCGCTCCGGCCGTGATGGCGGAGAAGGGGTTTGTGTGGCCTTTTATTCTGAAAAGGATATTGATAAGCTCCAGAAATTTATGAAGGATAAACCGGTTTCAGAACGTGAGATCGGTACCCAGATATTGAAAGAAGTTATCGACTATGCCGAGTCAAGTGTGTGCCGGCGTAAACAGCTGCTGCATTATTTTGGCGAAAACTTTAACGAAGCAGGCTGCAATAACATGTGCGACAATTGCTGCGCCCATAAGGAACATTTTGACGGCGAACTGCACCTGCACAAGGCATTAAGCCTGATCAAACAGATTGGTGAGAAATTTGACGATCTGTATATCATCAGCATTTTGCTGGGTGAAGACAATGCCCAGATAAAAAGCTACGGGCACGACCAGCTGGAATATTTTGGCTCGGGTAAAGAAGATGGCCGCAATTTGTGGAATTCGCTGTTGAGGCAGGCACTCCTGAATAACTTTTTATCAAAGGATATTGACCAGTATGGTCTGCTGCGTTTAACTAAAACGGGCAATTCGTTTATAGAGAACCCATACAGCATTCGTTTTGTATTAAACAGGCCGATTGAAGCTGCCGATGATGATGACAGCGAGGACGGCCCAAAACAAGGCGGTGGTGCTTTAGATACTGAGTTATTGCAGATGCTGAAAGATCTGCGTAAAAAACTGGCTAAGCAAAAAGGATTGCCGCCGTTTGTTATCTTCCAGGATCCGTCATTGGAAGAAATGTGTACGCATTACCCGATTACTACCGATGAACTGAAACAGATCTCGGGCGTAGGGGCAGGGAAGGCTCTCAAATTTGGCAAGCCGTTTACCGACCTGATCCAGAAATATGTGGAGGATAATGACATTGACCGCCCAATAGATATGGTGATCAAGAGCGCTGCCAACAAATCGGCGTTAAAAGTATTTATCATCCAAAACATCGACAGGCATTTGAACCTGGATGACATTGCGGCCTCAAAAGGCCTTACCTACGATGAGATTTTAAAGGAAGTGGAGACCATTGTCAATTCAGGTACAAAATTGAACCTGAACTATTATATCGACGAAGTGATTGACGAGGATAAGCAGGACGAAATATTTGATTATTTCCGTACCGCGGAAGTAGATTCGATTGACGATGCCCTTGCAGAATTGGGCAACGAAGATTATAGCCGTGAAGAAGTACAACTGATGCGCATTAAATTCCTGTCCGAAATGGGTAATTGATAAGAGTCGAAAGTCTCAAGTCAAAAATGTTTTTTAGAAGCCTTTGGATTAAGTTCCGGAGGCTTTTTTGCGGGAATCTATTGTTAAGTTGTTGCAAACAGCTGCCCTAAATCCTTAAAAGATTTAAATTCAAGCGCATTGCCAGATGGGTCCAGGAAAAACATGGTTGCCTGTTCTCCGGGCAAGCCTTTAAAGCGGATATAGGGTTCAATTACAAATTTTACATGGTGCCGGCGCAGCCGTATTTCCAGTTCCTTATATTCATCCCACTCCAATACCACACCATAATGCGGAACCGGTACATCGTGGCCATCAACAGGGTTAAAATGGTGTTCAGTTTTTTCAGCAGGGCGGGGTTTTAAATGGATCACAAACTGGTGGCCGAATAGGTTAAAATCTGTCCACATATCCGAACTGCGGCCTTCGCTGCAACCCAAAACTTCCCTGTAAAATTTTCTGGCTTCATCAAGATCGTAAACTGGTACAGCAACATGAAAAGGTGTTAATGGGGGTTTCATACAGGGATGTTTTAATGTTTTATAATTACCGGGTTAAAATCAATATTTAAGGCGTAGTTATATCGCTAAAACTTTTACACCCGTTCAATTTTACAGCAAATTATTTCACCACATAACGGTAAACCGCCCGCCCAATATTTCCATCCTGGTCTAATCCTTCTACCGTAACGCGGTATGTTCCTTTTCCATCAGCATTAAAATATTCAAGGTCCGCATTCCCGGTTTTATCTGTAACTATATTCGGGTTCCAGTAAATCGTGCTGCGTGTATCAATTTGCGCCGGCTGGTTTGTACGCGGCCCGGTATATCTGGGCAGGTAAAAGGTTTTAACCGGCTCATATCCCTTGGGTAAAAGGGTCAATTCATTTCTGCTGCCTATCAGTTGCTTAAGATCCTGGAAGCTTATTTTCTGTGTTTCCACTTTGCGCAAGTTAACTACAATGGCGCCATTAGAATTATAGGCGCTGTTTACAAGGCCCATTTCGTCTTTTGTAAATATTTCTATCGATTCAACGGTTTTAGGGTCAACACTCTGCAGGTAGGACGCATCAACAGGCATTCCTCTCACAAATACCTGTGTGGGCACTTTTTTGCCCTGTGAATAATCTCTGAAAACATAAAAGTTTTCATTTTCAAAGGTCATGCCCGCGGCAAGTGTTTTAATACATTCAAGCAGCGAATTGCATCCTTCCAGTTGGTCTGCTTTTATAACATGATCAGGCTGGTCGCTAAGGCTTGCTAAATTCCCATAGTCTTTATGACTTACGGTTTTTACAATCCTTTTATCTTTTATAACTACCTCTTTTAAAATATGTAAATTGTTGAATTGTATCTTGCTGTTTTTTAAATACGGGCTAAGCACACTATCAATATTGGTTATGGCATCGGGCTCGGCAAAGTTAATCGGGATGGATTGCCGTGGTTCGCCGTCTACCGTAAGTACAAGGTCGCTGGCGCGAACATTATCACGGGCGCTTAACATCACTTTTGCAGAATCGGGAAATACCAGGTTAGGGAATATAAATCGCCCATCCGCATTAGTTATCGTATTGGCGAAATAATTTTTATCAGGGATGGATATGTGCACATTTCCCCTGTTAACGGGTATGCCGCTTGACGACCGTAATGTGCCAATAATATCGATGCCTTTTTCAACGCCAAAAACCAAGGGCCTTTGCTTGTTATTGATAATATCATCATAAGAGTACCTGCGGTAGCCCTGTGTTTGCAGTAATATGTCAAGATCGGCCGCTGTTTTTTGATCGGAATGATTAAAGTAATAATTCGGCTTCTCTATATAACCGCTGATATCCGAAGTTAAAAGCAGGTTGGTTAATATGGTGGTTTCAGCATCTTCATCAAATGGGACCTTCGATTCATCGATTACAGAAACAGAAAAATTACCTTCATCCGGCTGGCCGCTATTTTTTGCCGTTACTTTTAACTTTGCCAACTGCCTGGTCTCATAACCGGGGTGGTCGCTGTTTACTGTAAGATTTAACTGATCATTGTGTTGAATAAATGCAATGCGTTCGCTAACAGGCTCACCGTCTTCGGTAAAAAGCGTTAATTGAACAATACCTGTAGGGAATTTACTTTTTGGAATAGATGCATTATAAATAGCGTCCAATAGCTGCAATTTAGCTGCAAAGGCAATTGCGCCGCTTGATTTTGCGATAATAAAGAAAGTTTTGCCTTTGAAATCTTTCAAAAAAGCTTCATCCGCCTGTAATTTAATATTTAAATTATCAGCACTGCTATTGTCAACACTCAAGGCGATCCCGTCACTTCCTACTTTCGGGAAAACCGGGTTAGCTGTTGTTCCATCTGCGTAAGTTACGTGGGCCGTATAAGTTTTTCCGTCTTCGGGCGCTAAAATAAAAGCACCCATGCCCAGGTGAGTAGAAGAAAATTCGTTGACGACATTGTTGTTATTGTCGGTAATTGTGCCTTTCACATCAATGCCTAAGCCATCAGGTTTAATAGCTTTAAAAGCTATTTTTGTGCGTACACCGGTTATCAACTGGCCCCCTTCCGGGAAAAACTGGATATCGTTTGGCCGCGATATGGGTTTTAACGAAAATGAATTCGTTATCATTTTTTGCTGCCTGTTTTCTATTTGAGTAACAAGGTTAGCGGAATCAAGGCTTAAATTTTTGGTGTTAACAAAGCTGATATCAATAAAACCATTTTTATCTGTTACACCTTTTCCTTTGGCGATGGATTCGTCATCTCTTTCCACTGACCAACTAACTCTCTTTTCTGAAATCGGTACTCCTTCGTTATCCTTATAAAGAATACCGGCAGATATTTTATTGGATTTACCCGAAGCTGAAGTCTTTAATGATACCTGGGCAGACAGTGGGTTATTAATAGCATCACCCAACGTTATACTTTTATTAAAAAAATAGGCCACTCCCAAATTATTCATATAATTAGTGTAGGCTACTATCCGGTAATTACCTTTTTTATATGAATTTTGACTTAACGCGATATGCCCCCAGGTAACACCGTTTTTTACCTGTAATTTTAACGATTGTACCAGTGAATCGTGTGGCGCCAAAAAATGGACATATACAATTTTGCTGATCAATGATGGTTGGTGTATGCCGGTAGTTACATAAGCTTTAAACCAAATAGTATCACCAACAGCGTAATAGGGTTTGTCAAAGTGGAGGTAAACCTTTTCTATCGGCAGGTCGGTATAAGCCTTTGCTGATTTGGCCAGCAGCTGGTTTAAAACCTCGCTATTGTTTTGTGCTGAAACAGGTAAATAAAATAGGCTAAGAAATAATGATAAAATAAAAACGAATCTGAAAAACCTCATAAAATAGAATTTAACCTGCTATGCCCGGCTAATATAGCCCATTGCCTGTTAAAAATGATAAATTCACGGTACTTTAACATTTTTATTGCAAAATTTAACAATTGGCCTATTTAACAGCCATCTGAATGGTATTTCTGCTCAATTGCTCCAGCAATATTGTTTTACCGGCTTTTAGCTCATTTAACCAATCTGCACTGTAATGCCTTACTGTAATTAATGTAAGGTTGTTATTGTATTTAACTTTAAATCCTGCGCTTAATTCATCAAAAAGCTTTTTAAAACGATCTTCTTTATAATCAAAACAAACAGAAAAGCTTAATGCGGATGTTTGCATCATATTTACTTTTACCTGGTTTTGGGCAAACATTCTAAAAATGTTACTTAAATGATCTTCTGAAATAAAGGAGTAGTCTTTAGCCGAGAGCGAAAGCAATACCTGGTTATGTTTTAGTATAATTACCGGCTTGATGAAAATGTTTGCGCTGTTTTCGTGGATGATCGTACCGGGTGCTTCCGGGTCATTAAATGGCTTCACCAGCAGCGGTATTTTAGCATTTTGCAGCGGTTTGATAGTTTTAGGGTGAATCACACTGGCGCCATAGTAGGTCATCTCAATCGCTTCTGTATAGGATAGTTCATCAAATTTAACGGTATCCTCAAAAAACTTGGGGTCGGCATTGAGTACCCCCGGCACATCTTTCCAGGTAGTTACAGATTCGGCCCCTAAACACGATGCAAATATGGAAGCCGTATAATCCGAGCCCTCGCGGCCCAGCGTGGTGGTGAAGTTCTCGGAGGTGCCCCCTAAAAAGCCTTGCGTTACCACAATGCCTTTCTGCAATAATACGGGGATGTCTTTTTGAATAGCAGCGCAGGTTTTGTCCCATTGTACCGTTCCCTCGCGGTAAGTATTATCTGTTTGAACATAGCCGCGCACATCCAGCCAGGCGCTTTTTAAGCCAACTTCATTTAAATAAGCGTTAACGATACGCGTTGAAACCAATTCGCCAATAGATACGATCTGGTCGTAAATAAAATCAAAATCGTCGTGCGGTTCATCTTCTATCGCCCAGTCTATTTCCACAAAAGTATTGGCTACCTCGTCAAAAACAGGATTGGTGGGTTCGAACAATTGTTCCATTATGGTGTAATGGTAATTTTTGAGATCTTCAAAGATACTATGCAGTGTATCATCTCCATCAAAGTAGGCTTTGGTTAACTTTTCAAGCGCATTTGTTGTTTTGCCCATGGCCGATACCACGATGAGCAACTCCTGCCCCTCAAATTTTTTAATCACATTGGCCAGGTTAACCACGCCATCGGCATCTTTTACAGAAGCCCCACCGAATTTAAAAACAAGCATTATTTACAATAAGTATTTTAAAATTACAACTCAAAACTCAACAACTGTTCCTTTGATAAAGATCCGTTTAACCAGCCTGCTTCTATACCGGCTTCATATTTTTTATAGAATTTTATAGCAGGCTCGTTCCAGTCGAGCACCTGCCAGGCCATTCCGTTAAAGCCCATTTCTTTTGCCTCAACGATCAGCCTGTCGAATAATAATTTACCGACGCCTTTACCGCGCATTGCTTCGGTAACGATCAGGTCCTCCAAATACATTCTGCAACCCTTCCAGGTAGAGTAACGGATATAGTATACGGCGAATGCTACAATCGAGCCATCAACTTCGGCAACAAACGCCTTCCAAACGGGCTTTTCGCCAAAGCCGGCATCTTCAAACTCCTGCAGGGTAACGGTAACCTCTTCCGGTGCCCTTTCAAAAAGCGCAAGTTCATTAACCAGTTCCAATAACCGGGGGCAATCTTCTTTTTTTGCTATTCGTATTTTTACGTTCATTAGTTCAATCGTTCATTAGTTCATTGGTAGAATGTTGGGTTAAATAATTGCACATCGATCTTTTATTTCGAAAAGAATCCGAAATCGAACATCCGAATTCCGAAATCAATTGTTCTTCCAGTGCTTGATCACCCTTTGGCCAAAAATAGTGCTGCCAAGCCTGATCATATTACTGCCCTGTTCAATAGCGACTTTATAATCTGATGACATGCCCATTGACAAGGTGTCAAATGTAGGCTCTTTCCTGAAGAAGCTTTGTTTGATGCCGTCAAAAAATGTTTTTAGCTCATAAAACTCGTCTTTAATCTGTTTTTGATTATCGGTATTGGTAGCTATTCCCATTAATCCCCTGATCCTGATATGTTTTAAGGCCGCAAATTCTTCGGAGCGCAGCAGTTCTATCGCCTCGTCAAAACCTAAACCAAACTTGGTTTCTTCATCGGCTATGTAAACCTCTAACAGGCAATCGATGATCCGGTTGTTTTTGGTTGCATGTTTATCAATCTCCTGCAGCAGTTTTAAACTGTCGACAGATTGGATCATGCTGATAAATGGCGCTATGTATTTTACTTTATTGGTTTGTAAATGGCCGATAAGGTGCCACTCAATATCCTGTGGTAAATGTTCGTGCTTTTCAACGAGTTCCTGTACCTGGTTTTCGCCAAACAAACGCTGCCCGGCGTTATATGCCTCCAGCACTTCTTCGTTTGATTTTGTTTTTGATACGGCTAAAAGGGTTACGTTTATTGGGCCGGTTTCGTTTTTTAAGCTTTTTATATTATCTGCAATGCTCATTTATCCGTAATTTTGTTCAGTAATAAGCCGCTAAATTACAGAATGCATAAATATATCACCTTGTTTTTTTCAGTAAGCTTACTTTTATTTGCTTGCACGGCCGGTAAAAGTAACGGCAAAATTATAGAACATGACCAGATGGTCAGGCTATTAACAGATATTCATATACTCGATGGCAGTTTGTACAATGCTGTTTCGCAAAGCCCGGATACCTTGTATAAATACGGTACGGCCAGGTATCTTACCTTATTTAAAAAATATCATGTTGATTCAATTGAGTTCAGGCGGAGCCTGAAATATTATACTACACAGCCGATTGAGTTCCAGGCGATGTACGATAAAATACTGGTCGACCTGCAAGCCAAAACTGATTCCATTAATAAGAAACTACTTAAAACTACTAATGCCCCACACCCGAAATAATACCGATAAACTGGGTTTTGCCGAGGTAAAGGAATTAATTAAAGCACATTGCCTTAGCGAAATGGGCCGGCAAATGGTCGACAAGATCCAGGTGATGCATAATTTCGACCAGATCAGTAAGTTTCTGGGCCAGGCTAACGAGTTCAAAAATATTTTGCAGAATGATGATGCGTTGCCCATTCACCACTTTTTTGATATAAAAACGCTTGCCAATAAAACCAGGATTGAAGGCGTTTTTTTAAGTGAAGAAGAATTTTACCAGGTACATGCGTCATTAACAACCGTATTTGCCGTAATTGCCTATTTTAACGAGCGGGAAGGTTTATATCCCAACCTGGAAGCCCTGTTTGAACATTTACCCATTGAAAAAGCGATCATTAAAAAGATCGATATGGTTATTGACCAGAAAGGGAAGATCAGGCCAAACGCATCGCGCGACTTACAGGAGATTACCTCGGGCATTGCACGTGCCGAACAGGAAGCCCGCAAAAAGATAGACCAGGTGTTTAAAAATGCCGGCAGCAATGGCTGGACGGCCGATGGCTCGTTAACCATACGTGACGGCCGCCTGTGTATCCCCTTACTGGCAGAAAATAAGCGAAAATTAAAAGGCTTTATTCATGATGAATCTGCATCCGGCCAAACGGTTTACATGGAACCGGAAGAAGTTTTTACCTTAAACAACCGCATCCGCGATCTTGAATTTGACCGCAGGCGCGAGATCATCAAAATACTAACGGCTTTAACTGATGAGCTAAGGCCTTATGTGCCTTTGCTGTTATCGTACCACAGCCTGTTAACCAAACTTGATTTTGTAAGGGCAAAAGCACTTTTCGCAATTGATATCGAAGCAGAAATGCCACAGCTGGTAAACGAAGCCAGTATAAAGCTAACCAATGCCAGGCACCCGCTTTTATTGCTGAATTTTAAAAAGGAGCATAAAACAGTAGTGCCGCTGAACGTGCAGATTGATGAGCATACCCGGATTGTAGTGGTATCCGGGCCAAATGCTGGTGGTAAGTCGGTTTGCATGAAAACGGTTGGCCTATTGCAAACCATGGTGCAGGCAGGCTTGCTGATCTCCGCATCCGAAGCGAGCGTTGTTGGGGTGTTTAAACAGTTGTTTGTGGATATAGGCGATGATCAGTCGCTTGAGAGTGATTTGAGTACCTATAGCGCCCATCTTTCGAAAATGAAAGAGTTTGTTGAACAGGCCAACGGGAGAACACTGGTTTTGATTGATGAATTTGGAACAGGAACTGATCCCCAATTTGGTGGGCCCATTGCCGAGGCAGTGCTGGAATCATTAAATCATAAAAAGGTAAAAGGTATGGTGACCACCCATTACTCGAACCTGAAAATTTTTGCCAGCCATACCGAAGGGATAGAGAACGCATCGATGCTGTTTGATAACAAGGAAATGAAGCCACTTTATATGCTTGAAGTGGGTAAACCCGGCAGTTCATATGCGTTTGAGATCGCTCAAAAAATTGGCTTGCCTCAAAATGTGCTTAACCTGGCCAAAAATAAGATCAGCGCGGGGCAGAAGAAGGTAGACACCCTGTTGGTTGACCTGGAACGTGAGAAAAAGGAAATCTACGATACCCGGATAGCGCTTGAAAAACAGCAGCGACAGGTAAACGCCCTGCTTGCCGAAAATGAAACGCTGAAAAGTTACCTGGAAGAAAATAAAAAGGCGCTGATAAGGGATGCCAAAGATCAGGCAAAAAATATCATCTTAAATGCCAATAAACTGGTTGAAAATACCATCTCCGAAATTAAAAGCAGCAATGCGGATAAGGAGAAAACCCGCGTTTTGAGGGAAAACCTGAACGCCGAACTTCAAAAAAACACAATTAAGCCGATTGTTGCTAAACCATTACCTGCAGACGAAGAGATAAAACCCGGCGATTGGGTTAAATTAGCCGACAGCGAAACAACAGGACAGGTGATAGAGATCATTAAAGATAACGTGGTAATTGCCATTGGCGATTTACGTACGGTGGCTAAAAAGAAACGGATTATTAAAGTTGCTAAATCAACGGTACCAAAAGAGATCAGGCGGAATTACAACAGCCAAACCGGAGATATGGCCAGTTTTAACCCCGAAATTGATGTTAGGGGCATGCGCACAGAAGATGCCCTTAGTAATATTGAAAGGCTGTTTGACCGCGCACTAATGATGGGTTTTGGCAATTTAAAGATCATTCATGGTAAAGGCGATGGTATTTTACGCAAGATGATCAGGCAATACCTAAAAAAATACGACCAGGTTGACCGCATGGAAGATGAACATGCCGATAGGGGCGGGGATGGTATTACCTACGTATATTTTAAATAAAAAAATGCAAACAGTTTTTAGGTTGATCAAAATTTAAGTCATGAATTTAAAAATAAGTTTTTTCGTTATTGCCATTGCCGCCGGTTTACAATGCGGCGCTCAAACGATTGTTAAATGTACTAACTCTCATATCCGTTATTCGGGACGCATAGCGATGACAGACAGTACTGCTGAATTATCGTGGTCGGCCAGTTCAATAA
This sequence comes from Mucilaginibacter gotjawali, assembly GCF_002355435.1. Lineage (NCBI taxonomy): Bacteria > Pseudomonadati > Bacteroidota > Sphingobacteriia > Sphingobacteriales > Sphingobacteriaceae > Mucilaginibacter > Mucilaginibacter gotjawali. The sequence goes on from NZ_AP017313.1 coordinate 2,937,080, forward strand.
CTGTTAATTTCAGCGGAACGGGGATAAGCGCCGTACTGAAAGACGAACGCTCCGATAATAATTATAATGTGATTGTGGATGGTAGGGTTACCAGCATTATCCATCCCGAATTAACCAAAAAAACTTATCAATTAGCCACTGGATTACCGGCCGGGAAACATACCCTTGAATTGTTTAAGCGCACCGAATGGGCCATGGGTAAAACCTGGTTTTACCAGTTCGAGCTTAATAAAGGTGATAAAATTTTATCACCACCAACAGCTCAAAAACGCAAAATAGAGTTTTTCGGTAATTCAATTACCTGTGGCTATGCCGACGAAGATACCACTGGTAAAGACCGCGGCACCAGCCCGTATGAAAATGGCTACCTGAGCTATGCGGCCATAACTGCCCGCCATTTTAATGCCGAAATGCATAATACTTCCAAAAGCGGCATCGGCATAACAGTAAGCTGGTTTCCGCTTATCATGTCAGAGATGTATGATCGCCTTGATGCCACCGACCCTAACAGCAAATGGGACTTTTCAAAATACACACCGCAGGTGGTAGTTATCAACTTATTTCAAAATGATTCCTGGATCGTTAAGTTGCCGGATAATGAGCAATTTAAAGCGCGGTTCGGCACAACGCCACCTACGCCTGAGTTTATAATCAACGCCTATCAAAGCTTTGTCAAAACTGTGCGTGCCAAATATCCGGATGCAAAGATCATTTGCATATTGGGCAGCATGGATGCTACCAGGGCTGGTTCGCCATGGCCGGGATATATTGATAAAGCAGTAGCCGGTCTGAATGATAAAAATATCTACACTCACTTTATCCCTTATAAGAACACCAACGGGCACCCAAGCGTTAAAGAACAACAAACAATGGCCGATGACCTGATAGGCTTTATGGAGAAAAGTATTACATGGTAATATTTTTCTCCATAAAGAACGGGAGATGTATTTAGCAAACTATAAAACCTTATCCCGTAAAAGCGGCATACTCATGCAATGGAAACCGCCCCGCGCCCTTGAAAGCTCCGCCGAAGGCATTAAGATCAGCGTATCTGTCATAGTCTCGGGGTTAAGTTCATCATTTTCAAATTTTTGAAGCAGGTCCTTTACTTTTATCACTTTAAAACCTTTTTGTTTAAAAGCCTCTACCGTTTTATCATTGCGGTCATATCCCAAAACAACACCTTCTTTAAGGGCAAGCAGGTTACATGAATCTGTCCATTGCTCCCGGGCATCATAAGGGAAAGTATCGCCGCCTGAATAGATGAAAACGGTACTTTCAGCGCTTCCCAGGTCGTTTTTACTTACATCGTTGAGCAGATCTTCCAAACGCTTAAAGGTTTTTGGCTTTTTCCCTTTTTCAAACTGAACAATTTCAGTTTTATCTTTATTCTTTTTGTCCGCAAACCAGCCTAACGGTTCATCAATCTCGCCTGCGCCATCAGGTACGGCCAAACTTCTTAGCAGAACCCATGTATTCCGCTTTACCTGGGTGAAAACGGTGTCAATATGCATGTAATCGCGCTTATGCGGAATTTTTACAATGGTTACTTTTTTAACCACGTCATTTTGAAACAATAGCTTTATGGCTTCGTTGGCGCCGCTTACTGAAGTACGTTCGCTGCAGCCGATGATCAGGTGCTGCGGACTCACCATCATCACGTCACCGCCTTCCAGCGTTGTTTTTTGCTCATTATCTTCGCCGGGGCGCAAAAAATGCTGCACGGTTTCGGGGATTTCCAAAATATTATCGCGGTAGCCGGCAAAAAGCGGGTGATTGAAGAAGATATACCTTACCAGTAAAGTTTCGCGGGCCCGGGCCTTTTTAGCGGGTTTGTTCAGCAGCATAAAATTGTTTACCGCTATGCCAATATCCCTCGAAAAAATAAGGTTCGGGATAGGAGCGAAGATCATTTCATGTTTATTCAACGATCCCGAAATAATGATTTTTGCAAGCTCGGCCGGTGGGGTATCAATCAATTTTAATTGCAAACGATAATTGCAGTTTTCGATAGCACACACCGATGCAACCAGCTTTTTGCGGATATCGTCTTCCTGCAAAATATCTTCAAGCAAGGTTTGAATCTCGATTACCTTGTTTGAACAGTGGAAATCCTTGTTATCAGGTTTGTAAAAAACGCGGTTTGATTCTTTTGCGTCTATTTCCTTTAGCTTGCCTTTGATCCTAGCAGGATCGAGAAAATACATCAACAATTTGACATAGAAATCATATTCGTTTTTACGCATCGTTTCCAGGTGCACAATGTCTTCAAAAAGCCAGTCCTGGGCTTTTGAAGGCACTACTTTTCCAAGTCCGTTATCAGGGCTATGGATCAATAAGGCACGAAGGTTACCAATTTCGGAGGTTACATCTAATTTAAAATTGTTGTTGCTGAGCTTCATAAATTTTTTGCAGAAGGCAAATCTAATGATTTCGGAATTCGGATTTTCGATTTCGGAATTAAATTCTTGTTTGAAATGTTGATCGTTACCAACAGCTGCGAAATCAGTTAAATTGGTGCAGTTTTGTTTTTAAGGTTTCCTCTAAAAATATCAAGAGATCTTTCAGTATTTGTGTAAATAATATCGATTCTTATTTAAAAGAATCCATAAATGGGGCAAATTCCTTAGAATTAATTATTCTTTTTGATATTTCAAATATGTCGCCAATCTTTGTGTATTTCAGTTGACCACTATCCCTTTTGTACAGTAATATGTTTCCAACTAATGCGGGATAATCACTCCTGGAAACTAAAAGGCTTGCAGTTTTTATATTCTCTTGGGAATTGATTTTTAGATTGTAATCTCCATCGTAATTTTCGGGGAGGTTTGCACTTGCTCTGGCAATCATTTTTTCAAATGACAATTCGCCCATCCCAATAAACATCTTGTTGCCATTGGGCAAACGAATAAAAACTGAATCTTTTCCAAAATTATTTTTAACAGCAATAGCATTGTCGGCTTGTTTCATTTTTGCTTTAACTGAATCCAGTAACTGTTTAACAGTCCAATCTTTAGTGTTATTACTTTGCGCTATTGATATCATGTAGGTTCCGATGATTGCAGCGTCAGTATTACGTATATAACCACTTTTAATCAATGTATTTATGTCTGTCGCATTCAAACTATCAACTTTTTTTAACAATATAGCGTCAGTTTTTGATTGTGATCGACAGCTTGAAGACGCAAACAAGGTAAGTAATAAAAGGAGAACTGAAAGCTTTGAAAGGTTCATTGTCGTAAATATCGTTAAATATACGAAATCAACAATACTCTTTTCTGAAGCCCTAAACCTTCTGCAACATAATCATGAAATTCCTCTTGGTTCTCAAGTAACGAGGCCCGTGGCTATTTACAGTATTGGCAGCTTAGGTTTCGCACTAAATTTCCATTCAACGACAAATCCGACTTCCGGACTTTCCCGACTTTCGGACTTAAATCACTATTTTTGCGCGATGGATTTTATTGTTGCAGCTACACTTAAAGCGATTAGTCATTTATATCATACTGATATTACTGCCGGTGATATCAACCTGCAGGAAACCCGTAAGGAATTTGAAGGCCAGGTAACCATTGTTACTTTCCCTTTTACCCGGTTCTCTAAAAAGTCACCTGAGCAAACCGGGAATGAGATTGGCGCCTACCTGCAAAACGAACTGAGCGAAGTTGCCGGGTTTAATGTAATCAAGGGTTTTTTGAATATTTCTTTTGCCGACGATTATTGGCTGAACCAGTTATATACGGAAATTCTGCCCGATGATTTTGCCGTTTTTAAGCCAAATGGCCAAAAAGTAATGGTTGAATATTCATCTCCCAATACCAATAAACCTTTGCACTTAGGGCATGTGCGCAATAATTTATTGGGCTTTTCGGTTGCGGAGATCCTTGCTGCGGCCGGGTACGAAGTTATTAAAACCAACCTGGTGAATGACCGTGGCATCCATATCTGCAAATCAATGCTGGCCTGGCAAAAGTGGGGCGATGGCGAAACGCCGGCGTCATCCGGGATGAAAGGCGACCATTTGGCCGGTAAATATTATGTGCTTTTTGACAGGGAGTACAAAATTCAGATTGAGGCCTTAATAGCCGAAGGGCAAACTGAGGATGAAGCCAAAAAGAACGCCCCATTGATTAAAGAGGCCCAGCAGATGCTTCAACAATGGGAGGCCGGGGATAAAAAAGTGAAAGCGCTTTGGCAAACGATGAACACCTGGGTGTACACCGGTTTTGCCGAAACCTATAAAAAGCTGGGGGTTAGTTTTGATAAATTTTATTACGAATCGGATACTTATATTTTAGGTAAGGATATTATTGAAGAGGGCCTTGAAAAAGGCGTGTTTTTTAGGAAAGAAGACAATTCGGTGTGGATCGACCTGACGGCCGACGGGCTTGATGAAAAATTGGTTTTAAGGTCGGACGGTACTTCGGTGTATATGACACAGGATCTTGGCACCGCCCAATTAAAATACAATGATTTCCGTATGGATAAGTCCTTGTATGTGGTAGGTAACGAGCAGGACTATCATTTTAAAGTATTGTTCCTCATCCTGCAAAAAATGGGTAAAACCTGGGCGCGGGGTTTATTTCATTTATCGTATGGTATGGTTGACCTTCCATCCGGCAAAATGAAATCGCGTGAAGGAACCGTTGTTGATGCCGATGACCTGATGGCCGAAATGGAACAAACTGCCAAAGAACAGGCGCTCGCCAAAGGGAAAATTGACGCGTTTAGCGAAGACGAAAAGCTGCATTTATACCACATTATAGGTATGGGCGCTTTAAAATACTTCCTGCTGAAAGTCGACCCTAAAAAACGATTATTATTTGACCCGAATGAGTCGGTTGAATTAGAGGGCCATACCGGGCCATTTATACAGTATACCCACGCGCGTATAAAATCGGTGTTAAAAAAAGCAGGCGCGTTAGAAAAAAGCAAGGCGGCAGCCTATCAAAACTTAGCCGGCGAAGAACGTGATCTTATTGTTGCCCTTACCCGTTTCCCCGAAATTATCAAACTGGCAGCCGAGGCTTACAGCCCGGCGCTGATCGCCAATTATATTTACGAACTGGCTAAAAACTACAATAAGTTTTATCATGAAAACCCCATCCTGCAGGCGGAGGACGACCCTACAAAACAATTCCGTCTCCAGCTTTCATTAGCATCGGGAAAAGTAATCAGCAAAGGGATGAAATTGCTTGGTATTGAAGTTCCTGAGCGGATGTAAAAGCCCTCTAACCCCCTAAAGGGGAACAAAAAAAGTCTGACGAAAAAAACGCCAGACTTTTTGTTTTTAAACACCCCCTTTAGGGGGCCGGGGGCTTACCTCCAATAACCTCTATGCCATCTGTATCCTCGTGGGCCACGTTCCCAGGCGCCGCGCATCCATACCCGGCCGGGTCTTGGCCTGTCCCAGTGGCCACGGAAATAAACGTACCTGCCGCCTTGCCACACCCAATCACCTTCAATCCAAATTGCACCGGGATATGGAGCCACCGGTCTTACATAAACCGGTTCTGCAGGCCTTTCATAAACATAGTAACTTCCTGCGCAAGAAGCCAGGAAAAGGGAACCAGCTAAAGCAAGCATCATCCCCAATTTTGATATTGTTTTCATTGGTCTTATTTTTAATATTTAAATATATCAATAATTATAAGACAAGTAATCAAATCAAAAGTTTAAAAAATATTTTAAACTTTAACGTACTATAAATTTATCCGCCACTACCAGCTCTTTATTGCCGCTTACATATTTATAAAAACCGGCACCCGATTTTACACCTTTGTGCCCGGCATTAACCATGTTAACCAATAATGGACACGGCGCATATTTCTGATTGCCAAAACCATTGTATAGTACGTTTAGTATGGCAAGGCACACATCAAGGCCTATAAAATCAGCCAGTTGCAACGGACCCATAGGGTGCGCCATGCCTAGTTTCATCACGGTATCAATTTCTTCAACGCCTGCCACTCCTTCATATAAGGTACAAATGGCTTCGTTGATCATCGGCATTAATATCCTGTTGGCTACAAAGCCCGGGTAGTCATTAACCTCCACGGGTACTTTATCCAGTTGTTTGGCCAAATCCATTATCTTGTTGGTGACTTCATCGGTAGTGGCAAAACCCCTGATCACTTCAACGAGTTTCATCAACGGCACAGGGTTCATAAAATGCATGCCAATTACATTACCTGGTTTTTTGGTTACCGCGGCAATTTCCGTAATGGATATGGAGGAGGTATTTGAAGCCAGGATCACCCCCTCCCTGCAAAGGTTACTCAGTTGTTTAAATAAATTTAATTTGATCTCCTTGTTTTCAGTTGCGGCTTCCACAACAAGGTCTGCATTGGATACTGCAGTTTCAAGTTCAGTAAAAACGGCTATCCTGTTAAGGGTTGCTGCTTTAAGTTGTTCGTCAATGGCGCCTTTTTTTAGCTGCCTGTCAAGGTTGGCGGTTATGGTGATTATTGCGCGGTCAAGTGCTTCTTTACTGATATCAAATAATGCCACTTCAAAGCCATGCATTGCAAAGGTATGCGCAATCCCGTTACCCATGGTGCCGGAACCTATTACTGTTATATGTTTCATTTAATTATAAGTTCTTTTTTTAAATCCCAAAGATTTTATCCGGAAACATCAATTGCAGCTTCTTTCGGACTTTCGGTCTAATCACTATAAACCATTAATAAAAAGGCCGGCATCAATAATTGCTTTTTTGTCTAAAATGTCATAAGCGGGAATATGGCCCAGTAACTCAAACCCGGTATTTTCAAGGATAAAATCCTTTGAATAAATATCTTTAACACCGTTAAAAATGATTCCCCGTACCGGGATATTTTCCTTTTTTAAGGCATAAGCCGATAATAAAGTATGATTAATACTCCCCAAATAATTTTGCGATACCAAAATAACGGCAGCGCCTAATTGCCTTATCAGGTCGATCATTAAAAAGTCGGTGTTCAGGGGCACCATTAAACCGCCGGCTCCTTCAATAACAAGAGTATTACTTGTTGCCGGTAATCCTATATTTTCAGGTTTTATGCTTATCCCATCAATAGCGGCAGATTTATGCGGAGAAAACGGCTGGGTTAACCGGTACGCTTCCTCAAAAAAAACGGTCTTTGAATTTGAAATCAGATTTTTTACGGTGATGGTATCGCTGTTTTCGAGGTCGCCTGATTGAACCGGCTTCCAGTAGTCGGCCTTCAGTTTTTCCACCAGGGCAGCCGAAACAATAGTTTTACCAATTCCTGTTCCTATCCCCGTAACAAATATTGGCCTGTTATTCATTTATAAAATAGTTAATAATATCTGTGAGCAAAGTTATTTCATTTTTAGTATTAAACGAATGCAAACAGATCCTGATCCGCTCACTTCCCCCCGGTACTGTAGGGCTAAGTATTGCCCTTACATCCAACCCATTGTTTTGGAGGCGTTCTGCCAATAATTTTGCTTTTTCATTACTTTTTAACACGATACATTGAATTGCGCTGTCGCTTTTGATGAGGGGATAGGGGGTATTATGCTTAATGTTTTGTTTAAAGTGTAAAATATTTTGCCGAAGTATTTCAGCCTGGCCGGATGAATCCGCTAAAAGCCGGTAGGCCATTTTTACCGATGCCAATTGATGAAGAGGAGCAGCCGTAGTATAAATAAACGAGCGGGCAAAGTTTATCAGGTATTCCTTCAGTAGTGTACTTCCAATGATAACGGCCCCATGGCACCCGAGCGCTTTCCCGAAAGTAACGACCCTGGCAAATACCCGGTCAGTCAGAGATTCGTCCACCAGTCCCAATCCGTACAAACCAACGGCATGGGCTTCATCTACAATTAAATGCGCGTTATATTTATCTGCCAGGTTCAATATTTCAGCAATAGGCGGGGTGTCGCCATCCATGGAGTAAACACTCTCAATAGCCACATAGCAGTTTCCCTTTGCCTGTCGCAGTTTATCTTCCAGGGCCTGCAGGTCGTTATGCTTAAAAGTATAGCGATTGGCATAACTTAACCTTGCGCCATCTATGATGGATGCGTGTATCAGTTCATCTGTAATTATCGTATCCCCGCGCTGCGGCAGCGACGAAAACAAGCCCAGGTTGGCATCATAACCCGAATTAAACAATAAGCTGGCTTCGGTTTGGTGCAGGCTCGCAATATTTTCTTCCAATCGTAATGCATAATCTGAATTTCCCGAAAGCAGGCGTGAACCTGTTGAACCATTTGAAACTGATTCAATATTTTTCATTTCTGCTTCAGTGCTGTTTTTTAAAGCTAAAGAACGCGCAAACCCAAGGTAATCATTTGAGCAAAAATCGACCAGGGTATTTGTTGATCTTAAAAAACGGAAATTACCGGCCATGCGCCTTTCATCCAGTTTCTTTTTTATAAATAATTCCGAAGGCGTCAAAATAAAATTTTTGGTAAAATTAAGAAAGCGCCCCGTATCGGGGCGCTTTCTTGAAAATTTAATTGGAGAACGGGGGTTAATTACCGCCGCCGCCCCCACCGCCGCCTTGTTGCATACGGGCGCGGTTTTCTTCCTGCATTTTTTGATAAGCTGCAGCCTGCTCAGGGGTTAATAATGCTTTGATCTGGGCATTTGATGCCTGCATTAAAGGCATCATTGCGGCCCGCATGGCATCTCTGTCGCCATTTGAAGCAGTTCTGATGCTATCCCTTTTGGTTGCCTGGGTTTTATATATAGCCAAAACCTTGGCAGTCTGATCGTCAGTTAGTTTTAGTTGGGTTTGCAGGTTTTTAGCCCTGTCTTCCGGGGTCATCCTTTGGCCGCCACCTTGTGCACGGCTTACCGCTGTAATTCCAAGCAGGATACAGCACATCAACAAAAATTTTCTCATCGCTTTTCAGTTTTTAATGTTTTAGATAAAGGTAAGTCGTATTAGTTTAAAAAAAAGGATGTAACTTAATTGTTGCCTTGCGGGAATTAGTTGATTGGTTGATTAAGTAAGTAGTTGATTGAGTTACCGGGGGCCAACCTCCTTACAGCCATATAACAAACCATTCACTTAATCAACCTAATCAACCAATCAACTAATTAGACTGCAAATTCGAAATAGAGCGCTGCATCTGGGCCATCATGCTGGTAAGGCTTTCCAATGTCGGCTCCGGTGCAGGTAACGGGAAATGGGTTGATATATAAGCTTTAGCCTTCCAGATCTCCAACACATCCTCGCCGGTTATTTCGTAGGGCTCATATACCGGGTTGTCGGATATCAATTTCAGTGGTTTGTTTTCTTTAAATTTATTGCCGATACGTTTGTATACTATACCATCATTTTTAGAAATGACCACATATGTTTCCGCAGGTTTTACATCTGCCCAGTTTTCCACATATTCGCCGATAATGATGGTTCCGGAAACCAGTGGCAGCATCGAATCACCCTTTATTTCAAAAGCCCTGTGCGTGCCTTGTTTAAACATAGGCAGGTAGAATTTTGGCAGTTCGGCCACATATTCAGGATCAGCATAGCCATTCAGGTAACCTGCACTGGCTTTTAAAGGTACCAGTTCGATGTTTTCATTATCATCCTTATCAACAGAAATGCTTAATACGCGCAGGTTGGCAGGGTTACCTTTGGGCTTAGGGGCCCACTTTTCGTTAATGGTTTCGTTAATAAAGTCATCAATCGACACGTCAAAAAATAATGCTATTTTTTTTAGCAGATCGTATTTCGGATCGGCCCGTTCTTCTTCATATGCGCCTACAAGCGACCTTTTTATGCCTACTGCGTCAGCAAACTGCTGCTGTGTAAGCCCTTTCTTTTTTCGAAGAAATTTAATATTTGAAGGAATTTTTGACATAAAATTTGGAATTGCTAAAATAATTAGTATTTTTATGCTCATAAAATTAGTAATTATTTTTAAATCAGCAAAATTTATTTATCAATATGAAACGCTTCATCTATATCATCACCGACAGAAACCGCAATAACTTACACGTAGGCCTATGTTCAGACCTGTTGAAAACCCTGGAATTTTACCGCCAGATGCCTACTTTGTTTTTTGATAATGCCAATCAGCTTAACCGTTTGGTTTATTTTGAAGAGATAAATACAGAAGAACAGGCAATGGAGCGATTTAAAACAGTAAGCACTTTTACCAGGCCCCAAAAAGAAAAAATGATCAGACCTGTAAACCCCGACTGGGTGGATCTGACCATTGGATTAAATTACGAAAGCGGAGTTAGAGTACGCCCCCAGCTCCGCCCGTCGATAGGTTCAAGCCGCAGAGCGCTTACTTTTTAATAAACTTTAAAGCGCCCGAGTTCATGCAATATCTTTTGCCACCGCGATCTTGCGGTCCGTCATCAAAAACATGGCCGAGGTGCAGGCCCGTACTGCGCTCAATTACTTCATCGCGCACCATGCCGTCGCTATTGTCCGTAACGATCTCTATTTTTTTAGGATCTACAGGTTTTACAAAACTTGGCCAACCCGTACCGCTGTCATATTTATCATCCGACGAAAATAATACTTCGCCGGTTGCCGCGCTTACATAAACGCCTTTTTCATGGTTGTTAAAATAAGCATTCTGATAGGGTGGTTCCGTGCCGCTTTCAACCATAATGTAATACTGGTTAGATGTGAGCGTTTTTTTCCATTCAGCAGGAGCTTTGCTCATTTTACGTTTCGGGTCGAATTTTTTTAACTGCTGGCCACTACTGGGCTGGCAACCCAATGCCGCGATCATACTCACCAGCAGCAGTGCTAAAATTGATTTCTTCATTATTTAATCTTTTTAAATTAGACGATAGGGGTTTTATTTCCTTACAAAAATAATTACGAAAAAAATTAACAATAGGTTTGTCAGCTCCGGGTCTGATTTATATTGCTTTTGGTTTGGGAACCAGCACTGAGGTTACAATATGCAATATTCCATTGCTTTGCTGGATATCAAACTTACTGATGATGCTCTGGCCGCCATTTTCATCAATCAAAACAATATTGCGGTTTTCGTCAATTTTTGCGGTTAGCTTAGTGCCTGCCAATGTAGTGAAAGTAGCCTCCCCGTTATTTGTATTGATTTTCTTCTCAATATCATGGGCAGTTACCCGTCCGGCAATTGCATGATAGGTAATCAGGTAACTCAAATCATATTTATGATTCGGTTTTATAAGTGTATCCAATTGCCCGGCAGGCAATTTTTCAAATGCCTTGTTAGTGGGTGCAAAAACAGTTATCGGCCCTTTGCTTTTAAATGTTTGGGTTAACCCGGCGTCTTCAATTACCGTGACTAAAGTAGTGTACTCCTGCGATTGTGTTATATTTTCAATGATGTCATTAGATGAGGTCATTTTAGTCCCGTCAACAATTTTTACCTTGCCCCATTTCGATTTCACTGTATCATTTACCGGGTTTGTAATTATTGTGGTTTGAGAAAACACGAAAGCACAATGCAAACCCAGTATGATAACTCCCATCCATTTTTTCATCCGGCAAAACTACTATTAATCATTTAACACTAATGACAAAAAAAAAGGCTAATGGTTTATTTGAAGTCAAATTTTTGTAACAATTAATGCTAACCTAATAATCGTCCGCTTAAATACCTACCAGCCGGGCGTAAATCCTAATCCAAATACAGGTCTGCTGATATCTGTACGGTTAAACGGATAGGCAAAATAGGGTTCCAAAACAAATGCGCCAAAAACATTTACCCTAAGTGAAATGCCCGCACTTAAGGCTGGCACGCGCTGATTTGCATTATATACCGGCAGCAGCACCGGCTTGCCGTTTACCAGGATCTCTTGGCCACTGGCATCTAATTCGGGTGTGGTGCCAATTTGGTCAGGCCCCATCTGAAACTTAACCTGGTTGCCCGCGTTCCAGGCTAAACCAGCATCGAAAAACAGGTTGAGCTCGGTAAACAGGAATTTTGATTTAAATTGTGAAAGCCTTTCCGGCCCGGTTAAAGGCATCCGGACCTCAAAGTTAGCGACGGCGATACGGTTACCCGACAATTGGTCGATAGTGAACCCGTTTGTTGGTGTTTTACTGGATGTGCTGTAAAATGTTTGCGCTTCGTACCCGCGGATGAGGAATGGATAGCCGACGTACATCTGGTACAGGTTGCCCGTATTGCCAAATCGACCGTAACCGTAAAGCCTGGCAGCAAAGGTAACCGGCGCTACCCGCACATATTCTCTCAGGTCGATCGTTGGCGCAAAATACTGGTAGGTACCAAAATCATACTCGGCCTGCAGCCTGTAACGATACCCTTTTAACGGAGATGCCACCCCGAAGTATGAATTGTCGCCCACCAGGGCCGTATTTACGTTGTAGGTGGTAAAAGGGATCAGCTGTATTCCGTTATTAGTGGTCTCGGCATTATAGGTTGAATTTGATATATGCGTATGGGTATTACTCAGTACGGCGCCCGAAGTATCATAGAAAGTACTATACCTGTCAACGCGGTAGTAATAGGCGGCAGCACCCGTTCCAAATTCAATGCGCGTTTTTTTGGTGATCGGGTAGGAGGTAAATAAGGAAATCTGGTCCTCGAAAATACGGATCAGGTCGAATCTTTCTTCATTTGCGGGAATCGTAGTGGTAGCATTTACCTGGTAGTTTGTAGGTACCACGCTATAATTTGCAGTCTGAAACGGGATATGCGATACGCTTGCACCAAAATTCCACCGACCCGTTTGATTAACATAGGTAAATTGCCCGCCAATATCATATACCTCACCATTTACGGCAACACCTGCGTAGATTTGGTTTCTTCCCAAAATATCACTAAAAACGCCTTGTATACCACTTGATAAACCGGTGCCGTACTGGCTTACAGATGCGCCAACACCCGTGCTGGCGAGGTAGTCCATTTTAAACTGTGGTTTATAGGGGATATTTTTAATTGAGTCGACGGGAATTTTTGGATACGCCAGGTAATTATTCAGGTTTGAGTTGACCAGGTCGACACCCACAGCACGGGTAGGGGGCAGCATGGCCATGGTTGAATTTAACTCCCGGGCGTCAACAGCTTTCGCGGTAAAATCCGTTTCCTTTGCATTATAAACCGAGTACTTTTGAGCCCTGTAATAGGAATAAACAATATCGTTATTGACTGAAATGCTCAATGCCGGCGAATATTCTGTAATCCCGCAAATGCCTGTAAACAGGTCTGTCATTTGTTCAACTTTTGCCGTAGCAGGTGTATACCGGTACATGTTGCGAAACCCGTCGCGGTTTGACAGGAAATAAATCCGGCTTCCGTCCGAAGAATACTGCGGGTTTAAGTTATTGGCCCCGTTAAAAACGTTTATATCGGTAATTTTCCCGGTTGCCAGGTCCAATTCAGCAAGATTAAAAGTAATCGCCTGGCTTAATGAATGGTCGTACGTAGTCCGGTCGCTCGAAAAAACGATCTTTTTACCATCCCTTGAAAAGGCCGGCTGGAAATCGGAGTATTTATCATTTGTGAGCTGCTTCACCTGCCGGGTGTTAAAATTATATAAATACAGATCGCTTTGCCCTTCGGCCAATCCCTGGAATACAATGCTGCTGCCATCCGGCGACCAGGAAAGGTTGCTGAACTGTGCGGCTTTGCCCATGGAAACATCTTCAATTGTGTTTCCCGATGCTACATCAACCACCAGCATCCGGTTCCGCCCTTTATTAAAAACACTAAATGCAAAGCGTTTGCTATCAGGCGACCAAGTTCCGGCTGATTCGATGAAATTAAATTCGTCGATATGCGTGTTGGATATTTTTCTGGTAAGCTTTCGCAGTATATGCCCGGTTTTTGCATCTGCCAAAAAAAGGTCCACCGTAAAAAGATTCTTTTCAGATAAAAATGCCAGGTATTTTCCATCCGGACTTATTGCTGGCGCCAGGTTCATTTTACCGGAGTTTTTATCATCTATAACCCTTTGTCCTACAGGTACTTGTAAAGTATCTTTTAAATAAGGCTTATAAGTAGTTTCGATCGAATTTTTCCAGAGATTTGAAAGTGTTTTATCGTCATACCCGAAAGTTCTTTTGATGCCATAACCTAAACCAAATCGTGCCGTGTTTTTAAAGAATGGTACAATAACGGTATCTCCATAAGTTGAGCCTATGAACGACCAAAATGCTTCGCCATACCGGTATGGGAAATACTTATTACTTACGGTAAGGTCGCGTACGGTTGGGATATCATGGTTAAGGTAGGCATCGCGCATCCACATTGCCGTATAAGCATCTTTTTTACCGAGCGAAAGATATTCAGCCATACCCTCTATCATCCATAGCGGCAAGTTGTTGATATTTTCGAACGAAGCAGAATCTTTCCCTAACAGCAAATGGTATTGAAACGCATGCACCAGCTCGTGCCCGATCACATGGCGGGTCATTTCGTTGGTTTCCATAACCGGCATTACCACCCGGTTTTTAAGGCCTTCGGTAACACCGCCGGTGCCTATATCTATGTCGCCATCAATGGCAGTGGTTTGCTGGAAATCAGGATGGTTGGCATAGAGTATGATCGGGTTAGGCTTCTTAAACGTATCCCTGAAAATTTGTTGGTGCAATGTATACCAAAGCTCGCCTTCCTGGGCAAAACGCTTGATCATACTATCATTTTTTAAATAATAATAGATCTCGAAATGTGGTGTTTTGTAAACTTTGAATTTGAGGTTTTTATACCGCACCTTATTTTGCCCGAAGTATTGCGCTTTGGATGGCAGGCTTAGTAATAAAAATAAAAAGGTTAAAACAAACAGCAATAAATGCTTTATCTGGTAGCGATGGAGATTTTTATTCATATTGTAAAATCAAATAGAATACGCGCTAAACTTACTAATCGTTGCCTTCTTGGTTAGTTAAGAGGCTTGTAGAAGTTGTAATGTCAAGAATAACTAATATATTGAAGCTCTTGCAGTCTCCAAAATTCTTGCAACTTTTACAATAATTCCAACCCTTGCAACTTATTCTAACCTGTTACAACCCTTACAACTCAACCACCCCCTGCAGTATCGGCCTTAATTTTATTGGTATCGACAGGCATCGTCACGCTGTCATTAGTTAAGGAATCCGTATCAATATGCGGCGACGGGCAATCATATTCTTTGGTGATTTTTACCCATGGCTTCGGAAAAGGCCCGTAGGTGTACCCTAACTTAGGGTCGGCATAAACCTTTTCCATAAACGCGCCAAATATTGGCAAAGCCGTATGCGAACCTTCGCCGGTTTCCGAACTGTTAAAATGTACGCTGCGGTCATCGGCGCCTACCCATATACCTGTAACCAGGTCTTTTGTAACACCCATATACCAGCCATCAACATAACCGGATGAGGTGCCGGTTTTTCCGCCAATCTGGTTATTTTTTTTCCATAAGCCGGGGTATTCCCATAAAGCCTGTGATGTGCCTCCCGGCTCTTCCATACCACCCCTGAACATGTACAGCATTAACCAGGCTGTTTCCGGGCTTATTACCTGTTCGCTCTTCAAATCAAATTCCGCAAGCACATCACCATCCTGGTTGGTTATTCTTGTAACCAGCAATGGGTCTATCTTTTTCCCTTTATTTAAAAAAGTACTGTAAGCCCTAACCATTTCATACACCGATACATCGTTTGATCCCAATGATACCGATGGTACCGACTTTAAAGGACTTTCAATGCCAACTTTATGAGCATACTCAACAATTTTATCCCAGCCAACCTTTTCGGTTAACTGTGCCGTAATGGAGTTTACAGATGCGCCCATTGCCCAGCGTAAAGACATTTCCTGTCCTGTAAATTTAAATGAAGCATTTTTGGGTTCCCAAACCTGTTGCCTGCCCTCATCGGTGTATTTTATGGAAACAAACTGGTCGGTAAATTTATCGCAAGGCGTAAAACCGTTATCAAGCGCTGTTAAATAAGCAAATGGTTTAAATGTTGAACCGGCTTGCCGTTTTGACTGGTTTACGTGGTCATAATTAAAGTATTTAAAATTTATGCCCCCAACCCAGTCCTTTATTTTGCCTGTTGACGGCTCAATGGTCATCATCCCCGTATTTAACAGGCGGGCATAATATTTAATAGAATCAACGCTTGAAAAGGTTGTGTCGCGCTCACCTTTCCAGGTAAATACCTTCATCTTCCTGGGCGTTTCAAAATATTTTTTTATTGGCACCGTGTCATTATGATACTTTTTTTGAAGCAGCGCATAGATCGGCAAATGCTCTTCAGCCTTCTTTACAAAATCAACTATTTCTTTGCCATCCAGGTCACGCCATGGATTCTTTTTGCCCCAAAGATCATTAAAACGCTTTTGCAGCATTTTCATTTTTTCGGCCACAGCTTCTTCGGCATACTGCTGCATTTTGGGGTCTATCGTGGTGTAAATTTTCAGGCCGTCGTTGTAAAGGTCATAATCATTATCGTGGCACCATTTTTTTAACCACCGCTCCACCGCTTCCCGCAGGTACGAATCACCCTGGCCTTCATTGCCTGTATAACTCAGGTCAAGGTTGATAGGTGTTTGCACATTTTCATCATATTCTGCCTTGGTCAGTTTACCATATTTTAACATTTTAGCCAATACAGTATTGCGCCGTTCAAGCGAACGCTTCGGATTGCTGATTGGATTGTAAGTAGAAGTGGCCTTTAACATCCCTACAAGCGTGGCAGCCTCAGCGGGCGTTAGCTGATCAGGCGTTTTATTGAAAAATTTCAATGTGGCGGTTTTTATACCAAAGGAGTTGCTGCCGAAAGGAACCGTATTTAAATAGAGTGTTAAAATCTCCTCTTTACTGTAAACGTGTTCAATTTTAAATGCTGTTAGCCATTCCTTGCATTTATAAACAATGGTATTTATCAAAGGCACATGTTTGATAATGCCCTGCGATTTGCGCTTCCGGGTTTCGAAAAGGTTTTTCGCTAATTGCTGGGTAATTGTACTGCCACCGCGTTTATCTCCTTTGGCCGTTGAAAGCATACTGGTGAAAAAGGAATAAAAGTCAACCCCGTGATGACTATAAAACCGAACATCCTCAGTTGATACCAGGGCATTAATGATGTAGGGTGAGATCTCTTTATATTCAACCGGCGAACGGTTTTCTTTAAAATACCGCCCTATCAGGGTACCATCAGCATAATAAACTTCGGAAGACAAGGACATGGAGGGGTTTTTAATGTCCTGCATGTCAGGCGAGTAACCAAACAGCCAAAGAAAGTTTAATTCAATGGAACAGAAAAAAATAATGATAAAATAAATAAAGATGACAAGATATCTTAGAAATCGGTTTTTTATACGCCTGAACATGCGGTAAAGATGTAAAATTATGGGCCTAAATCATAGCCTGATCAACAAATATTAACAACGTAATTTTGGCAAGTTAATTTTACGCTAACTTAGCAAGAATCTAATTTGTTTTATGAAGAGCATAATTAATAAATTTAAAATAATTGACGGCGAAAAATTTTCCCTGGAGGATATGCCTACTGATTTTTCCGGCGACTATAAAAAAGAAGATACGGAAGCGCTTTTAGCGAGCATGATCAAAGAAACGGCCGCCATGCAGGATGCTTTATATGCTGATAACAGGTATGCGCTGCTCATCATTTTCCAGGCGATGGATGCCGCCGGAAAGGATGGCGCTATATCTCATACATTATCAGGCTTAAACCCCGAGGGATGCGAAGTATTTAGTTTTAAACAGCCCAGTACTGAAGAACTCGATCACGACTTCTTATGGCGTCATTATAAGGCCCTGCCTGAATTTGGACGGATAGGGGTACATAACCGCTCGCATTACGAAAATGTGCTGATCACAAAGGTGCATCCCGAATTATTATTGCAGGAAAAGCTGCCGGGCATAAAAGATGTGAAAGACGTTGATAAAAAGTTCTGGAAACACCGTTATGAAAGTATCCGTGCATTTGAAAAACATTTATCCGAAAATGGCACGGTGATCATCAAATTTTTCTTAAACGTATCCAAGGCGGAACAAAAACAGCGCTTTTTACAGCGAATAGAAGACCCTGAAAAGAACTGGAAATTCTCTGCAGCTGACGTTTACGAGCGGGAGTTTTGGGAAGATTATATGAAGGCATATGAAAAGGCCATTCAAGAAACGTCAACCGAAAGCAGCCCCTGGTATGTGCTGCCCGCTGATAAAAAGTGGTTTACCCGTATAGCCATATCCACCATTATCCTGGATACTTTAAAAGGGTTAAAACTGAAATACCCGGTTTTGCCAAAAGAGGAGAAGGCGAAGCTGGAGGACGCGAAGAAAAAGTTGATGGGAGAATAAATACGAGCCGACATCAGAAGTTAGGCCACTGTGATCAAAAAACCGCCTCTGGGTCTTTTCCCTCGTCAACTTTTTCCCGTATCTGGCCAATCTGCCTGGTTTTATTGTAGCCAATATCAAATAAAAAAGAGATTGAAAAACCAGATGCCCAGATTAATAAAAATGATGCCTGATAATTAGCAGCGAGTATTATGGCAATAATCAGGAAGGTAGTCCCCGTAACCAGATAATAATTGGCCTGCCGCTTTTTCAACGCAAAACCCGTGTATCTGCAAAAATCCGAATATGCCCGGTGTTTAATAATAGGTATTACCAACGTGTAATTACCCACTTTATGAAAGATATTAAGGTCGACGAAATGATTATTAATTACTGTCTGATCGGGTTTATAGGCCAAAACCGATACATAGCTCTTAATTTCGGCTTCAGCCACATTTCTTTTTTTAAGCTCTTCCAGCGCAACGGAAACAGCCAGTTCTGTATAGTCCGACTTGTTTGAAGTTATTTCAAGCAAATCGTCGGTAGCCATAGTGGCATATTTTTCCTTAAGACTTCCCCTGTCGATCATATAGCTAGATTAGTGTTTTAAAAATAGATAAAAATCAGCGTTATAACTTATTTATATAATCCTACTTTTTCGATAGGAATAATACTATATATTTTTATATTTGACGGATCAATTATTAAAATCATGAAACGTACCTCACTGTTCACAATTATTCCTGCTCTGATTTTATCGGGCATTCACCCGGTTTATGCGCTTAAAAAGAAAACCTTATCCGGAGATGTGGTTATTCAATGGAACCAGGTTAGTTTAAAAGCGGCGAAAATCGCCAAACAAAACACTAACGAAGCCAGCCGTACTGTAGCAATAGAAGCAATTGCCGTTTATGATGCTGTAAATTCAATCAAGGGCATCGGCAAACCTTATCATTACTTTGTAAAGCCAGGCGGCGGCGCATCAGCAGTAGCCGCGGCAGCACAGGCTGCGCACGATGTGCTGGTTAACTATTTCCCCGCGCAAAAAGCCCAGCTCGATTCCGTTTTAACGGTAAGTTTACAAGGGGCTACCGACGGCCCGGTTGATAAGGGCCAAAAAGTAGGCGCGGCTGCGGCTGCCGACATCATAGCCCTGCGTGCAAATGATGGGGCGGCACCAAACGTCACTTATCCCGGGCCTGCAAAACCAGGAATAGGGGAGTACCGGCCAACCCCATCCGGCTTTTTACCGGGTATTAACCAGCAATGGGGAAAGATAAAGCCGTTTTTATTAACAAGCGGCGATCAGTTCAGGCCGGCAGCGCCGCCAGCGCCGGGAACAGACGACTTTAAAAAAGCATTAGCGGAAGTGGCCGATATCGGGTCAGCGAAAAGCACAACACGTACTGTTGATCAAACCCATATAGCGCAGTTTTATAAGCAGGATGCCGAATTAACAGTAAATGAGGCCGCCAGGATCCTCGCCAAACAACATGGATCATCATTGGAAGAAAGCGCGCTTGTCTTCCTGTTGACCGATCTGGCAGAAGCTGATGCGCGGATCGCACTTTTCGACGCTAAATATAACTACCTGTTCTGGCGGCCCGTAACAGCGTTGAATGCGGATGCTGATGGCTTGGTTACCAATAACTATGCTACCTGGCTGCCCTTATTAACAACCCCGCCGCACCCATCATATCCATGCGGACACTGCGGTACAGTGGCGGCAGGTTTTGAAGTGCTTAAAAAGTTTTATGGCGACAAAAATACCATCGAACTGCATACCACAACGGCGGGCGAACCCTCACGGGTAATCGGGTCGCTAACAGAGGGCGAACAGGAGAATGACCTGAGTAGATTATACGGCGGAATTCATTATCGTTTTGATATAGATGCCGCCCAACAACTGGGGCTTAAAATAGCAGCATACGTGCTGGCAAATGGCCCCAAAGCCAATAAATAGTTCATTGATTAAATAAGTTTTGTTGATTTTTTTAAGGGGCGCGGTATTCCGCGCCCTTTTTTTATAATTCGATGGCGGCTCCCTGTTCGGGGAATATGAGGTTGATTTTAAAGCTGTTCTCCGCCTTTAGCTCAACTTTTATTTTTTCTATATTATCCTGGGGCGGTTTTACATGGGTGATAATCAAATTAAATCCGTTTAACGCTTGATTTCCTGTTAATGAGGCCAGATCGACCATCTCTTTCATCAGCCAGCGGGGCGTAAGGTGCCCAAACAAGGTTTTATCCGGCTGTTCATCCGGGAATGACGTTTCGATCATGATTCCCTTGAGCTTTTTACTTTTAACCAGCGGAGCGATGGCCTGCCAGAGGCTTTGCAGGTTATTGCTTTTCTCCACCTCATCTGGCCCGGTGTCGCCAAGGTATAACAGGTAAGCGTCGTTACTCCTGATCAAAAATGCCGCACTGGTTAAATTGGAATGACTTAAGGGGAACGCCTGCACCGTCATTGTGGTGTTTTGAATTGCCGTAATGCTATCTGGTTTCAGCACCTGGTAGTGGTACTTGTTCAATGCAGGTTTATCGCCTTCATTGGCAAAATTGGCCCAGCTTTCCCAGCTAAAATAATGCGTTTTTATCGTTTCAATGCAGTTGGCCAACGCATAAATATTTTTAGCGGTATCATCCGGAGAGTTAATGATGAGGCCCGAAATGTGATCAAGGTGTGCATGAGAAATGAAATATCCTTTAATATATCTCCGCAACACCTGTTCAGCCGGGATGGAAAATACTTTTTTGGCGATAGCTTTATCGATACCATAGTGCAGTGTGCCGGCATCCAGGCAAATATAATTATCAGTACCCCCGGCGCCAACCATATAGGCTGATAAGTTGCTTTCATCAATTCCACCTTTTACCCCGAGCGGCACGATTTTAAAGTTTTGTGAGAAAACCCGGAAGGAGTAGCTAAGGATAAAAAAAAATATTAAAAACTGACCAATTTTGGGACAATATTTCATCTGCCAAAAATAAAAACTAATTACACATTAAAACAAACCGGGCCTGTTTTCTATTGTCACTTAACAATATGATAATATTATTAACATCATAAGCTCACACGTGTATATTACTTTTATAATCAACAATAAATAAGTTTGTTATGAAATTTATCATGAACATTACAAAGCTTTTTAAAGCCTTCCGTGAAAGAATGATCCTCAGGAGCATGCGCTCGTCATTCATTCACTAATTTAATTGGTAATAATTTTGTTTTATAAAATTGTAATATACAATTTGGGCTTCTGTTAACACAATTTAATGGAACCTGGTATTCGGCATTCGCATTTTAATAAAAAACTTTTTGGAGATAATTTTGCCTGGGGCGTTTCAACTGCCGCATTCCAGGTAGAAGGTGCTCATGATGCCCATGGCAAAGGCGAATCCATTTGGGATGTTTTTACGGGTAAAAAGGACAAGATCCTGGATGGCCATCATGCGCAAATAGCCTGCGACTTCTATAATCAATATGAAAATGATATTGATCTCATCAAACAATTAAATATTCCCAATTTCAGGTTCTCTATTTCATGGACAAGGATTTTGCCCAACGGTACCGGAGCTACTAACCAGGAGGGAATAGCCTATTACAACCGCGTTATTGATTACTGCCTGCAAAAAGGTATTGAACCATGGGTGACACTTTATCATTGGGACCTGCCGCATGAACTGGAGCTAAAGGGCGGCTGGACGAATCGCGATATCGTTGATTGGTTTACCGCCTATGTAAAAATATGCGCGGAGCATTTTGGCGACAGGGTTAAATATTGGATGATCATGAACGAGCCTGCTGTATTTACCGGTGCAGGGTATTTTTTGGGTATTCACGCTCCGGGGCGCACAGGTTTAAAAAGTTTCTTGCCGGCCATTCACCATACGGTTTTAAGTATAGCGGCAGGGGCGAATGCCTTACGTGCCATACTTCCGTCAGCCCAGATCGGGACAACATTTTCCTGTTCATTTATCGAACCATATTCCGGTAAAGCAAGAGATATTAATGCCGCAAAACGTGTGGACGCGATCATCAACAGGCTGTTTATTGAACCTGTTTTAGGGCTGGGGTACCCTATTGATGATGCTCCGATTTTAAAAAATATAAAGAAATATTTTCTTCCGGGGGATGAGGAACAGTTAAGCTTTGACTTTGATTTTATAGGGATACAGAATTATACAAGGGAGATAGTTAAATATTCAGTTTTTACACCTTACATAAGCGCTTCGCTGGTAAAAGCGGAAAACAGAAAGGTGCCCTTAACCCAAATGAAATGGGAAGTGTACCCGCCGGCTATTTACCAGATGATAAAAAAATTTAACGCCTATCCCGGGATAAAAAAATTGCTGATCACCGAGAATGGCGCCGCCTTTCCTGATGTAGTTGCTGACGGTAAAATTAATGATGTATTACGTATTGAATACCTGGAAACCCACCTGGCACAGGTGTTAAAAGCAAAGAGCGATGGCTATAAGGCAGACGGGTATTTTGTTTGGACTTTGACGGATAATTTTGAATGGGCTGAAGGTTACCACCCTCGTTTTGGACTGATTTATGTGGACTTTGATACGCAGCAACGTATAGTTAAGTCATCAGGACATTGGTATGCTCGGTTTTTAAAGGGGTAGTTTTGCCCGGAGCGGGTTTCGGCAGGTTGATGAAAAATGTTGTTCCTTCACCTGGTTTACTTTCAAACCATATTTTTCCGCCATGGCTTTCAATAATTTGCTTACAGATAGAAAGGCCGAGCCCAAACGATTTTTCGCCGGCTGTTCCTGATCGTTTGGCTTCGGTAAACATGTTAAATATCATAGGCTTCATCTTGTCAGGAATGCCAATTCCGTGATCCCTGATAGCAATTTCAACATCCTTTTCGAGGTCGCCTGCGCGTATGTATATGACACTGTTTTTACGGCTGAACTTTATCGCGTTGCTAATCAGGTTGCTGATTACCCGCCATATCTTTTCGCGGTTTATGAATATCTCTTCCGGGTTTTTAAGTAATTCCAGTTCAATATGCTGTTCTTTTTCAGCGGCTTTAAAACGAAGCAGTTCAACGCTTTTTGACAGCAGGGAATTTATGTCAACTAATTCTTTTTTAAACTTTGTTGTCCCGTTATCGGTAACTTCGAGTATCTCATTGATCAGTTCGAGCGAATTATTTGAAGTTTCTTTGATCAGGCTGATCAACTCCTTTTGTTCGGGCGTAAAGTCATCATCTTCCATCGCCAGCGTTAGCGATGCGATACCTCCTATAGGGTTTCGGAGGTCATGTGCTACTGTGCGTAAAATACGGTCTTTTTCAAGGCTGCTGCCTTTAAGGTCCTCTAATGTTTTTTCAAGGTTAGCCTTTTGCAGGTTTACCTGCTTGTTTAAATCGTTTACTATTTCCACATCATGTTTCGACCGCCGCCAATTCCTGAAAACAAGGAAAATGATCATAAAAGCCATCAATACACAAACGATTGCGGCGTAAAGCAAAGCCCCCTGGATCTTATTATTATTTTTAAGATTGTCTATCTGGTACTGTTTCTCGAAGTTGGCAAGTTGCTCGTTTACGTTGCTTTCTTTCAGCAAATTCAGCTTCCTGGTATTTGAATCATTTAGATTTGTATAGGTTTGCAGGTATGCAAGGGATTTGGGGAAATCATTCTTACGCTGATAGTATTTACTCATCAGCCGGTTCCATTCGGCTTTAGCTTCGTCATTTTTAACGCTATCAAACTGCATCTGAAGAGCCTTTAACAATGGAAACAGCTCATCCATCTGATTATGATCGAAATAAAGCTGGGCCAATTTAATTTCAGCCAACTCGGCATCACTGTTGTCATTTCCTTTTTGAAGATTTATAGCAATGCTTTTTCGAAGCAGGTCCGTAGCTTCTTTATTTCTGCCCTGCAATATCAGTACTTCGGCTTTATTTCCGTATATAACCCCTTTGGCAACCTCTATCAATCCTATCCTGTTCTTAAACCGGTCAGTATTTTTAGTAATATAATCGAGCGCTTTATCAAAATACAAATCTGCACTGTCAGGTTCGTTATTGTGCTTAAAACTTAAGCCAATATTATCCAGTACTTCCTGCTGACGGTAAAAATCGGCGAATGGATCATTCGTTGGTGTACACAATTTATAACTCTCCTTAAAATATCCGGCGGCCAGTTTATAATGACCCATTTTATACAGGATCATGCCCATGCGATAAGAGTAGTCTGACAGCGCCCTGTTATCAAGATTGTTTTTGCCCACCCTGAAGCCTTCAAAATAATGATGATAAGCTTTGTCGAATTGCTGCATAGAAAAACAGGCATCGCCGATAGCCATGTTGGCTTCAACATAATTGGATACGTATTGCTTTTGGGTAACGCTTTTATTTGCCAGCATCAGCATAGTGTCGGCGTATAGCAGCGCCTTTTTAGCGTCTCCTTTTGTTTTCTTCCAATAAACATAATGAAAACTTAAAGCGCGGAACTTATCATCTATGTTTGGTGAAGAGATCCGGCTCATGCATGAATCAAGGTACCGGAGCCCCTGTTCAGTCCTGTTGGTGGTAAATTCAGCGGTAACTTTATCAAACACAGGCTTAAAAGCGTCAGAATAACCTGATGCTTCTTTTTTTGTATTCCGGCACGAAAAAATAAGAGGTAAAAACAGGAAAAAAAGCATCCCACGTACGCCAAAATTATGGCGACTGAAAAAATCAGGGAAGGCATTTATTTTAAGCATAAAACGGTCTTTCAACTTCGTTCAATAAGCCTTTTACGAAAAAAAATAATATTTGTTTTAACAGGCAAATTTATTTAAAAGCATCTTCGCCGGTGATGTCCATACCCGTAATAAGGAGATGAATATCATGCGTCCCCTCGTAGGTTATCACCGATTCAAGATTCATCATATGGCGCATTATAGGATATTCACCGGTTATACCCATGCCACCCAGCATCTGCCTGGCTTCACGCGCGATATGAATAGCAACGTCAACACTATTACGTTTTCCCATTGATATTTGAGCCGGAGTGGCCCTGTTTTCATTTTTTAACTGGCCAAGCCTCCAAACAAGCAACTGCCCTTTGGTAATTTCGGTGATCATTTCGGCCAGTTTCTTTTGCTGTAACTGAAACCCGGCAATTGGTTTGCCAAATTGTTTCCGTTCTTTGGTGTATCTTAAAGCGGTATCGTAACAATCCATCGCCGCACCGAGCGCTCCCCAGGCAATACCGTAGCGGGCCTGGTTAAGGCAGCCGAGCGGCCCTTTAAGCCCGGAAGCATTGGGCAGCAGGTTTTCTTTAGGAACCTTAACGTTATCAAAAACCAGTTCGCCGGTAGCCGACGCCCTTAATGACCATTTGCCATGTGTTTCGGGTGTGGTAAAACCTTCCATACCGCGTTCAACGATCAGGCCGCGGATCTTCCCGTTCTCATCTTTCGCCCATACTACAGCAATATCTGCAAAAGGCGAATTGGAGATCCACATTTTAGCACCGTTAAGCAGGTAATGGTCGCCTTTGTCTTTAAAATTTGTTTCCATACCTCCCGGATCAGAACCATGATCTGGTTCTGTTAAACCGAAACAGCCCATTAATTCGCCGGTAGCCAGTTTGGGCAGGTATTTTATCCTTTGCTCCTCTGAACCATAAGCGTATATCGGGTACATTACCAGTGAACCCTGTACAGAAGCCGTCGACCTAATGCCGGAATCACCACGTTCAATTTCCTGCATAATAATGCCGTAGGACATATAGTCCAGGCCCGCGCCGCCATATTCAACCGGAATAGTTGGACCGAACGCACCGATCTCACCCAGACCTTTTATCAGGTGTTTTGGAAAAGCTGCCCTCTGAGAATAATCTTCAATAACAGGACTTACTTCTTTTTTAACCCAGTCCCTCACAGACGCACGTATCAATTTATGTTCATCGGTTAAAAGTTCGTCAATCAGGTAGTAATCGGGCGATTCAAAAAGATCTTTTTTGGACATAGTGTATTGAATTGGTGCGCAAAGATAGGATTTTTGATTTCGGATTTTTCGCAGTTGTATGTTTTTTTAGTGCTCAAGATGGCTGCTCCGTTTCGGAATTTCGATTTCGGAATTTTAAATGTCGTTTTTTTAATGACGACACCAGTCGTTCAAAATAAACTAAATTCGAAATCGAAATTCCGAAATCCGAAGTAGGGATATTCCGAAATCAAAAACTACATTTGAACCATGATAACCATTGCCATACAGGGTGCCGAGTTTTTTGCGTTCCATGGTTTTTATGCTGAAGAGCAAAAACTGGGAACTAAATTTATTGTGGATGTTGAAGTGAATTTTATGCCATTGAATGACATAAGAGCTGACAAAATAAGTAATACGGTAGATTATGAGAAGGTTTATAACATGATTGCGGAACAAATGAAACATACGCGTAAACTCATCGAAACCGTTGCACAGTCAATTGCGGATGATATAAAACATCATTATCCCTTTGTTGACAGCATCCGTGTTTCTATGAAAAAATTAAACCCTCCCCTCGGCGGTAAAGTGGATTATTCAGCTATAACCATTATTCTTTGATCAGGACAAAGCAAATATGATTTACAATAAAATCACTTCCGGTATCCTTTCTTCCATCAAATTAATTGTTGGTGATGACGCCGTTATTACCAGCCATACCGATCTTGAAAAATACAGCCACGATGAAACAGAAGACCTGCATTATTACCCGGAAGTTGTTGTAAAGCCAAAAACACCCCAGGAAATAGCGGCACTGATGCGGCTTTGTAATGAAAACCTGATCCCTGTAACGCCAAGAGGAGCAGGGACCGGCTTAAGTGGCGGTGCGTTAGCCGTTATGGGCGGTTTATTGATCTCAATGGAACGCTTTAATAAGGTGTTGGGTATAGATGAGCAAAACCTGCAGGCAACTGTTGAGCCCGGTGTGGTAACTGAAGAGTTTATGAACCAGGTTGCCGCAAAAGGATTACTTTACCCCGTTGACCCGGCGAGTAAGGGAAGTTGTTTTATCGGGGGTAATGTTTCGCATGGCTCTGGCGGCCCCAGGGTGGTGAAGTACGGTACCATCAGGGAGTATATCCTTAACCTGGAGGTGGTGCTGCCATCAGGCGATATTATCTGGACAGGTGCCAATACCTTAAAATATGCTTCCGGCTATAATTTAACCCAGTTGATGATCGGCGCTGAAGGCACGCTGGGCATTATAACCAAAATTGTAGTTAAGTTGATTCCCGGGCCAACGCACGACGCTTTGCTTTTGGCTTCCTTCAGTACAAATGAGAATGCCTGTTCGGCTGTTTCAGCAATCTTC
Organism: Mucilaginibacter gotjawali; assembly: GCF_002355435.1. NCBI lineage: Bacteria > Pseudomonadati > Bacteroidota > Sphingobacteriia > Sphingobacteriales > Sphingobacteriaceae > Mucilaginibacter > Mucilaginibacter gotjawali. Next base: position 2,964,615 of record NZ_AP017313.1, read on the forward strand.
AGGGCCGGCATTGTTCCGTCTGCGCTGGAGTTTATGGAACGGAGAGGGGTGGAATGGGTAAAAGAACATGACGGTATCGCCTTTGACCTGAAGGATGAGATAGAAGCATTTTTGTTGATTGAAGTTGACGGCACCAACCAGGATGTTATCTTCGCGGACTGCGAAAAAATAAACGAGGTACTGGAAGAGTTTGATTGTAAAGACGTATTATTTGCCGACACATCGGCTCAAAAAGAAGAGCTTTGGCGCATGCGCCGGACGATGGCGGTATCGGTGAAATCAAATTCAATTTATAAAGAGGAAGATACCGTGGTGCCGCGTGCCAGCTTGCCGCAATTGATTAAAGGAATAAAAGAAATAGGAAATAAATACGGCTTTGAATCAATATGTTATGGACATGCAGGCGATGGGAATGTGCATACCAATATCATTAAAGGCCTGATGAGCGATGATGATTGGAACAACAAGTTAAAAGATGGAATTCGTGAAATTTTTGAACTAACAGTTTCCCTTGGTGGCACCATCTCCGGCGAGCACGGCATTGGCATGGTTCAAAAAGATTATATGTCCATTAAATTTGCAGAAGTTCATTTTGAAATATGGCGGGGCATCAAAAAGGTTTTTGATAAAAACGGCATCTTAAACCCGGGGAAGATATTTTAATTGGTTGATTGGGTTGGATTAAGTTGATTAATTGATCGGTTGTACGGGAAATCATCCGATATTTGATTTAAAAGTATTAAATTTAAAATTCACTAATTCAATAATTGAACACCTTGCTCCATATTTCTGACGCCGACCTCATTAAAGTGGGGCTGGCGGTTTTATGCGGCGGGCTGCTTGGGCTCGAACGTCAATACAAAAATAAAATCGCTGGTTTCCGCACCATTATCCTGATCTGTCTTGGTTCAACCTTGTTTACGATCGTTGCGCAAACGTCAGGCAATTTGGCTGCTATGAATATCGTAACCGGCGTAGGTTTTATTGGCGCCGGGGTTATTTTTAAGGACAATGTAGGCATTAGCGGCTTAACCACTGCGGCGGTAATATGGGTATCCGCTGGCATCGGGATGGTGATCGGTTCTGAACACTATATTTTAGGCGTAGTTTCGACTATCGTAGTTTTGATGGTATTGGTGACCTTTAGCTTACTGGAAGGATATATCGACAAAATTCACCGCGACAAATTATTTGTGATCGAATTCACCAATGGAGATTTTGAAAATGTCGAACATATCCGGAAGCTGATTGCCGCCAACGGTTTAAAGTTTAATACAGTCAACATTTCCAAAAAAGACGGCTGCCTGCAAGCCGCAATCTGGGTGACTGGCCATAAAATGGACCTGTCAAAGCTGGCTGAGATTCTTTTACAAATGCCGGAGATCAAGTCGTTTTAATTTTTTGAACGCATGAAGAAAACATATTCGTTCGGTGCCCTGTTGCTCATCTTATTGAGCTTTAATTTGTCATTTGCTCAATCCAAACTAAACGGGATTACCTCCCATTTTGATATTATAGTTTATGGTGGCACAGCTTCGGGTGTAATTGCTGCGTATACCGCCAAACAAATGGGTAAATCGGTATTGCTGATCGAACCCGGTGAGCGCATTGGCGGCTTAACCACTGGTGGGTTAGGTTATACAGATATCGGCAACAAGTACGCTATTAAAGGGTTATCACTCGATTTTTACAGAAAGATTGGCCAACATTACGGCGCTTTTGAGCAATGGATTTTTGAGCCGCACGTTGCCGAAAATATCCTCCTTGCCTACTTAAAAAAAGCTGGTGTGCTTGTTTTATATGATCACCGGGTATCATCTGCCAACAAAATAAACGGCAAGGTCACTTCAATCTCTCTTGAAAATTCCCTTCGCCCTTCCAAAAAAACGAACAAAACCATTGGCGGTAAAGAATTCATCGATTGCAGTTACGAAGGCGACCTGATGGCTAAAGCAGGCGTATCTTATACGGTAGGCCGCGAAGACAATAAGCAGTATAATGAAACCTATAACGGCGTTCAACTAAGGGAAAAGCACCAGTTTCCAGATGGTATCGATCCCTATAAAATTCCAGGAAAGCCGGAAAGCGGCCTGCTTTGGGGCATCAGTAATAGTACTTTATTGCCTGATGGTACCGGGAACAAAATGGTTCAAACCTATAATATCAGGGTTTGTTTAAGTAAAGATCCAGCTAATAGCATCCAGATTACCCAACCTGATGACTACAAGCCCGAACGCTACGAATTATTGCTCCGCCTGATGGAGAAAAAGCCCATTAAGCATATCGAGGACATTATGACGACCAGCGAGATGCCCAATCATAAAACGGATATTAATAATAATGGGCCATTTTCAACAGACCTGATTGGCGCGAGCTGGAAATATCCCGAAGCAAATTATCAGGAAAGGGGTGCCATTTTTAAATCGCATGCAAACTACACCAAAGGCTTTTTTTATTTTGTGGGACACGATCCCCGTATTCCCTTAAACCTTCGGAACGAAATGCTGCAATATGGTTATCCAAAAGATGAATATCAAAATTCCGGTCATTTTACCACCCAAATGTATGTGCGTGAAGCAAAGCGGATGCTTGGAGAATACGTGATGACCCAGGCCAATTGCCAGGGCCGGGAAACAGTAAACGATGGTATTGCCCTGGCTGCCTATACCATGGATTCGCATAACGCAGAGCGGTTGGTGGTAAACGGGATGGTAAAAAATGAAGGCGATGTGCAAATAGGAGGGTTCGGGCCATATCCAATCTCCTATCGCAGCCTGGTTCCCAAAAAGGAGGAGTGCAGCAATTTATTGGTACCGGTTTGTTTATCAGCCTCGCATATTGCCTACGGTTCCATCAGGATGGAGCCGGTGTTTATGATGTTGGGACAGTCCGCAGCTGTCGCGGCCTGCATGGCAATTGACAAAAACTGCCCGGTACAACTGGTAGATGTGCAAAAACTGCAATCCGAACTAAAAAACAACCCGCTTGCGGACGGCAGTACGCCCGAAATATTGGTAGATGATAACGATACAACAGCGGTCGCCGTAAAAGGCGACTGGAAACGAATGCCCAACTTTGAAGGCTGTTATGGCCCATCCCTGCTTGAAAATGCATTGCCAAAGGCCGGCGACCTGGTAAAATTTACCCCATCAATAAAAAAAGAAGGGAATTATAAGCTTTATGTTTATGTGGTTAAATCCAACGGAAACTCAAGCAAAATCACCCTGCTAATCAGCAATGGAAAAACAGCAGCTGAAAAGAAGATCGACCTTAACCACCTTGATGTAAAGGGCCAAACAGAAGGGGAATGGGTCCCCTTGGGACAATATCATTTCGAAGAAGGAAATATTGGATTTGCCGAAATTATATGCAAAGATCAAGGCGCACCGATGTTAGCTGATGCAATATTATTCGTCCCGTCGGGAATTGGTGAGTAGAGTTGATTACGTGAATGTTTTTTGAGAGATTTTACAACGCTTTATATCAATAAAACAAGCTAATCAACCTATTTAATTCGTATTCAAAATCAGGCCAGGTTCATCATATTCAATCATCTTTTGTCTTTCGATGGCAGGGATAGGGATTGACTTATTTGCCTTATAATCATAACTTACACAAACCGTTTTTCCGGTAGTGCATATTTCATGACCGTTAGGGGTTATTTTAACCAAAATATGCATTACATCAAAACTGCTGTTGCCAATACGGGTAGTGCGGATATAACATTCAACTTCATCGTGAAGCAAAATAGGTTTTAAATAATTGACCTCCGAACGGCCCACTATTACCCCTTTTTCGCTCATATCCCACTGAACTATATCCCGCCAGTACTTAATGCGAGCCTCTTCAAAATATGTTAAATAAACCGCGTTATTCACATGTCCCACTGCGTCGATATCCGAAAAACGGATAGCAATGGGGGTTTTATATTTGTAATCTGATAGTTTTTCAGCCATTATGAGCCATTTTGTCGTTATAAAAAAATATCAACGGACATTCTGTCTGTAATATTGCCCGTTTTAAGCATTGGTACAACACTTGACGAATCTGCTGCGAAGATAAATAAAAGAAAAACCTTAGGAGGATTTAAAAATGACTTTAGTAAAATTTGCAAACGGACAAAAAAATCACGCAGTTAACCCATTCTTTAGCGATGTGTTTGACTCCATCTTAAACGACTCGTTTTTAAGCGATAAATTAGCCACCCGCGTGCCCGCTGTTAACATTTCAGAAACTGAAACGCAGTTTCATATTGAGCTGGCCGCACCAGGCTTAAAGAAAGAAGACTTTAAGATCAGCCTTGATAAAAACGTACTGAGCGTTTCAGCCGATAAGAAAACTGAAAACGTTGAAGAAGGCAAAAAATTCAGCAAACGTGAATACAGCTACAACTCATTTACCCGCTCATTCACTTTGCCCGAAGCTGCCGATCAAAACAAAATTGAAGCTGAATATACCGATGGCATATTAAAACTTTACGTAGCTAAAAAAGAAGAAGCAAAAATTCAGACAAGAGAAATTGCTGTAAAGTAATTTTGTCTGAACCATGATTCGTAGGATTAAAGGATTACCGCGATTAAAATCCTAAAATCATTTGAATCTTACGAATCTTAGTCGAAAATTATAAAAAATTGTTTTCATAATAAGTTGGTTTAGTTAGATGGCCGCTCCTTCAGGGGCGGTCTTCTTTATTATAAAAGTTGGCGTAAAATATATTTTCAGTCTTACTCAAATGTGTTAAAGGTGGTTGTTATATTTGAAAACGGCGGCATAAGGGCAACTGGGGCTGCATTTTAAAAAACAAGCTCATTTATTTATCATGAACAAATACAAATTAATTTTACGCCGGATAAGTCTGCTTTTAGCCGTTTTTGGAATAACATTTATCATCTTAAGTTGTCGCAACGGCGCCCCGCAAAAGCATATTGAAATAAGAAAAGGTACTGATACCAATGGTGTGATTGTTGATACTGATAAATTTAGCATAGCGCTTCCGGCCGGTTGGAAACATTTTGTTAAAGAATCTCAGGGCTTCAAAATATTATTTTTGATGTCACCTCCGGTTGATAATTTCTCACCAAACCTCAATATACTTACAGAAGATGCTCATGGAGCATCAATGGAAGAATATATGACCGCAAGCGATGAAAATATGAAAAGTGGCGGTATGGTCAAAGACGGCTCAGGTGATTTTGAAGTAAATGGTTTTAGTGGAAAATATTCGACAAATGTATTCAATTACCAGGGCCGCAATATTGCGCTTAAAACTTATGTTTTTATTAAAAATGGCCTCGCTTATGTTATAACCGGATCGTGTCTTACAACACAGAAAGACAGCTATCGCCCTATTTTTGATAAAGCAGTTAAAACTTTCAAGATCAAATAACATTCAATCCTGAATTCTCCATCTCTTAGTCCGCATTTAAAATCCTAAATCGCACATAAAAAACGGCGAAGTTATCTTGAGCGCCAAAAAATTAACAACGGTGAACAATCCGAAATCAATCCCGCATATTAATATACTGCAACGGCTGCCCGAAATTGTCTTTGCGGCATAAAGCGATAACAGCCTGCAGGTCGTCAATTTTTTTACCTTGTACCCGCACCTGGTCGTCCATAATAGAAGCCTGCACCTTCAGGCCGCTGTCTTTGATTGCTTTCACTATCTTTTTAGCAGCTTCCTTATCAATTCCCTCTTTTATCTTTATTTCCTTGCGGATCATATTGCCTGATGCATATTGTTCTTTGCCAAAATCAAGGGCGTTAGGATCCAGGTGTTGTTTAACCATTCTGCCGATGATGGAATCCTGGATGGCTTTCAGGCGCATATCATTTTCAGTCACTACTGTTAATGTATTGGTTTTTTTGTCCAGGTCGATAGTGCTTTTACTGTCGTGGAAATCGTAACGGTTCAATATTTCCTTTTTTGCGGTGTTAACGGCATTATCAAGCGTTTGGCCGTCGATTTTGCTTACTATATCAAAAGTTGGCATGTTTAGTTTATTTGGTGGGTGCAAATTTAGTGATAGTTCATGGTTCACAGTTCATGGTTCATGATAAAAAGTTCATAGTTGATAGTTCATCGTTCATGGTTTTTTTTGCCCGTTCGCCGTTTAATCTATTGACTTTTACCGTGAACCATGAGCTGTGAACCATGAACTATGAACCATCAACGATGAACTACTACACAATAACATTAAAAATACGTTAATATACTAATGAGTTAATATTAAGTTAACAATTAAATAAGCAGATTTGTAAATCGGGCCGAAAGGCTGCTCTTTATATGGATAATAAGAACGTACCTATCATTAATCGCGAAATAAGCTGGTTATATTTCAACGACAGGGTTTTGCAGGAGGCTGCCGATCCAACCGTCCCGCTAATCGACCGTATAAAGTTTTTAGCTATTTTTTCATCAAACCTTGATGAGTTTTACCGTGTCAGGGTGGCTACTTTAAGCCGCCTGGCCAACCTGAATGAAAAGGCAAAAGAGATTTTAGGTTATAACCCAAAAAAGATCCTCAACCAAATAAAAAACATTGTTGTAAGGCAGGAGCGTAAGTTCAACAACCTGTACGAAAACATTATTGTTAAGCAACTTGCCGAAGAAAAGATCTTTATTCTGAATGACAAGCAATTGAATGTTAGCCGCGGTGAATTCGTGAAGCATTATTTCAGGGAAAAGTTACTGGCGACTTTAGTGCCCATAATGTTAAACGACGATCTCCCGTTGCCGGAGTTGAGGGACAGGGCTATCTATTTTTTTGTAAAACTCACTAAAAACAAAAAAACGAGGCTGGCATTAATTGAATTCCCCGATTCTTTATCCCGGTTTATCGTTTTGCCCGAAACTAATAACCTGAAGTTTATTATCCTGCTGGATGATGTGATCCGCTATAGCCTTGAAGATATATTCTTCATTTTTGAACATGATAAAATAGAAGCGTTTTCAATCCAGCTTACCCGAGATGCGGAACTCGACCTTGACAAAGAGGTGAGCGAGAAATTTATAGATTCCCTTGCAAAAAGCCTGCAAAAGCGGAAGAAGGGTAAGCCGATGCGTTTGCTATACGACTCAGAAATGCCGCTGGATATGCTCAAATACCTGGTTAGCAAAATGGGCCTCAACGGCGAAAGCCTGATTCCCGGCAACCGCTATCATAATTTTAAAAACTTCATCTCTTTTCCCAATGTCGGAAGGCATGAACTGGAATACGAGAAAAATATTCCATTACCGGTTGATGGCCTGTCATTCGGTAAAAGCCTGATGGGAATGGTATCCAAAAAAGATTATATGATCAGTACGCCATACCAGTCGTATGATTATGTGATCCACTTTTTGCGTGAGGCTGCCATTGACCCAAAAGTTAAGGAGATCAGCATTGCAGTTTACAGGCTTGCAGAGAATTCAAGGGTTATCCATGCATTGATCAATGCTGCCAAAAATGGTAAAAAAGTTACCTGCCTGGTTGAACTAAGGGCAAGGTTTGATGAGCAAAACAACATAGGATGGAGCCGGAGGCTTGAAGAGGAAGGTGTAAATGTACTCTACGGTATTGATGGTTATAAAGTACACTCCAAAATTTGCCTGATCGGCAGGCTCGAAAAGGGAAAAATTGAGTATTACGCCTGTTTATCAACGGGTAATTTTAACGAAAAAACGGCGCAGATTTATGCTGACCATACCTTGCTTACCGTTAATAAAAGCATCACCGCCGACCTGGTAAATATATTTAAGGCCTTAAATAAAAGCACTTTACCCAGGGGCTTGAAAAGCCTGATCGTATCTCCCATTGATGCACGCCCCGCCATTTATAAACTGATAGACAATGAGATAAAAAATGCTAAAGCCGGCAAAGAAGCTTACATGATCCTGAAAATGAACAGCCTGGCCGACGAGCAAATTATCGCTAAACTATATGAAGCCAGTAACGCCGGTGTTAAAATCAAAATGATCATCAGGGGGATGTGCTGCCTTATTGCGGGGATGAAAGGCTATAGCGAAAATATTGAAGTGCTGAGTATTGTTGACAAGTACCTCGAACATTCACGCGTGCATATTTATTGTAACGGCGGTAACGAGCTGATTTATTTAACCTCGGCAGATTTTATGACACGGAACATTGATACCCGCGTTGAAGTAGGCTTTCCGGTACTGGATCCAGAATTGAGAAAAGAAATCAGGGATATGATCAACCTGCAACTGGAGGATAACACCAAATCACGCGAGATCAATAGCCACAATACTAACAAATACCATAAAAATAATTCGGGCATCCCACAGCGGGCCCAGGTTGATATTTACAATTACCTTAAATTTAAAAACAAATAACACTTGAGATACGCCGCCATTGACATAGGTTCAAACGCAGTAAGGTTACTTATTGCAGATATTACGGAAAACAACACTTCAGTTTCCTTCAAAAAAAACACGCTTGTACGGGTGCCTTTACGATTGGGAGATGACGCGTTCCTCGATCATTCCCTTTCTGAAAGAAAATCAACCGACCTGCTTAAAACCATGGTGGCTTTCCGTAACCTGATGGATGTTTACAAAGTTGCCGATTATATGGCTTTTGCCACTTCGGCAATGCGCGAAGCGAAAAATGGGAGTGAAATAGCCGACCAAATAAAAACATCGGCCAATATCGACCTGGAGATCATCAACGGGCAGAAAGAAGCAAAAATTATCTACTCCAGCCATATTGAGCAAAATATCGATAAAAGCAAAAACTACCTGTACATTGATGTTGGCGGCGGCAGTACCGAATTGTCTCTTTTTTCGGGGGGAGAACTTTGGGCATCCAAATCCTTTAATATTGGCACCATCAGGATGCTGGATAACCAGGATACCGAAGAAAGCTGGAACGATATGAGAGATTTTTTGCGTGAAAATACACGCCCTTTTAAGGTAATATCAGGCATTGGCACCGGCGGCAATATTAACAAACTTTACAAAATGGCTGATGAAAAAGACAAGGCGCCATTGAGTTTCGGCAAATTAAAATCCCTTTATAATTATTTAACCTCGTTTTCATTAAAAGACCGCATAAATGTGCTTGGCCTGAACCAGGATAGGGCAGACGTAATTATACCGGCATGTGAGATCTATATGACCGTAATGAAAGTTGCAAACATCAAAAATATGTATGTACCAACAGTTGGTTTGGTGGATGGAATTATCCAAACGCTTATAGAAAAGAATTTTTCAAAAGAGAGTTAAATTATTTTCAATAAATTGTAAAAAAATTAAAAAACTGTTATTATATTTGTGACGCCCTTTCAATGGGCATGTTTTTCATAGGTAGATGTAGGGTCGAGTACTTGTTATTCGACCCTTTTTTATGCGGTAAATTTTAGCTGGCGAGGTTTATGAGTACGGACGTAAAGAAAAAAATAGTTATTGCAGTTTGCGGAGCCAGCGGTTCAATTTACGCGAAGCTTTTGCTTGATAAATTGGCACAATTAAATGAACAGGTAAAGGATGTTGCCGTTGTAATGTCAGACAATGCCAAAGACATCTGGAAGTTTGAACTGGATAATGAAACCTATGCGGACTACCCTTTTAAGTTTTACGCCAAAAATGACTTTATGGCGCCCTTCGCATCAGGATCGGCTAAGTATGATACCATGGTGATTATCCCTTGTTCAATGGGCGTATTGGGAAGAATAGCGGGTGGCATATCGGATGACCTGATCACACGATCTGCCGATGTTATTTTAAAGGAGCGGCGAAGATTGATATTGGTACCCAGGGATATGCCCTTCAGCCTGATTCACATCCGCAATATGCAAACCATTACCGAAGCCGGGGGCATTATTTGCCCGGCCATACCTTCGTACTATAGCAAGCCCCAAACCATTGAGGATCTCGCCATGACGGTGGTAAACAGGGTGATAGATCTGATCGGGCTGGAAAATGAGACTTACCGGTGGAGCGAATAATGAATTCATGGCTTTTTTTCTTTAGATATTCTTAACTTAAATCTAATCTCCAATCTATATTCAACTAATCTCTAAATTCCTTACCTTTGCGCCTTCAAAATGAACAAAAAGGTTGCATTTTATACATTAGGTTGTAAACTGAATTATTCGGAAACCTCTTCTATTGGCCGGCTTTTTATCAAAGCAGGCTATGATACGGTTGACTTTACCGATACACCCGATGTATATGTGATCAATACCTGCTCAGTTACGGATAACGCGGATAAAAAGTGTAAAAAGGTAGTAAAGGAAGCGCTGAAAATATCCCCGGCGGCTTATGTCACTATTGTTGGCTGCTATGCCCAGTTAAAACCAAAAGAAATTGCCGAAATACCGGGAGTAGATATGGTTTTGGGAGCGGCTGAGAAATTCCAGATCGTTGATTATATCACTGATCTTACTAAAAATCCTAAAGCATTAATTTATAACCAGCCGGTATCCGAAGCAAAAGAGTTTATCAGCGGCTATTCCTTTGGCGACAGAACCCGCACCTTTTTAAAAGTTCAGGATGGCTGCGATTATTCCTGTTCCTTTTGTACTATACCCCTGGCCAGGGGCAGCAGCCGCAGCGATACCATTGCGCATGTGATTGAACAGGCCGAACAAATTGCAGCTTCCGGTGTAAAGGAGATTGTTTTAACAGGGGTGAACTTGGGTGATTTCGGGATAAGGGATGGTAAACGCCACGATAAATTCTTTGATTTGGTAAAAGCACTGGATGAAGTTGAGGGGATTAACCGGATACGCATATCTTCTATCGAACCCAATTTATTAACGGACGAGATCATTGAATTTGTGGCTGCCTCAAAGCGTTTTGTTCCGCACTTTCATGTCCCGCTCCAGTCAGGTTCTGACAAAATATTGGGTTTGATGCGCCGCAGGTACAAGAGAGATTTATACGTAAACAGGGTTGCCAAAATTAAACAGCTGATGCCCGACTGCTGCATCGGCGTGGATGTGATCGTTGGCTTCCCCGGCGAAACACGGGAAGATTTTATCGACACCTATAATTTTTTAAATGAATTGAACGTTTCGTACCTGCATGTATTTACTTACTCAGAACGTGAAAATACACTGGCAAGCGAAATGGGAGAGGTGGTGCCGGGTTCAACCCGTGCCGACAGGAGTAAGATGCTGCACATCTTATCGGATAAAAAACGCAGGGCATTTTATGAGAGCCAGTTAAATAAAAACGAAGAAGTGTTGTTTGAGGGCGATATTAAAGACGGTTTTATGCACGGTTTTACCCGTAATTATGTGAAAGTTAAAACCAAATATGATCCGGTATTGGTTAACGAATTAAAGAGAGTTTTATTAACACAAATATCATCAGACGGTGATGTTGAAATAACCGAAAGCGAAGAAATATTTGCACATTAACCTTATATTGCGCCCAAAACATTAACCTATGTTCCCCACTATTTCTTCGCTGATTCAATATTTTACCGGAATAAACATACCGCTTCCTATACAATCGTTCGGTTTTTTTGTGGCGATTGCTTTTATAGCGGCTTATTGGGCGTTTGCACAGGAGTTTAAACGAAAAGAAAAACTGGGTTACATCCATCCCTTCCAAAAAACGGTAACTGTTGGTCAACCTGCTACCTTAGGTGAATTGGCCGGCAATGGTTTTTTTGGTTTTATCCTGGGTTTTAAATTGGTTGACGCTATCCTGAATTACCATACGCTGCTTGACGATACACAAGGTTTTATTTTATCGGCCAGAGGCAATTGGGTTGGAGGCATTATAGGTGCAGCAGCGTTTGCTTACTGGGCCTATTATGAAAGTAAAAAACAGGAACTGCCAACCCCTAAAACACAGGTAGTAACCGTACACCCCTATGAGTTGATGGGAAGTATTTTACTTTGGGCGGCAGTATGCGGCTTTGCCGGGGCAAAAGTTTTTAACGCTTTGGAAAACTGGGGCGAGTTTATGAAAGACCCTGTCGGGATGTTAATAGGTTTCAGCGGGCTCACCTTTTATGGCGGTTTAATCTGTGGCGGAGCCGTGGTACTATATATCGCCTGGAAACATGGCATCAAATGGATGGATATGCTTGATATTGGCGGCCCTGGTATGATGTTGGCTTACGGCATTGGCCGTGTTGGCTGCCAGATGTCAGGCGACGGTGATTGGGGAATAAATAACCTTGCGCCAAAACCACATTGGCTAAGCTGGGCGCCAGATTGGATGTGGGCATTTAAATTCCCTCATAATGTAAATAATGAAGGCGTAGCAATTCCGGGTTGTGTAGGTAAGTTTTGCAGCGAGCTGCCTGTTCCGGTGTTCCCCACCTCATTTTACGAATCGGTAATTTGTATCCTCCTCTTCTTTTTTCTCTGGAGCATCCGCAGTAAAATAAAAGCTTCGGGCGTATTATTTGGAATCTACATGATCCTGGCGGGTGTTGAGCGTTTTTTTATAGAATTGATAAGGGTAAATACAAAATACAACGTAGCCGGGATGAGTTTTACGCAAGCCGAGATGATCTCTATATTTATGGTATTGGGCGGTTTAGTACTATGGTTTACCCAAATGAACAAGAAAAAAGCTAAACATGGCTAACCAAAACCTGGGCAATAAATTATTAAAAAACCAGGTTGTCAGGTTTGTCTTTTCGGCGGGAGTGGGGTTTTTAGTTGACGTTTCTGCTTTTTACCTGTTTTATCATAACTTGCTGGTTCAAAAAACCTATCACATCGTTTACTTCACGGTGCGTAATTATACACTTTCATTTTCTATATCTTTTTTTCTGGGGGTGCTGGTTAACTTTTTAATCACCAGGTATTTAGTTTTTTCCGAGTCAAAGCTACCTCCATATAAACAGTTCTTCAGGTTTGTGTCTGTTGCTTTTGTTGGCTATTTTGCCAATCTGGCGGTATTAAAATTGTTTATCCAGAGTTTCCAGATGGATCCTATTGTAGCCCGCCCCTCTGCAGCGTTAAGTCTGTTTTTTTTAAGTTTTTTTGTCCATAAGTTTTTTTCATTCAGCCTATCATTAAGACACCATGCATCTGAAAGAAGTAACGCACAAAGTAATTGAAGTAGCCAAAGAAGCGGGTGCCTTTATCCGCGAACAACGGAAAACTTTCAGCGCTGACAAAATCGAATTCAAAGGACTAAACGACCTGGTTTCCTATGTGGACAAAACTGCTGAAAAAATTATTGTATCGGCTTTAAAAAGTGTATTGCCCGAAGCAGGCTTTATCACCGAAGAAAAAACCATTAACCGGCTGGGCGAAAAATATAATTGGATCATCGACCCGTTGGACGGTACCACCAACTTTATTCATGGTTTGCCGGTTTTTTCGGTAAGTATTGCGTTACAGGAAGATGATGAACTGGTTATGGGCGTTGTTTATGAAATTAACCAGGATGAGTGCTTTTACGCATGGAAAGATTCGCCGGCCTATTTAAATGGTAATGAGATCAGCGTATCCCCAACGCCAACAGTTGACCAATGCTTACTGGCGACAGGGTTTCCCTATTACGATTTTGAAAAGCAGGCTGCTTATATTGAATTATTTGCAGATCTGATGCGCAGTTGCCACGGCCTTCGCCGTTTAGGCTCAGCTGCAGTCGATCTGGCATACACCGCCTGCGGCCGGTTCGATGCCTTTTACGAATATAATTTGAATACCTGGGATGTTGCTGCCGGAATTGTCATAGTGCGGCAGGCCGGTGGCGAAGTTGTAAACTTTAAAGGCGGAAATGAAGTTTTAAATACCAGGGAAGTGCTGGCGACGAATAGAAAGATAACAGGGGAGATGCTGGGGGTGATCCAAAAATATTTTATTTGACAAGAATTTCACGAATGTGTTCGAATGGACACAAATGAAAAGGCCGAATTTTCATCCTGTTATTAGTGAAAATTCGGCCTTATTCGTGAAATTCGTGTCAAATAAAATTCGCCCGGTATTTGTGTCCATTCGAACACATTCGTGAAATTCGTGTCTATTTTTATAATGCTTCAGAAACCACTTCAGTAACTTCCGGAACCATTCTTTTCAACAGGTTTTCAATGCCTGCTTTAAGGGTAACGGTTGATGAAGGGCACCCGCTGCATGATCCGCGCAATTCAACAGTTACAACGCCGGCGTCAAATGATTTATAGGCAATAGCGCCGCCGTCCTGTTCAACAGCAGGGCGTACATAGTCGTTTAATATCTGCTGGATCTTTACTTCGGTGTCAGTACCTTCAAAATCGGCTTCAACGTGCTCTTCTTCTTTGATCACCAATTCTGCTTCTACGGCACCTTTTACAAACTCTTTCAGTATGGGTAGCAAATCGTCCCAGTTATCTCCTTCAAACTTGGTTACTGTTACAAAGTTACTGGCAAAGAAAACCCCGTTAACAAAGGAAAACTTATATAACTCCCTGGCAAATGGCGAAACTTCGGCGCTTTCTTTTGTGGGAAAATCCAAACTGCCATTAATCAGCAACTTGTTCACAATGAACTTCATGGTTGCCGGGTTAGGAGTCGATTCGGTATATACGTTGATATTCATTTTATTTTATAGCTAATATAGATGAACAAAGTTAAACAGCTTTTTGATTTATGTACCTGTATTTATTTGTTATGACCTGTTGGTGACTTAGAGATTAGAGACTGGAGGTTAGAGATTAGGCGAAGACAAAATTAACTATCCACTAATCACTAAATCCCTGTATAATTCGCCGGTGTTATCCGTTTAATTTCTTCTTTTATCGAATCGTCAACATTTAACCCATCCACAAAAACAGCAATCGTTTCGGCATTTACCTGCTGGTTGGTGCGGGTTAGTTCTTTTAAGGCCTCGTAAGGGTTAGGATATCCCTCGCGGCGCAAAATTGTTTGAATCGCTTCGGCCACTACAGCCCAATTGGCTTCGAGGTGCGCGTTAATGGCATCTGTATTCAATAACAATTTATTTAATCCCTTTACGGTTGATTTAATAGCAATCAATGTATGTGCTACCGGAACACCAATGTTTCGCAATACGGTTGAGTCTGTCAAGTCACGCTGAAGCCTTGAAATAGGCAATTTGGCGGCAAAGTGTTCAAACAAAGCATTGGCAATGCCCAGGTTACCTTCTGAATTTTCAAAATCAATAGGATTAACCTTATGTGGCATAGCCGATGAACCAATTTCACCAGCTTTGATGAGCTGTTTAAAATAGTTCATGGAGATGTATTGCCAAATATCCCTGTCAAGGTCGATCAGGATATTGTTTATCCTTTTCAGCGCGTCACACTGGGCCGCAAAATTATCATAGTGCTCAATCTGGGTAGTAAACTGCGAGCGGCTTAATCCTAAAATATCATTTACAAAATGATTACCAAAGGCTTTCCATTCGATAGCCGGGTAACCAATATGGTGTGCGTTAAAATTGCCGGTAGCGCCTCCAAATTTGGCGGAATAGGGAACGGCTTTTAAAAGGTTCAGCTGGTTTTCCAGTCGCTCAACAAAAACGTTTATTTCTTTACCTAACCGGCTTGGAGAGGCCGGCTGACCGTGCGTATGTGCCAGCATCGGGATTTGAGCCCAATCGGCAGCATATTTTTTTAAAATATCTACCAGTTCATTTATAGCAGGATAATACGATTCGGTAAGTGCTAACTTAAATGAATAGGGGATAGCTGTATTGTTGATATCCTGGGATGTTAAGCCGAAGTGAATAAACTCCTTGTAGGCTTCAAGGCCTAAATTATCAAATTGTTTTTTGATAAAATATTCCACCGCTTTAACATCATGATTGGTTATTTTTTCAATTTCTTTAATACTTTGAGCATCCGCTTCGTTAAAATTTTTATAAATGGCACGTAACTTTTCTGTTGCATTTTTATCAAAGTTTTGTAACTGGGGCAACGGATGTTCGCACAGGGCGATGAAATATTCAATTTCAACAAACACCCTGTATTTAATTAAAGCGTACTCCGAAAAATAATCCGCAAGCGCTGCGGTAGTGTTGCGGTAACGGCCGTCAATAGGAGAAATTGCTGAAAGTGGAGTAAGCGTCATAAAAGGATTTTAATTTTTTGCAAAGGTAATGTTTTAAATAGCAGTTTTAAATAGTGGGCAGTAGCAGGTTTTAACAGCAGCAGGGGGTTGGCGTGATTCGCCCTTCATATTGTCGTTATTTCCACCTGTTAGTGCTCGTCGTTTGAAATAAATTTGTTTTTTAACTGAACTGCTGCTAAACAATGTTTGTCAGAAGAAGGTAATAAACTTTGGAAACTTTGTAATCTAAAAATGTTTCCATAGTTTTGACTTCCAAAGTCAATGAGTCAAACAGAAAGAATAATACTGGGGAGCGAAGAACTGTTTTTAATAGCAGGTATCAAGAGCGTAACGATGGATGATATTGCCAGGCACCTGGGTATGTCAAAAAAACCATCTACCAGTTTTTCAAAGATAAAAATGAACTGGTGATTGCCTTGGTTCAGAAAAAATTGAAAGAGGATGAAGAGCAAATGAACGATATTATCAATCGTTCGGGAAATGTGATTGAGGAGATGATCAATATGATGAAATGCTCTGAAGAAATATTTTCCAGGATAAACCCGATCGTCATCCACGAACTACAGAAGTTTCATCCGGAAGCATGGAAACAATTCCAGGAGTTTAAAAACAAAGTTATTACCCAAAAGATGGAACAGCTTTTAACCAAGGGTATTACGCAGGGGTATATAAGGCCACAGATAGATGTTAAAATTATTGCAAGGATGCATGTTAATATGGTAGAAATGGGGTTTAATAATGCCATCTTCCCCCTGGCGGAATTTAATACATGGAAAGTTCAGCAACAATTTCTGGAACATTTTAACTACGGTATTTGTACACTTAAAGGATATAAGTTGCTGAACCAGTATAAAAACATAATAGAAGAATAAACTGCTGACATAGGGTTGTCACAGATCAGAACTTACTTTGTGGCAGCTGTCCAAATCAGCTTATATTAATTGTAATACGAACAACACAACAATAAAAATGAAACATATAGTATTAATATTATCTTTAATATGCGCCGTTGCCCTAAATGGTTTCGCGCAGCAGGCCCCGCCTGACAGTCAGAAATATAACTTCACCGTTGCTGATTGCGTCAACTATGCTTATGAGCACCAGCATGATGTAAAAAACGCAAACCTTGATGTTGAAAGTGCAGGATACCATGTAAAGGAAACTATTGGACAGGGTTTACCACAAATCAGCGGAGCAGCCAGCTTTCAGGATTATTTAAAGACTCCATCCATTATCTTTCCCGACTTTATATCCGGCCCGGTTTACGGGATATTGAACAAGCAACACGTAGTGGATAGTGCAACCAACAAGGTGATATCCGGTACGCCGCCGGCAAGCAACGGAAAAGCAAACACAGTCAGTTTTCAGCAGAACTACAATACCAATATCGGTTTTACAATAAATCAAATATTGTTCGACCCCAACTACATTGTGGGGTTACAAGCGAGTAAAACCTATAAAGAGTTGTATACAAGGAGTTACACGCGCTCCAAAATTGAAGTGAATGTTAACATTACTAAAGCTTATTATCAGGTATTGGTTAGCGCGGAGCAGTTAAAGTTACTTGAAGCAAATGTTAATGAACTTAAACAGCAAGTGGACGAAACGACAGCTCGCAATAAACAGGGGTTTGTTGAAAAAATTGATGTGGATAGAATTACCGTTCAATATAACTCATTGGTTACCAACTGGGAAAACACAAAAAGGCTGATTGTATTAAACTATGAGTTGTTAAAATTCCAAATGGGTATGCCGGTTAATAAGGAGCTTACGTTAAAAGATAAACTTGAAGATATAAAACTGGAGGCAAGCATAGCTGATGCTGTGAATGACACAAGTATTTATCACAATAGGATTGAATACAACCTGCTGGAGACCCAGAAGAAATTGAATGAATACGACTTAAAAAGTAAAAGAGGACAGTTTTTACCAAAATTGACCGCTGTTGCCAACTATTCCATCGCCAATCAAAACAATAGTTTTGGACAATTATTCAGTAGCAATTATCCATCAAGCTATGTGGGGCTTAATCTAAGTATTCCGCTTTTTACAGGATGGCAGCACCTAAACCAGGTAAAGCAGTCTAAAATAACCGTTTTAAAATCACAGAATGACCTTGATGATATGAAAAATACGGTAAACCTTCAGGTAGACCAGGCCCGTATTTCATACATCAATGGATTGCAAACATTGAATGATCAGAAAAAAACATGGCATTGGCTGCGGAAGTGCTTCGTGTTGCCAAAATCAAATATGAGCAGGGCGTAGGCTCAAGCATTGAAGTTACCCAGGCGCAAACAGATCTTCAGCAGGCCGATAACACCTATATCCAGGGCCTTTATGATGCCCTTGTAAGCAAAGTTGATCTTGATAAAGCATACGGACGAATTAAATAATTGAACCTTGTACAATAAATATATAATAAAGACATGAAAAAACTACTCTACATACCCGCCTTTCTTTTACTGGCAGCTTGTAACAAACCAAAAGACAAGGCCGCTGAATTGGCCGATCTTAAAAAACAGGAAGCTGATATAAGCGCAAAGATCACAAAGCTATCAGCCGAAATTGGTAAAAAGGATTCTGTTAAATCTACAGATGTTAGCACTTATACGGTA
Organism: Mucilaginibacter gotjawali; assembly: GCF_002355435.1. NCBI lineage: Bacteria > Pseudomonadati > Bacteroidota > Sphingobacteriia > Sphingobacteriales > Sphingobacteriaceae > Mucilaginibacter > Mucilaginibacter gotjawali. Next base: position 2,983,223 of record NZ_AP017313.1, read on the forward strand.
ACAACAGGCAGTTTTACCAACTATGTTCAAATCCAGGGCAGGATAGATGCACAGGATAATGTGACTGCTTATTCACAGTCGCCCGGCGTAATCACGGCCCTTTATGTAAAACCGGGGCAGCATGTTAACAAAGGCCAGGTATTGGTTCAGTTGGATAACAGCGTATTGAACCAGAACATTGCACAGGCGCAAACCCAGGTAGATTTAAACCGCACTTTATTTCAGCGTCAAAAAAATCTCTGGGATCAGAAAATTGGTACCGAGGTTCAATTTTTACAGGCACAAACTGCATTGCAAAGCTCACTGAAGCAAGTCGCTTCCTTAAAGCAACAGGCCGATATGTACAGGATTACATCGCCAATTACCGGCAGCGTTGACCAGATGGATCTTAAACTTGGACAGGTTATTCAACCGGGCCAAAACGGGATCAGGATCGTAAATGCTGATAACCTTAAAGTAAAGGCGGATGTGCCTGAATCGTATGCACAAAGTGTAAACCAGGGAGATAAAGTAATGATCCTTTTCCCCGATGCAAATGATTCCCTAAAAACTACTGTCACTTTTGCTGCCAAGGTAATTGACCCTTCGTCCCGTAGTTTTGCTGTTGAAATAAAATTACCGCTTAAAAAAGGCTTGCGCCCCAACATGACGGCTATAATTAAGATTGCTGATTATTCAAAAATCAATTCATTGGTAATTCCTATTAAAGCAATTCAGCGATCGGAAAATGGTGATTATGTATTTGTAAATGAGAATGGCATTGCAAAAAAGAAAATTATTAAAGCAGGCGCTACTTACGGCGGCAAATCAGAGATTTTATCGGGCTTACAATCAGGCGATCAACTGATAACTGAAGGTGCGAGTGAAGTTGAAGATGGGGATAAAATAAAAGTATTGACATCATCCGGTAATTAATTATATAATTATTAAAAATGAAAGACCAGGAAAAAGAATTCGGACCCTCAAGCTGGGCCATTGATAATAAAAGGGCAGTATATGTGCTTATATTTTTAATTGCGTTGCTTGGCTTTTGGTCCTATAATAAGCTGCCTAAGGAAAACTTCCCGGATATTACCATATCCAAAGTGTATATAACTACTATTTACCAGGGCCAATCGCCGCAAAATATTGAATTGCTGGTGACCAAACCTTTGGAAAAACAGTTAAAATCGCTTAAAGGGTTAAAAAAAGTAACGTCAAACACCCAGCAAAATGTTTCAGTAATTACTGCGGAGTTTAATGCAAATGTAAACATCAGGGATGCCAAGCAGGACGTAAAAGACGCGGTTGACAAAGCCAAACAGGATTTGCCGCAGGGTGATAACCAATTAAAGCAATCCGATGTATCTGATATAGATGTTGCCGATCAGCCGATATTAAATATCAACGTTTCAGGCAATTATGACCTCAAGAAGTTAAAGGAATATGCCGATAATTTAAAGGATGATATTGAATCGATGAAGCAGATCTCTAAAGTGGTAGAGGTGGGCGCATTAGAACCAAATATCCAGATCAATGTTGATATCAATAAAATGACTGCCGCGCAGGTGAGTTATGACGATATTACCCGGGCTATCGGCAACGAAAATATCATTTCAACAGCCGGTACGATAAAGGCTGATGGCGTACAGCGAGCCATTGATGTTAAGGAAGATTTTAAAAGTGCCGACGAGGTAAACGCAATGGTGATCAGGAACCCACAGGGCAAGGCTGTTTACCTGCGCGATATTGCTGAAGTTAAAGATGGCTTCCAGGATCAGATAAGTTACGCCCGTTTGAAAACGCCTGAAGGCCATGATTTTAAAAACGTAATTACCTTAAACGTAAGTAAAAGAGCCGGTGAAAACCTGATCGAGGCGTCTGACGATATTTATAAGCTTATCAAGCAAAAACAAAGTACAGTTTTCCCAAAAGGATTAAACGTTACCGTTACCGGTGATCAGTCCGATAAAACAAGGTCAACTTTAAATGACCTTATTAATACCATCGTCATAGGTTTTATACTGGTAACCATCATCCTGATGTTTTTTATGGGTACTACCAACGCCATATTTGTGGCCTTGTCTGTCCCGCTATCCTGTTTCATCGCGTTTTTATTAATGCCTGCAATAGGTTTTACTTTAAACATGATCGTGCTTTTCTCATTCCTGCTGGCCCTGGGTATAGTGGTGGATGACGCGATTGTGGTGATTGAAAACACGCACCGGATTTTTAACAATGGGGCGGTTCCTATCACAAAAGCTGCAAAAATAGCTGCCGGCGAAGTATTTATGCCTGTTTTTTCAGGGACGATGACTACGCTGGCGCCATTTGTTCCTCTTGCTTTCTGGAATAGCCTGATTGGTCATTTTATGTTTTTTCTCCCGATTACGCTAATCATTACGCTATTAGCTTCGTTGGTAGTGGCTTATATCATGAACCCGGTTTTCGCGGTTGACTTTATGAAACCGCATTTTAAAGGGGAGCATGACCATCAAAAATTCGACCGCAAAAGAAAACGTACTACAATCATCCTGGCAGGTATAGCCATTTTTTGCTATCTGCTGGCTGCCGTTGGCGCTTTAAGTATAGGCATAGGCAATTTTGTAGTGCTGCTGATTGTTTTGTACCTGTTCGATCATTTTATATTATTAAAGTGGATAGACAAGTTTCAAACAAATGCCTGGCCTAAATTCCAGGCCTGGTATGCCCGCTTGCTTGAAAAAGCCGTTAGAGTCCCCTGGTGGATACTTGGGGGTACCGTTATGTTATTCATTTTAACAATTGGATTTTCGATAGTAAGTAACCTGAAAGTTGAACAATTTCCGTCAGGTGATCCAAACTTTGTTTATGTATATGTTACTTTGCCTATTGGTACTGACCAGGCTTACACCAACGGAGTAGTACAAACCCTGGAAAAAAGGGTGGCACAAGTGGTGGCGCCGGATAAAGACATTGTTTCCTCTATCATTTCAAATGTATCAGTCGGCGTTACCGATCCTTCTGATGAAGACCAGGGAACTTATTACAATAAAGGAAAAATAACCGTGGCCTTTGTGGAATTTAGCAAGCGGCACGGTAAAGACACCAAAAGTATCCTGGCAAAGATCCGCAACACTGTACAGGGTTTGCCCGGTGCAAAAATAGCTGTCGCCCAGGAAGCCAGCGGGCCACCAACCCAGAAAGATATTAGTTTGGAAATGGCCGGCGATAACCTGGATACACTGGTAGCAACTGCAGCCCGGCTTAAAAAGTTTATTGGCCAACAGGGGATAGCCGGTATAGAAGAGTTAATACCCGACGTGGTGAGCGACAAACCTGAAATAGTTTTTGATGTTGACCGTGAAAGGGCAAACAGGGAAGGAATAAACACCTCTCAAATAAACCTGGCGCTATTTACTTCAATTTACGGTTATAAAGCGGGCGATTTTAGAAATACCAGTGAAGATAAATACGAAATAGATGTACGGGCGCAGCAAAACCAGCGGAATGATATCGACGCCTTACGAAACATGAAGATTACCTACCGGGATTTGGCATCAGGTGGGGCCATCAGGCAGGTACCTATTTCAGCGTTTACAGATATCCGTTACACCAATACCTACAATAATATCAAGCACAAACAACAACGGCGTGTAATTACATTGGGGTCAAGCGTTATAAAACCATTTAATGCTACGGAGGTTAACTCTCAGATTTCGCAGGCGCTTAAAAACTTTAAATTGCCTGCAAACGTTTCCATCAGGATGGGCGGAGCGCAGGATGATCAGATAGAGACCGCTAATTTCCTCGGCACTGCTTTATTGATCTCATTTGGGATGATCCTTATTATTCTGATGGCTTTGTTTAATTCTATTGGTAAAACGCTGATCATTTTAAGTGAAATATTCTTCAGTATCATCGGCGTATTCCTTGGATTAAGCATATTTCATATGACATTCTCGATAGTAATGTCGGGTGTAGGTATTATAGCGCTTGCCGGCGTTGTAGTTCGAAACGGTATTTTGCTGGTTGAGTTTACAGATATGTTAATTGAACAGGGCGAAAACCTGCATGATGCAGTTGTAGAAGCCGCCAAAACACGTATGACGCCGGTTTTGTTAACAGCAAGTGCAGCCATTTTGGGGTTAATACCTTTGGCTGTAGGTTTTAATATTGATTTTGCGAGCCTGTTTACTACAGGTAATCCGCATATCTTTTTCGGTGGTGATAACGTTGCCTTCTGGGGGCCGTTATCATGGACAATGATATTTGGTTTGGGATTTGCAACTATTATCACTTTAATCCTGGTACCATGTATGTACATCATCCGTATGAGAATGAAAAACAGGTTAAGCGGCGGAAAGAGTAAAGTTAAAGATGCTGAATTAACTGTTGCGGAAGCGTAATTGTAAATACTATATATGGCAGGCGGCGCGTTTTAAAAAAAGACGCGCCGCCTTTTTTTGACAAAATTTAAAAAAACTTATATTTATAAAATTTGATAAATTTGTTAAAAAAGTCAGGATTAAAACTTTTAGCGTAAATTAACACACCGATTATTCCACATACAGTATTACATGATTGCCACTAACGAAATACAGGACCTGAAAAAAGAGAAAATCCTGGAAGCAGCGCACCAGCGCTTTTTGCATTACGGTTACTCAAAAACTACCATGAACGAGATAGCCGGCGATCTTTGTATGTCAAAGGCTTTGTTATATTATTATTTTCCGGATAAAAGCCAGTTGTATGCTGACGTTATGCGCCGGGTGGCCGATGAGTACCTTGAAATTTTAAAAAGAAGGGTGAATACGTTCTGCGACCTGAAAGAAGCTTTTGAATTTCAGATCAATTCGCAACATGAATTTATCCTGAAGAATTATAATTTCTTCGATTTTTTCAGGCTGAATGAACAGAACTTACCGGGCATGATATGGGACATAGTGACAAAGGTTCATCAAACGGAAAAAGAAATGCTGGTAAATGCTATCCAGGCTGAGTGTATCAAAGGAAAAATTAAGGCCGTGGATAACCCGGAGGAAATTGTGGAGCTGCTTTTGGATGCATTGCATGGCGTTAGGATGAGCGCCCTTTCAAACAAAAAGAACATGTTTCCCGATATGGAGCATATGGATGAGATCCGCAAAAAACGCCTTTTAATGAGCGAAATATTTATCAAAGGGCTGATGTATCAGGTAGAATAATTTTAGCATCATCAAGTGTCACCACCCGGTAAAAAGAGCGCTTTTAATTATTTGGAAAAAATATAATGATTAAATTTGACTAATAAATTAAAAAAGTCAATAATTAAGATTTCATATTAATTATTCAAGATACTTCTTATTTAGAGGTGATTGTTTTAGAGTGATTGAAGCGGGCCTGGAGAAATTTTGGCCCGCTGCTTTTTTAATGTTCTTCCAGCTTAACTAATGTCCAGTTATGCTGATCAGCAGATGAACCGCCATTATATTTCAATGTGACCGTAAATTCAGTTTTAACTTCTTCGCCGCTTATATTCCTCGTGTCAAAATGCGATGTGATGGTGTAAACGGAGTCTGAGTTTTTACTGAATTCGTAATCTTTATCAGGAAATTCAACATCAGCGGATTTTATTGTAGGCTGAATATAGTCTTTGGCAATTTCATAAGCATCTTTTCCGGTGGGCATTAATGGAAAAAAGCCCTCATTGGTACCAGAACGGATCGCAAGCCGTACAATGATTCCAATAAAAATGATGATGAATATAAGGAGCACAATTATGCCCGTAACGGTGGTCTTCGCTTTCTCCTGCTTTTCTTTTAAATAATCCTTTTGAGGCATAAACCGTAAAAATCATTTACCAGTAGTCCTTTACAGTGATTATTACGAATTTAGCAGAAGTTTTGTTTCCAATTAAATTAATTTAACCGGAGTTAAATGCTTAACCAAAAAATAAATAGGCAACAAAAATTGCGGCGATGATTCCTGCAAAATCGGCAAATAAGCCTGCGGGGATGGCATACCTTGACTTTTTGATGCCAACTGAGCCAAAATATAGCGCGACGATATAAAAGGTAGTGTCCGAAGACCCGTTAAATACGCAGCCCAGACGCCCGGCAAAACTATCCGGCTTAAATGTTTTCATCACATCTATCATCATCCCTTTTGACCCTGAGCCGCTAAGCGGTTTCAAATAAGCAACCGGCATTGCGTCAACAAAACGGGTGTCCAGTCCTAGTTCATTGCAAACCCATCTTAGTCCGTCATTCATATAGTCCAGCGCGCCACATGCCCGAAACACAGCGATACCCACCAGCATGGCAACCAGGTAGGGGATAACCTTAACAGAAGTTTCAAAGCCTCGTTTAGCACCATCAATAAAGGCCTCAAAAATATTTACCTTTTTTGCAAGTCCGCCTATAATAAACACTACAGGCACCAAAAATAAAAGCAGGTTACTAGCCACTTTTGAAAATAGACTAATTTGTTCCTTTGATAAATGCGTGGTAAAAAACCAAACCATCGTGGCAAGGAAAAGTGTTATGCCACCAAGCCATCCTACAATCACCGGATCAAATAATTTTAGTTTTTGTTTGATGCCGACCAATAGCATACCTGCTACGGCCGACACATAGGTGGCAATCATGCAAGGTATAAGAACATCTGTAGGATCATGTGCATTAAGAATGGCGCGTTGTGCGATGATGGTAACGGGTATAATTTGTAACCCGGATGTGAGCAAAACCAGGTACATGATCTGGGCATTGGATGCGGTTTCTTTATCCGGGTTCAGCTCCTGCAAGCCATCTATTGCTTTTAGACCGAGCGGGGTGGCTGCATTGTCAAGCCCCATCATATTTGCCGAAAAACTCATTAAAACCTGGCCGGTGGCCGGGTGGTTTTTTGGAATCTCAGGAAATAGTTTACTAAAAAACGGTCCAACCAGGCGCGACAGAAAATTAATAGCGCCTGCTTTCTCACCAATGTTCATGATACCCAGCCAGAGCGCCATATTGCCCACCAGGGGCAAGGCTATATCCATTACAGATGATTTGGATGAGTTGAACATCCCCGAAACCAGGTGTGCAAAAATTTCTGTATCGCCAAAAAACACCAGCCTGATCAATGCTATTACAAATGCGATCAAAAAAAATGCAATCCAGATATAATTAAGCGCCATATGATAATTCCCGCTTTGAAGATAAAGTTTTTTTAGTTAAAGTTGTAAAGTAAGGAACGCCGTACCACTAAAAAGGGGTAAAGCAGGTTTAAAATGAAAGAGATTACCGCGCAATTAAACAAAGCAATTGAACATTTTTTAACATCAGATATTCAAAATGTTAATTGGGAAATCAGGCCCGGGCCGGGAAAATGGTCGGCGAAGGAGGTTGTCGGTCACTTGATCGATAGTGCCCAGGTTAATCTGCAACGCTTTGTGCGTTGTACTTACCAGGAGAACTTTAAACTGGTATATGACCAGGTAGAGTGGGTGCGGGCACAACATTACCAGGAATGCCAACTTGACGAACTATTGAGCTTATGGCGGCTTTTGAACAGGCAGATTATCCGTGTTTTAGAAAATTATCCTGCTGACAGGCTACAGGCACGATGTGATAACAGCAAAACGGAGCAATGCTTGCATACTGTTGAATGGCTGGCACAGGATTATGTTGACCATCTGAAACATCATTTAGATCAGATCATAAATCGAAAATAAAGATGAATTTTTTAACTGAAACCTGGCAAATTCACAATAATATTAACCTGTACCTGCTTGAAAGTATCAATGAAGAAAATTTAAAAGACCTCGCCGCATCAAAGGGCAGACCGGTAGGGGAGCAGTTTGCACATATGCATGGCGTAAGGATGATGTGGCTTAAGGTAGCCGATCCGGCTTTGCTGGAAGGCCTGGAAAAGATTGATAAACAAAACATCACTAAAACACATTTAGCCGAAAACCTGCAGCAGAGCGGTAAGGCCATTGAGCAATTATTTGAAAAAACATTACCAGGTGGCAAAATAAAAGGATTTAAGCCACTTGCAACCGGGTTTTTAGGCTACCTGATCTCGCATGAATCGCACCATCGCGGGCAAATTATGCTTGCTTTAAAGCAGTCAGGCCATATGGTGCCGCAAAAAATTCAATATGGTATTTGGGAATGGGGGGTAAGGTGATGGTTGAAGTAGCTGGTTATTCGGGAACTCCGCTCGCAAAAAAGCTGGGGTTGAAAGCGGGATTTCATATCAAACTAGTTAACGCGCCCGAATATTATTTCAGCCTTTTTACTGATTTACCAGCTGACATTCATATTCAGGATGATGATCTTTCAAGCCTGGTTTTTATCCACCTTTTTACAAATATTGAAGAGGAGTATTTTAATAAATTGCCCGACCTGAAAAAACAACTGAAGCATGACGGAATGATATGGGCATCATGGCCCAAAAAATCGTCAAAAATAGTTACCGGTATTACTGAAGACAAGATCAGGAACTACGCCATAAAAATTGGCCTGGTTGATATTAAAGTTTGTGCGATTGACGAAACCTGGTCGGGCCTAAAACTGGTAATCCCGGTAAAAGACAGGATTAAAAAGTGAAGATATTCACCTGGATTAAATTCGCGGATGAAGTGCAACAACGCACTTTTCACTACTCACCATTCACTATTTTACAATTGCGTTAAACATTCCTGAACTAAAAATCATAATTTAGTATTCTAAAATATAAAAAGATCATGCCTAAAATAGAACTTGCCCGGGTTAGCGGAGATTTCGGCTTTGTAGCTACAGACGAAAATGGACATAGTATACAAATGGATAGCAGCCCTGAAAGCGGCGGGCAGGATTTTGGCGTACGCCCCATGCAGGTGTTGCTGATGGGCCTTGCAGGATGTTCGGCCATTGACGTGATTGCTATTTTGAAAAAACAACGCCAGGAAGTGAAAGATTATAAAATGGTGGTTAACGGCGAACGGGAAAAAGGAAAAGAACCTTCGTTGTGGCAAAACATTGATGTTGAGTTTCATTTGTATGGTGATATAGATGAGGATAAGGCAGCAAAAGCCGTTGAGTTATCCATGGGGAAATATTGTTCTGTTTCAGCTACGCTTGAAAAAGCCGGCGCAAACATCAAATGGAAAGTTTTTGTTCATGCTGCAGAAAATGAAGGGGTAGATTTCATTTAATATCTATTCAAGATTATTTCTTTATACAATTAGCCGTTAATAATTGTTAGCGGCTATACAAAAGGGTTTACATTGGGTTTACACAAATTGCAAATACAATGGCATTTGTAATTAATAATCAATTAGTTATAAAAACACCGGGTTTACACAAAAAAAGCATTTTTTTTGATAAATAAGGATTTGTTTTACCATGCAGATTGTCGGACTGTATAAAAAGATAACGAGACCATCGCCGCCGGATAACCTAAACCCATACAATACTTCGTATCGGCTCAATTTAACGGCAATTTGCAACGCGCCCAGTTTTACATACAAGGATATTATCTGAAAGAAAAAGGAGAAGGGAGTGAATTCATTACATATTACTTAACATAATGTTAATTATGAGAAATAAGAAATTCATTTGAATAAGTAAGACGTTATCAAGAAAATAATTCGAATGGCTTTAGACTGGTAACCCGTTACCGTTGCTTTGTAACCCTACATGTCTACATGTATTACTAATTTCCATGGGATGAATCTGTAGTGAATTCCGGAAGACTTTTGTCGGTTTAATTCTCTTTTCATTCGGTCTATTCCGTTTGACGATAATCGAATGTTCTTGTTTAATCCGGCCATTTTGGGTTTGGCTTTCTGATAGGATAAAAAGGAAAAAGTGCTGCTAAGGCGGCTACGATGACAGTTGCAATAGCAAGTCTTTTTTGCCATTTAAGTTTTCTCTAATTGCCATGTTTAGTTCCAAATTTGATTCGATTAGCTAACCTTTTGACGAGCTAAACCACAACACCCCATTGTTTAATTTTTAACCCATTATTTGTATATTTGATTAAATACTAAGGAATCATGCCCACATTAAACGTCTCTATTTCTGAAATTGAGTACAATAAATTCGGCATAAAAAACGATCAGTTGACTTTTACGGAGTTTATCGACATTGTTAGCAAGGAGTTGTCGCGGCAAAACTTAAACAAATGTGTCGAGCTTGCTGATAAGTATGGTCTTTCGAAAATGACTATGGAGGAAATAACTGATGAAGTAAAAGCCGTGAGAAGAAATGCAAAGAATCGTAATTGACACAAACTGTATCTCGGACGATCTGATGGCTGAATATTATGAGGTTTTATCGCGACCAAAATTTGCAAAATTTCATGACTTTTTCTCCCGGGCCGAAGCTTTGCTTGTCGACATAGAAAACAAAGCAACAAAATTTGTACCTGCTATAAAACTTGACCTTATTTCTGATGCAGACGATAATATGATTTTGGAACTTGCAGACGAATGTTCGGCCAACTTTATTATTACAGGCAACACTAACGATTTCACCTTTCCAACTTACGAGCAAACAAAAATTGTGACACCAAAGGAATTTTGGGATGCGTATCAGGCAGACTAAAATAGCTAAATTCCCCTCTTCTCACTTTTAGGCTCTGATTCTATGTCAAATGTCAGCTTCATCCCATCTTTTATGAATTATCTAATGGATTATTAAAACATCATTAAACTTGTCTTTGTAGTAAGAACATAAAGCGAATTATCATGGATCTTAAAATAAAAAATAAAATAGCATTAGTTACAGGTTCAACAGCCGGTATCGGATTTGCCATTGCAAAAGCTTTGGCAAATGAAGGCGCGCACGTTGTTGTTAATGGTAGAACTGCTGACAGAGTTAACCACGCCGTTGAACAATTAAGAAATGATACCGGCAATGAAAATATAAAAGGAATTATTGCCGATTTTGCCGACAAAGCCCAGGTGCAAAATTTAATAGATCAATTACCGGAAGTTGATATCCTGGTAAACAATGTGGGTATTTTTGAACCTAAACAATTTACAGACATCCCGGACGAAGACTGGTTTAAGTTTTTCGACGTAAATGTAATGAGCGGCATCCGGCTGTCAAGGGCGTACTTTGATAAAATGCTGCAAAAAAACTGGGGCCGCATTTTGTTTATTTCGAGTGAATCGGCCATCCAGATCCCTGAAGAAATGATTCACTATGGGATGACTAAAACCGCACAAATCTCAGTTGCGCGCGGACTGGCTGAGTTAACAAAAGGCACAAGGGTAACTGTGAACACTGTATTACCGGGCCCCACGTTTTCTGAAGGTGCCGGCACTTTTTTAAAGGATATGGCCAAAGCGAATAATAAAACTGTAAAGGAAATTGAAGCTGATTTTTTTAAGCATACACGCCCGACATCTATTTTACAACGATTTATTGAGCCCGATGAAATTGCAAGTTTGGTGGCTTACCTGGCCAGCGACTTGTCTATAGCTACCAACGGTGCAGCCGTACGCGCAGACGGCGGTGTCGTTAAAAGCGCATTTTAGGTTATTGAAGTGTTGTAAAGATTTTAAGAGTTGCAAAAGTGGATTTAGTAATCGTAATATTTTAAATCAGGTACCCTATTTTATACTAATTTTTCGGATATTTAGCAGGTATGTTAGTTTCCGAAGGTGTATTAAAATGGACCTTGCGCTTCTACCCTCCCCTGTTTTTTCAACGTATTTGGATAACCAGGTTTTATAAAGGGTTTAGGGGTGTTGAGGTAAAAATTGGGAGGAGTATTTTAAACAAAAACTATCACAAATCTATTTTTGGCGGGACCATATACGCTGCGGCTGACCCATTCCATCCTTTGCTGTTTAACAATATCATGTCGCTGAAAGGGTATAATGTGCGGGCCTGGACAAGGTCGTCCGCAATCCGGTATCATAAACCGGCGCACTCAAATCTTCATTTTAAAATTACGATAAGCGACAGGGAAATAGCTGTTTGTGAACATGAACTAAAGCTGAATGGCAGGTTCAGGAAGTCATATCTTACAGAAATTTTTGATAAAGACAATAAACTGTGCGCATCGGTGATCAATGAAATTTACATGAGGGATCTGAATCATCCCGGGAATAAAGGAGCCGCAGATCAAACCTGAATGTATAAAAGAAAATAAAAAATATTCCGACGAAAATGTACGTTTTTATGAATGCCGATACTTTCTTAAAAAAAGGATATCTGATTTCGACAGATAAAAGTTTACTTGATTTTAATAGCATTTACCAATACCTGAGCGAAGAGTCATACTGGGCAAAAGGCCTGCCTGCAGAAAGGCTTGCGATGGCCATAGAAAACTCGATGTGCTTTGGCATTTTTAAAGAAAACCGGCAGGCGGGATTCGCCAGGGTAGTTACCGATAAGGCTACGTTTGCGTACATTTGCGATGTTTTTGTACTTCCCGGTTACCGGGGAATTGGACTGTCAAAGTGGTTGATTCAAAGTATTACAGAGCATCCGGAATTACAGGGGTTAAGGCGCTGGTCGCTCGCCACAGCTGATGCACACGGCTTGTACAGCCAGTTTGGATTTACACAGCTAAGCCGCCCTGAAAACTGGATGGAAAAATTTAAACCCTACCAGGTGATAAACAAAGAGGAACAATAAACCATGAATGTTAAAAAGCTGATCTTTGAAGGCGAAGGTGTTTCTCTCGACTTTAAGAAAACGATTACCAGTTGCGAAAAAATCGCCCGGACGATGGTTTCCTTTGCGAATAACAGAGGCGGCAGGCTTTTAATAGGCGTGGCCGATGATGGCACGATAAAAGGTGTAAAATCAGAGGATGAAGAACGTTATATGATCACCAGGGCCGCTCATTTATTCGCAAGGCCCGCCATTGAGCCTGTATTTGAAGAAGTTTATATTGATGATAAAATTGTGCTGGTAGTTGATATTCCGGAAACCAATTTTAAACCTTATGCTGCTTTGGCCGAAGACGGTAAATGGTGGGTGTACGTAAGGGTAAAGGATAAAAGCATACTTGCCAGTAAAATAGTAGTGGATGTACTAAAACGCAAGTCAGGAACCGAAGGCGTATTGATAGCGTATTCTTCGAACGAAAAGACATTATTGGAATACCTTGAAAAGACCGCACGGATTACCGTAGCAGAATGCTGCGACCTGTTAAAAGTCGGCCGGCGTAAGGCACAGCGCATACTGGTGGATCTGATCCTGTCAGGCATCATCAGGATCAATACTACTGAAAAAGAAGAGTTTTATACTGCCGTATAAGGTCGAAAGTTCGGAGACCTGCCGGCAGGCAGGGTCAGTAAAGACAGGGAGAAGGAAGATGCAGTACCGGCAACATTTCAACATTCCAACCTTACAACGTTCCAACAAAAAACATCCACATGAAATCCATCTACCATAAATATAAACCACACTATAACGAAAACCTGAACCTGGCGATCCCGGTGGTGATCTCGCAGTTGGGGCATACACTGGTGCAAACGTCGGATACCATAATAGTAGGCCATTTTGCAGGAACAATTTCACTGGCAGCAGTTTCTTTAGCCAATAGTATTTTCATCATTACCCTCGTAATCGGTATCGGGATTTCTTATGGCATCACCCCGCTTATTGCGCAGCATAATGGCCGTAATAATTACGTGGAATGCGGGCGCCTGCTGTCAAACAGCCTTTTCATAAATGTAATTACAGGCATTATTCTTTTCGTATTTACGTTGTTCGGCTCTATATACTTATTAGATCATCTGCATCAAACGCCAGCCGTGGTAAAGGAAGCAAGGCCTTTTTTGTTGTTGCTCGGCTTGTCAATGATCCCGATGCTGGTGTTTAATACCTTTAAACAATTTGCCGAAGGGCTTGGTTTTACAAGGCAGGCCATGTCCATTTCTGTATGGGGCAATCTGTTTAATATTTGTTTGGGCATTGTACTGGTAAAAGGTATGTTCGGTATTAGCCCGATGGGCGTTCGCGGCGTAGGTTACAGTACACTGGCCGACCGGTGTATTATGGCGACAGTAATGGGCCTCTATGTTTTCAAATCCGCTAATTTTAAAATGTACCTCAGAACGTTCGCGCTTAAAAATATCGATCGCTTGCGATGTATCCAATTACTCCGTATCGGCGGCCCGGTTGCGTTACAATACACTTTTGAAATCAGCGCTTTTAGTGCGGCTGCGATTGTTATCGGTACTATTGGCTATCACGAGCAGGCCGCACACCAGGTTGCCATAAATCTTGCTTCTATGACTTATATGATGGCAAGCGGTTTGTCTGCGGCTGCTGCCATAAAATCGGGCAATTATTTCGGCAGCAACGAACATGAAAAACTCCGGCATTCTGCAATTTCAAGTTATCATATTGTTTTGGCGTTTATGTGTATAACGGCTGCTGTATTCACTATTTTTAATCATCTTTTACCATGGATATTTACTTCAGATAGTATCGTTATAGATATTGCTGCACAGTTGATTATCATTGCTGCATTCTTCCAGTTGTTTGATGGCGCCCAGGTAGTGGGCCTCGGCATTTTACGGGGTATGGGCGACGTAAATATCCCTACCATTATCACCTTCCTGGCGTATTGGGTGGTGGGTTTGCCTGTTGGGTATCTATTGGGCCTGAAATTGAATTTAGGCGTAAAGGGAGTATGGTACGGATTGGTGCTGGGATTGATGGTATCGGCCATCCTGCTTTTTTTCCGGTTTCAGTTTATCAGCAAGAAGCACCGGGATAAAACGGTTTTAATCAAAGCGCAGGATTAAAAATATAATTCATTTGCCACCCGGTAAGTATTACAATGAGCTTCAACTATATCTTTAATATCGGGCGAGTACCCCCCTCCCATACTCACCTGCACCGGTATTTTATTTATTATACATTGTTCAAATACAAATTGATCGCGTTGTTTACATGCAGCTTTACTTAAGGCCATTTTCCCCAATTTATCCGAGGCTAAAACATCAACCCCTGACAGGTAAAAAATAAAATCTGGTTGCTGCTGTGCAATCAATTGCGGAAGGATGGTTCTTAACAGGCTGAGGTATTCCTCATCCCCGTTGTCATCAGGCAGTGCAATGTCATAGTCGGATTTCTCTTTGCGAAAAGGGAAATTATTTGCACCATGCATCGAAAATGTAAATACCGACGCGTTATTTTCAAATATTTGCGCCGTCCCGTTTCCCTGGTGCACATCTAAATCTATAATTAATATGGATGATGCTAAACCATTATGCAATAAATAATTAGCTGCGATAGATTGGTCATTTAATAAGCAAAAACCTTCACCCCAATTAGTGCCGGCATGATGCGTTCCGCCGGCCACATTAAACGCCACACCATTATCAATGGCG
Source organism: Mucilaginibacter gotjawali (assembly GCF_002355435.1). Taxonomy (NCBI): domain Bacteria; kingdom Pseudomonadati; phylum Bacteroidota; class Sphingobacteriia; order Sphingobacteriales; family Sphingobacteriaceae; genus Mucilaginibacter; species Mucilaginibacter gotjawali. The sequence goes on from NZ_AP017313.1 coordinate 2,998,500, forward strand.
TATTGACATCCTTCAATTGTACCTTGTGCAATCCGTTTTTCGCGATCGACCAGTTGTCCGGATAAAGGAAACCCGGTTCGGCGCTGGTCTTTTAGGGGCAAGGTTAAATCGCGTAATTGTTGCCAGTAGGCTTCCTCATGTGTCCATAATATAACTTCTTCGGGCAGCTCTCCTGGTGAAAAAAGGCTCTCCTCGCTAATCAATCCCTCATACAGGAGCTGCGCCGGAATCAACTCGTACTTCAGCATCGGAAAACGATGCCCTGCCGGCAACGGGTGTATGTAGATCGGATCGTAAGCTATTTTAAGCATGTTTTCCTTGTTGAGACGTTGGGATGTTGGAATTTGTAATGGTTCGGATTTGTCTTTTTCCTTATTGATTGAATTTAACGCCCTGTAATCGATTTTCTTAGGTCGAAGCGGCCAATATCAGCCCAGTCTCAAAAACTTGCTTAAAGCTGTTATAAAGCGGTACAGGGCTTAATCTGATCACGTTTGGTTCGCGCCAATCGCCGATTACACCGTTTTCTGTTAGTTTGTCAAATGTTGGTTTACCATTTTGCTTGCAAACTATAGATAATTGGCAGCCGCGGTCGGCCTTGTAGCCGGGCGTGATGACTTTAAACAGCTCATCACCATGTTTTTCATTAATCCCGTTAATCAAAAATTCCAGGTAGCCGGTAAGCAGTTCGCTTTTTGCCCGCAACGGTGCAATGCCGCCCGCTGCTTCAAAAATATCCAGCGAAGCTTTGTGCAAGGCCAGCAATATAGCCGGGCTGGTACTTAGTTGCCAGGCTGCGGCCCCCTTTTCTCCTTCAAATACCGACGGCATTAAAAAGCGTTTATCTTCGCGGAAGCCCCACCAGCCTTCAAACCGGTTGAGTTTTTTATTATTGAAATGCTTTTCGTTTACAAATGCGCCGCTGATTCCTCCCGGGCCCGAATTCATGTATTTATATGAACACCAGGTGGCAAAATCAACGCCCCATTCATGAAGTTGTAACGGGACATTCCCGGCCGCATGAGCCAGGTCGAAACCCGCGAAAGCTCCGGCGCCATGAGCTGCGGTCGTTATCGCCGGCATATCAAACAGCTGTCCTGTGTAGTAGTTTACTCCGCTAAAAAGCACCAATGCAAGGTCGTCGGCATGTTCATTTATCTTCCGGATGATGTCTTCCGTTCTCAAAGTAAATTCACACTCCCGCGGAAACAGTTCAATTATCGCATCTTTCGGATCATAGCCGTGGAATCTTGCCTGGCTGGCAATCGCATATTGATCCGATGGAAACGCCCCTCCTTCCATCATTATTTTAAACCTGTTACCGGTTGGCTTATAAAAACTTACCATCAGTAAATGAAGATTTACTGTAAGTGAATTCATGATGGTTATTTCGTCCCGGTTCGCGCCAAGTATCTGTGAAAGCGTATAAGTAAGCCTTTTGTGAAAATCAAGCCAGGGCTCATCGCCTGTGAAGAATCCTTCTATGGCACGTTCCTGCCAGTTCTTTAAAATCTGGTCAACTTCGGACTGGGCGGTTACGGGCTGAAGCCCGAGAGAATTGCCGCAAAGGTAGATCACGTCCTTCCCGTTATGTTTTGGCGTAAGAAATTTGGATTGAAAACCCTTTAACGAATCCTGCTCATCAAGCTGGGTGGCGAATGCTAAGGTGTTTTGGTAGATCATTGATTCTTTTAATTGTAGAGACGCAATACTTTGCGTCTCTGGAAATATTGCGTCTCTGAAATATTGCGTCTCTGGAAATATGCCCGGAGACACAAGGTGTTGCGCCTCTGCACTAACAAAATTAACTATTTATTCGGTTTGCTTACATAAGGGTTGCCTTTGACATAAAAACGGTAAGGCAATAATGCATCCTCGGCGGCGTAGGACACGCCTATTCTTGGAACTGAAGCGATTATTTCATCAGGAAAGGTTAATCCATCATCTTCCAGCCAGATCTCGTTGCTTTGAAGACTAAATGCATTGATCTTTCTGGATATTCCCAGGGCCTTTGCAACGGAACCCGGGCCTGAAGTAATGTTTGGCTTAACAGTTAGCATATTGCGCCGATGAAGCATTATGTCTACCCCTTCGGTGGGATTTATAGCCCTGATCAGTATCGCGTGAGGTTGGCCCTCGGCCGAAGTTACGATGTTAAACATTTCGTGGATGCCATAGCATAGATAAACGTAAGCAATGCCACCCGGCATAAACATGGTTTGGGTACGGGGTGTTTTCCGGTTTCCGTAGGCATGAGAAGCTTTGTCGACAATGCCATTATAGGCTTCTGTTTCAACAATATATCCGCCTGTTTTTAAACCATCAATACAGGTATAAATATATTTACCCAACAGGTCTTTGCTTAGGCCGGCAACATCGTCACTATGATAATAGGATTCGGGTAACTTCATTTTTTTAAGATGCGCTTTAATATTTTGGTTACTTCCTTTGCGCGTTCAAATATCATAATGTGTGTGCCGCCCTTCACAATGATCGCGCCGTTCATCCTTTTATATGAAAATACAAGGTCTTTATCCCCTATAATTTGCACAACATTTTTAGGGATCACTTTATTATCCCATTTCAGCGTTGCATCCATCGCCCACTTTAAGAATACAGGCGATGATTTTTTAAGCATGTCTACGAACAGCCAGTTGTCTGCCTCGTTCATGTGGCCAAAAAATGGTTTGATCAAAAACTCCATCCGTGTAAATACTTTTCCGGGGACTGGTTTGTAAAAAGGGATTACCCGCAATAAACTAAAGTACCAGGGCGCTTCATCAATCGTTTTGATGCTTGAGATTTGAATAACCTTTGCCACCGGGATTATTTTGGCTATTTCTATAGCTATCATTCCACCAAGAGAGTTGCCAATTACAATTGAATTTGGTTTTATATTATATTGATAAATAAGTTTTTGTGCATAGGTAATTAAAGTATCTGTTTTATGCGGCTCTATCCAGTCCACGCAGGTAACGTCGTGATCATGAAAGTTGATGTTGTTGTATATCCGGCAGTCAGCGCCCAACCCGGGGATCAGGTAGATGTTACTCATTGAAGTTTACCAGTGTTATAATTTGCTCCAGGTAGTAAGCATCTGTTTCGTTAAATTGATCCAAAGCTTCACTGTCAACATCCAGCACGGCGACAACCTTACCGTTTTTAAATAAAGGAATAACAATCTCCGACTTCGATAGGGAACTACAGGCAATGTGCCCGGGGAAAGCATCTACATCCGGTACGATCAGTGTCTTGCCCTGCTGCCAGGCGGCGCCGCAAACACCTTTGCCCAAACCGATGCGGGTGCAGGCAACCGGCCCCTGGAACGGGCCCAAAACCAGCTCATTATCCTTCACCATATAAAAACCAACCCAAAACCATTTGAATTGTTCTTTTAATGCGGCGCAAATATTGCCCAGGTTAGCGATAAGATCGGGCTCGCCCTGAAGCAAGGCCTCAATCTGCGGAATTAACGACTGGTATAACTCAGCTTTGTCTGTTGATGATATGACGTTTAGATCTTCTGCCATGAATTTAAATTTAATTTCTAATTTGGTGCAAAAATACAGCAATGTCAGTGATACTTAATCAACGAAATCTATTTGTGACCAAAAGATTTGAAATAACTGATCAATCTTTAAAATTTGCGTTTAAAAGTCCACTTGCTTATTTTGAAGATGAATTTACGTTTGAAGAAATAACTAAGAAATATACGCGGAAGAAATCTCATTATCTATTAACATTAATTCCCGGTGTACTTTGTTTTATTGGAGTAATTATCACTGTATTTTCTCATTTATATGAAAGAAATGGCAGTTCTGTAGACGACATATTACTTTATTGTGTTTTAAGTTCTATTTTGCTTATCCTTTCTGCTTTATTGTTTGAAAACGTTGTAATTGCAATGATGACAAGTGGAAAAGCCATTACATTCTATGCTAATTCGCCGAGCCGGGATGAAGTAGATGGCTTTATAGCATTGCTAATAGCTGAACAAAAACAATATTTACTGAATAGATATGCAAAAGCAGATCTTTATGTGTCAACTGAACAGCTTTCGGCCAATTTAAAATGGCTCCGAGACCGAAACATGATTGATGATGTAGAGTTAGACGAACTACGGATTAAAATCTTACCTAAACCGGGGGGTAATTCTTCAGTTGGCTTTAAAATAACTCCCGGTTCTAATTGACAAGTTCATAAGCCAAAAACACTATGAGAATCATTGCCGAATTACCCCATCCCGAATTTAAGATCTCCATCCTTAATATGAACAGTAAATACATTGTGAAGATTGAGCAGGGGAGTTTTGAGCAAACCTACAAAATCGCAGAGATCGACCTGCTTGACGGGGTGAACAGCATTTTCGAAATTATGGATGAGGCGTTTTTAAAGACCGTTTCAGCCCGCTTTGCAGAAATGCGAAAGGATTTTAAAGAAACCTATCAACGCTATAACTATTGATTCCGGTTGTCTTTGTAAATTATTGAAATATAGTTATTTATACACTCGGAAAATAGAATTCAAAATATTATTTGGTTTTTCAAGGTTAAAACAACCCCTTTTTATAGCTTTAATTCAACCTGTTTAATCTGTATTTATAATTAAATAGCTGAAATATAACCATTTATACCGACTTAAAATTCTTTGCCAAATTATATTCTGAGGCCATAAAGTGCCAAATAAATGGGAAGTCAGGCGGAAATAAGGTCGCAATACCAAAAACCGGATAGTTTTTTATTTGTGTCAGAAACGCAGGAATCATCTGCATTTTGCGGCGCCTTATATTCCTTGAAAACCTTCACGCCTGTTTTGTATCTGATCTCCGATGAGAAGATCGGGCCCATAAAAGCGAACGTGTGAAACTCGCCGTTCTCGCCGCAAACATCCACATCATCCGGTAATGAAAGTATGAGTTCAGGAGTGATCTCCTTACCCACTATTCGTTCCAGGCGTTCCTGGGTGCAGGCGATCACGGTGCCAAAGCCAAGGTCTAAAAACTCGTTGATCAGTTCATGGGTATCCCTTTTCCATAAAGGGTAAATGCCGGCCATGCCAATTTCGGCAAGCCGGTCATCGCGGTACTTTTTAAGGTCCTCTAAAAATATATCTCCGAAAATGGAATGGGTAATACCCTCGCTTTTAAAATGCTCCAGGTGATACCGCATAACATTGTCATAGGCTTCCATACCCGGCATTTCCGGCAACCGGATCTGGTATAAAGGTATGCCGATACTTTCCGCCTGTTTAATTAAAAGCTCCGTACGAACGCCGTGCATCGAGATCCTGTCGACGGCATCGTTAATGGTAGTGACAAGGTACTTAATATCCAGCTCTGGATTTTGGAGGCAATGATAAAGCGCCAGCGCACTGTCCTTGCCACCGCTCCAGTTGAAGATGCATTTCTTTATGGATGATTTCACTGATTATGTTTTTGATTACACCGATTATTTTGTCTGAACACGATTTACAGGATTGAAAGGATTTTTGAGATAAAAATGGTTAGCCGTCGGAAATAAATCCAGAAGATCAAAAAAATCTTATGAATCGTGTTCAGACAATTCACTAACTAACGCAGGCACTCCTACCGTCGCTTTCTCTTCAATTTTTATAAAATGATCCTGGCGGCTAAGGTATGGAATGTTTGGGTCGACGATATATTTGGGAACATTTGGCCGGACATAGTTTACCAGTCCGGCGGCCGGGTAAACGGCCAGCGATGATCCAACCAAAATAAACAAATCAGCTTCTGAACATATTTGGGCTGCCTTAGTTATCATGGGGACATCTTCGCCAAACCAAACTACGTGGGCGCGTAATTGTGACCCCAGTTCGCATAACTCCCCCATTTTTATTTCCCATCCGTCAATGGGATAGGTAAGGTTTGGGTTTAAGCTCGATTGGGAACGGGTAATAATACCATGCAGATGCACCACCTTGGTTGAACCTGCCCTTTCGTGCAGGTCGTCAATGTTTTGGGTGATGATGGTAACATCATATTTTTCTTCAAGTTTGGCCAGGGCAAAATGCGCCGCATTAGGTTTGGCTTCCAGTACCGTTTTGCGACGCTCGTTATAAAATTCCTGTACCAAAACAGGATTTCTGCGCCAGGCTTCCGGCGTCGCTACGTCCTCAATATTATATCCCTCCCACAGGCCGTCACTGTCCCTGAAGGTTTTTAAACCACTCTCGGCGCTAATGCCGGCGCCGGTTAATACTACTATCTTTTTCATTATTGAATATTTTGTAGAGTCGCGATGCATCGCGACTCTACGACGTTTTTATAAAAAATAAATCTCATAAAAAAAGCGGCTCGTTTATATTGAACCGCTTTTTTAATAAAATTTATTATGTTAAATAGCCGGTTCTTTTTGGATGCGTAAAAAAGTGTATTTACGCTGCGCCAGTTCAAATCCACCAAACAGAATGGCACAAAAAACGATATCACCCAAAACCATATTACGTTCAAATGGAATAGCCGCAATAAGCGATTGGCCATATCCAACTAAATTGTGTGGATAAAGCGATCCGTATAACCATGGCATATCAATAATTAACCAGTGAACCGCAACGGACGCTAAAGAGGCGATAGCTATGTTGCCAACATTCGCTTTTTTGATCAGGCTACCAATAAATACCATAATGGCAAAAGTTAAATAAACCCAAAACGAGCCGCCATACCACAACACCCATTTAGCGGTGTATAAGTAATTAATCAGGATATCACTGGCAAACAGGGTAAGCAACACCACCAGGTATGCCTTCCACTTATCAGTAAAATAGGCGCCGCCAAACAGGGCAATTGCCCCAACAGGCGTAAAGTTGCTTAATATATAAGGGAACTTAAAGCTGAGCAACCGCATGGCCGCGGCCGCAACAATCATTAATATAAGTACGATTGTCCGGGTGTTGATCTTTTGTAATGACATAGTTGAATTTATGGAGTAAAATTAGTGATAATCCTTTCAAATAAAAATTCTTAATTGATTTGGTATTTTATACCCTCCATAAAATTAAACCTGCTGGTATTATACCCTGTCCAGTCGGTATATTTTTGATCGAGAATATTTTTAAAATCAGCAAACAGGCTGAAGTGTTTATTGATGACATACTGCAAATGAGCATCCAATAAACCATATGGTTTTAAAGTAATAACGGAAACCGAATAGTCCGGATTAAATTTTTCGTCCTTTCTGTCGCCAGTGTATTTATAATTTAAACCTGCAGAAAAACCGTTACTCACCTGGTAGTATACGTTTGCTCCGAAAGTGAATTTCGGCCTGCGGTAAAGATTGCCGGTGTTAACTCCGTTTTCATCAGTTAAAGTTCCGGTAACGTAAGCCAGGTATGCCGACGCTGTTAGTTTTTTCATGGTTAGCTTTAACTCACTTTCATAGCCTTTATCTTTTTGCTGGTCGCCATTTTGGTATTTACCATAGGGTGCTGTTGCTTCCGAAAGAAAGTATAGTACATCTTTGGTGTTATTTCTGTAAAAAACGGTGTTAAATGAAAGTGTGTTTTGAATCAGCTCCCAGTCAAATCCCGCTTCGAAAGAACTAGTAGTTTCCGGCTTCAGGTCAGTATTGCCGTAGATAGAAAAAAGCTGGTATAATGACGGCGTTTTATAAGCGGATGCCGCTGTAACAAATATTTTTAGCTGATGAAACAATAATACGGATGGATTTATGGTATAGGTACCATTGCTGCCGTATTTGTTATTATGGTTATAACGGCCACCCAGCTCCATGTGAAATATGCCGGATTTATAAAAAAGGGACGTGTATACGCTTGCTATGCTGTTGTTTACTTTCTGAATGGTATCGTAGGTGCTGTATTGCCTGGTGTTGCTGTACTTAAAATCGGCACCGCTGGTTAAATCCAGGTGGTTACCAATACTATAATTTAAAATAGCTTCGGCATCTGTAATATGACCTGTATTTTTTTGGTAAGATGGAAAATCGAAGTTCACCGCACTTGCCGCATCATTATAATTGTTTTTGACGTCAGTTTGATTGATGTTGAATTTCAGGTCGCCTTTGTCAAGCTTTAGTTTAGCGCCTAAGCCGCCGAATATAAATGTGTTGGCATAAGTATAGTTCTGGTCATCCTGGAAAGCGCCATAAGGTAGGTTTCCGGTATTATAGCTGGTTTGCAGGTTGCCGTTAAGCACCAATTTATCTGAAACATGCTGATTTAAATTTATACTAGCCGAGCGTTGATGAAAGCCATCATTCCTAAAGCCTGCTTTGCCGGTAGTATCTGTGGCTGCAGGGAATCCTTTTGAATCTGTGTTGGAAAGGTTTAGGGCAATATCCGTATTTTTCACAGTGCCAATCAATCCCGCTGATTCTTTAAACGTATTATAACTACCGCCACTCAGTTGCACGTTGCTTTTTAGCCCCTGCCCTGTTGAATGTCTGGTGATGATGTTGATCACCCCGGCAACTGCATCTGATCCATATAATGTCGAGCCGCTCCCTTTCAGGATTTCAATATGGTCGATCTGGTCGAGCGGGAAAGCGTTCAGGTCATAAGCCCCTTCAATGGTCGAAGCATTATTCACCGGGAAACCATCAATCAAAATCAGGGTGTTACCTGTTGAAGCACCTCTAAGGAAAACAGATGAACTGATCCCCGGCGCGTTGTTTGCTCCTGAAAAAGTAATGCCCGGAACAGTGTTCAATAATTCAGGCAGCGTTTTGCCTTGTGAGCGGCTGATCTCTGCGGCAGTGATCACGGTTACCACCCGGCCAATTTCTGATAATTTTTTTGGTGAACGTGTGGCGGTAACCACTACATCATTGAGTACCCGGGATGTGTCCTGGGCGTGCGCTGGCGTACTCAGCAGCGCAAGTTGTACAAGCCCCAGGCCTGCAGCAACAAATGCATAATTTTTTTTCATGTTGTTGTGAGTTTAAACCCACAGCATACAGAAATGAAAAGAATGGAAACGACGGATGAGTTTCACATTCAAGCTTCAATCCCCGAAAGCTATGAATAATATTTATGCTGAGGCAGGTCTTCTGACTTACTCCCCTCCTGCCCGGCCTTCCCGCCCCGAAAATATCGGAACAGTGGCATTTGATTGGGCATTGGTTTTGGAGCTTACAGCTGCGGGACAGTTACGGATTTACACCGTATTCCCTTTTAATCATCCGTTAAATATTAGCGGATGAACCAAAGCGATGCAAAAGTAGGATAAGATTTTTATTTCACAACAGAGTTTGTATTTTAGTTGATTAAGTGAGCGGTTGATTATGTTTAGATGCGGGACAATTAATTACTCATCATTTGCATAAATAATTATTCCTCATGAAGCGATATTTTTATTTCCTTGTATTATTTATGTTAAGTCTATCGGCTTCCGCACAACAAATTGACACTATCTTCCTAAAAAATTTACTCGAATCCCATCCTGAACTTTTCAGCCATATCCTCAACCACCCTACCCATAACGAAGTACAAATTTTGTATACCCGAATTGACCGGGATGAAAATAACGTACCTCATTTTACATCTTACAGTTATCGTTTAAATCCCAATCATTATTTCTACCCGGCAAGTACGGTGAAGCTGCCAGCAGCCATTTTTGCTTTAGAGAAATTAAATGAATTGAAAATCCCCCGCCTGTCTATTAAATCGGCAATGAAAACAGATAGTTCTTTTGCAGGAGAAACAAAAATGCTTAAAGACTCCCTGGCAAAAAACGGCCTGCCAAGCATTGAACAATACATTAAGGAAATCTTGCTGGTAAGCGACAATTTTGCCTATAACCGGCTTTATGAATTTGTTGGCCGGGCGGAGATTAATGATAAACTAAAGAAATACGGCCTCAATAATACCCGCATCATTGGCCGGCTGGCCATAGGCGATGCAGGTGAAGGCGCCAAACATACCAACGCCATCAACTTTTACAATGGCAACAAACTCGTCTATCACCAGCCAGTGCAATACGATGCGCGCGAATACCCCATGCACCTCTGCAACATGGTCGTGGGTAAGGGTTATATGGATAGAAACGACAAATTGGTGATGAAGCCTTTCGATTTCAGCGATAAAAACGTTTATACCATTGCCGACCAGCAATCGGTATTAAAGCGACTGCTCTTCCCCGAAGTTTACCCTGAAAATGACCGTTTTAATCTAACCCCTGATCAATATAAATTCATTTACCATTATATGAGCATGTTCCCTACAGAGAGTAAATATCCAACTTACAAACAGCCTGAATATTTCCCGGCGTATTGCAAATGGCTGTTTTATGGTGGAGACAGCACAGCGGTTATTGAACCGCACATCCGGATCTTTGACAAGATCGGCGACTCCTATGGCTTTGATATTGACAACGCCTATATCGTTGACTTTAAAAATAAGGTAGAATTTATCATCACTGCAGTTGTGCAATCTAACGACGACGAGATTTACAACGACAATAAATACGAATACAAAACCGTTTGCCTCCCCTTTATGAAAAACCTGGGCCGCCTGATCTATCAATATGAGCTAAGCCGCCCTAAAAAGTATTTGCCCGATCTGAGCAAGTTTAAGTTCAGGTATTAGTTGGTTGATAAGGTTGATTAAGTTGGATTAAGTTGATTAGGTTTAACAATCGGTGTAATCACAAATAGGTAATCGGTGAAATCCCAAAATCAATGAAATCATAATAATCAAAACTAATCTGTGATCAGGATTGTTATGGTGTTACACCTATTTAAATACTATGTCAACAACAACAATAGTGCGGATGAACGGTTACAATACCACCGCCGAAGAAAAAATAAACCTGAACTGGCCCGAACGCTATATTTCAATTGCAGCGGGCGTAAAGCTCGGTTTTTCAGGGTTGCGTCACTTATTTAAAAGCCCTTTTACCAGCCTTTTAAAACTGGGCGCCGGCGGGTACCTCATGAACAGGGGCATAACCGGGCATTGCGAATTATATTCGCAGATGGGCAAAGACACTACAGAGCCGGTTAATATCAATATCAGATATTCCTTCACGGTAACTAAGCCCAGGTCAGCAGTTTACAGTTTCTGGCGTAAACTGGATAATTTGCCCTTATTTATGAGCCACCTGGAAAGTGTCGATGTGTTGGATAACGAACGCTCGCATTGGGTGCTCAAACTGCCTGCTGGTGTAGCTAACGTTAGCTGGGATGCCCAAATTGTGATGGATGTGCCCGGTGAGTTTATTGGATGGAGTTCTTTGCCCGGCTCAATAATTGATAATGCGGGTAAGGTTAGGTTCCGTGATACCCCGGATGGTGGCACATTGATCGATCTGCTTATTACCTACCAGCCACCCGCGGGCGGCATCGGTGCAAGTGTAGCGCATATATTAAACCCTGTATTTAAAAATATGGTGGATACTGATGTTCAGAATTTCCGACAGTATATGGATATGGCTGATTTGGAAGAAGTGGTGATTATTGTCTGAACCGGGATGAAACGAATTTCAGGATTTCTGTGATTAGGAAATCCTGAAATTCTTCTTTTTTAAATTCCGAAATCCGAAATTAACTTCTCGGATGATACTGAATGATTGTTCCCTTTAAATACTCCCGGTCAAGGTGCGTATAAATTTCGGTGGTGGTAATGCTTTCGTGGCCCAGCATTTCCTGTACGGCGCGAAGGTCTGCACCGCCTTCCACCAAATGGGTAGCAAATGAGTGCCTGAAGGTGTGAGGGCTGATGGTTTTATTGATACCGGTAAGTTGAGCAAGCTGCTTGATCACCATAAATATATAAACGCGGCTCAACCTTGATCCCCTGCGGTTTAAAAAAACCAGGTCCTCCTCCCCTTTTTTTACCGGTATGTGTACGCGGATGTTTTCTATCCATATTTTTAAAGCCTTTACCGCCGAACCACCGATGGGCACCAGCCTTTCTTTACTTCCTTTGCCCGTTACTTTTATAAATTCAATATCGAGGTACAGGTTAGATAATTTTAATTCCGTTAATTCCGACACCCGCAGCCCGCAACCATACAATACCTCCAGGATAGCTCTATTACGCCCGCCTTCAGGTTTTGAAACATCAATGGAATCGATCATTTTGTTAATGTCTTCATAACTTAAAGTATCCGGCAGCTTTCGTTGAATTTTGGGCGATTCGAGCAACTCAGATGGGTCACTTTTGATGATATCCTCCATCAAAAGGTATTTGTAGAAGGATTTTATGCCAGATAATATCCTTGCCTGCGAGGAAGGGATCATGCCCAATTCATTTACCCAAACAATAAAAAGCCTTAAACTGGTTAATGTAATTGTTTCGGGATAAAGCTTAACAGGTTGACTATCAGAAAACTGGTATAATTTTTCAATATCCCTGCTGTATGCTTCTATAGAGTTATCAGAAAGCGATCTTTCCAATTTCAAATATGCCTGAAAGCCTTTTATAGATGATCGCCAATCCAATTGATTTTTTTTAATGTTTTTAGTTAAGTTTGAACTGATGAAGATACAAATTATTAATGGCCCGAATTTAAACCTGCTGGGCGTCCGTGAAAAATCTATTTACGGCGACAGTAATTTTGAAACCTACCTGGAAGAGCTGCGCAAACGCTACCCGGATATTTCAATCAGCTACTATCAAAGTAATGTTGAGGGCGAAATTATCAATAAAATTCATGAAGTTGGTTTTAGTTTTGACGGTATTATTTTAAATGCCGGAGCCTATACACACACCTCTATAGCGATAGCCGATGCTATCGCTGCTATAAAAACGCCGGTTATTGAGGTGCATATATCCAATGTTTACAAACGCGAAGAATTCAGGCACCACTCCATGCTGGCGGCCAGTTGCAAAGGTGTTATAGCAGGTTTTGGTATGGACTCATACCGTTTAGCCATAGAAAGCGTTTTATCAGGAAAATAACTTGATTTTCCTGCCACCTTTTTGGTGACTTATTTAATCATATAAAATTAAATGTTTAAAATAACTAAAATAACCAGCCTGATTATTGTTGCAATAGCGCTTTTCTCGTCCGTCGAAGGCTATTCGCAAACAAAAGAAAAAGACAAAGATAAAAAAGCAGTTGTTTCCAAAAGGGAAGCTGCCAGGCGCGGTTTGCACAAACGCGACTCGCTAATGCGTTCACTTAACCGGTCCGATACGTCTATAAATAGCCTTCTGCAGCGGATTGAGCAGTATACCACCACATTTAACCAGATTAAAAACAACCTTGCAGAAGGTCTGGACACCGCAGACGTTAGCGAACAATTACCCCAGGTTGCAAAAAGGCTGGATAAAATAGCGAAGATTACTGATTCCCATAAAGCAAGTACTTTGCGCTATCTTTTTGTAATTAGGGACAATCTCGACCGTATACAGGATAGACTTGAAGAATCGCAGTCGGACCTTGACGATATCAATACAAAGTTGGTGCAAAACCAAAAGGATCTGATCAAGTTTGCTAAGGACACCACGTTGAAAACGGTCCCTTATGACAGCCTGGCAAGAAGAACTTTTTTTACCCAACTCAAAACAGTAAAAATATTATGGCATAGAATTGATTCTGTTAACCGCGTTGCACTATTAAAAGTTAACCTGCTTCAGGATAAGGCATCCGTGTCATACACAAAAGCGCTGGATGAAGATGACCAGATAGACGCTAAAATCAGCGGATTCGCTACAAAAGCCCTCTCGGGAGAAACTAGTTATATATGGTCTCCGGATCGCCAGTATAATGACTTTAGTTCGGCCTTCAACAGCACAGTCAGGCTTAATAATTTACTGCTCGGCTACTTTATAAAAAGCCAGCCGGCAACGCATTTTATAGGGATCATATTCCTGGTATTAGTTTTTATCTGGATCATCTATACACGTTCCAAAGCATTAAAAAATCATGAAGACAGCGAAAAACTGTTTAATGAGGCAAATTACATTTGTAAAAGGCCTGTTATATCGTCCCTGCTTATGGTAACGGTCATAGTTCCTTATTTCTATAACCATCCGCCAACCGTTTTACTTGAAGGCTTCTTTCTGCTTTCAATGGTGCTCGCTTTAATACTGATCAGGAAAGAAATTCCTAAAGACAGTTTTAACTTCCTGATTGGGTTATTCGCGCTTGCTTTTGGATACAGTATCAGCAACTTGTTTATTGAAATTTCAAACGTTGACAGGTATCTGGTTTTTGCGTTAAGTATTTTATCTATTGCCCTCGCGTTTTCATTATATAAAAAATATAAAAAATCTCCGGAACAACACTTGCCAAATACAGGGCTTGCATTACAGGTTTTTATTGCGCTGCAGGGATTGTCGCTTATTTTAAATATAACCGGCAGGTTTAGCCTCGCTAAAATAGCAGGCGTTACAGCTGTTTTTAATTTGTGGCTGGTGGTTACACTTTTCCTGGTGATCAGGATAATTATACAGGGCCTTTACCTTCAATTTCAAATTAAACGCAGCCCGAATAGTATCATCAATTGGATAGATTATAACCTGGTACAAAAAAAGTTCAAAAAGACATTGATTTTAATAGGCTCGTTATTATGGTTGTTCTTCCTTCTTCAGAATTTAAATATTGACGATTGGGCTTCGGATAATTTACACGATATCTTTACCCAAAAACAAGCCGTCGGTGATTCTTCATTTACCCTTGGCGGCTTTATTGTTTTCATTTTTGTGATCTGGCTTTCTTCAATAGTTTCAAAAGTGATCAGTTACCTGTTTGATATTTCGGCACAACGCGTGACAGACCTTTCGGTATTGAAAAGAAAAAACCGAACCTCGGCACTTATTATCCGCATCGGTGTTTTTTCGGTTGGTTTTTTGCTGGCGGTTGCAGCATCGGGTTTCCCTATTGATAAACTAACTATCATTATCAGCGCATTTGGCGTAGGCATTGGTTTTGGTTTGCAGAACATTGTAAATAACCTGGTTTCGGGTTTGATTATGGCCTTTGAAAAACCGATCAATATAGGCGACGTTATCCAGGTAGACGGGCATATGGGCACCATGCGTGAAATTGGCATCCGTGCCAGCAAGGTAGTTACAGGTGACGGATCGGAAGTGATTATCCCTAACGGGGATTTTATTTCGCACCAGGTAATCAACTGGACTTTAAGTAACAGTAACCGGCAGATTGATTTAAGGATAATAACCGCCTATGGTGTGGATATAGCAAAAGTAAAAGACCTGCTAAAAAACCTGCTTATTAACCACGACGATATTATGACCACACCTGCGCCGGCTGTGTTAGTAAATAATGTAAGCGAAAGCGCCATTGAATTTAAGGTGCTTTTTTGGGTGGCCGATATCAATAAAACAGGCGAAATAAAAAGCAAGATACTGGCTGAAATTTACAGCACCATTGATCGGGAGCAGATCCCGCTTCCTTCTACTCAAAAAGATATTAAATTATTTTTACCTGACGGAACGCCGGTTGATAACCAGTTTTTAAATCCAGGAAGTGAGGGAACAAAATCTGGAAGTAAAAAAGGTTTTAAAGAAAATCCGCCGGATCCAGGTCAGTAAAATGCCTTTTCTTTTTAACAAAGAAGGCCCATACCAGGCTGCCATTGTAAATACCTTTTACCGGGTACCGCTTGGCCCGTAGTTTTCTATTTGCTTTTTGCAGTGCCGATACTTTGCGGTGATCTCCCTTTAGCAGGCGCCATACAAAATTTTGATGAGCACGGCTTACTGCCCATGCGTCTTTGCGTTTACCTTCACTCAAAAAGCGGAGCAGGGCTAAAAAGTCCATCCAGATCCTTGCGATAATGATAAAAACTGCGTGCCAGAAAGGAAGGTTATTTTGCAGGAGCAGTAAATTGTTTCTGAAATTCAAAAAGGTTTTAAATGGATTTTCAACATTCAATGTACCACCACCTAAATGGAACACTTCCGATTCCGCACAGTACATTACTTTGTAACCCATATTTTTTAAGCGCCAGCAAAGGTCAATTTCTTCCATATGTGCAAAAAAGCGGTCGTCGAAGCCTCCAGCTTCATCCCAGCAATGCTTTTTGATAAATAAGGCTGCACCCGTGGCCCAAAAAACCTCGTGCGATTGCTGGTATTGCCCTTTGTCTTCTTCAATCTCGTAAAACATCCTTCCCTGGCAAAAAGGATAACCGTATTTATCAATATATCCGCCTGCCGCTCCGGCGTGTTCAAAATAATCTTTTTGGTTAAATGCCAATATTTTAGGTGCTGCTGCCGCAATAATCGGGTCGCTTTCCATTAAAGTGATAACCGGTGTTATCCATCCCGGGGAAACCTCCACATCCGAATTCAGCAAAATATAATAATCAGCATCCACTTTTTCCAGTATCTTGTTATAACCACCAGTGAAGCCGTAATTCTGATCGTTTTGTATAATGCCGACTGTCGGGAATTCTTTCCGGATAAACTCAACCGATCCATCCGTAGAGCCATTGTCACCTACGATGATCTCCAGGTTAGGGTAAACAGAGCTTAATACCGATGGAAGAAACTGGCTCAGGTGTTTGATGCCGTTCCAGTTTAAAATAACAATGGCAACTTTAGGTGTTTGGTTCATTGGTTCACTGGTTTATTAGTTCATTGGTATTTGACGGTGAACCTGTATAGTTGCGATTATTTATAAAAGTCGAGAGCATTAATTTTTTATTGGGCGAATATATTAATTATCAAATACGAAATTTAAATCATTTACAAACGATATACTATTGAACCAGTGAACCAATGAACTAATGAACATCCTCCGGTTTAATTTTCCATCTCCGGTGCGACCATAGCCAGTATTCAGGTTTTTCCCTGATCAATGATTCCAGGTATTTTACATGTATTTCTGTAATTTCGTATGGTTTGGTGTTTTTTGGTTCTTCAACCAATGGCACAAGGGTGTAAGTGTAGTATCCTCTTTTTACCAGTTCAATCTTATAAAAAATAACCACACAATTCATCACCCTGGTTAACTTCTCGACTCCGAGGAATACAGCAGTTGGCTGGTTGAGAAAGGTGGTGAAATATTTGGCATCCTCGCGGGTGGGCGTTTGGTCTGACGCTAACACCGTAAAAGTGAGTTCATTTTTGTATTCAATCAATTTCCGCAACGTTTGCCTCATGGGTACCAATGTTGCCCCAAACCGTGAGCGGGTACGATTAAAAAACTCGGTAAACACCTCATTTGATTGCGGCTTGTAGATCACCATCCGGCGGTTATTGGTTAAGAAGCCAAAGTCTAAACAAGCCATTTCCCAGTTGCAATAGTGCCCTGCGGCAGCTAGTATACTTTTTCCCTGGCTAAAATAATGTTCCATTAACTGGGGGTTGGTGCAAACCATGCGCCGCTTAACTTCTTTTGCCGACATACTTACCGATTTGATGGTTTCTACCATCAGGTCGGCCATATATTTAAAGTATTTTCTTTCTATCAGTTTACGCTCTGTTTCCGTTTTTTCGGGGAATGAGTTTCGCAGGTTTTCCTGCACAACCTTGCGCCGGTAGTGCACGATATGGTACAGAATGACGAATAAAACATCGGATACACCATATAGAAACCAAAGAGGCAATAGCGATATCAAGTACAAAAAGTATGTACCCAAACGTGAAAGCCCTTTTTTTATCATTATTTTCGTCCGATTTTTGCTGCAAACATAAAATATATGATTGAAAAAGGCGCTGTTTTACCTATGTTTTATCTTCCGCCCGTTGAATATTTTGTAAAACTTAACATTTACAAGCCCGATATCCTTATTGAAAGCGAAGAGCATTTCCCAAAACAAACTTTTCGTAACCGCGCCAATATTTATTCTCCGGACGGGATACTGGCCTTAACGGTGCCGGTGGTAAGGGGGGCAAAAAATCACACCAAAATAAAAGAGGTAAGGATAAGTTATGATTTTGAATGGCAGCGCCTCCATTGGCTCAGCCTGCAGGCTTGTTACCGCCGTTCAGCTTATTTTGAATATTATGAGGATGAGCTGGCACCCTTTTACGAAAAGAAGTTTGACTTTCTTTTTGACTATAACCAGCAAATGCTGCAATTTATCCTGAAAGCCGTTAAAATGAAGGTGGAGTTAAACTACACGCCCACTTATGAAGCTGACTACCCTTCAATGGCCGACTTCAGGCAGTCTATCCACCCCAAAAAAGAAAACTATTTTAACCAAAAACCCTACGTGCAGGTTTTTGATGAACGGCGGGGCTTTCAAAAAAACCTGAGTATCGCCGACCTGCTGTTTAACCAGGGGCCGCACTCTATTAATTATCTTTAATTTAGAGAGGGAGATTTTCTTTATGAAAAGAATTATTTTGACTTGAACATTTCCTCAAAACATTGATGTTATTAAAATGTTGATTTGCAACATTCATGTTACCTTTGCACTTCAAACCAAATTGTCATCAACTTTGTATGATATTTGTAATAGAAAATACGTTGAAATAAAACGATGCATCAGTTCAAAATAGTTAAAATATTATTTTTCCTTGCGGTATTGTTTTTTGTTGCAAAGCCATTTTTGGGGTTTTGTATGTTCAGCCGTTTAAATCCCCCGTCTACGGTTAGTATTTTTGTAAAAGCTTTTACCAAACGGAAACAGGAGTATGTTAAAGACAGCAAGTTTGACATTCAAACTATACAGCAAAAATTAGCCGACCCGGCTAATCAATTGCTTTTGGGTTTCGCTTTTCTTTTAAGTATTCTTTTTCCTTTAATTTCTTCAGATCGTGTTACTATTGGTAACCGCTATCTGCAAAGGCTTAAGTTTAGTTTATCCTCTTCCCCCGATACCTGGCTGCTCAATAGCCAGTTCCTGATCTGATTTTTTACCGGTCAATCACTGTACACAGTGTTTTGACTTTCGTCCGCAGGCAATAGATTTCTTATTGCATTTAGTTTATTCCCAATACTTCGGTAAAGCTTTTAAACAGGCAAGTATTTAAGGTAATTATCAAGATCAAAAAAAAAATGAAAAGTATTAAAACATATACTGCGTTAACCATTATGGCAATGGTTTTTTGCACCTCCCTTATTTTTGCGCAGGCAAATAACAAAAACGAAGTTCCTGCAAATGTACAAGCTGCATTTACAGCCAAATACCCCAATGCTCAGGTTAAAGACTGGGAAGCAGTTAACGAACAGTTTACTGCAAAGGCAAAAGAAGCCGGTCACAAGTATTTCGCCACTTTTGATAAAAATGGCAACTGGGTTAATACCGTCACCAAATACAATTGGCCGGGCCACCTAAGCCCACCGGTAAAGGAAGCTTTCAAAAAAAGTGAATACAGCGGCTGGCATATCTACGCTATTAATATTGTTGAATCTCCTGCCGGTCAGGTTTACCAGGTGATGGTTGATGATGCTAACCACAAGATTAACGCCAACCACCAGGAACTGTTCACTGTAAACCACACCATTGAGTTTAAACAGGATGGTAACCAGGTAAAACAAAACATCATTAACTAACTTTAAAATCGTTCATTTCATAGCCCTAACCCATCATAAAATCTCTGCGCTTCTTTGCGCCTTTCTTAGCGGCCTCTGCGGTAAAGTTTACCACTGAGGGCACTGAGGAGGCACAAAGGCCACAGGGTAATACTTTTGGTGGGGGTATTAAAAGAAACACTTTTAATAATTTGAAACATTTGTTTAACGATTGATTCAGTTAAGATCCATAAGGGGCCGTCATCTGAATTATCCGGTTTTTAACGTATATGAAAAAGCTCCGCGCAGCTAAAATATATCTGTTTCTTGCAGCGCTGCTGTTCGTGGCAAAGCCCTTTTTAGGTTTTGAGATGTTCAGCAAATTGCATCCTCCTGCCGAAGAAAGTATTTTTATTAAAGCCTTTTCAAAAAGCAGGCCCGAATTTTCAGAAGACAACAACTTTAATCTCTTCGAAGTTCAAAAAAAAGCGCTCACTCCTCCTCCCCAGCTATTTTTGGGTATTTCTTTTTTATTAAGTATTCTTTTCCCCGTTGTTTTTGCTGCCGGGGTTAAAATAAACCAGCACCATTTGCGCAATATGCAGCTGGCTGTTTTCAAACCTGTGGATACCTGGCTGCTTAATGGTCATCTGCTCATCTGATAAAGTGCTTTTGTCGCGTCGGTGCGATCTTTTTTAAGGTTTTGGCAGTACCGCATCTGCCTATCCACAAAATATTTCTTAATTAATCTTTAAAACAAATGTTTATTATAAAACGATGCTTGTTTATGTGGTTATGGCTGGTAATAGCAATAACCACATATGCACAGCAACCTTCACCGTTAACATTAAAAGAGTTACTGAGCAAAGTTGACCAAAAAGCGCCCGCTTTGTTAACCGACTCCGCCGCTATCCTTATAAGGCTTGCCCAGGCAAATGAAGTGCACAACAACTGGCTGCCTAACTTAAAACTGAATTACCAGGCCGACATCGGCACAAGTAATAATACCACCGGACCGTATTTCGGCTTTGGTATTATCCCCTCCAGTTCGGGCGGAATTCATAATACCAGTGTAACCACGGCCTTGTCTGATAACCTCGGTATTGCCGCCCTTGATTGGGAAGTTTACAATTTTGGTAAATACGGCGCCCAAAACCGGGTGGCCAATTCCGATGTAACCGTCGAGCAAAATCAATATGCCGAATCAAAGTACGACCTGCGTGCCTTTACCATTGGCAATTATTTGCAATTGCTGCGGTTGCAGGATTTTATGGGTATTCAGTATCGCGACATCCAGCGTACACAGGAGATCCTGCGCTCCATTATGTCCCTTGCCAAAAGCGGCGTAAGGCCCGGTGTGGACACGAGTATAGCCCAGGCGGAACTTTCAAAGGCCCGGCTTAATTATATCGAGGTGAATAACCAGCTAAAGCAGGTACAATTACAGCTATCTGCCGTAAGCGGCTATCCGTACCAATCCATCGTGCCGGATACAACGATTGAAATGACGCTGATCGGCCAGCCATCAGCCTACCTGTTTCCGGCAGATACCGCCAACCACCCGCTGATTAACTTTTACAGGTCGGTTTACCAGAATAACCTCGACAGGGAAAAGTTGATAAAAAAAATGTATAACCCAGCGATCTCGGTAGAAGCTGCGGCCTGGGACCGCGGCTCAAGCGTGGACGCCAACGGGCAGTACAACAACCTTTCAAGCGGTTATGGTTTTCAGCGTGGCAATTATTTAGTTGGTGTAGGTATATCCTATAACCTGTTCGACCTACGCAGGCGGCAACTCAAACTGCGCACCCAAAAAGCAAGTACGGATTATGCCTATAAAAAACTGCAGGAACAGCAGCAATTGCTGAATATCAGCGCCAGCCAGGCTGATGTTGAAATGGAGACGGCTTTAAACCGATTAAAAGAGATCCCCAACCAGCTAAAAGCGGCCAACGATGGCTACCGCCAAAAGCTTTCGCTTTACAGGAATGGCCTTACGGATATTGTGGAACTGGATGCAGCGCTCAATATCCTCTACCGCGCCGAAACGGACTATATGCAGGCCAAGTATGATTACTCGAACGCGCTGTTCCGGAAGGCGATAACAGAGAACCAGGTAAATTCAATTTTAAATCTCTTAAAATAAAAATGAGTTTAGTAAAAGCAATAGTTGCCTCACCCCAGCCCTCTCCAAAGGAGAGGGAGAAAAAAAGCTTTCCTTTTAAAGTCCTCTCCTTTGGAGAGGATTTAGGTGAGGCTTCAAACATCTCAATTTTAAATCTCTTAAAATAATAAAATTATGTCAATGGTCACCTCCGCACTCAAAAGGCCCATCACGGTAATTGTAATTACCATGAGTCTTTTAATATTTGCAGTGCTCAGTGCAATCAATATACCGATAGATATTTTCCCGAAGCTCAACCTGCCCACTATTTATGTAATTGAATCGTATGGCGGCATGTCTGCCCGGCAAATGGAAGGCTTTTTTGCCACAGGCTTACAAAACCAGTTTTTGTATGTAGATGGCGTAAAAAATATTACCAGTAAAAGCATCCAGGGATTAACCATCATCAAAATATCTTTTTACGAAACCACCAACATGGCCGAAGCTTCGGCCCAGGTGGCCCTGCAGGTTAACCGCGCGCAAAGCTTTTTTCCGCCGGGTGCACTACCGCCGCAGGTGGTAAGGTATGATGCCTCGTCGCTGCCGGTTGGAGAACTGGTGATGGATAGTAAAAACGAAAGCCTGAAAGACATTTATGACCTGGCGGCTACCCGCATCAGGCCCATGTTTTCAACCATTCCGGGTTTGTCGGCACCGCCTCCGTTTGGTTCAAATGCGCGTACCATCGTTTTTAATATCGATCCGAACAAACTGCGCAGCTTTAGCCTTACGCCAGATGAGGTGGTCGAAGCCCTTTCAAAATACAACGTAATGTCGCCGTCCGGCAACCTGAGGATAGGTAACACCATGTATTTAACCACCATGAACTCGCTGGTAAATAAAGCAGCAAACTTTGGCGAAATCCCGGTGATTACCAAAAATGGCGTGCCTGTTTATATTAAAGACATTGCAAGGGTAAGCGATGGCGCCGATATAACGGTAGATTATGCCCTCATTAATGGCAAACGCTCCGTTTATATCCCGATAGTAAAAACGGCATCCGCTTCCACCTGGACCGTAGTGCAGGACCTTAAAAGCAGGCTTCCCGAAATGCAAAGCCTGTTGCCGAATGACGTAAAAATATCCTATGAGTTTGACCAATCGGTTTTCGTGGTCAATGC
Organism: Mucilaginibacter gotjawali; assembly: GCF_002355435.1. NCBI lineage: Bacteria > Pseudomonadati > Bacteroidota > Sphingobacteriia > Sphingobacteriales > Sphingobacteriaceae > Mucilaginibacter > Mucilaginibacter gotjawali. The sequence goes on from NZ_AP017313.1 coordinate 3,021,136, forward strand.
AGTTAAAAGTTTAATGACCGAAGGCGGCCTTGGCGCCCTGCTTACCGGCTTGATGGTATTGCTTTTCCTGCGGGACCTGCGCAGCAGTTTGATCGTGGTAATCACCATTCCCGTATCCATATTAATAGGTGTATTACTGCTTAGTCTTTTCGGCCAAACCATCAATATCATGACGTTGAGCGGGCTGGCGCTGGCCATAGGTATCCTCGTCGACCAGGCCACGGTTACTATCGAAAACATCCATCAGCACCTGGAAATGGGCAAAAACAAAAAACTGGCGATATACGACGCCTGCGAAGAGATCTCTTTTCCTTTATTACTGATATTATTATGTATCCTGGCGGTATTCGCACCGTCATTTATGATGAACGGCGTGCCAAAGGCAATGTTTCTGCCGCTATCCATGGCCATCGGTTTAACCATGATCGTATCCTATGTGCTGGCGCAAACTTTAGTTCCGATATTAAGCAACTGGATGATCAAAGCAGAACGTTACCAGGTGTATCACCATGACCGGGTTCATGCCCATGCGGGTGAAGCGCTTAACCGGAATGAAGAAATACAGGTAAACAGGCACCGCGATGAAGAGCTTGCACATCCCGAACAAAATGATTTCTTTGAAAAAGTAAAATCGCGATTTATCGGCGTCCTCACCCGGTTGATGCCCCGGAAAAAACTCATCGTGCCCATTTACCTGGTAGTGGTTATTGTGATGGCAGGTGTTGGATTTGTGGTGATTGGCAAGGATATGATGCCAAAACTAAATAATGGCCAGTTCCAGATCCGGCTGAAAGAGCCACAGGGTACCCGCCTTGAACGCACCGAAGATAAGTTTAAACAGGTGCTGCAAATTATTAACCAAACGGTAAACAACCATGTAAAAATCACTTCAGGGTATATCGGCCTGGTGCCCAGCAGCTTTGGCAGCAGTAACCTGTATGTATTTAATACCGGCACGCATGAAGCAGTTTTGCAGGTAAACCTTGATGAGGATTACAAAATAAACCTTGATGAGCTGAAAGATGCCTTGCGCAGAAATATTAAACAGGCCATACCCGAAATGAGCATCACTTTTGAACCCATTGACATGACCGAGAAGATCATGAGCCAGGGCGCCAACACCCCTATCGAGGTGCAGGTAGCCGGTAAAAATATGCAGCAGATCAAAGCGTATGCCGGCAAGGTTTTAACCAGGTTGAAACAAATACCTTACCTGCGGGATGTGCAGATTAACCAACCGCTGGATTACCCGGTGATCGCCATCACGCTCGACCGGTTGAAGATCTCGCAACTGGGTTTAAATGTGAGCGATATAGCCCGCTCTGTAACTGCGGGTACCTCGTCCAGCCGTTTTACGCTGAAAAACTTATGGCTGGATACCGCCAACTCCTATACCTACCAGGTACAGGCACAGATCCCCGAATATGTGATGAACTCCATGGATGAATTAAAGGAAATCCCGTTAGTAAAAGGCCAGAGCAGCCCTACCCTTGCGGATGTGGCCACATTTAAACAAAGTACCGCCCCGGGCGAGTATGACCGGACCGGACCGCGCCGTTTCATTACCGTTAGCGCGAATATTTATAAAACGGACCTCGGAACGGCCACCACAGCAGTTCAAAAAGCAGTAAAATCAGTTGGTGAACCTCCCAAAGGGTTAATTGCAACCTTAGGCGGCATGTCCGACCTGTTAACGGAAACGCTCAGTAGCTTGCAAAACGGGTTAATGTTTGCAGTACTGGTGATATTTTTATTGCTGGCGGCAAATTACCAGTCGTTTAAAGTATCGCTTTCCGTATTATCTACCATTCCGGCGGTGATTTTAGGTTCAATTATCGCGTTACTGGTAACCGGCTCCACGCTCAACCTGCAATCTTACATGGGGATGATCATGTCCACGGGTGTATCGGTGGCTAATGCGATCCTGATCGTCACCAATGCCGAAAAACTGCGGCTCGAATACAGGAATGCGACTAAAGCATCCATTACCAGCGCCTCTATCCGTTTGCGGCCAATCCTGATGACCAGCTTCGCGATGATTGCGGGGATGATCCCAATGGCATCCGGTATGGGCGAGGCCGGTGAACAATCAGCCCCTCTTGGCCGCGCAGTAATAGGCGGTTTAGCCGCCTCAACCCTCGCCGCCTTATTTATACTGCCGATGGTATTTGCATGGGTTCAGGGTAAAACAACCTTTGATGAACCATCGTTAATGCCCGCCGAATCAACTGAATTACTTCACTTAAATATTAAAGAAAATGAAATATAGACCATATTTGTTCATAGCAATAGCTGTTTCTTTTGCGGGATGTACCGGCAATAATAAACCGGTTGACCTGACGGCCCAGGCAAAAGAGCACGTCAATAAATACCAGTTTGCAAGCGTAGCTGAAAAAGCGCTTTCCTCTTCTGCCCGCCTTCCGGGCCAATTAATTCCTTTTAACGAGGTGAACATTTTCCCGAAAGTAAATGGCTTTGTAAAGGAGCTTTTTGTCGATAGGGGTTCCATTGTTAAAAAAGGACAGCTGTTGGTAATCCTTGAAGCGCCCGAAATGGAATCGCAGCTGGAAGCCGCCAACTCACAATATATCCAGGCCCAGGCCGATGCCCAGGCAAGCAAGGAAAAATACGACCGTTTAAAAGAAGCGGCGAAGGAGCCAGGTTCAGTGTCACCACTAGATCTTGATAATGCTAGTTCGCAAATGAAAGCCGGTGAGGCCAAAGCCCAGGCGCAACGCTCAAACGTGGAAGCAGTGCGAACGATGTTGGGATATTTACGGATTTATGCGCCATTTGACGGCATGATCATTCAGCGCAATGTTTCTCCCGGCGCACTGGTTGCACCCGGGAAAACAGGTGACCAACCCATCCTGGTGTTACAGGATATCCATAAAATGCGCCTCACCGTGAGTATTCCTGAAGATTATGTGGATAAGGTCGACCTGAACCAACCTGTTAGCTTCACTTTTAACGCCATGCCCGGCGAAAGCCAGACCGCAAAGATCAGCCGTTCGGCCAATTCACTGGGAAGCATGCAGCAGGAAGCTATCGAAATTGACGTACAGAACAAAAACGGACAACTCAAACCAGGCATGTATGCCGAAGTAAGAATCCCGATGCTTTCCGGGGCAAAATCGCTGTTGGTGCCGAACGGCGCTATCATTCGTTCAACAGAGCGCGAGTATATAATTAAAGACAGCAGCGGGAAAGCTGACATCGTTAACATTAAAGAAGGATTGGTTGGTAATGATTCTACCGAAGTTTTCGGCAACCTGAAAGCTAACGATAAAATATTGCTGCATGCTTCAGATGAAGTTAAGCAGGGAGATGATCTGCAACAATAAAATTTGAGGATGTTTTATTGTTTTTGCTGCCGGCAGACCTTATAAAGCTGCCGGCTTTTTTATTTTCTAATTCCACTTTTTTTAAATAATACATTAAATAGCGTAACGGCAGATAATATATTATTGCTTAATATCCCCTATCTGTTTAATTCTTCTTAAATCCCGGGAAAATATTTTTCGAAAATATTGCAAATAAAAAATATTTACATACTTTTACGCCTATCAAAATAATAGGAATTGTGGATGTAGTAGGCACAGTAGATGAAATGGGAGCAATAGAATAATAATAAAATGAAAAGTAATGAAAACAGACCATATCTATATCGCATTTAAACCCAGCTGTTGTTAATGACACTTCAGCTTTACTATAGCAATCCCCTACGCAACACTTTAAACAAGTTAAAATCCTTAAATATTAAACTCAACAAAATGAAACAACGTTACCTAACCAGAACATTACTCCTATTGAGTATATTATTCACTTCGATTTTTGCAAAAGCACAGCAAAATGACGATATGATCAATATACTCCTTAAAAAACACGTGATCAGCCAGCAGGAAGCCGACTCGATCCGTTCAGATGAAGCGATCAAAGCGCAAGCTAAAAAAGACAAAGAGCATGTGATTTCTGTTGGTACCAAAGCATTGCAGATCAGCGGCCTTTTACAGGAACGTTACCAGGCTTTTCAGCAGGTAAGTTCAAACAATGGCTTCGACCTTCATCGCATCCGTTTGATCGTATCAGGTAATGTAACTGACAACTGGTCATACTATACTCAAACAGAGCTAAGCGGCTCCGGTGTAAAACTGGTAGATGCCTATACAGCCTATAAATTTGGCGACTATTTAAAAGTTTCGGCAGGCCAATTTAAGATCCCCTTTTCACTTGAAAGCCTGACATCAGATGCACAGCTTGAATTTATTGACCGTTCGCAGGTTGTTGAAGCGCTGGTAGGACGCTCCAAAGACGTGATTTCGGTTACTCCAGGTAACCAGCAGGGACGTGATATCGGCCTTCAGATCAATGGAAGCTTTGCCAAAATAGACAATAACTACCTGTTCGATTATACCTTCGGCGTATTTAACGGCGCGGGTTACGATGTAACAGGTGATAACAACTACAATAAAGATATTGCCGGCAGGCTAAGTATTCACCCGGTGACCGGACTGATCGTTTCGGGCGATTTTTATAATGGCGTTGCTAACTATGGTACCCCTGCCAAAAACCAAAAACGCAACCGGGGTGGCTTTGATGCACGCTATGTGATCGGGCCCCTGTCAGTACAGGCTGAATATGATAAAGGAACAGATGGCTCCATCAAAAGAGACGGTTACTTTGCGCAGGCGGCCTATTTTATCGTCCCTAAAAAATTACAGCTTGCAGCAAAATATGATAACTACGATCCCAATAAAGCGATAAAAACAGACCGGGCCAAGATTTATACCGGTGGTGTAAATTACTTCTTTAACAATTGGGCAAAACTTACCGTTGATTACCTGAACCGCCGCGAAGAAGCAGCAGTCCAGGTGAAAAACGACATCCTTGAAGTACAATTACAATTAGCTTTTTAAATAAAAAACCATGAGAAAGATATTATTAAAATGGCAATTGGTGCCTGTATTGATCGTTGCTGCTTTATTAGTTTCTTCGTTTGTTAAGCCGGTTCCCCCTAAACCAGTGTCAGATGACCTTGAAGGAACAATAAGCATATCAGGAGCGTTTGCCCTGTATCCCATTACAGTTAAGTGGGCCGACGAATTTAAAAAGCTGCACCCTAAGGTAACCTTTAATATTTCTGCCGGTGGAGCAGGAAAAGGAATTACTGATGCATTATCCGGATTAGTTGATATTGGATTAGCGTCCCGCGATATTGATCCGGCCGAAGTAAAAAAAGGCGCTTACACCATTTATGTAACAAAAGATGCCGTGGTGCCAACATTCAACACCGCTAACCCCAATGCTGCGGCTATTTTGGCGAAAGGTGTTAAAAAAGGGCAATTCAGCGACATTTTTGTAAGCGGCAACATTAAAAACTGGAAACAGGTTGCAGGCAAAGTAGATGTACCAATACATGTCTATACCCGCTCTGATGCTGCGGGTGCGGCTGAAACCTGGGCTAAATATTTCGGCAAAAAGCAGGAGGACCTATTGGGTGTCGGCGTATACGGTGACCCCGGCCTGGCGCAAGCCGTTAAAAAGGATGTTACGGCGATAGGTTATAATAACCTTGCCTACCTGTACGACCTCAAAACCCGTAAACAGGTGGCCGGCGTGCATGCCTTGCCGATCGATGTAAACGGCAACGGGAAAATTGACGCTGACGAAAATTTTTACGATACTATTGATCAGTTGACAGATGCTATTGGCGCCGGGAAATACCCCTCTCCCCCGGCCCGCAACCTGGGATTCCTGTTTAAAGGAAGACCAAAGAAAAAAGAACTGATCGAGTTCGTCAAGTTCGTGTTAACCACCGGGCAAAAAGATGTGGATGAAAGTGGTTACATCGCACTCTCAAAAGCAAAAATCCAGGAGGAGCTGAAAAAGGTGGAGTAAAAGGTTCATAGTTCATGGTTCATTGTTCACGGAAAAACATTTTGAGGATTAAATGAATTAGCCGGCTAAACTGAGTATGAACCATGAACTATGAGCTATGAACCAAAAACAACATGTATAAACTAAGACTATTCAAAGATAAATTCATGTCGAAACTGATGCTGGTGTTAACACTGGTATCAGTTTCTGTATTATTCGTGATCGGAGTAGGGTTATATTACCACTCCATACCCATTCTGCGCAAGTTACCGCTTTCGGATCTTTTAACTACCAGCGTATGGAAGCCCCTCAAAGGTTTATTCGGGTTTTACCCTTTCATTATGGGGACTTTGTGGGTCACGGCTATTTCTATTATTATAGCGTTGCCGCTTTGCCTGCTTACAGCATTATATATTAATGAATATGCCCCGGCGAGGATCAGGAAAATACTCACCCCTTTTGTAAACTTACTGTCGGGCATTCCGCCGGTAATTTTTGGTGTTTGGGGGGTACTTTTCATTATCCCCCTCATCCAGGATCACATTGCGCCGCATTTTGTAGCTTTCTCAACAGGCTATAGCGTTTTGGCGGGCGGTATTGTGCTGGCGGTAATGATCTTCCCGTTAATTGTGAGCATTATTACTGAAGTACTGCGCACCATCCCTCAGGATCTTAGAGATGCCTCTTTGTCACTTGGCGCTACCAAATGGGAAACAACCCGCAAAGTAATATTGCGAAAAGCGCTACCGGGCATCATTGCTGCACTGGTACTGGCAATATCACGGGCGTTTGGCGAGACAATAGCGGTGCTGATGGTTTGCGGTAATAATGCCGCTGTACCACATTCTGTATTCGACCCCGGGTATCCGCTTCCTGCATTGATCGCTAACAACTACGGCGAGATGCTTTCCATCCCGATGTATGATTCAGCGCTGATGTTTGCAGCATTGCTGCTTTTTGTTATTATCCTGCTGTTCAATTTAATATCCAGGGTTATTCTGGCCCGCCTTGAAAGGAAACTTGCCTCATGAAACGTAGAAAATTTGAAGAATTGTTTTTCAGGGTATTGATGGTGTTGGCAACGGTATTTGTTGCGGGCAGCTTTTTCCTGATAGTTGGCACCATATTTTATAAAGGTGCACCCTATATGAACCTCGATATGATCACCAAAACACCGGGTGGCGGATTTTATATCGGTAAAGAAGGTGGTATCTTAAATGCCATTGTCGGCTCCATGTATATCGCCGGCGGAGCCACTATATTGGGCTTATTGATTAGTATACCAGTTGCCATTTACATCAATATGTATATGAACGGCAAAACATTTTTAGCCAATACCCTGCGTATGGCGTTTGATGTATTGTTCGGCATTCCCTCTATTGTATATGGGGCTTTCGGCTTTTTAATTATGGTATATTTTGGGTTAAGGGCATCACTTTTGGGTGGCATCATTGCCGTTACGCTGCTGGTAATCCCAATTTTAGTCCGTACGCTTGACGAGGTGATCCGCACCGTACCCTTCGAACTGCGCGATGCTGCACTATCTCTCGGCGCTACCCGCTGGGAAATGGCTAAAGTAGTGTTAAGGCAGATCAGGCCGGGAATATTTACCGCCATATTGTTGTCATTCGGCAGGGCTATTGGCGACGTGGCATCCGTGCTGTTTACCGCCGGCTTTAGCGATAATATCCCAACATCGCTGCATGAACCCGCTGCTACCCTGCCCCTGGCTATTTTTTTCCAGTTAAGCAGCCCGGTTGAAGAAGTACAGGGGCGCGGTTATGCCTCGGCCCTGGTGCTCACCATCGTCGTTTTAATAATCACCGTTTTATCGGAAGCATTGATCAAGAATTTTTTTAAACATAAAATCTAATGGACAACAAATCCCTTATAAGTGTTCAGCAATTAAATGTCCATATTGGCAACCAGCATATTTTAAAGGATATTAATATTGATATTCCTGATAAAAAAGTCACCTCCATTATCGGTCCTTCAGGCTGCGGAAAAACTACATTACTCAAAACATTCAACCGCTTACTTGATAATTCAGCCGATGTAAAGATCACCGGCAAAGTATTGGTGGATGGCGAAAATATTTACGACCCAGATGTGGAGGTAACCCACATCCGTCAAAAAATGGGGCTGCTTTCCCAGCGCCCTTATCCCCTGCCGATGTCAATTTATGATAATGTGGCTTACGGGCCGCGCATTCACGGCATCCGCAAAAAGCACGACCTGGATGAATTGGTCGAAAAACAGCTGAAAGCAACGGGTTTATGGGAAGAAGTAAAAGACAGATTACATGCTTCGGCTACGCGTTTATCTATCGGCCAGCAACAACGGTTATGCCTGGCACGTGGTTTGGCAGTGGGCCCCGAAATTATTCTGGGTGATGAATCCACCTCGGCGCTCGACCCTGTATCTACCCATATTATTGAAGATCTGTTTGTGCAATTAAAAGAAAAATACACCATCGTGCTCGTAACACATATCCTTCGCCAGGCGGCAAGAATTTCTGACCATATTATCTTTGTGTATATGGGTAAGATCATTGAAGCAGGCCCGACCAACGAGATTTTACAAAACCCGAAAGAAGAATTGACCAAACAATATGTAAAAGGGTTTATCACCTAAATTGGAGTATTTATACCATTTTTTGGATAAAAAAATATATAAAAGGTGCAATTTAAATCAAAATTGCGCCTTTTTTAATTAAAATAACCCGTTATCGATTGTTTTTTGTGGCTTTGTGGATGTATTTTTATCTTTTTAACCATATAATTAATAACATTTTATATTTTTTCGCCGTATATTGCACCATTTACTAAATAAATGGCGTACAATTACCAGCGTATAATTATTAAGATCGGCTCGAATGTTCTGACCCAAAAAGACGGACTGCCTGATTTAAAGCGCATCAGCCACCTGGTTGAACAGATGGCTGCCATAAAACGACGGGGAGTTGAAGTGGTGTTGGTTTCCTCTGGCGCTGTTGCTTCCGGGCGCAGTTTGATCTCTATTTCCGAAAAATACGACTCCGTTGCCACCAGGCAATTGTTTGCTTCAATCGGCCAGGTAAAATTGATCAATACTTACGCGCACGAATTCGAAAAATTCAATATCCTTTGTTCGCAGGTGCTGGTAACCAAAGAAGATTTCAGGGATAGGTTGCATTACCTCAACATGAAAAACTGCCTTAAAATTTTATTACAGCACCATGTAATACCGGTAGTAAACGAAAATGATGTGGTCTCAGTCACTGAACTGATGTTTACCGATAACGACGAACTGGCCGGTCTCATAGCTTCCATGTTGAATGCCCAGGCGCTTATTGTGTTAACCAATGTAGACGGGATATATGACGGCGACCCGAATAGCGAGAATACCAGGGTTATTGAAGAGGTAAGTGGTAATACGATCGATTTTTCCGCATTCGTGAGTTCCGGGAGTTCACAATTTGGCCGCGGGGGGATGATTACCAAATCAACCATGGCACAAAAAGTGGCGCAACTGGGTATAGCGGTGCACATAGCGAATGGCACAAAAGAAAATATTTTGGTGGATGTTTTAGAAAACACGGCACCCCACACCTATTTTATCCCCAGCAAGTCTTCCTCCGGGAAAAAAAAGTGGATCGCTCATGCCGGTAACTATGCCAAAGGTATTGTACAGGTAAACGAAGGAGCAAAAGCTGCGCTAACATCGGCCAAGGCTTCAAGCCTGTTACCTGTGGGCGTTATTAATATTATATCGGATTTTAAAAAGGGCGAAATCATTAAGCTGGTTGACGAAAACAACAAGTCTATCGGCTTAGGCATAGCGCAATATGGTTCGGATAAAGCGGCCGAAATGGCGGGGAAAAAAAATCAGAAACCCCTTGTACATTATGATTACCTTTATTTAGAAAACTAAAGGATATCCCTTTACTAATATAACCTGATTACAATGCCCACTAAGCAGAAAAGTTATACCGCGTATTTTGAAAATGCCCGGATTGCGTCACGGAAAACCATCGATCCTTCAAAAATTAATATTGTATTGAAGGAACTTGCTAAAGCAACTATTGCTCAAAGCGAATATTTATTAAAAGAAAATAAAAAGGATCTGGATCGCATGGATCCGACAGACCCCAAATTCGATCGTTTAAAGCTCACTGCCGAACGAATAAAAGATATTGCGACAGAAATTGTAAATGTGGCAAAACTAAGAAGCCCGCTGGGGCATATCCTTTCGCGTAAGCAGATGCATAATGGATTGGAAATAAAACGGATAAGCGTGCCGCTGGGTATTGTTGGTGTAATATACGAGGCCCGTCCAAATGTAACTTTCGACGTATTTGCACTTTGTTTTAAAACAGGTAACACTTGCATATTAAAAGGTGGCAGCGACGCCGAATTTTCAAATCAGGCGATCATTTCAATTATCCGCCGGGTTTTGGCAGATCATGACATTGATGAAAATATTGCGACGCTGTTGCCGCCTGAACGCGAAGCCACTGACGCCCTGCTGAGTGCTATTGGGTATGTAGACGTCTTAATTCCCCGCGGGAGCCAGCAATTGATAGATCATGTGCGAAATAATAGCAAAGTGCCGGTTATTGAAACAGGCGCCGGCATTGTGCACACTTATTTTGATGAATTTGGCGATCTTGAAAAAGGACGCGCTATTATTTTAAATGCAAAAACCCGCCGTGTGAGCGTTTGCAATGCGCTTGATTGCCTTATAGTTCATTATACCAGACTAAGGGATCTGCCAAAGTTGCTTACGCCGTTAGTGGAAAAGAAAGTGGTATTGTATGCCGATGAAACAGCATTTATGATCTTAAAGGGGCATTATCCGGATGCCCTGCTGGCCCATGCGAAACCGGAACATTTCGGAACAGAGTTTTTATCCTTAAAAATGGCAGTTAAGGTGGTTGAAAGCTTTGAGGACGCGCTTGATCATATTGCTGAGTACGGTTCAAAACATAGCGAGGCCATTATATCTGAGGATCCTGCGCGCTGCGAAGCATTTTTAAACCAGGTGGATGCCGCCGCCGTTTATGTGAATGCTTCAACAGCTTTTACAGACGGGGCTCAGTTTGGGTTGGGCGCCGAGATTGGTATCAGCACCCAAAAACTCCATGCCCGGGGCCCGATGGGGCTAAAAGAATTGACCAGCTATAAATGGATAGTGAGAGGTAGCGGACAAACCCGCGCTTAAATCTTTTCTGCACAAAAAAGGTGTACATCCCGTGATGTACACCCTTTCACAACTTCAAATTTGTTTCTTACTTTATAAGGTAATCTGCTACGGCAACGAAACAAATAATAGCCAAAATTACAGCCTGTAATTTTTGTTCTAAAGTTAAACGGGTAATCATTATTTATTATTAATTAGAGTTTTTAAATGTATATTGTAATTTTTGGGTTACAAAGTTTTTTGTAATTTTTACGAAATTTTTAATGAAAAGATTTGAATATTTTATAATAGTCAACCCTACATTTATTATTTTATCAAATTATCAGTAAAGATCGTTTTTTTATAATTTTCATTTGGCTGAAAGTGGTTAAAAATAGAGGTTTAAACCATTTGAAAGCTGATTTTCTTCTCGCAGGGAGCTAAATGCTGGTTTTCTGTTTTTGCGTCATTCTCTGCCATTTTTCGAAAAATTTCAACAATAACGCTGCTGATACAAATAAATTATCCTGAACGTATATTAAATTAAAGTCGATGGATCTTTTTTACAATAGCATTAAATTTTATAATTTAAACAGTTGTTTGAATTGGGAACGGAAAACCAAATACTTGCCTTTTAGTTAAATTCAAAAGCGTGTTAGTGTGAAATTTACATTATCTTAACCCAAAGTACCTGGTTATCTTTCAAAACAATTTACCTTGCCCTGACTCAGGAAGCTCGCCATAAAAATCAAAAACGGTATCTTTGCGGCAAAATGAGTAAGCACGGGAGGATATTAGTAGCGATGAGCGGCGGGGTTGACAGCTCCGTGGCAGCTGTTATGCTGCATGAGCAGGGTTATGAAGTGATAGGGCTTACCATGAAAACCTGGGATTATGCCTCATCCGGCGGAAGCTCAAAAGAAACCGGCTGCTGCAGCCTTGATAGTATTAACGATGCCCGCGCATTAGCTGTAGGCTATGGCTTTCCGCACTATATATTAGATATTCGCAGTGAGTTTGGCGATTTTGTGATCGATAATTTTGTAGACGAATATTTGGCCGGGCGCACCCCCAATCCCTGCGTTTTATGCAATACCCATATTAAATGGGAAGCATTGTTAAAACGTGCCGACAAACTGGATTGTGAATTTATTGCAACTGGCCATTACGCCAACATCCGTTTACAGGATAACGGCCGCTATGTGATCTCGAAAGGTAAAGACGAAAATAAAGACCAGTCCTATGTATTGTGGGGGGTATCGCAAAAAAACCTTTCACGTACCAAATTTCCATTGGGCAGTTTTTCAAAACCCGAGATCAGGCAGATGGCTATGGATATGGGCCAGGTAGAGCTGGCCGGCAAAAGTGAAAGTTATGAGATCTGCTTTGTGCCTGATAACGACTATCGGGCCTTTTTAAGACATAAAGTAGAAGACCTTGAGGAACGTGTTGCCGGTGGTAACTTTGTTTTAACTGACGGCACCGTAGTAGGCAAACACCAGGGCTACCCTTTTTATACCATTGGCCAGCGCAAAGGTTTGGGTATTGCGCTTGGTCACCCTATGTTTGTTACCAGCATCAACCCACAAACCAATACCGTTGTTTTGGGAACCGTTGACGAACTGGAACGCAAAGAAGCCTGGGTTAAAAATTTAAACCTCGTTAAATACGAAAGCATCCGCGAGCCAATTGAAGCCATTACTAAAATAAGGTACAAAGATGCCGGTACCCAAAGCACCATTGTGCAAATGGGCGAACATATGAAAGTTGATTTTCACCATTCGGTATCAGGCATTGCGCCGGGCCAGTCGGCTGTGTTTTATGAGGGGAATGATTTGCTGGGTGGCGGTTTTTTAATATAACAGGTTGTTGAAAGGTTGGAATGTTGCAAAGTTGAAATGTTATTTTTCGCGGGGTTTTGAAATAAAAATACAACCTATTTAATGGTCGATCACAACGCTGTAATTTGGGCATCGAAAGTCTCCAAATCCCGGCATTGAAACTTTTGTTCATTAAACATTTTCTCTCAACATTTCAACCTTAAAACCTTCCAACTTTACAACAAAATGCCCCTTCCAACGCAACCTCATTTCAATTTTCTTCTTGTGTTTCGCTTTCTTTATGTTTTATTTGCAAAAAAAAATCGCTTAAATGGCAAAAAATCTTCTTATAGTTGAATCTCCGGCGAAAGCTAAAACCATAGAGGGATACCTTGGCAAAGACTTTACGGTTAAGTCGAGTTATGGTCATATCCGCGACCTGGTGAAGTCTGACGACGCCATTGATATTGCCAATGATTTCAAACAAAAATACGAGGTGCCGGCTGATAAAAAACAGATAGTCAGTGAATTAAAGAAACTATCCAAAGAAGCTGATATGGTTTGGCTGGCATCGGACGAGGACCGTGAGGGAGAGGCCATATCATGGCACCTTTTTGATACTTTAGGGCTTAAAGACGCAACCACCAAGCGGATTGTTTTCCACGAGATCACCAAGCCTGCTATTTTACGCGCCATTGAAAATCCACGCAAAATTGACTATAACCTGGTAAATGCACAGCAGGCCCGCCGTGTTTTAGACAGGCTGGTAGGCTTTGAGCTTTCGCCCGTTTTATGGAAAAAAGTTAAGCCCTCTCTTTCAGCGGGTCGCGTACAGTCAGTAGCGGTCAGACTAATCGTAGACAGGGAACGCGAAATCAATAAATTTAAGTCCGAAGCGGCATTTAAAATTGTTGCGCTGTTTGATAAAGGAAAAAGCGCTTTTAAAGCTGAATTACCCGAACGTTTTGCAAAACAGGATGATGCTGAAAAATTCCTGCAGGATTGTACCGGCGCCGGCTTCGAGATAAAATCATTGGATACAAGGCCCGCCAAGCGTTCACCAGCGGCGCCGTTTACTACCTCTACCCTGCAACAGGAAGCCAGCCGGAAATTAGGTTTTTCAGTTTCGCGTACTATGCAGGTGGCGCAAAAGCTGTATGAATCCGGGCATATTACCTATATGCGTACAGATTCGGTTAATTTATCCGACCATGCCTTAAATGCTGCTGAACAGGAAATTGTATCGGCATACGGCAGTAAATATCATCAGCTTAGAAAATATAAGACCAAAAACGCAAGCGCACAGGAAGCGCACGAAGCCATACGCCCCACCTATTTTAACCAGCATACCATCAGCAGCGATTCAAGCGAAATGCGCTTGTACGACCTGATCTGGAAAAGGGCGATCGCTTCGCAAATGAGCGAAGCGCAATTTGAAAAAACCACGGCTAAAATCAGTATCACCACCCGCAAAGAAGAATTGGTAGCCAATGGTGAGGTAATGAAGTTTGACGGCTTCCTGAAGGTTTACCTCGAATCGAGTGATGAAGAGGAAGATAACCTGCAGGATGGTGAAAATACGATATTGCCGCCTTTAAGCAAAGGCCAGCAGCTGGAATTGCAGGAAATGACCGCGACGGAGCGTTTTTCACGTCCGCCGGCAAGATATACCGAAGCCAGCTTGGTTAAAAAACTGGAAGAACTGGGTATCGGCCGGCCATCTACCTATGCCCCTACTATCTCTACCATACAAAACCGTGGTTATGTGGTAAAAGAGGAACGTGAAGGCAGACCGCGTACATTCCGTGTGTTAACGCTGAAAGCTGAAAAGATTGTAAAAGACGAAAAAACCGAAAATACCGGCGCCGAAAAAGGAAAGCTCTTCCCTACTGATATTGGTTCGGTTGTAAATGACTTCCTGGTACAATATTTTAAAGATATTGTTGATTTTCACTTTACTGCAACGGTTGAAAAGCAGTTTGACGAGATTGCCCAGGGTTTAACGGAATGGACGGATATGATCCGCGGTTTTTACTCCCCTTTCCATAAGGAAGTTGAAAGCACGCTGGAAACGGCCGATAAAGCCACCGGCGAACGCGACCTCGGGGCACACCCGGTAAGTGGTAAAAAAGTTTCTGTACGTATTGGCCGCTATGGCCCCTTTGTGCAGGTGGGTGAAACAAACACTGATGGCGAAAATGGTGAAAAACCACTTTACGCAAGTTTACGCAATGGGCAGAGCATTGAAACCATATCCATGGAAGATGCGCTTGAGTTGTTTAAACTCCCTAAAAAGGTAGGCGTTTTTGAAGATAAGGACATGACCGTCGCTATCGGCAAGTTTGGCCCTTATATAAGGCATAACAGCGCTTTCTTTTCACTACCAAAGGGACTTGACCCGCATGACGTGACCGAAGAAATGGCGATTGAACTGATTATTGAAAAACGCAAAAAAGACGCTGAAAAACTGATCAAATCTTTTGATGAAGACCCAACGGTTAAAGTTTTAAATGGCCGCTTCGGCCCTTATATTGAATTTGGCAAACTGAACGTTAAGATCCCCAAAGGAAAAGAACCGCAATCCCTCACTTTTGAGGAATGTAAGGAACTGGCAGCAATTGCCGAGAAAGAACCCAAAAAAGCAGGAAAGAAGTTTGCGAAGAAAAAATAAGTTAGTTGAATGAGTTGATTAAGTTGAATGAGTTGACTAAGTTAAGGCGAATTCCCACTCAATCAACTTAATCTAACTCAATCCAACTTAATCAACCAATATGATCAAAGATCTCCCCGAAAATAAGGTAAAGGACATTGCCATTGCCGTTGCTTTGGAAAAGGAAAGCGCGGAGAGTAAAATATGGTATGTCTACCTCATTAACCTCAAAAATGAACCGATTGAGAATGTGCTCATCACATCGCGCGGCTATGGGGAAAAGGATGGCAAGCCAGTAAAAACATCAACCTTAAGGCATATGTTCCCGGTAGTGGGCCAGCGTGCCTTTAAAGTAATAGAACCTATTGATGAGCAAACCTTCGGTCTAAATAATGAATACTGGCTCAGCTATTATATAGGTAAAAATATTTATGATAAAAAATTCATATTCCTCCCGGAAAGCATCGTCGATGTTAATTTTATACGATTGCCGGTAGTGAATAAAGTTGGTGTGATGATTTTGTGATTATGTCCAATAAAATACGTTTCCGGGGCGTTTATTTGTAAAGTACAAGTTCAAAATTTACAGTCTTCATTCGGCATGAGTGCCTGTTTTGCCAATAATCATCGGCTAAAAATAATTTTTTCAAAATATTATTTTATGTCAAAAATTATTTAACTTTCGGTTCTTAATCCAGTCATTTCCATGAACACTTTTCAAGGCCTCTCCAATAGTCGGAGGGGATTAATTACCATCGGCGTCACGTTTACGCTCGCAATTCTTATTGCTTTTATTATTTTTCACCATCACAAAAAACAAGAAATTGACCCGGCATTCAGCAAGTACATCGAGTCGTATACCACCGGCGTAATTTCTAAAGAAAGCCCTATCCGCATTAAACTTGCGGGTGATGTACAAACCAGCCACGAACAAAATGCAGCACTCAGCGACCAGGTTTTTGAGTTTTCCCCATCCATAAAAGGCAAAGCTTATTGGGTGGATGCCCGTACAATTGAGTTCAGGCCGGCAGAGAAGCTTGACCCCGATAAAAGTTATACCGCCGACTTTAAGTTGAACAAAATCCTCAACGTTCCTGATCATTTTAATGAATTTAAATTCGGCTTTCAAACCATTAAACCCGATTTTACCGTAGGCTTTAATGGTTTGCAAACCGCCACCAATACTTCTATCGATAAAATGAAGCTGACCGGCTTTGTTCAGACGGCGGATAATGAAGATTTTGCCGGTATCGAGAAAATGCTCAATACCAGTTTCCCATTCCCGGTACAGGTAACCTGGCAACATAATGGCATCACCAAAACGCACCAGTTTACCATAACGCAATTGAAGCGTGAAAAAAACAAGGTGAATAACTTAACGGTAACCTGGGATGGCAGCGGCCTTGGGATCGATAAAAAAGGCAGCCAGGAGTTTGTGATCCCGGCGATAGGCGATTTTAAAGTGCTGGATATTAAAGCCGTGCAGGACCAGGATCAATATGTATTGATCCAGTTTTCGGATGCGATAAAAGTTGGCCAGGAACTCAATGGATTGATCGGTCTCGAAAATGTAACCGACCCGGCCTATACCATTGAAGGCAGTACCGTAAAAGTTTATGCCCCCATGCAACTGGAGGGGAATTACAATGCATTTGTAAATGAGGGTGTTGAAAATATCTCCCATCAAAAAATAAAAAAAGCCTACACCGCAAATGTATTCTTCGAAAACCGGATGCCATCGGTAACCATTCCAGGCAAAGGCGTTATCCTGCCTGATTCAGGCAAACTGATGATGCCCTTTGAAGCAGTTAACCTGAACTCAGTTGATGTGAGCATCATTAAAATTTATGCTGATAACGTTCCGCAGTATTTTCAGAACAACGGATTTAACGGCGGGGATGAGTTACGGCACGTGGGCCGACCTGTGGTTCAAAAAACCATCAGGCTGGACGCCGACAAAAGCCTAAACCTGAATAAAAAGAACCGTTTTATGCTGGATCTGGATCAGCTGATGCGCACCGAACCAGGCGCTATTTACAGGGTGATTATCGGTTTCAGGAAAGAATACTCGCTTTTTAATTGCTCATTGGGCAGTCCTAAAATTGGAAAAAGCGATAACGGTGATGAATACGAAGGCGATGGCGAAGGTGGCAACAGCGATAGCAATACCGCAAAAGTGAGTGATGAAGACGATGATTTTTGGTCGAGGTATGATAATTATTATCCCGAAGGCTTCGACTGGCAGCAAAAAGATGATCCCTGCACCAATTCCTACTTTACCAAGGACCGCTGGGCAACACGAAATATCATCGCCTCAAACATTGGCCTGATTGCCAAACGCGGCAGCGATAATAACATGATTGTGGCCGTAACCAATATTTTAACAGCCAAACCGATGCCGGGCGTCGACCTGGAGTTATTGGACTACCAGAAACAGGTATTGTACAAAGGCACCTCAGATGGCGACGGCTTTGCCAAATTCGAACTGAAGCGTAAACCTTATTTGCTGGTGGCCAAAAACGGCGCCGAGCGAGGTTATTTAAAGGTAGATGACGGCAGTTCGCTGCCACTCTCCCGTTTTAATGTGGGCGGCGACCAGGTACAAAAAGGATTGAAAGGATTTCTATATGGCGAGCGCGGCGTGTGGCGTCCGGGTGACTCTATTTTTATGTCGTTTATTCTTGAAGATAAATTGAAGACCTTACCCCCCGATCACCCGGTTGAGTTTGAGCTGTACGATCCGAATGGTAAATTGTACCGGCGGATTACGCAAACGGCCTCTGTCGATGGCTTTTATAGCTTCCACACAGCAACGGAAACTTCATCCCCTACCGGCAACTGGAGTGCTAAAGTAAAAGTTGGCGGTGCCATATTTGAGAAGAATGTGAAGATTGAAACCATTATGCCAAACCGGCTGAAGCTGAATCTTACTTTTGGCGGAGCAACGGAGTTAACAAAAGGAGCCGATAATAAAGGTACGCTTTCGGCACAATGGCTGTTTGGCGGCACGGCGCAAAATTTGAAGGCTAAAATCGATGCTTTTCTCACCCCCAAAACAACCAGCTTTAAAAATTACGAGGGTTATGATTTTGACGACCCAACACTCGGCTTCACCACCCAAACCGCCACGATGTTTGACGGTCGCCTGGATGCCAACGGCAACGCGCGGGTAAATCCGGACATCAATGTTGAGAAACAGGCGCCGGGGCAGCTGTCCGCTAATTTCCTCATTAAGGTATTTGAACCGGGAGGTAATTTCAGCATACAGTCCATGAGTATGCCTTATAATGTATACCCAGGTTATGTTGGACTAAGAACACCTAAAGGCAGCGACCTCTCGGGGATGTTGTACACTGATAAGGACAACCTGATTGATATTGCCGATGTTGATACGAAAGGCAAACCATTTGAAGGCAGCCGTACGGTTGAACTGGAGCTTTATAAGATACAGTGGCGCTGGTGGTGGGACGAAAGCGGCAATGAACTGAGCAATTTTACCCAGGATAAATACAACAAACTGATTAAAGCGGAGAACGTTCGTGTAGAAAACGGCCATGCACAATGGAACATGCATGTTAAACAGGCGGACTGGGGCCGTTACCTTTTGCGCATAAAAGATCCGCAAACCGGCCACTCTACCGGTAAGATCATTTATGTAGACTGGCCAAATTGGTCGGCACGCCTGCAGGAAACTAATCCTACCGAAGCATCCATGTTATCATTCACTTCGGATAAAACCAATTACAAGGTTGGTGAAGAAGCGACATTGACGATTCCTACCATGTCCGACGGGCATGCCTTGATCAGCCTTGAAAATGGCAGCAAGGTGATTAAAACAAACTGGATAGACACCAAAAAAGGCCAAACCCGTTATACTTTTAAAATTGAGCCGGGCATGGCGCCAAATATTTTTGTGAACGTAACGCTGCTGCAAAGGCATTCACAAACGAAAAATGATTTACCTATCAGGATGTACGGTGCGATACCGTTAGCTGTTGAGGATCCGGAAACTGTGTTGAAACCGGTGATCAGCATGCCGGATAAGATCAGGCCGGAAACGCAATCCTCGGTTACCGTATCTGAAGCCTCCGGAAAGGAAATGACCTACACCATTGCAATAGTAGATGAAGGTTTGCTGGATATCACCAATTACAAAACGCCGCAGCCGCATGAAACCTTTTATGCCCGCGAAGCGCTGGGCGTAAAAACATGGGATTTGTTTGACTATGTAATAGGCGCCTACGGAACAGGGCTGGAACGTATTTTAAGCATCGGTGGCGATGGCACGGCCGGGGCAAACCACAATGTTGCGGTAAATCGCTTTAAGCCGGTGGTGAAGTTCTTAGGGCCATTTAAGCTGGCCGCAGGCGAAAAACAAACCCATGCCTTTACTTTGCCGCAATATGTAGGCATGGTAAAAGTAATGGTGATTGCCGGACACGACGGCGCTTACGGGCAAACCGATAAATATGTCGCGGTTAAAAAGCCGTTAATGATCCTTGCTACTTTACCGCGCGTTTTGGGGCCGTCCGAAAAAATCCAGTTGCCGGTAACTGTTTTCGCCATGGAGAATAGTGTTAAAACGGTAAACCTGCAGGTACAATCGAATATGTTCAGCAACCTCAGCGGGAACAATCAAAAAACAATCACCTTTACCAAAACAGGCGACCAGCTGGTGACCTTCGATTTGGATGTAAGGGATTTTGTGGGTGTTGGCAGGGTGAGGATAACGGCAAAGAGCGGTAAGGAGACTTCTTCCTATGATGTGGAGATGAATGTTCGCAATCCCAACCCACCTGTTACCAAGATCCAGGAAAAAGAATTGCAACCAGGCGAAAGCTGGAGCGCGGCATATAACGCAGTCGGCATTACCGGAACCAATAAGGCTACGCTGATGGTGGCGTCTATCCCGCCATTAAACCTCGCTAAGCGATTGAATTATCTGATCGAGTATCCGTATGGCTGCGTGGAGCAAACTACCTCATCGGCCTTCCCGCAGCTCTACTTAGACCAGTTGCTTGATCTTAGTCCAAGGCAAAAAGCCGAAACCGAACGGAATATCAAAATAACCATTAACCGGTTGAACGGCTTCCAGCTCACAGACGGTGGTTTAAGCTACTGGCCGGGTGTTGGCGATGCCGACGAATGGGGAACCAATTACGCCGGGCATTTTATGATGGCCGCGCAGGACAAAGGCTACAGCCTGCCCATAGGCTTTTTGGAACACTGGAAAATGTATGAGAGACAAAAAGCGCAAACCTGGGCCCCGGATAGCCGCAGCTTTTACGGTTCGGACCTGATCCAGGCTTACCGTTTATACCTTTTGGCTTTAGCCAGGGCACCGGAAATGGGCGCGATGAACAGGTTGCGGGAATTCCCATACCTGAGTATCGAAGCAAAATGGCGCTTGGCAGCCGCCTATAAACTGGCGGGGCAACCAGAAACAGGGATGCAACTGATCAACGGCTTGCCATTAACCATCAAGCCTTACTACTCGCTTTATGGCACCTACGGCTCAGATTTAAGAGACGATGCTATGATCCTGGAAACACTTACCCTGCTGGGCAGACCGCAGGCCTCGGCGCAATTGCGCACAGTTGCGGCACGACTATCAGAAGATGATTGGTACAGTACACAAACTACTGCCTATTCGCTCATTGCGATAGCGGAATATTGCGGAAAAAATAAAACGTCGGCCAAACTGATGTTTAATTACAAGACGGGGTCGACGAGCGCAAATGTTAACTCATCTTCCTACTTGTGGCAAAATGCAGTAGCAGCAAACGGAGGCAATGTATCTGTTAAAAACAACGGCAAAAATAAATTGTATATCAGGTTAATCCAGTCGGGTCAACCTGCTGCCGCCCAGGATGTAGCATCCATCATCAACCCGGACGTTTTGGACCTGCGCATCAGTTATACTACGCTTGACGGCCATATCCTCGATCCTGCCAAATTAAAACAGGGAACCGATTTTGTAGCGCAGGTAGTGGTTAAAAACCCCGGGCATAAAGGCTTTTACCAGAATATGGCGTTGACGCAGATCTTCCCTTCGGGCTGGGAAATACTGAATTCAAGGCTCACGGGTACAGAAGACGCGTTTGCATCTTCAGATTACGACTACCTCGATATCAGGGATGACCGGGTTTACACCTATTTTGGCATCCCGGAAGGTAAGGAACTGAAGTATAACGTCATGCTGAATGCGGCCTATGCAGGTAAATACTACCTGCCGGCAACTTTGTGCGAAGCGATGTACAACAAATCCATCAGCGCGTTATTGAAAGGGCAATGGGTAGAAGTAGTTAGGTAAGTTGAATTGTTGATTGGGTTGATTAGGTTAGTATCCGGAAAAGCTAACCTAATCAACTTAATCCAACTCAATCAACCTAATCAACTCTAAAAAGTCCATACTTCAAAATACAATAAATCGCCCTGACGCCATCTTTCCAGCCGATCTTTTTGCCATCATCGTAAGTACGGCCGTAATAGGAAATACCAACTTCGTAAATACGGATCCTGGGTACGCGGGCAATTTTTTGGGTAACCTCCGGCTCAAAGCCAAAGCGTTGCTCAGTTAATTTGATGGATTGGATGAGTTTGGTATCAAAAAGCTTGTAGCAGGTTTCCATATCCGTCAGGTTCAGGTTACTGAACATGTTGGAGGCGAAAGTAAGCCAGCGGTTACCGATGGTATGCCAGAAGAATAAAATACGGTGCGGGTTGCTGCCCATAAAACGCGAGCCGTAAACCACATCGGCAAAGCCGTTGCAAACAGGTTTCAGCAAGTCGTTGTATTCTTCGGGGTCATATTCCAAGTCGGCATCCTGGATGATCAGGTATTCGCCCGTTGCTTTGGAGATACCCGTATGGATGGCGGCACCTTTGCCCTTGTTGGTCTCGTGCTTAAAGTAACTGATCCCGAGGTCCGGGTTTTCTGATTTATAAGCGCTAACAGCTTCTTCGGTATGGTCGCTGGAGCAATCGTTAACAATAATGAGTTCTTTTTGAATATTATCGATCAGGTTTACGGCTTTAATTTTGTTTAAAATCAAATGGATCGTATTTCCTTCGTTGTATGCAGGGATAACAATGGATAACTTATGTATCTTCATCCTAATTAAATGAAACTGAGTTTAAGTGGTGTAAAAGCCTTTTTGAAAAGGCCAAAAATAATAATAATACTTTCGTTTTTAGGTGTGTCGGGCCTGCTGTTTTGGTTTTGCCTGCCAAATCCGCTTTTCAAAAGCTCAACCTCCTACGTTATTGACGATGCCAACGGTAATTTGCTCGGCGCTGCTATTGCCTCCGATGGCCAATGGCGCTTCCCGCCAAATGCCGAAGTGCCCGAAAAGTTTAAGCAATGTATCATCACCTTTGAGGATAAGCGCTTTATGCACCACCCCGGTTTTGATGTACTGGCTTTGGGCAGGGCCTTTAAACAAAACTTTGGTTCGGGAAAAGTTGAAAGCGGCGGTAGTACTATTTCTATGCAGGTGATCAGGCTTGCAACGAAAGATAGACGTACTTATCTGAATAAGCTAAAAGAGATTTTTATGGCCATGCGGCTGGAATGCGGCTATAAAAAAAGTGAAATATTATCATTGTATGCCAGCAATGCACCTTTTGGCAGTAATGTGGTTGGATTGGACGCCGCTTCCTGGCGTTATTTCGGGCGCAGTCCTGATAAATTATCATGGGGAGAGATGGCCGCGATGGCGGTGCTGCCCAATGCGCCATCCCTTGTCAATCCTGGCAAAAACCGGGCGACATTGTTAAAGAAACGAAACATGCTGCTGGATAAACTGGTAAAGCAGGGAATTATTGATGCCGCCACCGCATCACTTGCCAAGCTGGAGTCTGTTCCTGATCTGCCCCTGCCCCTGCCGCAGCTTGCCCCTCACCTGCTGGAACGGTTTAAGGTGGATAGCCAGGCCAAACGTTTTGGTGATACCCGGTTGAAGACAACCATCCAAACTAACCTGCAGCGCCAGGTAAACCAGATACTGGAGCGGCATCACCAGCAATTAAAAGCCAATGATATCAACAACATAGCGGCTGTGGTGCTGGATGTGGAAACGGGAGCTACTTTAGCCTATGCGGGCAATATTTCGCACCCGGAAGATTCGACGATGCAAAGCGACGTAGATGTAGTAAATGCGCCGCGAAGCCCCGGAAGTACTTTAAAACCATTGTTGTATGCCTCCGCTATGCATGATGGGTTGATCCTGCCAAATAGTTTATTGCCCGATATTCCAACTCAAATACTAAGCTTTCACCCTAAAAACTTCGATTTGGTTTATGATGGGGCGGTACCGGCCTCACAGGCATTGTCGCGGTCGTTAAATGTTCCGGCAGTAAGGCTGCTGCAACAATATAAAAGCGACAGGTTTTACGACCAGTTGCACAAAATTGGCATGACGACCCTGAATAAACCTGCCAGCCACTATGGTTTGTCGCTGATACTGGGCGGAGGCGAAAATACGCTTTGGGAATTGGCTGGATCATACGCCGATATGGCCCGTGTGCTCAATCATTACAACAAATACAACGGCAAATACGATCCCGCCGATTACCATAACCCGGTTTATACCATCGCGCCGGCAAAAAAGCCCGACCTGCAAAAAACAGGCCTGCTGGATGCCGGATCTATTTACTACACCCTACAGGCCATGGAAGAAGTAATGCGCCCCGGTGAGGAAATGCTTTGGAACAGGTTCAGTTCTACCCAGCGCATCGCCTGGAAAACAGGCACCAGCTTTGGTTTCCGGGATGGCTGGGCCATTGGCATCACCCCCAAATATGTCGTCGCGGTTTGGGTCGGTAATACCGATGGCGAAGGAAGGCCCGGATTAACGGGCATTAACACCGCCGCCCCGGCCATGTTTGAGATCTTCCGCCTGCTGCCCGTTACACGCCAGTGGTTTGATATGCCGGTTGGCGAAATGGTCAAAATAAAAGTTTGCAAACAAAGCGGTTTTCGCGCCGGCGAGTATTGCGAGGATACTTATGATGAATATGTCCCCAAAGGAGGCCTGAACGCGCCGGTATGCCCCTGGCACCAGCTGGTGCACTTAAGCGCCGATGGCAAATGGCAGGTAACAGGCAATTGCGTACCGCCCGACCAGATCATCAACAAAAAATGGTTTGTGCTGCCACCATCTATGGAATATTATTACAAAAGCAGGAGCTATCAGTACCATGTACTGCCTCCGTTCAGGCCAGATTGCGCGCAGGGCGAACGTAGTAACCCTATGGAGATCATTTACCCCAAAGAAGGCGCAAAAATATACGTTCCGCTGGAGGCAGATGGCAGTCGCGGCCGTGTAGTGTTTGATGCCGCGCACCGGCAAAACGGCGTTAAAATATTCTGGCACCTGGATGATGAGTATGTGGGCGAAACGCAGGATTTTCACCAATTGGCTTTAAACCCGCCGCCCGGGAAACATACTTTAACTTTGGTTGATGGGAATGGGAATATGGTGCATGTGGGGTTTGAGGTGCTGGAGAAATGAAGCCTCACCCAACCCTCTCCAAAGGAGAGGGCTAAAAAAGAGTGCAGCTAAAGTCCTCTCCTTTGGAGAGGATTTAGGTGAGGCGTTTCCGGCATATTCCTTATATTTGGATTGTAACAAACAAAAAATGCTTGAACAATACGACCTTCATAACCTGATGGTGCTTGATATTGAAACCGTTCCGCAATACAGCAGTTTTGCCGATGTGCCGGATCATTTTCAAAAACTATGGGATTTGAAGACGCAATACCAGCGGAAAGAAGAAACCGCGGAAGAATTCTATGAACGCGCCGGCATCTGGGCCGAATTTGGCAAGATCATTTGTATCTCGGTAGGCATCTTCATCAATGGGAGAAATACCGGACTCAGGGTTAAATCTTTTTTCTCGCATGACGAAAAAGAGCTTCTCGAAAAATTTGCCGCTTTGTTGGTTAGCCAGCCGCCAAGTTTGATATTGTGCGCGCACAACGGAAAGGAGTTTGATTTCCCGTACATCTGCCGCAGGATGCTGATCAATGGCGTAAAGATTCCATCCCAGCTGGAAATTTCCGGTAAAAAGCCATGGGAAATTAACCACCTGGATACCATGGAGCTATGGAAGTTTGGCGATTATAAAAACTATACTTCGTTAGCATTGTTGACCGCTATTTTTAACATCCCTACCCCAAAAGATGATATTGACGGCAGTATGGTTGGGCGTGTTTACTGGGTAGAGAACCAGCTGGAAAGAATAGCGACTTACTGCCAGAAAGATGTAGTTGCAACGGCTCAGTTGCTAAGGCGATACCGGGGCGAAGAATTGATCCCGGATGAATCTATAACTCTCGTGGGCTTTTAAAATGCTGAAAGTAACCGACCTGAACATTAAGTTTAAAACACAAAGCGGCTATTTTGAGGCGGTTAAAGGCATTTCCTTCCACTTAAATAAAGGCGAGACGATTGGCATTGTGGGCGAATCTGGTTCAGGAAAGTCGGTTACTTCGCTTGCCCTGATGCGCCTGCTGGATGAAAAGCAAGCGGTAATCAGCGGGCAGGTATTGCTGAATGATAAAAGCTTGTGCAAAATCCCCGAGACGGAAATGCGGACGATCAGGGGCCACCAGATCGCCATGATCTTCCAGGAACCCATGACCTCCCTCAACCCGGTTTTAACCTGCGGTTTTCAAATTACAGAAGCGATACAATTACATCTTGCCATAAACAAAGCAGAAGCGAAGGCCAAAACCATCGCTTTATTTAAAGAAGTACAACTGCCACGCCCTGAGGCTATTTTCGACAGTTACCCGCACCAGATCTCCGGTGGACAAAAACAAAGGGTGATGATCGCGATGGCGCTTTCCTGCAACCCGGAAATATTGATTGCCGATGAACCCACCACCGCGCTGGATGTTACCGTTCAAAAAACGATTATCGAATTATTACACAAGCTGAAAGCTGAACGGAACATGAGCCTGATCTTTATTTCGCACGATCTGGCAGTGATCAGCGAAATTGCCGACCGGGTTATGGTGATGTATAAGGGCGAGGTTGTGGAAGAGGCCCCGGTTAAAACTCTGTTCGCTCATCCCAAACACCCTTATACTAAAGGATTGCTGGCTTGCCGCCCCTCGCCTGCCTGGCGTTTGAAAAAGCTGCCTGTTGTATCAGATTTCCTGGATAGTGAAAATAAGAAAGCCGCCAGCATCGAAAAAATAAGGGAAGGCTATTTGTATCAACCTGGAGAAATAAAGGAAAGAGAGCGGAAATTATACGAACAGGAACCCTTACTCAAGATAAGTCACTTAAATACGTGGTTTCCAACTGTTCATAATGTATTTGGCAAGTCGAAGGGTTTGGTAAAAGCGGTTAATGAGGTTAGTTTCAACGTATATCCCGGCGAAACCCTTGGACTTGTGGGCGAATCAGGCTGCGGAAAAACTACTTTGGGCCGCAGTATTTTAAGGTTGATAGAACCCACTTCCGGCAGCATCAATTTTGAGAATACCGACCTGCGCAGCCTTAAAAAGAATGAATTAAGGGAGATCAGGCGCAATATCCAGATCATTTTCCAAGATCCCTACTCCTCTCTAAACCCGCGCCTCACCGTGGGTGATTCCTTGATGGAACCCTTACAGGTTCACCGGTTTTATGCCAATGACACCAAGCGAAAACGCAAAGTTTTGGAGCTGCTGGAACGCGTAAACCTGCCGCCGGAGCACTTTAACCGCTACCCGCATGAATTTTCGGGCGGACAAAGGCAGCGCATCGTCATTGCCCGGGCATTGGCCCTGCAGCCAAAATTTATCATTTGCGATGAATCTGTTTCGGCGCTGGATGTATCTGTACAGGCCCAGGTGCTTAACCTGATCCGGGAACTGCAGCAGGAATTTAACCTCACCTATATCTTTATTTCACATGATCTGGCCGTGATCAAACACATTTCTGACCGGATGATGGTGATGAATAAAGGCGAAATTGTTGAAATGGGCGATCCTGATGAGATTTATTATCATCCTAAGGAAGAGTATACGAAGCGGTTAATTGCCTCGATACCCGGTGCTGTAGCATGATGTTCTTTCCGAAGGCGTAAAATTGTTATTTATAATGTGTAAATTTGTGTATAAATGAATTAATCTATCCGCTAAAATAAAATGATACGTACCTTAATAACCCCGGAAAAACAGGATGTGTCGATTCATATACCTGAAAATTACGTAGGCAAACAGATAGAGGTTCTTCTTTATGCTGTTGACGAAATAAATAAAGAAAGTAAACCCGAAAAGAAGAAACCATCGGATTTTAGAGGAGCTTTAAACTTAACGAATGAGCAGTATGAAGATTTTCAAAATCATCTAAAGGATATTCGTAACGAATGGAACAACGATATTTAACAGATACGAATACCATTATTGATTATCTCGAAAATAAACTGCCGGTTTCGTCAATTAGATTATTAGACAATATTCCCATTCAACTCTCAGTAATTTCGCGGATTGAACTACTCGGGTGGCAAAAAGCTTCCGATCAGCAAATTAAGATCTTAACTGGTTTCATAGCTGCTTCAACGGTTTTCAATTTGGAAGAAGACATAATTTTGCAATCAATAGAAATCAGGAAACGTTACCGGGTGAAGCTTCCTGACGCTATAATAGCAGCCACCGCGCTAACCAATAAGCTTAATTTACTTACAAGGAACATAAAGGATTTTGAAAAGATTGACGGACTCATTTGCACTGACCCTTATCTTTTATAGAAATAAATTTATCAGGATTTATTTTCTACTTCAGTCCGCTCGCAATCTGCTTTCAAAACTTCTGTATCTTTGCACAAATAATACCCATGTCTAAAAAGAAAAACAACTCTTCCATCAACCAGGTGCTTACGCAAATGGTACTGGATATATTCGAACAAAACGGCAATACGCCATTAAATTATAAACAAGTTTCTGCCAAACTCAACGTCCGCGACCCGGAAGCACGCGAAATCATCTTTGATATTCTGAAAGATGAATCAAAAAAAGGGGGTTTAAAGGAACTTACTCCCGGGAAATTCCAGCTGCTGGTGCTCAAAACCTTTATCGAAGGCGTGGTCGATATGACCAACGACGGCTCAGCATTTATCGTCACCAATGATGAGTTTGAGAACGATATTTTTGTAGCGCCACGCAAACTGCGCAATGCCCTTAACGGCGATAAAGTAAAAGTTTACGTTTATGCCAAAAGCAAAGGCAAAAATAAAGAAGGTGAAGTAATTGAGATCATCGAACGCGCTAAAATGGAGTTTACGGGTATCGTAAAACTCTCAGAGCGGTTCGCATTCTTCATCCCGGACGACCGGAAGATGATGCACGATATTTTTATCCCTCTAAGCGACCTTAACGGCGCTAAAAACGGGATAAAGGCAATCGCCGAGATCACCGACTGGCCGGCTGAAGCTAAAAACCCTATTGGCCGTATCAAGCAGATCCTGGGTGTACAGGGTGAGAATGATACCGAAATGAATGCCATTCTGGCTGAATACGGTTTCCCATTGTCGTTCCCTGCCGAAGTTGAACATGAATCCGAAGAGATTTCTGATATGATTACCAAAGAAGAGATCGCCAAAAGGCGGGATTTCAGAAATACAACCACTTTCACCATCGACCCATTTGATGCCAAGGATTTTGACGATGCACTTTCCTTTAAACAACTGGAAAATGGCAATTACGAGGTCGGGGTGCATATTGCTGATGTATCGCATTATATTAAACCTGATTCAGCACTGGATAAAGAGGCCGACGAACGCGGAACATCGGTTTACCTGGTTGACAGGGTGATCCCGATGCTTCCTGAACGCCTTTCGAACGGTTTATGCTCTTTGCGCCCAAAAGAGGATAAGCTTTGCTTTTCGGCGGTATTCGAAATGAATGAAGAGGCGCATATCATTACCGAATGGTTTGGAAAAACCATCATCCATTCAGACAGGCGTTTTGCTTACGAAGAAGTGCAGGAAGTGATAGAAACCAAAACCGGCGACTTTACTTATGAAATACTCAAACTAAATGCCCTGGCCCACAAACTGCGCGACCGAAAGTTCAAAAATGGCGCCATCAGTTTTGAAACCACTGAGGTTAAGTTCAAACTGGATGAGACAGGCAAGCCTGTCGGCGTATATGTTAAAGAACGTAAGGATGCCCATAAATTGATTGAGGATTTTATGTTGCTCGCCAATAAAAAAGTAGCCGAGTATGTAAGCAAAATGGGTAAAGGCAAGCATAAATATACCTTTGTTTACCGCGTTCATGATACGCCAAAACCTGAAGCGCTGGCCAATTTTGCCCAGTTTGCGGCGAGGTTTGGGTATAAGATCAACACCAAATCGGATAAAGAAACAGCAAAATCCCTGAATTATTTAATGGAGGATGTGGAAGGCAAAAAGGAACAGAATGTGTTGACCCAACTCGCTATCCGCTCTATGGCCAAAGCCATTTATACTACCAAAAGCAGCAGCCATTATGGACTGGCTTTTGACCATTATACCCACTTTACCTCTCCGATCCGCCGTTACCCGGATGTGATGGTGCACCGCTTGCTATTCCATTATCTGAATGGCGGACAAAGCGCTAATGCCGAGCATTACGAAAAGCTTTGCCAGCACAGTTCGCAAATGGAAAAGAAGGCCTCTGATGCTGAACGCGCCTCTATCAAATACAAACAGGCCGAATTTTTAAAAGACCAGGTGGGCAATGTTTACAGTGGTGTGATCTCGGGCGTTACCGAATGGGGTATGTATGTTGAAATTATTGAAAATAAATGCGAAGGAATGATTCGCCTGCGCGATATATCCGACGACTTTTATACTTTAGACGAAAAAAACTACGCCATCATCGGCCAGCGTAAAAAGAAGGTTTACCAGCTGGGCGATGAGGTGAAAATCCGTGTGAAAAATGTGGATCTGACGAAGAAGCAGATTGACTTTTCGCTGGTGAGTTAGTGAGTAGTTTATTGGGTTGATTAAGTTTATTTAGTTGGATTAAGTTGCGATGCCCCCAACCACTCACTTAATCAACCTAATCAACCCAATCAACCAAAAAATGAAACACCTGAAAGAACTACAATCCATCATAGGCGAAGCCGTAAACAAACTGGACCTTCCTGCCAATCCAGATACTTTATACGAACCTGTTAGTTATATCCTATCCCTCGGCGGTAAGAGGATGCGCCCTGCCCTGCTGTTAATGGCCTGCGAATTGTTTGGCGGCGATGTTAATGCTGCTAGTTCTCCTGCCCTTGCTATTGAGGTATTCCATAACTTCACGCTGATGCATGATGATATAATGGATAATGCTCCACTCCGTCGTGGAAAAATAACCGTACACGAACGCTGGGGACATAATACGGGCATATTATCCGGTGATGCCATGCTGGTATTAAGTTACCAGTTGATGATGAAGGTGGAAGATCATTTGCTGCGCGAAGTGCTGGATGTTTTTAACAAAACCGCTTTAGGTGTCTGCGAAGGCCAGCAACTGGATATGGATTTTGAGCAACGCACAGAAGTACATGTGGATGAATACCTGGAAATGATCCGCCTGAAAACTTCGGTATTATTGGGCGGGGCGTTAAAAATAGGCGCTTTAATTGGCGGAGCAGAAATGCAGGATGCAGAATTACTCTATAATTTCGGCGAGTACCTGGGTATTGCTTTCCAGCTGCAGGACGATATCCTGGATGTGTATGGCGATCCGGATAAATTCGGCAAACAGGTGGGCGGCGATATTATCTCCAACAAAAAAACCTGGTTGCTCATCAGGGCGCTGGAACTGGCCGTCGGTTCACAAAAAACAGAGCTGGATAACTGGATAGCTTTGAAGGAGTTTGATAACACCGAAAAGGTTGCCGCCGTCACTAAAATATACGACGAACTGAACATAAGGCAATTTGCTGAGCAAGCTATGGAAGCGTTTGCTGACAAAGCCTTCATGGCCCTGGATGCCATTAACCTGCTGGAGGCCCATAAACAATACCTCCGCAATTTTGCAGATGGCTTATTGGTGAGGGAGAATTAGTATATTTAGGGTATGAAATGGCTGTACCTAACCCTTGTTTTCTTCACACCTTTTATCACAGCAAAGGGGCAAAATAAAAAGTCCTTTAATAGGGCAAAAAACAACGTAATAATAACCGACCTGAGGTCGCTTGATAGAAGTCCGGAGTTTCCTGGTGGTGACGAGGCATTTTACAAATTCTTAAGTAAGAACTTAAGGTGGCCGGTCCGCGGAGACATTGATATCGAAGGGCGTGTTGTAATAAGTTTTATTGTCGAAAAA
Organism: Mucilaginibacter gotjawali; assembly: GCF_002355435.1. Classification (NCBI taxonomy): domain Bacteria; kingdom Pseudomonadati; phylum Bacteroidota; class Sphingobacteriia; order Sphingobacteriales; family Sphingobacteriaceae; genus Mucilaginibacter; species Mucilaginibacter gotjawali. The sequence continues at coordinate 3,052,945 of NZ_AP017313.1, forward strand.
GACGGTAGTTTAACTAATTTTAAGGTGGAGAAAAAGTTGTGGCCCGACATGGACGCAGAAGCCCTTAGGGTTTTAAAGAAATCACCAAAATGGATTCCCGGTAAACAGCACGGAAAACTTGTCAGGGTGAAATATATGGTGCCCATAAATTTTACATTAAGCGACTCAAGCGAATAAAATCATGAAAACATTCTTAATTACAACGCTCTTGTTTTTATCATTTATCGGCGTGAAAGCGCAAACAACGCTACCGCCTCCTCCTCCAACGCCGCCTGACGTTGATATACAGGAAAAGGCGGATACGTCAAAACAAGCCTGGGGTGAATATCCTCCCGAATTTCCCGGTGGCATTGATAAATTCTTTTCGTTCCTTAAAAAGAAGATCAGGTTGCCTTATTTGGACGATAATCTCAGGGGTAGGGTGATCGCCTCTTTCGTAATAGAAAAGGACGGGAGCCTTACGCAAATCAAAATTGCCAGGGGGCTAAGGCAGGATATTGATGATGCCGTAATAAAAGTGCTTAGTTTAAGCCCGAAGTGGAAACCAGGGATGCAAAACGGCAAACCAGTAAGGGTCGCTTATAGTATTCCGGTTCCGATCCCTTTCAATGACTTTTAAGAATCAACAAATGAAGAAACTAGTGTTTTTAATCGCAATAGTTCATCTGTCCTCAAAAATAAACGCGCAAACTTTTACTACACGGGAGGATATCGGCCCTGCCTTTAACAAGGTCGACACCGACCCTGTATATCCGGGTGGTTTCGGGGCTTTTGACAACTATATTGATTTAAATGCTGCCAAAATATTAAAACCGGATCACGCTTTGGGAATGGTTGCCGTAAAATTCCTTGTCGAAAAAAATGGCAAGGTGACCAATGCAGAAGTGATAAAAGGACTAACACCTGAAACAGACTCCGCAGCTGTTTATTTGATAAAAAACAGCCTGCTTTGGAAGCCTGGTATAAAAAATGGCGTAGCGGTACCAACATTGGTAAAGATTGGCGTGAAATTTCGTGCTCCTCGTTATGCGCAAATAGTTCACGTTCAGGATGTGCAGCTATCAAAGGGTAACAACGCCGATATAACTATTGACGAGCCCATAGAAAGCCCTATAGTTACTGAGGAAGTTGACCCCAACCATATATTCACTTCGGTTGAAAAAATCCCCGAATTCCCTGGCGGCATAGCAAAATTCCTCCAGTTTATTAAGGATCATCAAAAATTAAAAATCGGTTTAAATGGTAAGGGCGGAAGAGTGATTGTGTTATTCGTTGTGGAAAAGGATGGATCTTTGAGTGATATTAAGATCGCAAGAGGGTTTTCCCCTGAATACGATGCCGAAGCATTACGGTTGTTGAAATTGATGCCTAAATGGATTCCGGGCATTCAAAACGGCAGGCGGGTAAGGGTTCAATACCCTGTTGCCATAAACCTCGGATTAAATTGATATGCAGTTAATGCGTTGATACCGAATCCTAAATCTCTGCTAAAGAAAGATAATACGATAAGGTTTATACTGGCCAATGGGAATTATTATATTTAAAGCATGAAATACGGTTTACTTTTTCCTTTCGCATTCCTATGTCTTAGCGTTATCGCTTATCCAAAAACAAAAACAACAAAACCGCGGCAGCCTGCCGGCCCTGTTGTAATGCAACAGACTTTAACACCTCCGGAATTTCCTGGTGGCCAGTCTGCACTTTTTTCCTATGTGATGAACAACCTGAAATGGCCAAAAAATAAAAACGCAGACTCGCTGCAAGAGGTTGTTTTAACTTTTTATGTGGAGAAAGACGGTAGTTTAACTAATTTTAAAGTGGTAAAAAGCCTTACCCCATCGTTTGATGCTTCAGTGATTCAATTGTTGAAAAAATCACCGAAGTGGATTCCGGCTAAGCGCGGCAACCAACCCATCAAATCAAAATATGATTTTCCGATAAGGTATCATTCTGAATCGGAAACAAACGATGCCAATTGATTTTAATCGCTTAAATAAATCATCCATGCGCAAAATCTTGATCATCCTGTTAGCTGTATCTATAGCTCAAGGACTACACGCCCAGCAAACCCTCACGTCCGGCGGCAAACTAAAACCCGAGCAAGCCATTATGGACATCCGCCACTATACCATAGCCCTGGATGTCGATTTTAACCAGCGGTCCATCGACGGCTACACCACTATTGATGTCATTATGGCGCAGCCCACCCATGTGCTGCTGTTTGACTTGCTGGATTCGCTGAACGTGAAAGAGGTGCTGGTTAATAATAAAAAACGGCCCTTTGAATACAAAAACAACCTGATCAGGATAAACACAGCCAACGAACTGCCTGCAGGCCGGGCCAGTGTAAAAGTTGTGTATGGCGGTAAACCGCATGTAGCCCGCCGGCCGCCCTGGGATGATGGGTTCATCTGGACAAGGGATTCCACCGGCCACCAGTGGATGGCGATTACCGCCGAAGGCACCGGCGGCAAATTATATTTCCCCTGCAAAGATCATCCTTCTGATGAACCTAATGAAGGCGTTGATCTGATCATCACCGTTCCGAAGGACCTGGTAGTTGCAGGTCCCGGTATATTACAAAAAGTCACTAAAACAGCTGATAAGGTCACCTATCACTGGAAAACAAATTATACCATCAATAATTATAGCATTCTTTTTAACGCCGGCGACTATAAGGTGGTCAGCAGGCCGTATACCACTGTAAATGGCACCAATGTCCCCATCCAGTTTTATGTACTGAATGAACACGCTGATAAAGCTGAACACCTGATGGATATTTTTGTAAAGACGATCCACGAACAGGAAAAATATTTCGGCGAATATCCCTGGGCAAAGGAAAAGATCGGGCTGGTGGAAACACCGCACCTGGGTATGGAGCACCAAAGCATGGTGGCCTACGGCAATAAATTCAGGTACGCCAAAGTGGCCGGCGAAGACTATGACTGGCTGCTGCACCACGAATTCGGGCATGAATGGTGGGGCAACAAGGTAACCGCCAAAGACTGGGCCGACTACTGGATCCACGAAGGGATCTGCACCTTTGGCGATGAGCTTTATGTGCGGGAATTTGCAGGCGAGCAGGCCTATATCGACCAGTTTAAAGCCATGTCGCCTCGCTTTGGCAACAAAATACCCATTGTAATGGGTAAGGATATTGATGAGGAAGCGGCTTACAATAGTGATATTTATGGTAAGGGCGCGTTTTTTATGCACACCATCTGCTATATCATGGGCGATAGCACCTTTTTTCCGGCGATAAAAAAGTTTGTCACTTCGCCGCAATACACGTATGATAACCTGGTGAATACGGATGATGTGGAACAGTTTTTCAGCAAAGAATCGGGTATAAACCTGAAGCCTCTGTTCGACCTGTACCTGCGCTCGGCCGATAAACTGGAAGTGCATGTACAAACCATGGGTAACGACAAGTACATGGTAACCCTGCCGAATATGAGTATCCCGCTGCCGATGGATATTACTACCGAAAACGGACCAACGCGGGTAATTATTGGCAATAAAGGTTTATTGGTGACCAGTAAGACCCTCCCGGTGATTGATGCGGATGATTACTATATTAAGAAAGTGATCATTGAATAATCGAATGAATGATCTAAGCAACCGTCAAAATACAACATGAAAGAAGAAAGCTATTCTTTTAAAAAAGAACCGGGTATTTTTTATTATGAGTTTTTTAGTGAAGGACCAAAAGGGAGGATCAGGAAGGTAGTGCAGTTTCACCAGATTACTTCCACTGATAATATTTACAATCTTGGTTTTGGAGATTTTAACGAAGAACTTGGCGATATCGACGACTTATCAGTATCAAACAATCAAGACACTCAAAAAGTATTAACGACAGTTGCACAAACTGTCATTGATTTTATGTTGCAACATCCTCATGCAACTGTTTTAGCAAAAGGCAGTACCCCATCACGAACAAGGCTTTATCAAATGGGAATATCTCAATTTTGGGATGAGATAGGTATGATGTTCGAGATAAAGGGGTTTATAGACAATGGCTGGCAACCCTACGAGAGAGGAAAAAACTTTGAAGCATTCGTTATTGTAAAAAGTAAATAGTTAATTTTGTATAGTAAAAGGGAAATATACCATGAGCACTTTAAAAAACGACAAAAAAAAGTCTTTTGATCAACTGTCCTCACAAGAAAGACAGGCTGTGTATAACGCGTCCCCGTATTTTAAAAAGAAAAATGAAGAGGCTGCCGCTTTTTTAAAAAAGCATCCGATACCTAAAGAAATTAAATAGTACGCAAGCCGCAATTGCTCGTCTTTTAAGGCATATTCTATAAAATTATCCATCTATAAAATTATTGTGGTAACCGATTTTGTTTTTTGTAGCATTGAACTCCTTTAGCCGCTATAAATTCAGCATTCGAAAAGCATGAAAAAAACCTTATCCACCTTAATTGCTGTATTATTTATTTTATCAGTAAAAGGCCAAAAGTACGATTCGTTAAAAAAGCCAGATGCCAATATACTTTTGTATACGGATCACGAGGTGCACCCTGAATTTCCAGGTGGAATTGATGGTTTTTTAAAATTCATCGAAAAGCACATTCGTTACCCTGCGGATGCCAGGAAAATTAAAAAGCAAGGAAAAGTGGTTCTGCAGTTTATTATCGAAAGGGATGGCCGTGTTACGCATGTTACGGTGATGAGGTCTGTGTTCGCTTCACTGGATCAGGAAGCTGTGAGGGTTGTGAGCAACTCACCAAAATGGAAACCAGATATTCGAAATGGAAAAGCTGTAAGCGTTCGTTACTACGTCCCTATTAATTTTACGCTTACAAAGCAATAAAGACTGCTTTCACATCCAATAAAAAAGCCCGGATTTTCAAAAATCCGGGCTTTTTCAATATGATGAATGGCTGATTACTCAGCTTTTTCTTCAGCGTCAGCAGCTTTCTTTTTGGGAGCGGCTTTCTTTTTTGGTGCTTCAGCAGCTGGTGCCTCTTCAGCCACAGCAGGTGCAGCGTCAGCTACAGGAGCTTCGGCAACTGGTGCTTTTACTTCAACAACTTTCTTTTCAGCTTTTGCAACGGGTGCAGGCGCTGCAACTTCAATAACATCTTCAGCAAAAGGCAATACCGAAACATATGAACGGTTATCAGCTTTCTTTTTGAAGGTTACGATACCTTCAGCCAAAGCAAATAAGGTATGATCTCTGCCGATACCTACATTCAGGCCCGGATTGTGTTTGGTTCCACGCTGGCGAACGATGATGTTACCTGCGATTGCCGGCTGACCACCGAAAATTTTGATACCTAAACGTTTGCTATGCGACTCGCGGCCGTTCCGTGAACTACCGGCCCCTTTTTTATGTGCCATTTTTTAATATCTTTTATGATCCGACATCAGCCGGTTCGATTAAACTTTAATTATAATGTTATACCGGTGATCTCTATCTTGGTAAACTGTTGACGGTGACCGTTTTTCTTTTTGTAACCTTTTCTACGTTTCTTTTTGAAAATGATCACTTTATCACCTTTTAAATGAGACACTATCTTAGCTGATACTTTAGCGCTTTTTAAATCAGAACCTAATTTAAATTTACCTTCGTTTTCTGCTAACAATACATTGTCAAATTCAATACTAGCGCCTTCATCCCCCTGTAGCCTGTGTACAAAGAGCTGCTGGTCTTTTGCAACTTTAAATTGCTGTCCTGCTATACTTACTATTGCGTACATTGTTTGTTAATTATTGTTTTAAAATTCGAGGTGCAAATATAGAACTTTATTTGATAAAAAGCAATGTGCATTCTATTTTCTTTGACGGTCCTCCGCGTCGGCCAAAACATGCGTAATTTCCTTGATCAACTGTGCATTGGCATCCCTTAACCTGATATCGCCGTTAAACGATTCATCAAATAAAACCTTTTTGCTTTTGCGCTTATAATTAAATTCAATGTAATAGCGCGGCGGTTTTACTTTACTATAATGCGTCGTATCAGTATTCAACTCCTTTTCAGGGAAATCCCAAAAACCCAGGTCTGCAGCTTTGCGGTGCAGATACAGCAGATCGTTGGTTGTTAAATTCAAATGGGTTTTAACCAGCGAATCTTTTTTATTGATATAGTCATACTCGCCCGTTGCCGAATTATAAGTATTGATCAGGCTATCACCCGGGCCATATTTAAAAACGATGGATTTAAATTCTGTGAATTTATAAGGCGCTTTATTAAAAACACCAACGTAATAGATGACGCTATAAATAACAAATGAACCAATGATGGTACCAAGGAGGAATATTTTTTTTGATTTATCAGTCATGGACTAATTGTTGAATTAGTGAGTTAGTGAATTAGTGAATTAGTGAATTATTAAGTCAAATTGTTTAATTAAAGAATGGGTTATTTAGTAGCCATACTAATATTTCTTTGCGGAAACTGTTTTTCGGGATGCTGCTGCAATTTTTAGGATCTGGTTAGCTTCATCACTTAAATAATCTAATTCGTTTGGTTTTACGACTTCAGCCTCTACCAATATTTCCATCCAAAAAACTGATTCGTCCGCCTCTTCTACTACAATTGATAATTTAGCATGAAACTCAGCCTGTGATCTTGCTCTGCAGGCAGCTCTATAATTAGCGCCCACTGATGACGATGATCTAAGCAATTGCCTCCCTATAATCTTTGCTTCCTCTGTTTTCGGCAAAGTTCTGAAAAATTTTATGTTATCAACTACAAACTTCTTTGTCCTCTTTCGAAATGCTTCAGCAAATTCCGTTTTTGAATTGTTTTCTATGATTTTATATTGATTTAAAATTTGTCAAAAACGATTTGCAACAAAGACACACAACAATTCATCAGTTTTTCCATTCATTCACTAACTCACTAACTCACTAATTAAGTTCCCTCTCCCACTTACTAACGACCGCCGTGGCCATGGCATTACCAAGCACATTTGTTGCCGAACGTCCCATATCCATCAGCGGGTCAATACCGATCAGCAGCCCTAAACCAGCTTCGGGGATGTTAAACATGGCCATGGTACCGGCTATAACTACCAAAGCAGCACGGGGAACACCTGCGACACCCTTACTGGTAAGCATTAACACCAGCAGCATGGTGATCTGCTGACCTAAACTTAAATGCATGTTATAGGCTTGTGCCAGAAACAGCGAGCCAAAGGTTAAATACATCATTGACCCCACCAGGTTAAAGGAGTAACCAAGGGGCAATACAAAGCTTACGATCTTATTGTTGCAGCCAAATCGTTCCAGTTCTATCAATACTTTCGGGTAAGCAGCCTCGCTTGTCGAGGTGCTGAAAGCGATCAGCACGGCGTCCTTAATATTGTCCAACAGGGTAAATGTGCGCCTTCGCAATACAAAAAATACGCCTAGAACAATCAATGTCCAAAGAATGAGCAGCGATAAATAAAACTCACCGAGGAAAAATGCATAGGTAGATAATATCCCCATCCCCTCTTTTGCAACAACAGCCGTTATCGCCCCAAAAACCGCGAAGGGGGCAAATTTCATTACATAACCCGTAACTTTTAATATCACATGCGCAATGGAATCCAGCAGCTCAATTACGATTTTGCCTTTTTCACCGATGGCGGCCGTACCTATGCCAAAAAACAGGGAAAACACAACGATCTGTAAAATTTTATTTTCAGCCATCGCTTCGGTAAAGCTTTTCGGGAAAACTTCGTTGATAAATTCTTTCAACGAGAGGGCCGATTTATTAATATCGGTGCTCAGGCTGCTATCAGGCAAGGACAAGTGCATCGCACTGCCGGGTTCAAAAAGATTCACCAGCAGCATCCCCAGGCCCAGCGACACAAAGGTAGCCGCGATAAATAAGAGCATGGTTTTACCACCAATCCTTCCTACGGCTTTGATATCGCCAACTCTGGCAACCCCAACCACCAGCGTGGTAAACACCAGCGGGCCTACGATCATTTTGATCAGCCTTAAAAAAATATCGCTCAACAAGGTAAAACCTTCCAGTTTATTGTCCCTAAGGCTTTGATTTGCCTTTATATGCCCTGCCAGTTTCGCCTTTTGGGCAACCAGCATTTTATAGTCGATAGTTGTGGTATCCTTATAACCGGATAAACTAGCATTAACGCTTTTAACAGCGGTCTCGGCAGTAGTAATACGGGTATTGATCGCGTTGATCACGTATACATTGTACAAATAACCCGCTATCACCCCTAAAATTAAGGCGATAAAAATATAGAGTGTCAGTTTACTTTTTGCATAGCCGCGCATGAAGCGGCAAAAGTACGTTTTTTGGTTGGAATGAAGTTGGAAGGGCTATAAGAATTGAAAGGGGTTGTAAAGGTTGAAAGCCGACTTTCTTTTTCCAACCTTTACAACCCCTTTCAACCTTTACAACTTTTATTAACTAAGGTGCGCCCTCAGCATCCAGGCCATTTTTTCGTGGTCTTCCATAAGGCCGGTGATATAATCGCTGGTGCCGTAATCGTGATATTTGGAGGCAAAAGGCTCTATATTTCCCCTGATAAACTCAATAATGCTTTGATGATCTTCCAGCAATTCTTTGATAAAAGACGGGCTGTCGTTTTTATCATGCGTTTTTTCGGTGAGGTGGGTCAGTTGCAAAAAGCTTTTTAACGTAGCCGGTGCATAATGGCCCAATGTACGGATGCGTTCGGCAACGCCGTCCATGATATCGTCCAGTTGTTCGTACTGGCTTTCAAAAAACAAGTGCATTGCATGAAAATCATTTCCCTCCACATTCCAGTGCGCATTGCGGGTTTTGGCGTATAAGGTAAATTCGTCGGCTAATAATTTCGACAGTTCAAAAGCAACAGCTTTCCTGTTCTCTTCGGATATTCCAATAATTGTTGACATGGTATATGTTTTTTCTACAAAATTCTCTTTTTGTATTTAACATTAACCATTGAATTTGCTTTTTGATTTTGAGATGATGAATTAGTCCGAAAGTCGGAAAGTCCGGAAGTCCGAAAGATGCCGGGGCTAGTTTAATTAAAGCAGTATCATTAAAAATACCCTAATAAATCTTTCGGACTTTACCGACTTTCGGACTCTCCTTAAATTTTCTCTACCACCACCGCGGTGCCGTAGGCCAAAACTTCGGTTACGCCCTGGATCACTTCATTGGCATCATACCTCATATTGATTACGGCGTTAGCGCCGTGTTGTTGTGCATGCTGCATCATCAGTTCGTAAGCTTCTTCGCGGGCTGTTTCGCAAAGCTCGGTATAAATACTGTTGCGGCCGCCGAAAACGGTTTGCAGGCCGCCAACAAAGCTGCCGCCTATGCCCCTGGAGCGTACAGTTATTCCTCTTATGATCCCCAAATGCTGGGTAATTTTGTATCCTTCCAAATGTGTGCTGGTTGTAACTAACATGGGTGAATTATTGAATTAGTGATTTAGTGAATTATTGAACTTTAAATTGCTGATTCTGCATTTTATATAATAGGATTTTAATGTGTACTTAATTGTTACAGGGATAAATGCAATTAAGTTTTCCTCCTCACACCCGGCGCTATAAATTCCCCTTCTTAAACTCGTCAATCGCATGGGCGGCTGCTCTTGCGGTTAACGCCATAAAAGTTAGCGACGGATTCTGCACACCGGTTGAGGTCATGCAGGCGCCATCGGTAACAAATACATTCGTGCAGTTGTGGAACTGGTTCCATTTGTTCAGCAGGGAAGTTTTGGGGTCTTTACCCATTCGTACACCGCCTACCTCGTGGATATCCAGGCCCGGGTTCCAGTGGTTATCGCCTGGGCTGATATTCTTGCATCCAGCTTTTTCAAGCATCTCAGCGCCTTGTTTTAAAAAGTCATCTTTTAGCTTTTCATCGTTCTCGTCGTAATCAACCGAAACAGTAAGCAGCGGCACGCCCCAGTCATCCTTTTGGTCTTTGCTCAAAAACACGTGGTTGGTTTCCTTCGGGATGGTTTCGCCCTGCATCATCATATAAATATCCCAGCCTCCGGGTTCTGATACGGCATCCTTATAGGCTGCTCCTATCTGCGCCCCCCCGGTCTCGTGTCCCCAGCCAGCGCGCGTCGCGGTATAAAAAACCATATATCCCCGTTTAAAATCAGTTTCCTGTTGATGCACATTGCGAAAATTGGGCATCATTACTGCGGTGGGCCTTCGTCCGTAATAGTATTTATCTTCAGGGCCATCAAAGGTGGCATTGATATAGCCCCTGTAATTCTGAAAGGCGATAAACTTGCCCAGCAGGCCGTTGTCATTGCCTAAACCGTTAGGGAACCTTGCCGATTTTGAATTGAGCAGGATCAAATTTGTATTTAAAGCCGCCGCATTTACAAAAATTATGCGCGCATAATATTCAGTTGCTTGTTTTGTTTCGGCATCGATCACTTTTACACCGGTCGCTTTTCCCTTTTGGTCGTCATAAATAATAGAATGGACAACGGAGTTGGGGATGATGGTTAAGTTACCCGTTTTATTTGCGGTTGGCAGCGTAGATGAATTGGAACTGAAATATCCCCCGAACGGACAGCCGCGCTGGCATAAATTGCGAGCCTGGCACTGGCCCCTGCCCTGCTCTAAATGGATCTCTTTGGGTTGGGTAAGGTGGGCACAGCGGCCAATGATCACATTACGATCCTTATAATTGGCCATGATGCGTTCTTTGATGGTTTTCTCAACAGCATTCATTTCCCAGGGCGGTAAAAATTCTCCATCGGGCAATGTTTCCAGGCCATCGTGGTTGCCGGATATACCCGCAAATGTCTCCACGTGGCTGTACCATGGCGCCAGGTCGTCATAACGGATGGGCCAGTCAACCGCGTAGTTGTCGCGTGCCGGCCCCTCAAAATCAAACCTGCTCCATCGCTGGGTTTGCCTGGCCCAAAGCAATGATTTACCCCCCACCTGGTACCCGCGAATCCAGTCGAATGGTTTTTCCTGGATGTACGGGTGCTGTTTATCCTTTACAAAAAAATGGTGGGTACTTTCGTCAAAGGCGTAGCATTTACTTACTACCGGGTTTTCCTCTTCAATTTTTAACGTATTGTAGCCATGGTGTTCAAACTCCCATGGATTTTTGGTAGCTGTTGGATAATCCTTTAAATGCACTACATTTTTCCCGCGTTCTAATACCAGCGTTTTGAGCCCGCCTTCACAAAGTTCTTTAGCAGCCCATCCGCCACTGATCCCTGAACCGATAACAATTGCATCATAAGTGTGATCCTTATTGGCTGTATAGTTAAATTCGCCGTTCGACATATTATTCTGGTGTTATAAATTGGAAAGCTAATATAGGGATTAGTTGATTAGGTTGAAATAAGTCGTGTCAGTTGTAAACGTAACAAAATGCCGGGTTAAACTAGTTATTAGCTGCTTCATTTTTCTATCCTTATAAATTGCCGGTGATTTTCTATTTTTGCCTTTAATGTACTTTATTCTATGTTGAAAATAAGCGAATTATACATCTATCCTATCAAATCATTGCCCGGTATATCTGTTAAACAGGCGCTGGTTACAAAAACAGGGTTTGAACACGACAGGCGCTGGATGCTGGTGGACAAAAATAACCTGTTTATTTCACAACGCGAAGCGCCGCAAATGACACAATTACTGGCAGCAATTGAGAATAACGGGCTAAAGATCACCCATAAAATTAACGGTGAATCATTCCGGGTGCCGTTTTATCCTCCTCCTGCAGGGGGCCGGGGGGCTCGTGCGGAGGTTGTTGTTTGGGATGATACCTGTGAAGCTGAATTTGTAAGTGATGAGGCAGATGCCTGGTTCAGCAAAATGCTCGGCATGAAATGCAGGCTGGTTTACATGCCGGATGATACGCGGCGAATGGTCGACCAAACCTATGCCCCGGGCGACGTAATTACTTCATTTTCGGATGGATATCCTTTCCTCTTGATCGGCCAGGCGTCTTTGAGTGATCTCAACAGCCGCCTTGCTATTCAATTGCCGATGGATAGGTTCAGGCCGAATATTGTTTTTACCGGCGGCAAGCCTTTTGCAGAGGACCTGATGGGAAATTTTACTATTGGAGGCATCGATTTCCAGGGCGTTAAACTATGCGCCCGTTGCCCTATCCCCACGATTAACCAGCAGGATGGTTCACGTGGGAAAGAGCCGATTAAAACGCTGGCTTCCTATCGCCAAAAAAATAATAAAATTTTGTTCGGCCAAAATCTTGTTCACAACGGAGAAGGGGTTATAAAAGTTGGAGATAACCTGAAGGTTTTAAGTTACAACGACGACGAAAGATTTATGGTAAATATTCCTGCCGAAAAGATTTCATAAATATTTGGTATAATTGTTCTTTAAGTTGATTAGGTTGATTAAGTGAGTGGTTGATTAAGTTAAAGCGCATTTAAGCTGACTTAATCAACTCAATCCAACTTAATCAACTCAAAACCAATCAAAATATGCTCTCAAAAAAAACAAAGTATGCGATAAAGGCCCTGGTGATATTAGGGAAGAATGCTGATAAACCACCGATGCAAATTCAGAAAATAGCAGAAGAGGAACGCATACCGAAAAAATTTCTCGAACAGATCTTATTGGATTTGCGCAATGCGGGCTACCTGTACAGTAAAAAAGGTGCCGGAGGCGGTTACAGTTTGAATAAGGATCCAAAGGAAATATTCCTGGTTCATATACTACGCATTACCGGCGGGCCGATAGCCATGGTACCCTGTGCAAGCCTTAATTTTTTCCATAAATGCGAAGAGTGCCAGCAGGAAACCACTTGCGGTATTCGCGATGTGTTTATTAAAGTAAGGGATGAAACTTTAAAAATATTATCAGAAACCAGCATTGCTGATATTATTGAAAAAGAAGAAAGCCTGACACTTAATTTGTAAACCAGGGCCCCGGCACTATTACCGGTCATATCTCATATCGACATTCGGAAAAATAGCCCTGCCATTATTCACAATTGGTGCCTTACCGGTATCTATAAACATGTTTAACTGTCGTTAAAATGTGCTTTTAATTGTAATTAAAAGGTAAAAAACAGTTTTTTTTAATAAAATACTACCAATTCCCTATACTATCTATATCTTTGTGATTAAGTATATGAAAACAACAATAAATTATATCAAAACTGCCATGATGTGTTGCTGCCACAATAGCATCAGGTAAGGGCTTTATATTAAACAATACCAAAAATGTAAGCCTCTTTAGCCACAGCCGAAGGGGCTTTTTTATAACACAAAACTAAACAACGCTTATGCAAAGCTTCAGAACAGAACTGGAGAATCCGATAGTTGAACAGGATATTATCGACCTTGAAAAAAAGATCAGGGCTTTTCGTGAAGGAAAGATCCATGATGAAAAATTCAGGAGCCTGCGCCTGGCCAGGGGGGTTTACGGACAACGCCAGCCCGGCGTACAAATGGTGCGTATCAAACTGCCATTTGGCAAGGTTACCTTTAAGCAGTTATTAAAAATTGCAGATATTGCCGATGAATACGGAAGCGGCAACCTGCACTTAACCACCCGCCAGGACGTCCAGATCCATTACGTAAGCCTTGACCGTACCCCGCAATTATGGGCGGAATTAGAACAGGATGATATTACCCTGCGCGAAGCCTGCGGTAACACCGTTAGGAATGTAACCTCCTCTCCCACTTCGGGCATCGATCCCAAAGAACCATTTGATGTATCGCCATATGCACAGGCAACATTCGAATACTTTTTGCGGAACCCAATTTGCCAGGAAATGGGCCGTAAGTTCAAAATCTCTTTTTCGTCTGCTGATGATGATACGGCGTTTTCCTATATCCACGATATAGGCGTGATCCCAAAAATCAACGACAAAGGCGAACGTGGTTTTAAAGTAGGTTTGGCCGGTGGCCTTGGCGCCCAGCCGTTTATGGCCAGCATTGTTGAGGAGTTTTTGCCGGAAGATCAGTTGATCCCTTATATCGAGGCCATTATTCGTGTATTCGACCGCCATGGCGAACGAAATAACCGCAACAAGGCCCGTTTAAAATACCTGGTACAAAAAATCGGGCTTGCGGAAGTTTTACAGCTTGCTGAAAATGAAAGAAAAGCACTTAAGGTAAAAACATATTCCATCAACCGGGATACCGTACCACCGCCTGCCCTTCCTGCGGAAATTGCTTATCCTGAAGTAACCATAGATAACCCTTTACGTTATGAGCAATGGCTTATCACCAATGTTTTTGAACAAAAGCAGACGGGTTTTTATGGCGTGTATGTAAAAGTTCCTGTAGGCGATATCCCAACAGCAACAGCCCGCAAACTCGTTGATGCCATAAAACCTTATGTAGCTGATGAAATCAGAATCACTCAAAACCAGGGTTTGTTACTTAAATATGTTAAAAAAGAAGCTTTACCGGCTTTATATAACGGTTTAACCAAATTGGATTTATCGGCCCCGGGCTTTGACAGCCCTGCGGACGTAACCACCTGCCCCGGCACAGATACCTGCAACCTAGGCATCTCCAACAGCATGACCCTTTCGCGTGTGCTGGAAGATTTGATCTATAATGAATATGAAGAGTTTATTTTCAACCGCGAAATCAAAATAAAGATCAGCGGGTGCATGAATTCATGCGGTCAGCACGGGTTGGCGCACATAGGTTTTCATGGAAGTTCGCTAAAATCAGGCACCCGGGTATTACCATCGGTGCAGGTATTATTAGGCGGCGGAACGGTTGGCGATGGCATTGGCCGCGCAGCCGAAAAAGTGATAAAAGTTCCGGCAAAACGTGCTACCCATGTATTAAGGGCCGTGTTGAACGATTATAAAGAGAATTCGATCGCGGATGAAACTTTCCATAACTATTACGACCGCCTTGGCAAAGATTACTTTTATCAGTTATTAAAACCCCTTGCTGATTTAACTACCCTTACCGATGATGAATTTGTTGATTGGGGCCACCAGGAAACATTTGCTACCGCGATTGGTGTTGGCGAATGTGCCGGCGTAGTGATCGACCTGGTTGCTACATTGCTTTATGAATCGGATGAAAAGTTTGGCTGGGCAAACGACGCCTTTGCCGGCCGAAGATGGTCTGATGCCATTTATCACGCTTATAACACCTTCATCAGTTCGGCAAAAGCATTGTTGCTGGATAAAAACATCAACAGCAGTACACAGTCGGGTATTATCCGCGAGTTTGACAATCATTATGTAAGCACCGGCGAAATAAGCTTACCAACCAGCTTTAACGACCTGGTATTGCAGATCAATAAAAACGAACCATCTGAAAGCTTTGCAGCGGCTTATATTAAAGAAGCAGCTGAATTTTTAGAAACAGTGAAAGCTAAAAGAGAGGAATTGGTGCAATCATGACAGTGACCACTGAAAAAAATATTAAAGAACCACGTATAACCCTTTTAGGTGCAGGCCCCGGCGACCCTGACCTGATTACCTTAAAAGGAGTAAAAGCATTAAAAACGGCTGATGTTGTTTTATATGATGCACTGGTAAACGAAGAATTGCTTGAATTTGCACCCGAAAATGCGGTAAAAGTTTACGTAGGCAAACGTTCCGGCGACCATACCCATTCGCAGGAATCAATAAATAAATTAATGGTCGATTATGCGCTTAATTACGGTCATGTTGTTCGCTTAAAGGGTGGCGACCCTTTTGTATTTGGCCGTGGTTTTGAAGAATTGGATTTTGCGGCTTCTTACAGCATCCCGGCCGTTGTGATCCCTGGGATCTCCAGTTCAATTGGTGTTCCGGGCATGCAAAATATTCCGGTTACACATCGTGGTTTAAGCGAAAGCTTTTGGGTGATAACAGGTACTACAGCCAGTGGCAAAATATCCAATGATGTTTACGAGGCTGCACGCACAAAGGCCACTGTAGTGGTTTTGATGGGCATCCATAAATTGGCTGAGATTGTCGAAATATTTAAAAAAGAAGGTAAAAATAAATTGCCGGTAGCCGTTATTCAAAGCGGTACTACCCATAATGAAAAAGTAGCGGTGGGTATTGTGGATACTATTGTTGAGATTGCAGAAGAAAATAAGATCACCTCACCAGCGCTGATTGTTTTTGGCGAAGTGGTTTCATTGCATCCTAAATTTCAACCCATTAAGGAATTTTATGACATCATTGCCGGAGAATAATCAATCAAAAACAGGTAAAACCGGCCAGCCGCAAGGCAACCCGTTATTTCCTGTTTTTTTAAAGCTTAACCAACTGCATACGGTGTTGATTGGTGCAGGTAATATCGGCCTCGAAAAACTGGCCGCCATCCTGCAAAACAGCCCGGAAGCAAAAGTTACGGTGATAGCTTTAACGATTATTCCAGAAGTATATGCATTGGCTACAGAATCTGAAGCTGTAAGTATTGTACAGAAGTCATTTGCAGATACTGACCTTGATGAGGCAGATATAGTGGTAGCAGCCACCAATAACCCGGAATTGAATGATTTTATCAGGGCATCGGCGCGAAGCCGCAGGTTACTGGTAAACATTGCAGACAAACCCGACCTGTGCGATTTTTATTTAGGATCGATTGTACAGAAAGGCGATTTAAAGATTGCCATATCTACCAACGGCAAATCACCTACCATAGCCAAACGGCTGAAAGAGGTATTAAATGAGGCATTGCCTGACGAACTGGATACCACGCTGCAGCAAATGAGCCGGTTGAGAGATACGCTGAGCGGTAATTTTGCAGACAAAGTAAAAGCATTAAATGAGATCACTTCGGTATTGGTAAGTGGCCAGGTAACAAAAAATGATAATAACGGTGATTAATCTATCAAAAGAATGATCACACATTTTTAATAAGATATTAGTTTTTAAAGATGATTGATATAGCAGAAGAACTGAAACAACAAACTGAAGGGTTAGGGCCGGTTGAAACTTTAGCTTACCTTGCAGATGCTTTCCAGGGTAAAATCATATTCTCCACCAGCTTTGGCTGGGAAGACCAGGTGGTTACCCATATGATATTTGACAACAACCTGCCTATCAAGGTTTTCACCCTTGAAACCGGCAGACTTTTCCCTGAGACCTATTATGTTTGGAACCGCACCATGGAAATTTTCGGACAGCCCATCCATGCCTATTACCCGCGGCAGGACCTGCTGGAACAAATGGTAACCAAAAAAGGCCCTAATAGCTTCTATGAATCGGTAGAAAACCGCAAGGAATGCTGCAATATCCGAAAGGTAGAACCATTGAAACGCGCGCTTTCAGGTAACGATATTTGGATTACAGGTATCCGCGCCGAACAATCTCCTGTACGAGGTTCGATGGAAAATATTGAATGGGACGACCAAAACAAATTAGTAAAGTTTCACCCTATTTACCATTGGTCAATTGACGAGGTAAAAGATTATATCAAATTATATAACATCCCTTACAATACACTGCACGACAGGGGCTTCCCAAGCATAGGGTGTGCCCCATGTACCCGCGCCGTACAGCCCGGCGAGGATTTCCGTGCCGGAAGATGGTGGTGGGAAGATCAATCCAAAAAAGAATGCGGCTTGCATGATACGTCGGCCGTTGCGCATGAGGAAGTGTTTAGAGCGTAAATTAGTCCGAAAGTCGGGAAAGTCAGTAAAGTCCGAAAGATGAATAGTTCGTTTATCAAACCATGAAGTGATATTACTTCTTGAAACTGTAAGATGTTATGCGTTCCCTTTTTTTTCAAACAAAAGGAAAGAACAGCTGATTTTGCTCTTTTGGGTGGCATTCTCAGCGAATGAAATCCATTGCTTTTTTCTTCCGGACTTTACTGACTTTCCCGACTTTCGGACTACACAACCAACCTCTGCCTTATCGCTTCATACACAATAATCCCTGTAGCAACAGAAACATTCAGCGATTCAATTTCGCCATACATGGGTATTTTGGCTAAATAATCAGATAATCTGATAATCTCATTCCTAACGCCGTCTTCTTCTGATCCCATGATGATGGCAGTTGGAGCAGTATAATCGGGCGTATAAATATCCTCCTTCGTCTTTTCTGTACAACAAACCAGCTGTAAGCCCGATTCCTGCAAAAATTTTACGGTTTGTACCAAATTATCATGCCGGCAAACCGGGATTTTGTATAAAGCACCTGCGGAAGTTTTAATGGCATCGGGGTTGATCTGTGCCGAACCTTTGGATGGAATAACAATGGCATGTACCCCTGCGCACTCAGCGGTACGGGCTATGGCCCCCATGTTGCGGACGTCTGTAATCGAATCCAACACCAGGATTAGCGGTACCTGGCCGTTTTCAAATATCTGGGGGATAATATTTTCTATCTTCTCGTAAACTATCGGCGAAATAAAAGCAACCGCACCCTGGTGGTTCTTTTGTGTCAGCCGGTTGAGCTTTTCGATGGGTACCTGCTGGGCGGTAATGCCATACTCTTGCGATAACTCTTTCAGCTCGGTAAGCAATCCGCCGCCGGCTCCCCTTTGCAGGTACAAGGCCTCAATTTCTTTCCCCGACCGGATGGCTTCAATAACCGCGCGGATCCCGAATACCATCTGATTATTTTCGCGTTTTTCTCTTTGTTGATTGTATAGCATTAGTAATTAATAGCTTGCAAAAATAGGTATACTATTTTACTTTATAATGGTAATAATTCAAGTAGCTTCAAATAAGAATTTCATTGCAATTTCGAATATAAAAGTTATCAACAAGGCTGTATATTATTGATTTTAAATCAGATGCAGCATGTTAAAAAATTTACTAACATTATGGTGTTAATTAAAAAATCATAATTCACGGAGATTTTGACTGTTTAACGAATCTTGTTAAAAAGATTTAAAAACTTAATTAGTTGGCGTATTTTTAGTATACTTTTGTTGCGAAGATTATTGATAAGGATGATTACTGAAAACGAAAACCAATATAACAAGCCGAACGCTACCGACCGTAAAAGCAGGATCACCAACCCCACACCTTACAGTGGTTTGGGTAAACTTCCTCCCCAGGCAATTGACCTTGAAGAGGCCGTTTTAGGCGCTTTAATGCTTGAGAAAGATGCCCTTTCTTCCGTAATAGATATTTTAAAACCTGATGTATTTTATAAAGATAACCATCAGAAAATTTTCCAGGCTATCCGGACATTATTCGAAAAATCATCCCCGGTAGATATCCTTACTGTTACCTCACAACTGCGCTCACAGGGTGAACTGGAGATGATCGGTGGCGCCTATTATATTACCGAGCTCACCAATCGCGTTGCATCGGCTGCCAACATCGAGTTTCACTCACGGATCATTATTCAGAAATTCATCCAGCGTGAACTGATCAGGATCTCGACAGAGGTGATCCAGAGCGCGTATGAAGACACTACTGACGTACTCGACCTGCTGGATAAGGCGGAAAAAAACCTCTTCGAGATCGCCCAGAATAACCTCCGGCGCGATTCACGCAAAATGGACGACCTGATGCATGAAGCGTTGAAGGAAATTGAAGCGTTGAAAGATAAAAAGGACGGCTTAACAGGTGTAGCCTCCGGCTTTACCGACCTTGACCGGATGACCTCAGGCTGGCAAAAATCCGACCTGGTAATTATTGCGGCCCGCCCTGCAATGGGTAAAACAGCCTTCGTTTTAAGCTGTGCCCGTAATGCCGCGGTTGATTTTAATAAACCCGTGGTCGTGTTCTCGCTCGAAATGTCCTCGGTTCAACTGGTTAACCGTTTAATATCGGGCGAAACCCAGATTGAACAGGAAAAGATCCGTAAGGGTAACCTGGAAGAATGGGAATGGGCGCAGATCCACTCCAAGATCGGCAGGCTGGAACAGGCGCCTTTGATCATTGACGATACTCCCGCGCTGAATATCTTTGAATTCAGGGCCAAATGTCGTCGTTTAAAATCGCAGCATGATATCCAGCTGATCGTAATTGACTACCTGCAGCTGATGCATGGCAAGGGCGCAGATGGTAAAGGCGGCGGTAACCGCGAGCAGGAAATCGGTAGTATCTCAAGGGCGCTCAAATCTGTAGCCAAAGAGTTAAATGTTCCGGTGATTGCCTTGTCGCAGTTAAGCCGCGCGGTTGAAAGCCGCCCCGGTGGTTCCAAGAGGCCAATGCTTTCGGACTTACGTGAGTCTGGCTCCATCGAGCAGGATGCGGATATGGTATTATTCCTTTACCGTCCGGAATATTATGGTTTGGAAGTAGATGAAGATAACATGCCTACAGCAGGTGTGGGTGAGGTAATCATAGCCAAGCACCGTAACGGCGAAACCGGCCGCGTGCGCCTGAAATTTGTGGGTAAATACGTTAAATTTACCGACCTTGATACAGGCATGGATGGTTCGTTTACGGCTACAAATGCGTTCTCGGGCCTTGCCCCTTCGCAGGATTTTGAGAAACCAAACAACTTTATTATACGTCCGTCGCGAATGGATGATTTAGACGATGAACAACCGTTTTAGCACACTGGCCCCCTAAAGGATGGATTTCAAAATGAGAAACTAATATTGAATGACCAATGTTGAATAATGAAGTAAACTTCGGCGTTTGACATTCAAAATTCATTATCGATATTGAAATTAACAACATACATGTTTGGTTATTAATTATCTAATGCGGATAAGGTACTATGAACGTTGATTTAACGCGCTCAGAAATATTCAAATAATAAGTCCAGATAGCAGCCATAATTACCGCCTGGATTATTTGTTCATCATCATAGTTTGAAAGTTGAGCCTTAAAAAAAGCATTTAACAGGTAGTCGCAAAAAATAAATAACACGCTAAACAGCAATAGTCTTTTTATAAAGTAAGGTGCAATATCTCTTTTTTTGACGATCAGCAAAAGGCAGAAACAGCAAAAGCTGGCCAGCCCCACATTGCCGATCATTTCAAAAATCAACAGCAGTCGGTATACCAGGCTTTTTTGGCCGTTTGTATAAAGGTCCCATTTGCTCATGCCGAAATATCCATCTTCAACTAAATGATATGTCATTCTGAATGCGGATGCAAAGATCACCAACAACAATACGATGAGCCAGCCACCTATAGCCGGAGCCGAATAAACCCTGTTTGCAAATATTTCTTCCCTTGTTTCAGTCTTATAGTACTTTGTTGCCAAAAATGCAAACAAAATAATAACAACGATACTGAGTAAAAACATGATCCTGTTTAATTTAAATGGTAGCTTTTTGATATCCGGGATATAATAAAAGCTGTAAGAAAGCTGATCATCTTTGAGGTCTTTTATGTCCTGTTTAAATTCAGGCAACTTATCCAGCGGAACATAGTCATTCAAATAAGTAAACTGGTAATGCAGTGCCAGGTCATCCCCCTTTACTTTTTTATCTGTCGCAAATTTGTAGGTACTGCGATTGAGTTCATATTTTTCGTCTGTGATATTATCCCAGCCGCCCGCCATAAATACATGAATGGTATAATCTAAATTGTACGGGTAGTTTACCAGTACCGGGGTATGTACCTCGCCGTCTACATCAGGTAGTTGATGCCGTACAAAATCAGCATAAAAGTCGGCAGTATATTTCCCGCTAACAGCATCATGCTTAAAAAAGTCGCGGATTTTATAACTTTCGATGGTTGTAAGTTCATTTTTTGCCCTGTTATCTTTAATAATAAGAGAGTCGCCCGCCTCTATTTTGCTGAAAGTTTTCGAGTAATAGTCCAGGTAGTTCTTTTCTGTTTGCGCTATTCCGGTGGTGGCAATATGGTCGCGCGTATCATCGGCCTCATCGCGTGTATAAGTGGTAACCACGCTAAGTTTTACCGGCGTAAATTCGTCGTGGACATCAAAGTTTTCAACACAGTTTATAGATCCTGTTTTTGTTTCGTTGATCTTCGTCAACCCGGTGTTTCCGGCGCTTAAAATCAATCCTTCGCGATAAGGCGGAAAATAAAGGTCGGTTCCCTTACCCCCCTGGTTTGCCATTGTAGCATCGGCCCAAACTTTTTCACCGTTTACTGCAGCAACAACAACAGCATGGTTAAATAATATCGGCGAGGGCATAAAGCTTTCAACTTTATCTTCAAGATCGGTGTTTATTAACGCTAAATGCGCTTCAATTCCATTTGCGTTTAGTATGGAAGCCAATAACAGCGATTTATCTTTGCAATCACCGTATCGCTGCTTAAATACGTTTTCCGGCATATTGGCTTTATGTGAATATGGCCCGGTTTCTATCCCCATATATCTTATGCCGTCCTGAACCAGCGTAACTGCCGCTCTGAAATACTTTGCCTGGTCACCTCCCGACTGCCTCTTCAGCTTCGCGATAGTGTCGGCCAGTTCTCCTTTAAATGTTGTTTGAAGAGGGTTTGTTTTAAGCCCCCAATTAACAACTTCTTTCCAGCTGCCAAATTCACTTACCTGCACCCTGGCATACTGGTTAAACCAATCAGGTTGAATTTTATTTGTGGATATACCCGGCACCTTAAAATCTTCCCATTCAAACCTTTTTATACCGGCGCTAACTGAGATTTTAGGTTGCGAACGCAGGTTGAACGACTTGAGGTTTAATTTTCTGCCGGCTGCAAACAATAATGTCGTGTATTGGTGTTCAATGCGGTTGGCTCCCTGCAGGTAAATGCTTCTGCAAAATTTATTGTCGAAAACCGGGTTAAAACCGGTAATGGTATATGAATATTCAAGCCTGTCGCCCTTGCGGATATCACTCAGAATGTACTTTGCTGAATAAGTGCCATTATATATGAATTTTTCAATTTCACTTTCGTCCGGCAGCACCTTAAACTCACCCACATTCAACCGCGACTGTGGTTTGTTATTCCGCCATACGGTTATTTCGTGAAAATCAAGCCTTTCGTAGGCCGGGTTAAAGCTAACCGATATATCTGAATTATTTTGCACACCCGATTGGGATACAATTTGCGTGATGATGTGGTTATAAGTTGCTTTTTGTTCAACATTAACCTGCTCTTCGATAAGCTCATCGTATGCACCGTTGTTAACATCACGGGCCGATGGCGGCTGGTTATATCTTTTACTTGGTAATATCCATGATGGTTTGGGGGATAAATGAACTATAGGTGTAAACGCATACGCCTTATCTATACTAAAATTGGTGATGACAACGCTAAATAGGACAAAAAGTAACAGGTTTAAATTCTTTTGCATTTGGCTATGAAAATAAAAAAAGATGATGAGAATAAAAATTATAATATCTCATCATATATTTAGCCTCAAAGCTTATTTTATAATGTAAACAAAAAAAATGGCCAAACTGAACCGGGTTGAAATGGTTGTAACTCAGCGATCGTCTGAAAATAACGTGCATTTCCGATAGTAATTGGCGTCAGCAACCCGGACCCCATAAATTGACTGCTACCGCCTTCAGCCTGAAAATTACTTGCCAATTAAGCAGCAGTTTTGGCCAAAGCGCAAATTCAAAACACCTGAGATGCAAATAAATTGCCCGGAATCAGAAAAAACCGCTGACAGGATTTTGTCAGTGACAAAATCTTGTCAGCAGTTAACTTTTTAATTGTCAGTTGTGTAGCGCTTTGTAGCAGGTGTAGCAGGTGTAGCGCTACGCTACACATTTCTATTGATAAACGTTGGCTTATGGCAATTTGTGCTGAATCGTTTTTAGACTTCTAAGATGCGACACAAACATCTTTGTTATTCCGGCGCGCCCACATGTTCTGTCAACAGTTTAAAAAAGCTTTCCCTGAAGTGGTGGTTCCAGCCTGCTTCGCACATGCCGTAACATTCAACGCCCGGTACCAGACCGATATGCGTCAGGGTTACCTGTGTTTCATCGCCCAATGCAGAAATTTCAAACGCGACCGAAGTGCCGTTCCATTCTGTTTTGTCGTTCAGCCAGGGCAAGTAGCAGTCTGTCACCTGCCAAACAACTTTTTTATCGGGGATAAACTCAGCTATTTTAAAAGCAACCCAAGTATCGCCGAAACGGACGGTAAAAACATCGTTTAGCTTTTCAGCGCTGCCTTCAATTTTTTTAGCCCACCATTCGTTAACATGGTTCACGGCTTCAAACGCCTCATGCGGCGTAACGTCTGCAGCAATGCTGCAATGGTAATTTTGCTGATTCATTGTCGTAGTTTTTTAATATATGTTAGCGGGTTTTATCATTAACTTACTTATTTTATGATAATTGATGGCCTTAATTAACGACTTCATTAAGATCGCTTAGCAATGTACCGCCCGGGCTTTGCAGCAACATATAATAGTTCCCCCTGATGTTGTGGATATCAAAATCATCATCGAGGATATGCGCTGAATAAGCGGATACCACATGCTCAACCGCGGTTTCCTTTACGTCGATCAGGATAGTATCACCGGATACTGGAGGCGCCGGCTGGTCTTTTGAAAATAAAATGCCTGAGTATGTTTTGCCGCCCACGCTAATAGTAGCCATGATGCCGCTTCCCGGCAGCCCTTTTTGGTTTTCGAGGAAATTAAACAGGCTCTCTTTAACATAAAAATCCCAGCCTTTATTGCAATCCTCAAAACATTCCAGTCCGGGTAACAGGCCGGCATGCGTCATCTGGATCTCTGTTTTGCCACCGGCATCTGTCAGTTCCCAGATGATTTTGGTGTTTTTCCACTCTTCCGGGTTTTTGAGCAGATCTAAATGACAGTCGATGGTATGCCATGCTATTTTTCTTCCCGGAATAAATTCACTTATGTTAAATGTAGACCATGTTTTACCAAAATGAACGGAGAACTGGTCGTTTAACCGATGTGATGGACCTTTAACTTCATTGGCCCACCACGAAGAAACCTGGCTGATGCCGGCGAATGCTTCAAGTAAAGGCCGGTTAACCAAGATGCTGCATTGATAGCTCTGCTGTTCCATGATATTTTATTTATTGTTAATGAGTGATCACATTCTTAATGTCCTCGTTACGGTTACGCAAATCAAGGCCGCCTTCCAGTACGGATTTCAGGTTGGTGAGGTAGAATATCCAGCCTTTGGAGTCGCCCACATAATGCCGCCTGATGGTCTCTTCGTCGGTGGGCAGGTTGCTCTCGATCAGCTCCACGATGGTTTCGTTTTGTTCCGAATAAATGGTGATGGTAACCGGGCAGCCTTTGGAAAAGGTAAAGCTGAAAACATCTTTTCCATTTACTTTTAATATTTTCCCGGTGATGAGCACCAAACCAGGTTTATTCGCTGAATAGCAAGTGTAGCTGTCATTTACCTGCGCCGGTGAATCATCGGGGCGTTGGGCGCCGTTTTCATCGGTAAACACAAGGCCGCCTAAAAACCAGGCTTTAAGCCCCGCGGCGGTTGTCCAGGCGCGGTAAGCGTTTTCAATACTTGTTTTAATGTTCACCCGAAGTTTGAATTGACTAAAATCGGTTTCTGTTAATTGTGCCATTGTCGTAATTGTTTGATTTATAAGACAAAGGTATACTAACCTTAAAGCCGGGATTTATCGAAAATGGAGAATTTTATTCGCCTTTTCGGTAATAAGAGGGTGCGGTACCAAAACGGTTCTTAAAAAGTACACTGAAGGAAAAAACGCTTTCAAAACCGATGGTTTGGCAAACATCATTAATGGGCATTGGGGTAGTTTCCAGCAGTTCTTTTGCTTTTTTAAGTTTCAGGTCAATGAGGAATTGGTGCGGGGTGATCATGTACACCTGTTTAAACATCCTCAAAAAATGCTGGCTGTTCATCGCAGCTATGGATGAGATATCCTCAAGCGTGATGTCGGTTTGATAGTTTTGCTCCATCCAGTCTTTTGCCGAAGCCACGCGTTTAAAAATTTCGAGCCGGGTGGATGCCTTCACCGCCTGGATGTTTTGCGAACGTTTGTAAGCGTCCTGGTTTTTCAGCAGCAACGCTTCAAACAGGTTACGGATCGTCATATCCGCCGTTAGCGAGGCAAATGACGAGCAGCTGGCACCCAGGTCAATCAGCGATAAAATGGTCTGGTGCAAATTATCGTCGGCGTGGATCCTTTCCAGGTACGAGAAATCGTAGGGTAAATTATCAAAAGGTTTCTCCAGCATTACCTCATCGCCAAACTCCAGGCTATACTGTACCAGGTCGGGCAGCCGGGAGTTGAAAAATAAAAGCACCGGCGCTGATTCGCTTTCTGTCGCTCTTACCGCCAATGTACTGCCACGGTTGATAAAAAACACTTTATTGGCATCCACCTGGTTCTTCGCGCTGTTTACGTAGTAATTACATTTCCCTTTGCCGGTCATCAGTAACCCTATGCCTGATGTGTGTTCATCACATTCATAGGGCCTGTGTAAATTTTCGGCAAACAGAAAATGATCTCCATAAACCGGCGGCAAGATGCCGTTATCAAAATTAAACGACGGTGGCAGCGGGCGGATGAGCATGCTGGGTGCTTTTATAGGCTAAGATAAGGTTTTTGGGATAATAGGCGTTTTAGCATCGCGATTTCAAAACATAAAATTGTTATTGCATTTAACCATCGAAATTCTTAACTTTTTTGCAAAAGATGTTTAAACTATATTATGATTGATAAGTTTACAATATGGTAGATTGGTATAGGCAAAAAAGTTGGTCAAAAGAAGACGAAGAATATTTTTTTAAAAGGCTTGAGCGTGCGAGAAAAGACGGGAGAGCCCAATATTTAAAAATACAAGCGATAGAATTGGTTGAAACTAAGAACGCGTTCCTTCTGGATGTTGCCGAATCATTAATTGCTAAATTATTTTCTGAATATCCTGATGACCAATTTAATCGGCCAGGGGCATTATTTGCATTAGGTAATATTTATCAACTTAGAAATGATTATGACAAGGCAATCGAGTTTTATAAACATGCCATTGATTTTGAGGTGATATTCCCGCGAGTACAAACACAGGCTTACATTTATTACGCTGAACTAGTAGTTAAAACAGCGAAAACTCATTTTTATGACGCTGTCGAAAAGATTCTTCTTGAAAAAATGCCCGGTGTTTTGTTCCCTATTGAAAAATACAAAGGATATTCAATTCTATGCATTATAAACAAATACAAGTGCAATACAGAACGGGCGGCACATTTTGAAATTTTAGCTGAAGAAAACGCTAGCAAAGAAACTTCGACCCTTAGGTATCATAAGTACTTAGGAATTGTAAAAGACCGTGATAGCTGGTTAGATAAATTAGTTCGAAAAAAATAATTTAACAAACTGAATTCTAAAATAATCATCCGATTGAACCTCAACAAAAAACCCGGCCAAAATGACCGGGTTTAAATCGCTGTGCGGAAGAAGGGACTCGAACCCCCACGCCTCGCGGCGCCAGATCCTAAGTCTGGTGCGGCTACCAATTACGCCACTTCCGCGTTTTTGATTTTTAAGAGGCTGCAAAGATAGGTTTTATTGCGAAATAAAGAAATATATTTTTAGTTGATTAGGTGAGGAGTTGATTAAGTTTCTTGCAAAGCGTTAATTGACTGTCAAT
Organism: Mucilaginibacter gotjawali; assembly: GCF_002355435.1. Lineage (NCBI taxonomy): Bacteria > Pseudomonadati > Bacteroidota > Sphingobacteriia > Sphingobacteriales > Sphingobacteriaceae > Mucilaginibacter > Mucilaginibacter gotjawali. The sequence continues at coordinate 3,080,272 of NZ_AP017313.1, forward strand.
TTAAGTATCTTCTAACTCAATCAACTTAATCCAACTTAGTCAACCAATCAACCAAATCTTTGAAATAAGCCCCGGCGTGCGACAATCGGCTTCCATACCAGGAGAACATTTCGCCGTCAACAAGCCTGATGATAGCCTTGGGCACAATTGCTCTTAGTTCATCTATATGTTTGTCTTTAAAAGGATAAGGTTCGGAGGATAATAAGATGACATCAGGATTTGTCGCTATCAGTGTTTTAGCATCAATTTCGGGATACCGGTCCTCGTCAAAAGCGTTTACCAGCCCACAGCGCAGCAGCATATCGTCAATAAAAGTATTTTTTCCGGCAATCATATAAGGTTTTCGCCAGATAAAATAAGCGGTTTTAAGATTTGATTGCTGAATTGTTTTTTGGTTGAATTGTTGGGCTATTTGGCTTGAAAGGATTTTAGCTTCCGGTCCCTTTCCGGTGAGCGCTCCTACCCTTTCAATCATATCAAGCGCGTCGTCAAAACTATAAATATCGCTGATCCAAACCGGGCAAAAATTTATAAGTTCTTCAACTTGGTTTTGCTCGTTTTCTTCTTTGTTGGCAATAATCAGGTCGGGCTTCAGCGCTTTTATCTTTTCGATATCAAGCTGCTTGGTACCTCCAACTTTTTCAACGCTTCCAACCTTATCAGCCGGGTGGATACAAAACTTCGTGATGCCCACAATTTTTTCATCCAATCCCAAATAAAACAACAATTCGGTTTGTGAGGGTACAATGGAGATGATCCGTTTGGGGACGGATGGCAGGTTTATTTCACGGTTTAGCTGGTCGTGGTATCCTAGCATTTTTCCTTGTTTGTTGAAAGGTTGTAATGTTGGAAAGTTGAAAGGTTAGCTCTCCAAATAAAAAAATGACGTAATGACACAATGACCAATCCTTACTGATTATAGATCTGGTAAATCCCCGACACGCTCCTAGCCGATTCTGATCCCACCACCACCGCGGTGATCTTCTTATCGATCATCAGTTGCTCGGCGTTGTGAATAAACTCATTTTCATTCACAAATATCGGCGTTTTGGTCATCATTTCTGTGACAGTGAGCGATGTTGTATCCGGGTGGCGTATCAGAGCGCGGCGAAGGTCGCCGTCAGTAACAATGCCTTTTACATGGCCAGGATCGCCAACAATCACCATCCCCAGCCTGCCTTCTGACATACGGAGCAATAGCTCAGTAAACGTAGCTTCTTCATTGATAAAAGGCAAATTATCGGTGCGCATGAGGTCTTTTACTTTTACCAGCAGTTTACGGCCTAAGCTGCCGCCAGGATGAAAACGCGCAAAATCTTCATGCTGAAATCCACGCGATTCCATTAATGCCACCGCCAGCGCATCGCCCATAACAAGTGCCGCCGTGGTAGATGAAGTTGGCGCCAGCGCGAGCGGACAGGCCTCCTGCTGAATGGCAATATTCAAATGGTAATGGCTGTTTTTAGCCACGGTTGAATTTGGGTTGCCTGTGATACCGATGATCTCATTTTTATTCCACTGTAAAAAGGGGATCAGTTTAAGCACCTCATCTGTTTCACCCGAGTAAGAGATCAGGATTACCATATCATCGCTACCCACCATGCCCAGGTCGCCATGAAAAGCTTCGCCGGGGTGAAGGAAAAAGCTGGGTGTACCTGTACTTGCAAAAGTGGCCGCTATTTTTTTACCAATGAGACCCGATTTACCTATACCAATGACAATCACCTTACCGTCTGTATTTAAAATAGCTTCCACCACTTTGGTAAACTGCTCGTCAATCGCATCCGCTACAGCATGTAACGATTCAATTTCAATATCAAAAACCCTTTTTGCAATTTCTTTCATGTTTGTCTGAATCAGAATTTTCAGAATTTAATAATTAACAGAATATTGGGGAGTTAGTGCTTCAATAATTAAACATAATAGCCAGAATTGATGAATTCTGAAAATTCAAAAATTCTGAAAATTCTGATTCAGACAAGTGGCTCCATTACTTTTTCCAGCTCATGCAACCTCACCATATTCGGGCCGTCGCTTAAGGCATGGTCAGGATCGGGGTGTGTTTCCATAAAGTAACCGCTTGCCCCAAAGGCTTTTGCTGCCAGCGCCATCATCGGTACAAATGTACGGTCGCCGCCGGTTTTGCCACCTGCTCCGCCCGGCCGCTGCACCGAATGGGTGCAATCCATACAAATGGGGTGCCCGAAAGCTTTCATATCATAAATATTTCTGAAATCAACGGCCAGGTTATTATAACCGTACATATTGCCGCGCTCGGTTAATATTACCTGCTCATTGCCGGCCTCCAGCACCTTTTGCGCCGGGTAAAACATATCCTGCCCCGAAAGAAACTGTGCTTTTTTGATGTTTACAATTTTACCGGTTTTAGCAGCAGCAACGAGCAAATCAGTTTGCCGGCATAAAAACGCAGGAATTTGTAAGATATCCACCACCTCGCCAACAAGGGCCGCCTGGTAGCTTTCGTGTATATCTGTAGTTAAAGGCAGCCCGAAACGTTCTTTAACTTTCAGCAGCATTTCCATGCCTTTTTCAAGCCCAGGGCCACGGTAGGAATGGATAGAAGTTCGGTTGGCCTTGTCAAACGAGGCTTTAAAGATCACCGGCACATTAAACTTTTGGCCCAGTTCGGCCACTTTTTCGGCAACGGTGTAAAGCAGTTCCTGGTTTTCCATTACACATGGACCCAATATAAAAAACGGCTTTTGCCGCATCTGTTCAAATAGCATATAATGTGAAATAATGTGTAAATATGAGAATATTTTTCACAAGTCCGAAAGTCCGGAAAGTCCGAAAGTCGGAAAGTAGCTGCGGCTGTCGTGTTTTTCATTTTCGTCACAATCTACTTGTAAACCATTTTTCTTCTTCCGGGCTTTCGGACTTTCCGACTTTCGGACTAACTTTACCACATGAATTATTTTGATTTTTACGGCATAAAGGAATCTTTTACCCCTGACGCTGCTTTGCTGAAGAAGAAATTTTACGAACTCAGTAAAAAGTATCACCCCGATTTTTATGCCAACGAAGATGATGAAAAACAGCAGGAAATACTGGAGTTGTCTACGCTTAATAATAAAGCATGGCAAACGCTTTCTGACCCTTTTAAGCGGCTTGAATACATTTTAAAGTGCCATGAATTGCTGCAGGAAGGTGCAAAACCACAATTACCTGCAGATTTTTTAATGGAAATGATGGACATTAATGAGCGCCTGATGGAAGTGGATGATGCAGGCCAATTGGGCCACATCACTGCGGAAGTACTTGCTATTGAGGAAGATATTGAGCAGTACCTGCAGCAGGCAATGCTGGGTTACGAGCAGTTGAATGACACCGCGAAAGAAGAAAGATTAAATAAAATAGCAGATTGTTATTATAGACAAAAATATCTGTTGCGGATTAAAGAGAGTTTAAATACATTTGCATCCCGATTCTGAACGAATTAATCCACCGTTCGAGAAGAGGCCCAGATGGCGGAATCGGTAGACGCGCTGGTCTCAAACACCTGTGGTCGCAAGGCCGTGCCGGTTCGACCCCGGCTCTGGGTACATACCGAAAAGTAAAAAAGCTGTAAGTCAAGTACTTACGGCTTTTTTTATTCACCTACATACGGTATCACATACACAATATCATCTATTTTGTTAAACTGGTTCGGCTTAAGTTTCTTTTCACCGCCAGGTAGTAAGTAATCTAAATAAATAAAGTCATTGCCGTTAATTTAATCTACATTACGCCCTGATCTATTCTAAAACACTAATCAAAAATCACAAAATGAAAAAATTACTACTAATTACAACGTGCTTATTTATCTCAAACTTTCTTTTTCTCAAAATGACTGTAAGTTCAAATTAATTTCCAACCCGGTGACAGGCAAGGAAATTAACGCAATAAGTATAAGTACAAATTCGATGGGTAAATGTATCTTATCAAAAAAAGACACCGCAATTCTAATGATTTATAAAACTACTTCCTTTGTTGCTATAATGGAGGCAAAAACAGACGATATTAGAATTGAACTTGATAGTGTTGAAATAACATTTGACGGCGACATTGATAAAAAAACAATTTGTAAAATAAGAGGAAATGCTACAGCTGAAAATAGGTCTGTTTTAAAACCAATAATAGAAAGCCCTTCCTTCGAACTAATATTAACACGCAAATTACTTGAACTTTTCATGAATAGTGACGCGGTTCATTTAAAATTATTTGGTGAAAGGGGGACTGAAGGCTCCGCCTATTTTACTAAAGGCGATCTGAAAAAAATAAAAAAAACCCTTCAATGTTTTTAATTTGGTTAAATCTTCAATGTAATAGGCTGAAAAGGAGTGTTTAATTTCTCCTTAGGAACAAATATTATCCAAAAATTAAGTATTTTTATGCAACCATAAAAGTATGATCATGGCAGAAACCAAAAATACAGGGCGGGGCATCCCCAAAACGCGTTTAGACTATAACGACCCAATGCTATTACTTGAAGTTGAAGGGTTAGCCAGAGACGGTTATGATGATCAGCAGATAGCGGAGATATTGAATGTCGCGCCGGAAACCTTCAGTAAGAATAAAAACAAGAAGCAAGCGGACGGCAGCAAAAGTCTTTTAAGTATTTCATTGACCAAAGGCAGAAGGCCGTTAAGTGTTTTAGTGGAAAATTCGCTTTATAAACGGGCCATAGGTCAAAAGGTTGTAACAACTAAGGTTGTAACCAAAAGGGAATATAACGACCAATTGGGCCGCTATGAAACAAATATTTACGATGAAATAACCGAAACTGAATTACCGGGTGACGTAAACGCCCAAATACAGTGGCTTAAATGTCATAAACCCGACATTTACAACGTACAACCGATTAAAGTTGATGTTACCAGCGCGGGCAATGAATTAAAGGAAACTCCGCGTATCGGCAGAATTGAGCACGTTGTTATTGCAGCCGACCAGGTTAAAACGTCAAGCGGTGAAGATGATTTTATCCAGCCCGCCCCCGCACGTACGCGCGTAGCATAGCTTAGACGGCGTTGTGGCTTTATTTATGTATATTGATGTATTAACTTACTTCTTTAGCCAGTCAGCCAGCTCCGACTTTTTGAATAAAAGGCGCTTTCCTTTTCGATGCACCGGCAACTCGTTATTCATGTTCAATTTATACATTGTTGACCTGGATAATTTTAAATATTCGCAAGCTTGTTTGAAATTTATAAAACCTTCATCATCTGTAGCGGCTATTTGGTTTTGTTCATTATTTATCACCGACTGCACAGCTTCTTTGATTAACGAACTAAGCTCTTCTATACTAAGAGTTGTCTTAAAAACTTTTTTCATAAAGCAAATATAATGCACATTATAAGTACCAAAAACACTTAAATGAAAATAAATGAAATATAATTTGCATTTATTGTATTTTGTTGTACTTTTGAAATGCGAAACAATACCAGTACAAAAATTACAACTATGACGTTGCTAAAATCAGACATTCAATTATCTTTACGATCTACCGGGGCAAGGTTTTGGAAACCTAATTCTCAAATAGTATGTAATGTACAAGTGACTGTTTCGCAGGCCCCGGTTATTTTAAAAAATACAATGCGAAACAGTTTATCAAACTCAACTGCCAGCCCTATTGGTGCGGGTACATTGACGCTTAATGCACGAAACGCATCACCCCCACAAAGAATATCACAAATGAATGTTGGTGAACTAAGCAAAATCATTAACAACCCTTTAGAAGATAAAAATTTAATTGCAGAATGCCTAAAAATTAGAGATTCAATAAGCGAAAGATTTTTTGCAAAAATTAATAAAAAATTATTTAAAGCTTACGGCTGGGTACCTAAAAAAAGCGACTGGTAAAAAGAAGTTGATTATTTAAAGCAAATTACCAAAGTAAGCCGGTCGAGTTCAACGACCGGCTTTGTTTTGAGAAAAATTATTTAAATTAACAGAATGAAAGTAGTTTATAAAAAGGGGGATATAATTCAGCCTGAACCTATAAAAAAAGAAACATTTAAAGACAGAGTTAAGCGCCGTGCCGATCTGCTTAATTACAACTTTGATAAGAACGCTATAAGGCATTTTAAACCGAAAATTAATTAATACTCACTTATGGTTCCTTTAATTGATCAAGTATTAACTTTTCCATTTGTTGAAGTTCCGTTAACAGGCTCTCCCTTTTTTGTGTAGGTTCATCGTTAATTTTAGCGTTTTTAATTGATATTTCAAGATTAGCCAACGATGCATAAATATCGGAAAGATGCAGTATTAGGTTTTTGCCGATACAGATGTCAGCGAAAATATTTAATAGCAAATTTATTGTTTGATCTGTGGGTTGTTGGTTTTCCATAGTAATAGTTTGTAAATTAAAATCAGCCGGATAGTTTTCGCCGGTTGATTTAAGTTGGAATTTAAGCATAGCCATAATGTCCGGCCGCTCTTAGTTCAGTCGCCGCACTACTACCGGTATTTGCAACGATTTTGTTAAGGGTGTCAATTAGGCCGTTTGTATTGTCGGCTGTTTTGCCGGTGTTCACTACGGTTTGAAGCGCTGCATTTAATTGGGCCTGTGCAAGGTTGGCGATTTGGCCCAGGCTTAACAGTTGGCTTTGTAGTATGCCGTTTGCCCTCAAAGTATTTAATTGTATGCCAGCCATTGAACCGGCCAAAATATCGGCCGTATTTTGTGTTATTGATTGACCAATGGCACCCGACAAAGTGGAAGAGGCCCCGGCACCTGTTGGGGCAAACAATGTAAGCCCTGAAGCGGTACCGGCCGTTTTCGCCGCTGTCAATCCGTCATCGAATAATTTAACCAGCGGCCCGGCTGTTTTAAAGAAATCGGTCACATCTTTTGTAATATCTGCAGATGAACCGCCCGCCGCTACTGTATCTTTTAATTTCTGATTTAAATCATTGAATTTTGAGCCAAAAATATCCTCAAACAAAAATTGCTGAATCATGTTGCTGATCACAGCGCTAACACTATCACCAAATGCCTTTGCTGCACTTGTTCCGTTTTCAAATGCGGTTACCAGGGCATTATCTAAATCGGTACCTAAATTACCTACAACTGCCTTTAAAGCGTCCTGAATTTGAGCGATTGCGGCAAGCCTTTCGTCGTTTAAATCAATCGCGCTTTGTAGTAAAATCTTTGTCGATGCTGTCACCTGGTTATTGGCAATCAGGGCCTTTGCTTGTACTTCATTAAGAGTTGCAACGCCATCTTTATATTGTATCAAATCCGGGTATTGCTGTAAAAGTGGCGTTAAAACATTTTTGCTTTTTGTGCCAAATAAACCAACTATTGCGCCGCCAACAGCACCAATAACTCCACCTACAGCCGCGCCAATGGGGCCGCCAGCAATTGCACCAATCGCCGCGCCAGCCATCGCGCCATTACCCGCTGCCTTTGCTACGTTAGCGCCGCTTATAACATCCTTTTGCCCTACAATTGCCTGACCTTTTGATAATGAAGATAAGGCTGCAGCGCTTTCGGCATTGGCAGAGCTTAACGCTTTTGAAGCATCTTTAAGCTGTGCCATGTAATCAGGAAAAAATATATTTCCGTCCGTTTGATACTGGATTTGTTGCTGCTGAATCAGGGCCAAATTATATTGATCTTGATATGCAATAACAGAGTTATAATAATCAATAGCCGCCTGTTTACGGGCCGCCGCCGCTGAAGTAAGCGTGCCTATCAGCCCAATCAATCCCTGTATGCCGTCTGAAATGATTTGAACCTCATTTTTAGACATATCCTCTGCAAGTTTCATTATACTGGATATGCTCGACATTGCAGAGCCAGCCGCCGAAACTAACGCGCCAAAGTTTTCATTTGTCTGTGAAATTTCACTGCCAATTGAGGAAAGGTTTTGCCCGATCTCCGATAAGCTTTTTGCAAGTAAATTTGATTTTATTAAATTATTTGCATCGCTTATGGCCTTCGCTATCTTATTGTAGGTATCAATTGAAATTTGTCCGTGTGCTTTCTCTGATTCATTTTAGCGTTTGCGGCATCAAGCGTAATTTTAGCTTGTTCTTTGGTTTCATTTATAATTGTTTCAGTTAGCTTTTTTGCTGCTTCTACCTTTTGTTCCTGACCTATATCCTCTACCTTTAATTGAGCTGTAAGGGCCGTATAAATAACCCCGGCCTGATCAACATAGCCAGCCTTTAAAGCCGTCACAAGTTCGTCGTTTGCCTTTTCAATTAGCTGTTTCCTTCGGGCTTCGTAAGTTTCGTTTTGCTCTAAAAGCGTAGCTAAATTCTTTTGGTTTTGTACTGTTTCAGATATGCTTGCTGAAGCTGTCAAAGGAGTTAAAAAGTCTTTTGTTTTGGATGCGGTCGCCTTTATGGTCGGGTCAGTTGAATTTAATTGCGCTTCGGTAGGCTGTAAACTTTTAAGGTATGCCAAATAGGTTTTAAACCCGCCCAATTCATTACCGTAAAGCTTATCAGCTGTTTCGGTACCAACTTTTAATTTGAATGCCTGATATTCATTAAAAAGGGATTTCATTTGCTCTACCTGCGGCTTAAGTTTTTCAACCGCCTGTGAACCGGCCAAATCAGATAAAGCATTTGCCTGGATAGGGTCTAATGTTGAAGGGTCGATATATTTTGCACCGATCTTGTCAGCATAAGCCGCGCCGCCACCGCCCGCATGCGCTTTATTGTAGTTCCTTATAAACTTATCACGAGCCTCATTTAATTTAATCAGGCTATCAGTTTCAAGCTTGAATTTTGCTTTTATTGCGTCGATCTCCTGCTGATCTTTGGTTTTTTCCTTAGAGGCATATTCTTGCTTAAGGGCATCAAGTTTTTCAAAGGCTGTTTTATAGGACGCAACCAATGTTTCCCCTGCTTTTACCGAAGGGTCTGTTTTAACTTTTGGTGTTTTTACAGGGTCTTGAGTGCCGTCGAAAAAATCTATTCCGGTAGCCTTCGCTAAATCCGCCGCCGCCTGTTGTGATTTTTTAGCAATTGCGCTGAATTTGTTTGCCTGGTCGTTAAGGTCTGAAATCTTTTGCTTTTCTGCATCAGCTTGACCTTTATTTAAATCGGCATAATACTTTTTAATTGCAGCGGGCGCATTACCCTGAAAACTTCCGTTATTGTTCTTTCCACCAAATGGAGTAGGTGGATTAGCTGCAATTAATTGCGCTTCATAGGTTTTCTTTGCAGCATCGGAAAGGGCCAGCTGCGCGACAGCCTTTAAAAGAGTGATCTTAATAAAGGCATTCCCGTTTTTTACAATATCTTGTTCAGCCTGGTTTAAATTGTCGGCATATCCGATACTTGAACCTAACGTAGTATTGTACTCTTTTAAAACTTTCGTCTTGTCCAAAAAGCCTTTTTTAGCAAGGTCAATATTAATTGTAAGCTCATTAATATTCTTTATTGCAGTGGTATAGTCAGACGATGCGTAGGCTTTATTAAGCTCTTCAAGTGCTAATTTAGCCTCTGAAGCAAGCGGGTTGAAAATTCTTAAATTTTCAACCCATTTAGCAAGGGCCTCAATTGCTTTTGCGCCTATCGTTACAGATAACATACCAACGCCAAGGCCGATTATTTGGCGGCTAAACATAGATACAACCCTTGCCCCTATAACCTGAACATCCGTAGCCCTATTGATTGCATTTTGAAATTTACCCACCTTTTGCGTAACCGCTTCAACTTCTACCTCTACCTCTTTTATTTGGGGGACTACCGCGGCAACTGCTGGTGCAATTTTTTCAATGGCGTTACCCATACTATCAAAACCCTCTTTTCCGGCGCGCCCTAACTTTTGTATTTGGATTTGTAAGTCCTGAATCTTTTGATTATAAAGTATAAGCCGCGCCGGGTCGGTTGATTTTTCCGCAATCGCCTGGTATGACTGCAATTGTATTTTTAATTGCATTATAGATTTTACTTGCATATCGGACGCGGTTACCGATGCTTTACCCGTTGCAAGTATATTTGTTTCGATTGTCTTAAGCCGGGTGTTTAGGTCTGTATCATCAATGCTTGCGGTATAATTCAAGCCCCCTTCATTTACGTTTACACTCATAATATTATCGTTTATAATTGGCTCTTATTAGTTAATTGACATTCAATCTATTTGATCGAGCGGCTGTATAGTCAGAATTGTAATTTATTACAAACGCTGTAGCATCGGTTTTAACTTCCACGGCTTTTGTTAGCTCATTTTCTGACAAAAGATTTTGTAATTTTTCCATGTCGAAATATGGTTTATACCCTGTTTCTTTAAAGCTTTCGAGCAATGAATTATAAGCACTTGCTAAATTTTGAAGCTTATTATATACCTCATGCTCAATATCAGTTTCGATGTATGTACGGCAAAAATCTTCTTTGATTTTTTCATATCCGCTATCTGTTACAACAGGCACCCCGTTAACAATAGAAATAACATTGATCGGGAAAGCGTCACCGGATGCGTTTGCCCTGCCCGAGACTTTAAGAGCGCTTAATGCTGTTTTTAAGGCTATCAGATAAGTTTCTGTATTTGATAGCAAGTTGGCCCGGATTTGTTTATTGATGGCACCTATTGCATTCAACGAGGCGTGTAAGCCGTCATTGTATAACTTCTCTGTTTTACCGGTGCCGAATGTTATAAACTCGTTAAATACTTCATCGTCAAAAGCCTGGCTTAATTCAAGATTTTCGTAAGCCTCTTTAAGTTTAATAACGTTTTTTTGGATTTCAGGTAAATTTGTAAGGATGCTTTTAAAAATAGCTTCGTCCTGGAAAATTAGCTTGCGTTCTTGTGGTTTTTTTTTCATTTTTATTATGATTAAGAGTTAACTATTTTTAATTGGTAGGCGGCGTTCATTTTCTCTGCCAATCCTTCGATATTGCTTTTTAGCGGGTCGCTGGCTTTTGGATTTTCTTGAACCTCTATAAAATGGGTAATTTCCTCATTGTCGAATTTCCGTCTTAAACTTTCGGCTTGTTCGATTAATACCAGTGCTTTGCTTTTTGGTTCGGTTTTTGCAAACTGATTATTTTTCAAAGGATAAAAACCGGCATAATTGCTACCAATAGCATTTTCAATGATCTGCTTTGCATTTTCGGGATTGTTGGCGCTGTCTTTTTTTAGCTTATTGTATGCAATCAGCGTGCTATCGTAACTTTTGTAATTTTCGCGCCGTTCTTTTTTAAATTTAAGCCAGGTATTAAAAGCTTCAGAATAATCAGGCTCAATAAAATCTAATTCAATAAAAGCTTTTTGTTTTATAGGTTTTACTGTTTTATTATTTACTGTTTTATTAATGTGCGCACTGGACACTGTATTGGTAACCGGATTGCTAACAGCACAGCTATCTACATTGGTAACTGAACCGCTAACCGTATTGCCAGTCGGTTTTCCGTGTAGCACTTTTAATGAAATCTTAGCCCTGGCCCATTGATTCATACCCTTTTCGTAACTGTCAAATAGTCCTTTTTCATTAAAAAAGTCCATTGCCCTACGGTAAGTATCTTTGTCAACCCTTGATAATTGGATGATGTATTGAAAATCAACATCGAATACAATTGACCAATAAGTAGAATTGTTTATTGATAGTAGGGCGAAATAAACCGATCTGTAATTACCTGTTAAGCCCGATAATTCAGTTACACACAAATAATCAAATTCCTTTACTTGCTTAAAATAGTCTATTCTACTATCGGTGAGGCTCATTGAATACTTTCCTTCCAATTGAACCTAACAAAGTGTAAAAAAGCCTTACCATGCCTTTGATTGGGATTAAGCATGTTTTAACCCTTTCCGATTACTTGCTAAAGCAGCGTCAACTTCTGATTTTTTGAAGTAAATAGTTCGGCCAGTTTGATAAAAAGGAAATACGCCGCGTTTCTTATAAACGCAGATTGTTTGTGGGGTACACCCCAGGTAATCAGACAGGCCCTTGCTGTCAAAGCGCTGATCTTGACTTGCAATTAGATTTTCGGAAGGTAACTGATTTTCTAATTTGAGGTTTTGGATTGTCAAATTAACTACGTTTTGAACGAGTTCTTTAACGTCCTGATGCGACATTGTGATAACTTGCATAGATTGATAATTAATGTAAATTGATCGGCCCGTGCGCGAACCTTTTTTACATTTATTACCCTTGCTATTCACCGAATCAAAACCCTTTAAGTGCGCGGCCCTAAAGTTTTATGTTCGTCTAATGAAATCAAGTTTACATCATGTTTGAATCAAATGTATGAAATAAAATTAACTATAAAGAAATAATTATATTATTTCATGAAAATAGGCTATAGTCCTAACTTTTGCAACGCCTCTGATAGCAACTTTGCTTTATCATCATTTGTAGCTCTTATATACTTCAAAAAGCTGGTTTCCGTCTTATGGCCGGTTGCACTCATTATAAGCATCGGGGGGATGCCAGCTTTAAACATGTTGGTCGCATAGCTGCGGCGGCAGCAATGGCTTGTGACTAAGCTATAAAGAGGCTTGATGCTCTCATTATCGGTATTGCCTTTTGTGTTTTTTACTGTTATTAGTTCAGTCAAGCCCGCTAATTCTGAAACATATTTAATGTAGTCGTTAAATTTTTGATTAGACATAGTAGGCAACTCACCTGGGTATTTATTTAACACGGGGTGTAGGCGGCTCATGATCGGAATGGTTACCCGGCCCCCTGTTTTAATTTGCTTGATATTGATAAAATTTCCGTTAATATTTGAAGGCTCCAACGTGCTATAATCACTGAATCGCAGCCCTGTATATGAACCAATTAAAAACAAATCCCTGACTTTATCTAAAACAGAGTAGTTAATATTTACAACTTCTTTCCCTTTTACAGCTTTAAAGAATTTCGTTTTATCTGATAAATCTAAAGCAGATATTTTGTTTATCTGATCGGCGTTTAAATACAAAGTGTCAGCTTCATACGAAGGCATCACAAAGTCTTTAGTATTGAACCCTGTAGTATTGCTTTCGCTCATTACGGTTTTAATATCTTTGATATAGCCAGCAAATGTTGATTTCTCTTTTTGCTCGACCGAATAACAATAAAATCTAAAATCTTCATAAAAATCTTTGTTTATATCTTCAAAGTTCAAGGCGTTAATTTTCGAATATTTCATGTACCGCTGAAGCGCCGATAAAGCTATGCCGTAGTTTTTAATGGAATTTCGGGAATACCTACTACCCTTGTTTTTGCCGGTTGAAATTAGCCGTTTACCGCTTTTGCTATCTTCGATGATTTTATCAAAAAATGTAATTACGTCATGTTTAAAATCAGGTTTGGCTTCAGGTTTTGGCTTAAAAATAAAATCCAACTGTTCACGAAGATATTGTACTGTGAGTTTGTCGCCTTTGGCCGTAGATGCAATTGTTACCGCGTTGGCTGCAATGTCTGCAAGTTTATTATTATCCTGATCGGAATAGGGTGCAGTGTTCCTGATGGGCTTTATGGTATTACTGCTGTTGCATTCGGGCCGAAAGTATTTTATATCAATTCTTATCCCGGTATAGTACTGTAGTCGTTTACCTGACCCGATGGAATAAAACATATTTATTGCTTGCTTGCCGTTTGGGGTTGATCGGGGTTCAAGATAGAATTTCGGCTTTGCCATTTGTGTATGTAAATTGTATTGAAACATTCAAATATACATACACTTTTTGTCTTAATCAAACTTCATCGGTCATAATCTATCATAATAAAAAGCCTTTTTTATGACCTATAATAAGGGTTTTCATTCATAAATCATCACTTAGCCCAATTAATCAGTACAATAATTGTACACCGGCTCTGGGTACCGAAAAGCCCCCGAGAAATCGGGGGCTTTGCTATTATACCCCAATAAATTATTATGCTTGCTTAGCCGGTAAATCCCATGGGTTTAGTAATTTCAGACCATTTATTCCTTTAAAATCAGAAATATTCCGGGTTATCAACGTGATGTCATTTACGAACGCGGTTGCCGCGATAATGGCATCAGGTAGTTTAATTTTACGTGATTTACAAATAGAAATGGTGTTATCGACAACAATCCCGTTCAAATCAAGGATTATGCTTTCGCTTACAAAATCCTGAAGAATCCTATAGGATTCAGGTGTTGTATTAAATCTCAAAACCTCAATTTTAGTAATTACAGAAATTTTAGGGATGTCATCAATTATGGAATGCATTATTTCCATTCCGTCTGGCGGTAATTTGCTGTCCAAATAACCGATAACAACATTGGAGTCTATTAAATATCCCTGTCCCACTCGTTTCTGCTATCAGCTATGGATTTTTGAAAATTATTGTACTCCTCATCCGAAAGTTTCAGTGACCCAGAAAACCGATCGGATAGTTTTCCTTTGGTGGGCGAACTTTTTTTTAATACTTTAACTATATTTAAAGCTTCCAGATCTTCAATCAGTTTGTAAGCTTTATTATTATTGATCTGTAACAAAACTGTTTCCATCCTTATCAAATATCTTGTTTAACAAAGATACAAAACTTATCTATTCAAATTACCGAGAATTAACTAAGTTCCGGGTGTAGCAAAGCCCACAATAAATGAGGGCACTGAAAAAGTGACTATTCATCAAAAGAGGGCTGTTTTCAATAATGAAAACAGCCCTCTTTTTCTTTGACTTGTTTGGGAAGGTGGTGGAGCTCACTTTCATGCAGACGATTCTCAGAGCCTCCATTTTAGTTGTAAAACTACCTATTTAACTTTAAAGGACTTTTTCAGTGCCCTCCAATAAATCGGGGGGCTTTGTTATTTAATATGAATTCCTGATTAACCTTTCTTTAAAGTGATCACCGTAATTTCCGGCCAGATACCCAGCCTGCCTTTAAACCCTAAAAAGCCAAAGCCTCGGTTTACATAAAGGTATTTGCCCTTCTTTTCGTAAAGACCGGCCCATTGCGGGTAAACGTATTTCACCGGGCTCCATTGAAAGCCAAACAGCTCGATACCGAACTGCATGCCGTGTGTATGCCCGGCCAGCGACAGGTTGATGTGTTTATCATGTTCAAGGGTCTTTGCTTCCCAATGCGAAGGATCATGCGACATCAGGATCTTAAATTCATCATCAGTAACATTTGCAGCAGCTTTGGTTAAACTACCATATTTGTGGAATCCACCTTTCCCCCAGTTCTCTACTCCTATCAACGCAATTGAACCGCCATCTTTTTTTACCTGTACCGCATCATTCAGCAAAAGCTTAAAGCCAATCTCTTTGTGTACTTTTTTCAGGCGAACCAGGTTGGCGGCTTGTGCAGCTTCGCTTTCCCAGCGGGTATAGTCGCCGTAATCATGGTTACCTAAAACTGAATATTTGCCGAAAGGTGCTTTCAGTTTAGCGAAGGTATCTATCCATGGATCCATTTCGCTGGCCACATTGTTAACCAGGTCGCCGGTAAATAATATCAGGTCGCTGTTTTGCTCGTTAACAAGGGATACGCCTTTTTCAACACCCTTTTTGCTGGTAAAACTGCCTGCATGGATGTCTGATAATTGGGTTATTGTAAAGCCATCAAACGCGTTCGGAAGGTCAGGGAATTTTAGCGTAAGCCGGTGTACTTTATAGCGGTGCCGCCCGCCCGTCATACCGTAAAGTAAACTTAAAAACACGAAAGCGGTAATTAATACGGCCAGTTCACTAACCCAGATACTATGGGGCGGAAAGTGCCGGAACGCCCTGATAATATCCTCCAGCAATAATAAAGGCGAGGCGAAAATTTTAGGAACAAAAACCAGCAAGGTTAGAGCCATTAACCATGCAATTGAATTTCCCGGCGGCCGGTTAGTCCTGCGCTGCCTGATCACTACAGCAAATCCTAAGGCGATCAGCAGATCAAACAGCCAGTATCCCCATAAAATAAATTGATTACTCGTTAAGGTAGCAATAGCGTGAAAAAATAAATATCGGCAAGTATCCAAGCCAGTAATACAAAAGGAAGGCGTTGTTTCATTTTTACAAAAGTACGTTAAGCCGCTAATTGTTTAGTAAGGCTTTTTTAGAGAGACGATTGAATTCCGAAAACATTTTAAACTAATAACCGGCCTTTGTCCTGGCAGCAAAAAGCCCCCGAATTTTCGGAGGCTTTAGTATTATAATCGGTTTTAATTAAAAATCCCTATTTCGCCGGCGTAATCACAATATTCCTGAAATCAATCGGCCCGTGGTCACCCTGGATCAATATCGGGCCTGGCTCGCCTTCCCTGCTGTTGATGGCTCCGCCGGTAATGCCTGGTATTTCGGCATTGCATATTACGGTAGTTCCATTAGCAACTACGGTTACCAACCTGCCCACCAGGGTAATATCATAGCTTTGCCATTGACCGGGATCTTTCGCCATCATTTTGTTGGGCGGCAAAAAGCCGTATATCGAACTAAATTGGTTATTGATCGGTTCGGGGTTGCCACTCTTGGTGTCGATGATCTGGCACTCGTATCTGCCGCGCAGGTAAATGCCGCTATTGCTGCCCTGCGGGTACCTGAATTCGATATGCAATTTAAAATCACTAAAAGTTCTATCGGTGATCAGGTTGGCGCCTGAATGCGGGCTTCTTAAAACACCGTTTTGAGCAATCCATTGGTTATCACCGTCAGTATGCCACCCTTTGGTGTTCTTACCGTTGAATAATTTGACAGGTGTGCCCCAAACAGGCGCTTTTTCCCTTGCCATTTTTGGGGCCCTTACTCCTGTCCAGTTATACGAAACGCCATCGGTATAAACCATGGTGCCCTTGATCTGGTCGCCGTTGACTTCAAATTCAAAATCCATATTCCTGTTTCCTTCTTCCCATTGCGGCGGGATAGAAAAACTAAATTTATTACCGCTGGGCTTAACCTCGGAAATAGGCCGTGCGCTGCCAAATGCATAGGTAAAACGGCCAATGAGCGTATGGGTGCCAGATCTCTGCACCTCAAGCCACGAAGGGATGCTTTTACCGCCTTTGTCCATCGTAATATCCCATCGTCCAACCACGTCGGGGTCCTTTGCCAGTCCTGATGATATATGGGCTTGCCCCAATGCGGTGAATGCTGAAAAAACAGCCATTAATAAAATGATTTGTACCCTTAAAAAACGGGGAACCGGCAATACGCCGCTTACAGGTAAGTTTTTCATGCTTTTTTTGATATTTTAAAATTTGGGTTTACGATCCCAAATTAAGTAAAAATTCAGATCAGCAGGCAATTTAATTGACAGATAATTCAATTGGATATCAAAGGATGCGCTGGATTTAAGGGCATTTAAGATTTGATGGTTGCAATTTTCCCGAAATTCCTACCTTGCGGCTACAATCATTGGTATGGAATACGTTTTAGGTATTGATATAGGTACGGGCAGTGTAAAAGCTGTAGCAGTTGATCCGGATGGTAAATCTTTTACCGAACGCCAGCAGCATTACGGATTCAATTCGCCCAACCCCGGCTATCATGAACAAGATCCAGGCGATATCTGGAAGGCTTTTAAAGAGGTCGTTGGCGAGATCATCCTTAAAACCGGCGCACAGCCCCTGGCCGTTGGCCTAAGCAGCGCCATGCACAGTTTGATAGCGGTGGATGAAGACTGCAATGCCCTTGCGCCTATGATCACCTGGGCGGATAACAGGAGTTCAGTCATCGCCCAAAGGCTAAGGGCAACGCCTGAGGGGATGGCGATTTATACAGCTACGGGCACCCCGCTACATGCCATGTCGCCGCTTTGTAAGCTCATTTGGTTAAGAGAAAATAACCCGGACATCTACAGTAAGGCTCAAAAATTTATTGGTATTAAAGAATTTATCTGGCACAAGCTTTTTAACGAATTTGTTATTGACTATTCCATCGCATCAAGTACCGGTTTATTTGATATTGTGAACTTTGAATGGTACCCTGATGCACTTAAAATGGCCGGGATTAACGACAAATTGCTTTCACGCCCCGTGCCCGCCAATTATACTGAAAAATACAAGGTCAGTTTGCCCGATACAGGTTTGTTTATGCCCGGTACACCGGTAACCATAGCGGCAAGCGACGGCTGTTGTGCTAACCTGGGCAGTATGGCCGATAAGCCAGGAGTAGCTGCAATCACTATCGGTACCAGCGGTGCTGTAAGGGTGGCCAGCAATAAGCCCCTACCCAACGAGGCTGCCATGACCTTCAGTTATATTCTCGACGACCAAACCTATATCTGCGGCGGCCCTATTAATAATGGCGGCATAGCCATACAATGGTGGCTCAAAAACTTTTCAGGCCCAGACCTTTCTACTGCTGAATACGAGGTGGCTTTTGAACAGATTGCTGCAATACCCGCCGGAGCCAATGGATTAATATTTTTACCCTACCTTACCGGAGAACGTGCCCCGATATGGGATAGCGAGAGCTGCGGCGTATTTTTCGGTGTAAAATTGCAACATACCAAAGATCACTTTTCCAGAGCTGTGTTGGAGGGCATCTGCTTTGCACTGAAAGACGTACTGGACGCTGTTCAGCAAAATTCAGAACCAATCATACAGGTAAATATCAGCGGCGGCTTTGTTAAAAGCGAAGTTTGGGTAAAGCTGCTGGCGGATATTACATGGAAAAACCTGGCCATTGTGCAATCTGATGATGCCTCGGCCGTTGGCGCCGCTTTTATTGCCATGAAAGCTTGCGGGTTATCTCAAAATTATCCAGCGCCCCTCCTGTCTCAGATGCGGTTCGTCAAACCAGATCCTGAAAATGCGGCGGTATATGCAAAACAATTTGAAATATACCGGCAGCTATACCATGATTTAAAGCCGACCATGCATCAGGTTCATCAATAAAACAATTTATTCATAAACTGACTCTTAGCCAATATGATCTGATGCTATTAAAATGTATAGGCCACCGAATAATGATCTGACATAATTGGCCCCTGTACGAAGCCGACAACCACAGCCCCGTTAATTTTAACTGCATAATCTATCCTTTTATTGGGGTTATTTACACTATAGGTATCGGCATCAGGCGGGCAAATTGTAAATGCAGTGGCTACGGTTGCCGGCTCACGGTTAAAATCACCTGCTGCTTCCCAGGTTTGACCAGGGTTGCCTGCAACAGCATTTATTGCATTTAACAAACCCACCACATCTGGTCCTCCGGGGCTAATGGCGTGCAAACTGAAAATAAAATGGGTGGCGTTATACTGAAAACCTAAAGCGGGCCGCCATATAGGCGCTGCCCCAGGGTATACGATTGTGCCTGAAACGGGTTCTGTACGCGACACAATAGCTAAATTGCAGCGATTGCCGTTTGGGTCTGCCGGGTAAAATAAGATGTATTTTAAGGCGCGTTCTGCACCCCATGTCCAATACTGCAAATTGGCAATACCACAATAGTTTTGATAAACAATTAAAGCCGACTGCGGCACTGCACCACATTCCTGCAGGCAGCAAACATCGGCGCCATTCGAAAAAAAATTCATCACGCCTGTATTCCACTTATTTTCAGTGCTGTGATTTGAGCCTTGCATGTTCCACGTAACTAATTTCATGAGCGTTGTTTTTGATGATAAAATATTTAGGTTGTTATTGTAATTCAGGTTAGCCATGGGCAATTTAAAAAAAGCCGCCGGTGCATCACCCGGTAAAATTCGATGAATTAAACCGGGGCAATAGTTTTTTGCTGATCGAAAGTCTTTAAGTAGATCTGTTGGTAAACATCTGTAAAAAGGTTAAGGTTAATGAGATGCAATTTAACAATATCCGAAAACTTTTTAAGGAATTTATTATTTTATTTTATGCTATCAGTCTATCGGGCGAAACATGATATAGGCATCCACATACCCAAATTCCTGGTGATTAAACCCGCCAGGAATTGTGCCGATTATGTTAAAGCCGCATTTTCTCCAAAGTTTTACTGCTTTTAAATTAGTGCTTACTACCAGGTTATATTGCATCCCTTTGTACCCAAGCGCTTTTGCTATTCCTATTGAATGTGTGCACATTTGGCCTGCTATGCCTTTGCCCCTGTCTACCGGGTCAACCATATAACCGCAGTTAGCAATGTGTGAACCCAAGCCCGGCTGATTGGGTTTGATAAAATACGATCCGGTTATTTTTCCGTTCTCTTCAGCAACAAAAGTGTTCATGCCGGGTGCAAACCATATTTTTTGCATCTCTGCAATACCTGTATCAGGGGCAAATGCAAAAGTATCGCCGGATTGAACAACTAGTTTAAAAATTTCCCAGATTGCGTCGACATCATTTTCAGTGGCTTGCCTTATGCTCATTTTTTTTAAGTTAAACAAGAGACGATTACCTTAGCAAGGTAATAAATCCTGACTCGGTTACTTTGGTATTATAATAGGTGTTTGTTCCCTCAAATATCCAATAATAGGTTCCGGTTGCAGCGGGTAGCCCCCTGAATTTTCCATCCCATAAAATATCCTGTGATTTTGATTCGAAAGTAAGCTGGCCGTAGCGGTTGTAAATCCTTACCGAACCAAATGAGCCAAAACCAGTTATGGTTAATGAAAAGTAGTCGTTAATACCGTCATTATTTGGTGTAAAAGTATTTGCGGCCTTCACCACCGGCGGCGGTGGCGGAAACACAGTAACGTTTACCGGTTTTATAGTAATACACCCCGATTTATTTGTCCCTTTAATATAATAGGTACCGCTATGGGCTATGTGCTGGTAATCTGCAACTATATTCGTTGCGGCCGCATCTTTAAAATATTCGTAAACCGCGTTATTCTGGCGGGTAAAAGTTGAGGAAAGATCCACGGTAACCGGGTAAGTTACAGACGGTGGATCAACAACAGTTATAACCGGGTTAGCAACCACTACATTAACAGGCTGCACGCTGATACAGCCTTCGCGGTTTACTGCTTTGATATAATAGGTGCCGCTGGTTAATATTTTTTGTGGTTTGTACAGGTAATTCAAGCCGTACATATCCGTAAAATAACTTAACTGCAGATCGCTGCTGCTGCCGGCCGTAACAGATGGCAGCGTTAGGTCAACGCCGGTTTTTTCACACCCCCATAAAGTATCGGCCGTTTTAAAAATAAAAGCCGCCTTGTTTTCGCTTACAGTGGTATATAAGGTTTCCCTGCAACCGTAGCCCTCAAACGGCTCCATAATAACGGCATATTTGGTGCCATCTTCAGGCGGCGGCGAAATGCTATACACCTGGCCTACGTGTACTAGTTGCGACAGGTCAGGAGTGTACCACTTATAATTGCCATAGCCTCCGGGTGCGGTTAAAGCCATGGATGTTTGCGTACTGCAATAGGAATTCCCGACAATTGGCGAAGAGCAATCTTCTGCTACATCAAGGTAAGCATACCCAAAGTGACCTCCGAGAGTGCAGTCATTCGTCGCAAACTCCAGCTTCACCTGTTTACCTGCACAACCCTGAAGGTTTATAGTAGCCGGAGCCCAGTCTTTATAATATACCGTTGCCGGTCTTCGCTTGTTTAAAACGGTATCGGAGTGCTTAAAGCCGGACTGCGATAAGGTATCAGAGGCAATAAAATCAAAAGAAGAACAGGTAATGAAAGTATTATCAGTAAGGTTATATGTTTTTACAGTAAACCTGGGTTGCTGAAAGTTAAGGTGCGGTGGGTTTTGTATTACTACAGCATAGTAAAAAGTGATACTATATTTATTGGCACCTTCGGGCACCGTAAATGTATATGAAATGCTTTCGGCCCTTTTACTGGTATCCTGGTTACCCAATTTAATGGAGTGACTGCCGCCGTAAGGGCACAAAGTAGGGAATTTGCCAAACGGATCAATTTGCGGGTAATAATTAGCATCAATTATCGTTTGCCGTCCTGGTGCAGGCTGGCATGAAATAAGCGATAAGTGTCCTAATGAATCAACCCTCCCTGTATCGCAGCTCCATCCATTGAAGGTACCGCTTTCAAAACCAATATTCGGTGGCGGGCAAAAGGTCCCTTGTGCATTTGTTGTTATGCAGCAAAAACAAAGTAAGACAAGCGCGAGGAAAAATACTTTCATTAACTGATAAATATAGTACAATTCAAATCAATAAATTACCTGCACAAACCGCGCTTGTTTTAATCTGAAAAAAACGACAGCAAACATAAAATTTATTGCCCCTTTTTTTATTGACATTATTTCAAATGCCGCTCGTCCAATTTTTAAAATTACAGATAGTTTTATTTATTTTTATGCCCATCATTAAACCTTCTTAAAGTGCAACCAACGGATTTACCTATTACCCCATCAACCGAAACCGGGAAACTAAATGTAATGCATTTAAAGCGTTACTGGAATAAATCCATTTTAAAAAGAGAAGGCAAACTGCCGCAAGGCTCATTTCATGATGAATGGACAATAGATACTACTTTATTGAAAATACTTGGGCTGGGGCTTGAGCAAACAATGACGTTCGTTTTTCGTGAAAGCCCTTCATTTGAACAGTTTGAAAACTGGATAACCACGGTTAGCGGTAACCCCGACGCGGAAAAAATAAAGCAGTTTAACCAGCTGATTATCGGCAGTAATATCGCAAAAAACGAATATGAAACTGAAAATGGTGTACTAACTGCTGACGAACTGGCTTTTTGGGACAAAAATGGCTATGTAATTATCAGGGAAGCCATAAGCAAAGCGGATAGCGACGCGGCTGTAAATGTAATTTGCCGGCATCTTGATATTGACAGATACGATTCAAATACATGGTATAAGGTTCATCCTTCAAAACAGGGGATAATGATACAGCTTTTTCAACACCCCTTGCTTGATAAGAATCGCAATTCGCCAAAGATCCGGAGGGCTTATGAACAATTATGGAATAGGACCGACCTTTGGGTAAATACCGACAGGGTTGGTTTTAATCCGCCCGAGAACGAATATTACCATTTCCCCGGGCCGCGGCTCCATTGGGATTCGAGTATCAAGCAACCTATGCCATTTGGGACACAGGGAATTTTGTACCTGGCTGATACGGCAGCCAACCAGGGAGCGTTTACATTGGTGCCGGGTTTTCAGAACGTGATTGGCGACTGGTTAAATAAGCTGCCCCAGGGAGCAGATCCGCGTAAGCAGGACCTTTACGCTTTAGGGCCGATGCCAATTGCAGCAAACGCGGGTGACTTTATCCTGTGGCACCATGCGCTGCCCCATGGAAGCAGCCCAAATACTTCGTCACTCCCGCGGTTTGTGCAATATATTAACTATGAGCCGTTCGGTCATAAAGAAACCGCTGAATGGCTCTGATTGAAATTTAAACGACCTTATATATTACGTAAAAACCGTTTCAAAATACCGTTTAACTACGCTTGCCATCCGTGGCATTCTTTACTTACTTTTATTTAAAAAACGGCGTTCCCTTAAGCGCCATCATATTAACCTTTTAACCTTATTAAATCATGAAACACAAAAAAGGATGGATAAAAGACAAACCCGATAGCAGGGATTTTAAATATGGGGCTGTTAACCAGACGATAAATGTTTTGCCAACCAAAGTGGACTTACGGCCGCACTGCCCGCCGGTTTATAACCAGGGGCAATACAACTCTTGTACAGGTAACGCCATAGGCGGGGCTTTTGAATACGAAATGATTAAACAGGGTATTACCGACTTTACGCCGGCAAGATTGTTTATTTATTATAATGAACGTGTTGAAGAGGGCGATGTTACCGCAGATAGCGGGGCACAAATACGAACCGGGATGAAAATTGTAAATACGCTGGGCGTGTGTAATGAAACACTATGGCCCTATGATGCTAACGATCTGAAAACGAAGCCAACAGATGAATGCTACCAGGATGCCTTAAATAATGTCGTGACCCAATATTTGTCATTAAGTAACGATTTAGCGCAGTTAAAAACCTGTTTATATAACGGCAGCCCATTTGTGATGGGGATTATCCTGCATTCAAGCTTTGATAACGGGATGGTAGCACAAACAGGCTATGCTTCGGTGCCGGCGCCAGGCGAACCGGTTGTAGGTGGACATGCTGTGCTGGCCGTTGGCTATAATGATAAAGAACAGTACTTTATTGTCCGTAACAGCTGGGGACCCGATTGGGGCGACGCCGGCTACTTTTATTTGCCTTATGGTTATGTAGCAAATAGTAGCCTTGCAAGTGACTTTTGGGCGATACAAGTGGTTAAATAGCTAATGATGGCATAAATAACAATAACCAATTCGTATGGTTTTTATTCCATATCTGTTCCGGCAGGGAATTACACCCTTGTATTCACTTATATTGGATATAACGCCATAGAGCAACTAGTAACCCTTAACCAGAGCCGGGTATATAACGTTAGCCTGCATTCAAAAAGCGAACTGAATGAAGTAGTGATCCGGTCGAACAAGCCGAACAACGACAATGTTACTTCGCCGCAAATGGGCCAGGAAAAGCTAAATATGGCACAGGTAAATAATGTGCCTGTATTATTAGGCGAAAAAGATATCTTAAAAACAATATCACTGCTGCCGGGTATTAAATCGGCAGGTGAAGGAAACACGGGCTTTTATGTGCGCGGCGGGGCCAGCGACCAAAATCTGATACTGCTGGATGAGGCCACCGTATATAATGCATCGCATTTTTTTGGATTTTTCTCAACGTTCAATTCAGATGCTATTAAAGATGTCAGTATCTATAAAGGCGGCATGCCGGCGGAATACGGCGGTCGTTTATCATCGGTACTGGATATAAAAATGAACGATGGGAATAACAAGGATTATACTGTTCAGGGCGGCCTGGGGCTTATATCTTCAAGAATAAAGCTGGAAGGGCCGATCGTTAAAAACAAAGGGTCATTTATGATAAGCGCACGCCGAACATATATCGACTTTTTTTTGCACGCCTCGTCCGACTCCACATTGAAAGGGAGTTCTCTTTATTTTTATGATCTGAACGCGAAAGCCAATTATCATTTCGATGATAAAAACGCCATCTATATTTCAGGGTATTTTGGTAAAGACGTGCTGTTGCTTAAAAATACTTTTGGCACCAACTGGGGCAATTCAACAGGTACCATCCGTTTTAATCATTTATTTAACAATCGCCTTTTTTCAAATACTTCTGTGGTATTCAGCAATTACAACTATACCATCCAGGATTTCCAGAGCAGTAATTATTTTAAAGCCACCTCGCAAATTACGGATGTAAATTTTAAAGAGGACCTGCAATACTCAATGACCTCTGATCATACGCTTAAATTCGGGTTAAATATATTACATCATAACATTGCCCCGGGTAGTATTACCACCAACTCAAACTCAAACTTTAACAATGAAAGCGTTGAGCAAAGGTATGGCTATGAGAATGCTGCCTACCTTAGTGATGAATGGCGTTTAAATAATAAATTGACCTTACTTTATGGAGTGCGGCTAAGCGGATTATTTTTACTGGGTCCCGGTACGTTTAAAACTTATGATGCGGCAGGCAATAGTTTAACATCCCAGACTTATGCTTCGGGGAACACTGTGAAAAGTTATTTAAACCTCGAGCCGCGTTTTACCGCAAGTTATTTATTAAGCGAAAATAGCTCGGTTAAATTCTCTTATAACCGCAACACCCAAAATATTCACCTGTTAAGCAATTCAACCAGCAGCACGCCAACTGACCTGTACGTTTTGAGCAGTAATAATATCAAGCCCGAAATAGCTGACCAGGCAGCAACCGGTTATTTTACCAATTTTGATGAAAATAACTACGAGTTTTCTGCAGAGGTGTATTATAAATGGATGCAAAACCAGATTGATTATAAAGATGGGGCCCAATTGATCGTTAATCCTGATGTTGAATCCTTGTTAACTTATGGCAGCGGCAGGGCATACGGTATCGAGCTTTTTTTAAAGAAAAAGTTTGGCCGGTTCAACGGGTGGGTAGGTTATACGTTATCACGTACCGAACTGAAATTCGCGGCCATCAATAATGGCCGGTATTTTCCGGCAAGGCAGGACCGCACGCATGATCTTTCTGTCGTAGGGATTTACCAGTTAAATAAACGATGGACCTTTTCAAGCGATTTTGTATACGGAACCGGCAACGCGGTTAGCTTTCCTACGGGCAAATACCAGATCGGCGGTTTAACCACGTTTTCCTATTCTTCGCGTAACGGTTACCGCATGCCATCAGCCAACCGGCTGGATATAGGCGCCACTTTGGAAGGGAAAGAGCATAAAAAATACCATTCGAGCTGGACTTTTGGGATTTATAATGTTTATGCGCACCGCGATCCTTATATTATTACTTTTCGCGATAGCAAGACAAACCCAAACACCACCGAAGCTGTGGAGACCAGTATCTTTGCTACAAGGATACCTTCAATTACCTGGAATTTTAAATTTTGAACGGGATGAGGATGAAGAACATTAAGATATATATAGCTACCCTGGTTATTGCAGCAGTAAGCATTTCGTGTAATAAGGTGATCGATTTGAAGCTGGCAAACAATAGCGGAAAATTGGTTATTGAGGGCAATATCACCAATGTTTCAGGTCCGCAATTTATTACCCTTAGCCGCAATGTGCCTTTTACTTCTACAAATACCTACCCGCCCGTTTCGGGTGCAATAGTCACTGTTAGTGATGACGAAGGGCACACTTACCCGTTTTCCGAGGATCCGAATGGCACATACACCACACCACAAATGGCCGGGATAGCAGGCAGGACATATAAAATGACCGTGGTGACAGGTGGAGTAACTTATACCGCAACTTCTGTAATGCCTGCCACGGTTCCAATTGATTCCGTCACTTCAAAAAACAATGATTTCGACCCCAAAAAAAATCGGAAAGAAGTCACCATCCACTTGCAGGATCCTTCGGATGTTGCAAACCAGTACCGGTTTGTACTTTGGGTAAACAGCGTTCAGGTTGATGCGATTTTTGCTTTTGACGACGAATTTACCAACGGCAGATATGTAAACGGCGACCTAGTTGAAAATGCAACTGATATTTATCCCGGTGATTCGGTAAGGGTTGAAATGCAATGCATAGATAAGCCGATTTTTACTTACTGGGTTACCCTGATGAATCAGCAATTGGGTGGGCCCGGTGGCGGCGTCGCACCTTCAAACCCGCCATCAAATATAAGCCCGGCATGCCTGGGTTATTTCAGCGCGCATACCACGCAAACGGTAAGTATAGTAGTGAAATAGGACAAGCAATACAATCGTCAATAAGCCGCAGGGACTACAATAACCGGTATTTTTGAGTGATGGATGATTGACTGCGATATACTCCCCTTAAATAAAAGACTTAACCCTGTACGTCCATGAGTACCGGAAACGATAAGATAAGTTCCCCGTTGAACAGCAATTTTAGTGACTGAAGAAAGGATATCTCCTACCGGCGTTAACACTTCGGTTTCAATACCTGCTCCATGCTTCTCTTTCATTTCAACCAGGAAAGTCTCCACCTCTGCCTTTGCGGCCATCAAAGCATCATCCGGAAATATACCCGCGTCAGGATTTCCAAGGAAATCGATGGGGTCGATTACACTTAACAGAATAACTTCTGCTGAAAGGTCCCTCGCTAAATTGAAACCAAATTGTATCGCCTTAACCGAAGGGGCGCTGTCATCCGCAACAATTAATATTTTACCGGTTTTCATTCTAAAAATTTTTAGCGAGTAAAATTCCGGAGTAAGTTGCTAAAAAACCGAGCGCTAAACTCCCGCAGGTATAGGCCATGAAGGTAAGTAGCTGATTATTTGTCAGCAGCAGAATATTTTCTGAAGAAAATGAAGAAAACGTTGTATAACCACCGCAAATACCCGTAATCAAAAAGATCCGCCAGGGCAATGATGCTGCTCCAAATCGCGTTTCGGAAAAATAGAAGATAAAAAAACCGATCAGGAAACAGCCGGTTACGTTAACAATGAAAGTGCCATAAGGAAATGCCGAAACAATACTTCTGTTGACTACCCTGCTAACAATATAGCGCAACAGGCTACCAATACCACCCCCGATAAAAATCAATAGCCAGGTTTTCATGTTAGTTGTTGAAAAGTTGTAATGTTGTAATGTTGAAAGGTTAAAAATAGGCAATTACGGCTGATAGTAGAATATTTCTCAAAATTCAGTTGTGTAAAACAAAACTTTGCAACATTTCAACCTTCCAACAAGCTCCACTACTTTACCCCCATTGCGTATTTAATGCCACCTAAAAGATGACCTAAATAAAGCGGGTCTGAGTAAGATTCATCGGTATGGCCAAGTTCTGTATAAAACGCCCTGCCCCCGTCATATTCATGATACCAGCTCATGGGGTGATTGTCGCCGTTGGCACCGCCCGTATAGCTTTTTTCGTCAATCGTGATCAGCACATGCAAATTAGGCGCTATCCACTTATAGTTGTACCATTCATCAAAGCGTTTCCACTCATCAGGTAAGTTTTTGGTGGCCACAAAGTTATGGTCGATAATATGAAGTGTAGCCATTTGCTGGGCCGGATGGCTTTTAAAATATGCCCCCACAAGATTGCCGTACCAGGCCCAATCGTACTCGGTGTCGGTAGCGGCATGTACACCAACAAAACCGCCGCCTGCACGGATGTATTTTTCAAATTCAGCCTGTTGGGCATCATTCAAAACATCACCGGTTGTACTCAAAAATATCACTGCTGCGTACTGTTTCAGATTATCATAAGTGAATTTCTTTGAATCGGTTGTGGTATCTACATCAAAGTTGTTCTCCTTACCGAGCTTCATAATTGCAGTGACACCAACAGCAATTGAAGCATGGTGAAACCCCATGGTTTTACTGAAAACAAGCACTTTTGGTTTAGCAAAAGCACTTAAGCTGATGAGTAATAATATGTTTATTATTAATATTTTATGTTTCATTTTGTTAGTTTATTAAGTTTATAATGTTAATTGGTTGATTAAGTTATTTAAGGCGAGTAGTTTCTGTTTTATTATGTTGATTCAAACCTGCATCTGAAGATTGTTCCAACACAATCAACAACTCAACTGTCCAACTTAATCAACCTAAATTCCCCTTCTTCAATTCATCTGCCGCAAAATTAGCTGCGCGGGCAGTTAAAGCCATATAAGTTAACGACGGATTTTGGCAAGCGGATGAAACCATACAGGAGCCATCAGTAACAAATACGTTTTTGGCATCCCAAACCTGGTTGTGTTCGTTTAGTACTGAGGTTTTCGGGTCGCGGCCCATGCGGGCTGTACCCATCTCGTGGATGCCATCGCCTACGTTATGCCCGTGATCCCAGGTTTGCACGTTTTTAACGCCGGAGATCTCCAGCATTTCTTTAGCCTCAGCAACAATATCTACCCGCATTTTTTTCTCATTATCCTTAATTTCTGCATCCATGGCTAAAATAGGTAAACCCCATTTATCTTTTCGGTTTGGGTCGAGGGTTATTTTATTTTCATGATATGGCAGTAATTCGCCAAAGCCACCTATGCCGATCGACCATTGCCCGGGCTCAGTTATCGCTTCTTTAAATGCTGCGCCAACGTTCAACTCCGCAACATTCCTGCTCCAGCCCTCGCGGCTTGCCCCGCCCTGGTAACCAAAGCCGCGCATAAAATCACGTTTTTTATTGTCGCCCGGCAAATTGGCAAACCTTACTACGTAAACCCCATTTGGTCGCCTGCCGAAGTAATATTTATCCTCGAAACCCTCAACCGTTCCGGATGCACCCAAATTATAATGATGATCCATAATATTATGCCCAAGTTCGCCGCTGCTGCTACCCAGGCCGCCTTCCCAAACGTCCGTTGCAGAATTCATTAATACCCAGGCGCTGTTTAACGTTGATGCGTTTACGAAGACTATTTTGGCATGATATTCATAGGTTTGGTGTGTTTCGGCATCCACAATCTCCACTCCTGTGGCTTTCTGTGTATTTTTAT
This sequence comes from Mucilaginibacter gotjawali, assembly GCF_002355435.1. Lineage (NCBI taxonomy): Bacteria > Pseudomonadati > Bacteroidota > Sphingobacteriia > Sphingobacteriales > Sphingobacteriaceae > Mucilaginibacter > Mucilaginibacter gotjawali. Next base: position 3,110,050 of record NZ_AP017313.1, read on the forward strand.
CGTATATGATTTTGGTTACTATAGAGAAAGGCCGAACGGTTAAATTGCCGGTGGCTACAGCGGCGGGCAACGTAGATGATTGTGTGCTGAAATATCCTCCAAAAGGGCAGCCTTCCCAGCAGCGGTTACGGAAATGGCAGGCTGTACGTCCCGGGATGGCTTCCGTAAGGTTGGCGCTCCGGCCTATGATCATGTGCCGGTTGTTATTATAGTGCTGTTTAATGCGCGCGGCTACATCTTTCTCCACCACATTTAAATCCATCGGTTTTAAAAAATGACCATCAGGCAATTGTGGCAGCCCTTCGATGGAACCGTTTACGCCGGCAAACCTCTCTACGTGATCATACCACGGTGCAAGATCCTTATAACGAATCGGCCAGTCAATCGCCCAGCTATCTTTTAAATTTGCTTCAAAATCAAAGTCGCTCCATCGGTAACTCTGACGTCCCCATAAAATAGAACGCCCGCCCAGTTGGTAAGCACGCCACCAGTTAAATGGTTTTACCTCTGTATAGGGTGCATCCTGCTCGTTGGCCCAATAGTCCATAATAGGTTCGGTGGCGCCCCATCCGCGCGAAATTACCGGGCGGACTTTGCGTTGCTCCTGTGTAACGCTGCCCCTGTGCTCAAACTCCCAGGGATCTTTTGCGGCGGTTTTATAGTCTTTTAAATGTTCAAAATTACGACCGCGCTCCAGCATAATTGTTTTTAAGCCGCGGCCGGTTAACTCTTTTGCGGCCCATCCCCCGCTGATGCCTGATCCGATTACAATTGCATCATAAGTATATTGGGCCTTTGCTTTGCCATTAATATTAACAGTATCTGCTGACATTGTTTATTGATTGTTTTGAACGTGAAAATTTGACTAATTGGTTATACAATAATATCGATTAGGATTTAAATATCAAGAATTTTAATTGTTCTGAAAACAATTATATCAATATTGATACTTGTGTAGCAATTAAGAAGCACCAGCATGCTTATCAGGTTTGATATTTAAGCCCGGATACTTTAAAATTCGTAATTTGCACAATTCCATTACAAATAATGAGCATCAGCGATTTTGGCTTACAGGATATAAAAAAAGAATTGCAGCATTTGTCGTCCATACAAACAGCTGAATTGATCCTGCGCCTTGCCCGTTATAAAAAGGAAAATAAAGAACTGCTGGCTTACCTGCTGTTTGAAGCGAGCAACGAACAGGCATTTATCGAAAAAGTTAAAGCTGAAGTGGGTTTTATGTACAGCCAGTTACCTGTGCAAAGTTATAATGCAGCCAAATACCTGCGTAAAACATTAAGGCTGATCGGAAAGTACACTAAATTTGTCGGCTCCAAACAAGCCGAAATAGACCTGCTGCTTAATTTTTGTACTAATTATATTGAATATACTGACAGGAAGACATCCTATAAACCTATGCGCCTGATCCTGGTAAGGCAAATCATCAAGATACGGACACTAATAGGCAAATTGCATGAGGACCTCCAGTTTGATTACAACGAAAATTATAACAGCTTGCTGAATGAAGCTGAAAAAAGATTTCCCTGGTTTTACAAGAATGAACATACGCTGTAACATTTACAGGGCGGTAACATCTAATCAATAAAAATTAACTGATAGTGGCAGATAAAGAGGCAGCTTTTAAGAAGATTTACGAAGCCAATTCAAAAAAGATCTACCATTTGTGCTACGGCTATACGGGGGATGATGATGCTGCGAGCGACCTTTTACAGGAAACCTTTTTAAAAGTCTGGCAAAATCTTGAAAAATTCCGCAACCAGGCAATGATCTCTACCTGGATTTACCGCATTGCCGTAAATACCTGTCTTACCTACCTGCGTTCAGAAAAACGCCAGGCAAAAGACGAGTTGACACCATTTATTTCGGAAAACAAAAAAGAAGAACTATCTGAAAAAAACGAACAGGTGGCGCTGCTTTATAAATGTATATCGAAGCTGGAAGAATCAGAAAGAATAATTATAACGATGGTGCTTGACGAAGTGCCATACCCAGAAATTGCGGAAGTTTCGGGCATATCAGAAGGGAATTTGAGGGTGAAAATACATCGCATAAAACAAAAATTAACAGAATTGTATAACCACTATGAAAGAGTTTGAGCATTTGATGTCGGTTTGGCAGGGACAGCCAAAACCCGACAAGCTTTCGGTGGATGAAGCGCTGAAGCAGGTTAAGAAAGGGATCCGCGGCATCACCAGCAGGTTATACTGGGGTATTGTTGCGATGGTGGCCCTGGTGGTTTGCGCTTTTATCATTACCTTCTTTTTCGCTTTTAGGTCGCCCGCCACTACTACCGGCATCCTTATCATTTTGGTGGCCATGCTGATGTATTTGTCCCTTATAGTACGTCATTACCACATTCTTAACAAACACGACCTCACCCAAAATCCAACTGAATACTTAAACACCCTTAAAGAATACCAAAAAAACCGCAGCAAAGTTATCGGCTGGTTTTATTATGTATTTATGCTGCTGATAAGTACGGGTCTTGCTTTATATTTTATTGAGGTACTGGAGAATGCGCCGCTTTACTTTAAGCTGATCACCTATGGCTCAACCATTATATGGTTCCTGTTCATCACCTTTTATCTAAAGCCCCGGATGTTTAAAAACGAAGAGGAAAAGCTGAATTTAATGATCGACCGCTTAATTCGCTTGCAGGAGCAGTTTGATTAATTGGAAAATGTGTTAATTTGAATATTTGAAAATGAAGTTTGATCTTAATCATCTTCAAATTTTCAAATCGTCAAATTTTCAAATTAAAAATGGTTACAATACAACGCGTACAACATTCTGAAGCCGATACCTTGCTTGCTTTTAGCAAAAAAACATTTTATGAATTCTTCGACCATCTGAACGAACCTGCCAATATGGAGGCTTATTCGTCAGTTGCATTTACGCCGCAAAGGATTCGGTCCGAACTATCAAACCCGAATTCCGAATTTTATTTTGCCATGCTGGATAATGAAGTTGTAGGCTATCTGAAGCTAAATTTTAATGATGCCCAAACCGAATTTAAGGATACAAACGCAATTGAGGTTGAGCGAATTTATGTATCCGGCGAACATCATGGCAAACGTATCGGTAAACAACTGATGGATTTTGCGCTTGATATCGCCCGCGCTAAACAACTTGAATATGTGTGGCTGGGCGTTTGGGAACATAATGACAAAGCTATGGGTTTTTATGAACGCTATGGCTTTGAAATATGCGGGAGCCATGAATTTATGTTGGGGGATGATCTGCAAACGGATTTGTTGATGAAGAAGATGCTTGTCTGAACTAAGATTCGTAGGATTTGTGGATTATAGGATTTTGACGATCAGATATGCTTAACTTAGGGCATGAAATTGTTGTTTCTGCTTTTCACATTATTTCCGGCCATTGGTTTTTGCCAGCTTTCAAATAATAAGATCGTGGGCAAGTGGCGTGGCGTTTATTTCTCCAATATTGCCTATGATGTGCATACTGGAAAACCTAAAGATTCTGCGGTATTATCTGACCCTGACACGTGCATTTTCATTTTCAACAAAAACAATACGACGAGTATAAACTATACCGGTAACTCCAGGAATATGGAATTTAAAGGGCCACTTAAATTCACGTACAAAATATTGCCTGGTTCAATTATACGGTTTAATGAAAAAGATTCAAAAACTTTAAGCACGTTCCGGATTAGCAGCGATACTTTGTATTTTCGACCTTACCCACCAAAACTTCGAGAATCAATTGAATTATTTTATTTGATGAAATTCGTTAGATGCAACTGAGAAATGCATTCCCATCCCCAAATCTAACAAATCCTACGAACAGCGCAGCTATCTTGAGTTCCATTGAAGAATAAATTACTGACAAAAAATCTTAATCTATCCACGCATAAACGGATTAAAATTCCTCGTCCCTATTTCCATCCCCGCGGCGCGGCAAACCGTTTTTTCGCCGAACTTAAAGTTGATCTTATCCATAGCCTGGTAAAGTTTTATCCGTTCTTCGTTATCTTCAAACAGGTTGATTTGGTAAAGCCCGCTGCACAGGTTGCTTAACCTCACCCCTATTAATCTAATCGGACGGTTGCTGTTCCATGCGCTGGTTAACAGGTTTTTTACACCTGGGATCAGTATATGCTCTGCAGCCGTTAGTGCGATCTTTTCCTGCTGGGTATGCGTCTCAAAATTAGCATAGCGCACTTTTATTGCAAGACAAGAGGCGAGTTTGTTTTCGCGGCGGAGTTTCGAGGCCAGTTCCTCCGTCATGGATACCAGTATGGTCTCAATCTTTTGCCGGTCGGAGATATTGGCATGAAAGGTATGTTCTGTTGAGATTGATTTGCGCTCACTGGCTGATACCACTTCACCTTCGTCAATACCGTTCGCCTTATCCCACAAAAACCTGCCATATTTGCCTAAAATGGTTTCTAAAAACTTCAGGTTAGTGCGCTGCAGGTCGCCTATTTTTTCGATGCCATACGGGTATAATTTTGCAGCGGTACTCTCGCCAAGCCCGGGGATCTTATTGATGTTAAGCGGGGCCAAAAATGCTTTTTCTTTGCCGTGCGGTATATACAGTTGCCCGTTTGGCTTTGCCTGGTTGGTGGCCATTTTAGCCACCGTTTTGCCCGATGACATGCCGAACGAAATAGGCAGGCCGGTTTCCCTGATTACCCTTTGCCGAACTTCGCTGGCATGTTGGTAGCAGTTATGGAAGCGGTCCATCCCAGTATAATCAATATAAAACTCATCCACGGAGGTTTTTTGATACAGTGGTACCGATTGCCGGATGATCTCGGTAACCTCTGCACTGGCTTCTGAATACCGGCCGTGAGCTCCTCTTACGATAATGGCATGAGGGCAAAGGCGCATGGCCTGTTTCATGGGCATGGCCGAGTGGATGCCGAACTTGCGGGCCTCGTAACTGCATGATGCTACTACGCCCCTGTCGGCCGCCCCACCGATGAGTACCGGCTTGCCGATCAGCGACGGATCGAACTTACGCTCCACCGAAACGAAGAAAGAATCAAGGTCGATATGCATGATGATCCGTTTGGCGCTCATAGCACAAATGTAAAAAAAAGTTTGGTATTTGCTAAAAATATTAGTAAAATTGTTTTATTAAATCAATGCAAAATGACAGGTTATCACGACTACCTAATATTGCTAACGCCACCAGCCAGCATCATTAATAACGTTAAGAAATTGAAAGAACAGAGTTTTTCAATGATAGGCGAATATGAGAGCCGCCACTCAAAGGCGCACATTACCGTTCAACCTTGGCCACGAAAACGCCCAGTTTGGATTGAGCCGCTGCTGCCCAAGTTGGAGCGCGACCTGCAAACCTTGCCGCCCCTGGTAATGGATATTAATGGTTTTGATTTTTTCGACCAGCAGGAATTCCAAACCATCTACGCCAAATTAACAAGCACCCCGGCAACAAAGCTTTGGTTTAAGCTGCTGCGCCGATTTTTTAATACATCGCCGTTTGAGCCGCATATTACTATAACCCGCAATATACCGCACCATAATTTCAAACAGCTTTGGCCCCGGTTTAAGACCTTGCCATGGAACGAGCGTTTCAGCATTGATAAATTGACGATCCTACGCCGGGAAACCATTGGGTACGACAAAACTTTTAAACCATATAATGAGATATCTTTTAATAAAAAGCTGGATTTTTTTGAATTTACCAATTTTAAACTCAAGCAGCCTGCAATGTCTTCAGCTAAAAATGATGGCAAACAATTTAGCCTGTTTTGAAAAAGTCCGGAAGTCAGTAAAGTCCGAAAGAAGCTGCAACAGATCCTTCGGCAGAAAAAACCTAAATTATATAGAGGATTTTTTACTTTACACGGATATTAGTTTGTTTTAACGGAATAACTTTGCTTTATGAAAGATTATTTTCTCAACCTTTTTAACTATGACAGGTTTGCCAATGAACTGATAACCGAAACTATCATCAAAGGAAACAATCCCGAAAAGCCAGTAAAATTAATGGCGCATTTATTTGCAGCCCAGCAAATATGGCTCAGTCGCTGCGCTGATTTTCCGGGCGCGCCCGGTACCACCTGGCCCGACTGGCAGGCAGATGCTTTTGCCGGTATTATGGAAACCAACAACGCCCGCTGGCTTCGATTCCTCGAAGGGCTTGAGCCTGCAGATTTTGACCGTATCATCAGCTATAAAACCCTAAAGGGCGATAGTTACCAAAATAAACTAGTCGATATTTTAACGCATGTCATTAATCATGGCACCCACCACAGAGCGCAGGCCGGCCAACATTTAATTGCCGCCGGGTTTGAAACATTGCCTCCTACAGATTATATATTTTTCGTCAGGTAAAATTTTAGCGCTTTCTATTTTTATCTTTGACGCAGTTTTAATTTCGCCTGATGAAAAAAATAATCCTGCCAATAATTGCCGCTTTTATTATCTCCGGATGTGCCGATAATAAAGCACAGGAAAAAGCCGCTTTGGATAGCGTGCTCGCTATACACGAAAAAGTAATGGGAAGTGATGAGTCGCTGCTGAAAAACAAGACGCTTTTGGACAGTTTATTAAAAAAAGACACAACAGCTTTGTTAAAAGATTCTGTGACCAGGCATTTAAGCGAGGTGATCAACGCCGACAGTGCCATGGATAACTGGATGCATAATTTTGATGCGGATTTGACCGGTAAGTTGCCTGTTGAAAGGATGATTTACCTGCGTTCGCAAAAAAAGATGATCACAAAGGTCGACTCCCAGATCAACGCCGCGTTGTTGGCATCTGACAGGTATCTTAAAAATATGAAAATGAAATGAGAAAACTGATTTTAGCTGTTGCCGCCATCCTGCTATGGAGCGCCTGTAAATTCAATAGTAAATCCGGCAACACTTTACCCATTTACGGAAACCGGCAGGCGGTTACCAGGATAGTGAATGGACAAACCGTCACTGATACCCTTTATCAAACCATTCCGCCTTTTAAACTGGTGAACCAATACGGCGATAGCATCTGTAATAGTGATCTTAACGGTAAAATATATGTCGCTGATTTCTTTTTTACCAGTTGCCCATCTATTTGCCCTGTAATGCAGCGCAATATGCTTAATGTGTACAACGCCTATAAAAATACTGCTGATGTAAAGATCCTCTCTTACACCATCGATCCTAAATACGATAGCGTAAAAGTTTTAAAAAAATATGCTGATAAATTGGGAGTTACCGGCAATATGTGGTGGTTTATACAAGGCAAAAAGGATGATACCTACCGCCTCGCCGAAAAAAGTTACCTGGTGGCGGTAAGCCAGGATACAACAGTACCCGGCGGCTATGTGCACCAGGGTTATTTTGTGCTGGTGGATAAACAAAAACGGGTACGCGGCTCGTATGATGGCACAAATCCGCAGCAGGTAAGTCAGCTGATAGATGATATTAAAATACTAAAAGCAGAGCCTGCGCCTGTAGCCAACCCATGAAATTTAAAGTAATTATTGGAGTTTTGTGCCTGTTGTTTATACTGGCAGTTTCCTGCCAGAGCCCGCAAAGTATTGAATTTGCCCGTTACTATTCATCAGGAAGCCTGCTCTACCAAAGCCATTGCCAAAATTGCCATGGTGCAAAGGGCGAAGGTTTGAATGCATTGATCCCTCCGCTGACCGATACCGTATTTATAAAGAATAATATCCACCAGCTGCCCTGCCTGGTAAAAAACGGTTTAAGAGGAAAATTAACCATCGACAAAAGAGATTTTACGGAGAAAATGCCGCCTAACGACCTTGCTCCTATTGAAATCGCCAACGTGCTCACGTATGTTGCCAATTCTTTCGGTAATAAGCGCGGTACTATAGATGTTGCACAGGTTGGAACAGACCTGAGTAATTGTAAATAATGCCCTTAATTACCCTTGGAGGCGCAAAGTATTGCGCCGCTACGTCCGGTAATCAATCTTTCGGACTTTACTGACTTTCGGACTTTCCCGACTTATTTCCTACCTTTACAGTGCAAAACGTTCTATCGCTCCCGGCGCTTTGTTTGGGAGAGGAAAGTCCGGGCAACACAGAGCATCCTGCTTCCTAACGGGAAGGCGCCGGCAGCCGGCGACAGCAAGTGCCACAGAAAATATACCGCCCTGCAGTAATGACGGGTAAGGGTGAAAACGTGAGGTAAGAGCTCACGGCTTTTCCGGGCGACCGGGATCGCGGTAAACCTCAGGAGTTGAAAAACCAAATAGGTCCCGGAAGCGGAGCTGCTCGTTTCCGTATCCGCCAACAGGCGGATCGCCGGGATGGGTAGGTTGCTTGAACCTGTCAGCAATGGCAGGGCCAGATTAATGATAGAAACCACGCCCCTTAAAAAGGCGTGGAACAGAACCCGGCTTACAGGTTTGCAGCTGCAAACAAATGCCCTTCCCGGTAAAACGGGGAGGGTTATTTTGTGAAGGGCGAACAGTGAATTATCTGTATCGGGTGGTTCATAGCTTATTGCTCACCGTTCAATGCCGCTTACTTCAGACAGATCCCTTTTTTACCAACCGGCATTTCACTGCAAATCCGCTTAACCCGGCAGGTCTTGCTGGCTTAATGCCTCGTATAACCAAAAGCCATGTGGATCGCTAAACGGCATTGATTCATCATTCACCGCTCAGTATTCACTGCTCAGTATTTTTCTCAATTTATTTTCAAACAATATCTTCCTAAAAGTGTTTACTTTTCTATACAATTAACTAAATTAGCAATTCAAATATTTAAAGCGTTCAGGCAAACTAAAAATGGCGAAAATTTTAATCATTGATGACGAGCGGGCAATCCGGAATACATTACGTGAAATACTGGAGTACGAAGACTATACCGTTGAAGATATTGATAACGGCGTTGACGGGTTAGAACTCATACAAAAAAATGATTATGACCTGGTATTATGCGATATAAAAATGAACCGGGTAGATGGTATGGAGGTACTCACCGAGGGCCTTGCAATGAAGCCCGATCTGCCTTTTATCATGATATCGGGCCATGGCACCGTTGAAACCGCTATAGAGGCCAGCAAAAAAGGCGCATTTGACTTCATATCCAAACCACCTGACCTGAACAGGCTCCTCATCACCGTACGAAATGCACTCGACAGGGGAAGCCTGGTAACGGAAACAAAGGTTTTAAAGCGCAGGGTGGCTAAAGTCCGCACCATGCTGGGCGATTCACAGTCGATCTCCAAAATAAAGGAAACTATTGACAGGGTGGCACCTACTGATGCCAGGGTATTGATCACGGGGGCTAACGGCAGCGGTAAGGAGCTGGTAGCCCGCTGGTTACACGAAAAGTCACATCGTTCATCGTCGCCTTTGATTGAAGTAAACTGCGCGGCTATCCCTTCAGAATTGATTGAGAGTGAATTATTCGGGCACGAAAAAGGTTCATTTACTTCTGCCATCAAACAACGCATCGGCAAATTTGAAGCGGCTAACGGCGGAACGCTCTTTTTGGATGAGATCGGAGACATGAGCGCTTCAACCCAGGCCAAAGTGCTGCGCGCGCTGCAGGAAAATAAAATAACCCGCGTCGGCGGCGAAAAAGAAATCGATGTGGATGTACGTGTGGTTGCAGCAACCAACAAGGACTTGCTAAAGGAAATAGATGCTGGAAATTTCCGCCTTGACCTTTACCATCGCTTAAGCGTTATCCTTATCCACGTACCCCCTCTGACTGACCGTAAAGACGATATTCCATTACTGGCGCAAAACTTTTTGGACGAGATCTGTAATGACTATGGCATGCCTGTTAAAAAAATCTCAGATGCTGCTATGGAGGCATTAAAAGCTTTGCCGTGGACCGGGAATATCCGTGAATTAAGGAATATGATTGAACGTTTGATCATCCTTAGTGATAAAATTATAACAGACAATGACGTAAAGATCTTTGCAAACCCATCTTCGCCGGTTGAAGTTACCAATAGCAATAACGGGCATCAAACAGATTTTGACCGTTTCAATAACTTCCAGGAATATAAAGATTACGCCGAGCGCGAGTATATTAAATTCAAACTGGAAAAAAACAACTGGAACGTATCGAAAACTGCTGATGATATTGATATCCAGCGCAGTCATTTATACAGTAAAATAGAAAAATTTGGGCTAAAAAGAGGGGAATAAGTAGGGTTGATTGGGTTGGATTAAGTTGATCGAGTAAAATAGCTAGCAGGTACGCTTCGATAATTGAATTTATTTAGCGTTATCCTGCTATTTTTATTTTTATACGCTGATGTTAAGTAGACTGAGTTGGACCCGGTTGAATGAGTTGATTGGGTAAGTCCCGGTATTTTGCTATTAAAATAATAATTGGCTTATTCGTCTATTTTCATACCTTGATGGGATGAAAAAGTATGTCCTCCTTGTATGCCTGTTTTTTACGGGATTAATTATTTCTGCCATTAATCCGCATGATTATTTTACCTGGATTTTGGAAATTTTTCCAGCTATTATAGGTCTTTTTATACTCGTATTTACTTTCCGGCACTTTCAATTCACCATGTTAACTTATGTGATGATATTGTTGCATTGCTACGTGTTATTTATAGGCGGTCATTACACCTATGCCCTGGTTCCTGCTTTTGACTGGGTGCGCGATGTTTTCCACCAAAGCCGCAATAATTATGACAAGGTCGGGCACTTTTTCCAGGGCTTTGTACCGGCAATGATCGTTCGCGAAATATTTATCAGAAAAGAAATCATCAACAGGGAAAACTGGATCCCCTTTTTAACCATAAGTGTATGCGGGCTGATAAGCTTGCTGTATGAATTGCTGGAGTGGCTGGTTTCAGTATCCTCAGGGTCTGCAGGCAACTCTTTCCTTGGCACGCAGGGAGATGTATGGGATACGCAATCAGATATGCTTTTTGCTATTATTGGCGCCTCGTGTATGCTCATCACGCTATCAGGATTGCAGAACAAGGTGATCGCCGGAAAGTTGCAAAGGTTGTAATGGTTAAAAGTTGCAAGTGTTAAAATTAATACAAGGAGATTGAGTTATCAATCTGCCGAAATTTCTTCCGGACTTTCGGACTTTTCCGACTTCCGGACTCATCTTTGTAAATCAATTTAAAAAGTTCTACCTTTCGGGTATCAATTAAATCTCAAAACATTAAGATGGCTCAAACCTCAACAGTTCAGGCGGCGGATGATTTCGATTCCACCCCTACCCGCTTGTTTTCATTGGATGCTCTTCGCGGCTTCGATATGTTCTGGATCATGGGAGCAGATGAAATAATGCATGCGCTCCGCGATTCCACTAAATCCAACTTCTGGACAGTGATCGGTAACCAGTTTGAACACCCGGACTGGAATGGGTTTCACGCTTACGATATGATCTTTCCGCTCTTCCTGTTTATGGCAGGCGTTTCTACCCCATTTTCAGTAGGCCGCGAGTTGGAGAAAGGCAAAAGCCGCGAACAACTGATGCTAAGGGTTATTAAGCGGGCCTTTATTTTGGTGCTATTAGGGCTGTTGGTAAACAACGGGCTAAAAATTCAACCCATTGCGGATATCAGGTTCCCAAGTGTACTGGGGCGTATCGGTATCGCTTATATGTTTGCCAATATCATTTACCTGTACGCAAAAGAACTTTGGCAAATGATCTGGTTCTGGATATTTATCGTGGGTTATTACCTGCTGCTTAAATTTACAGCCGCGCCGGGCTTTCACCCCGGCGATCTTACCCCGCAGGGTAATTTTGCTTCGTATGTTGACCGCACCATATTGCCCGGCCATTTATATGTGCCATACCCCGGTACAAAAATAAACATGCACGATCCGGAAGGCTTGTTCTCTACTATCCCCGCTATCAGCACCGGTATTTTAGGAATTTTAACCGGAACGCTGTTAAAAAGGAAGGATATTACGGCGAATTTGAAGGCTTTGCTGATGGCTCTTTTCGGCTTTGCTTTTATATTCGTTTCACTGATCTGGAATTTAGACTTTCCGATCAACAAAAACCTGTGGTCAAGTTCATTCGTGATGCTGGTTGGTGGGATCAGTTTAATACTGATGTCAGTTTTTTATTACATCATTGATGTTTTAGGGTATAAAAAATGGGCCTTCTTTTTCAAAGTCATCGGTATGAACTCTATTTTGATCTATATCTCGGGGCATTTTATCAAATGGAGCTATGCCAATAACGGGTTCTTCCAATGGCTGGGGCAGCTGGTGGGTAACCCATATAACGCAGTAGTAATGGCGATAACTTTGGTGCTGGTAAAATGGCTATTCCTGCGTTATCTGTACGAAAAGAAAACGTTTTTGCGGGTATAGATGGTAAGCTTACCATTTAAAAGGATAAGCCCGCCATGAAAAAAAATGGCGGGCTTATTTTATTTTGATAATATTTCGCCAAGACCAGCGGGCGAATAGTTGATAGATTTTAACGTCTTATTGTCAGCTGTACGGTACACTAAAAACAAACCGTCTATTTCTTTATGATAAGAATCGGTATTGGCAGTGTTTTTGTAATGTTCGATTGTAAGGTGAGCCTCTTCAACGGTTTTACAGGCTTTGCTCATATTGGAGCGGTGTACCTCGTCAAATAGTTCTTTAAATTTTTCGCCAAGGCCAAATTCTAAAATAGCACCTGCAAGTACATATTGCAAATCGCATAAGGCATCAGCAACTTCTGTTAAATCGTTATCTTCTACTGCCTGCTGCAATTCTTTTAGTTCTTCAGCCAGCAGCGAAACGCGGAGTTCACATCGTTCTTTTGATGGGATCGCTGGGTTTGTTACAATAGGGTGTTTGAAGGTATGATGGAATTCGGCTACCTGGTTTAATGCATTTGTGTCTTTTATCATAATCATTTTTTTCGGCTGCCGGCAGCTATATCCCGGCCCCATTTGTCATTATGCTGCAAGTATAAATAAAAAATAAAGTGCAATTAAACCCTTAGCGATAAAATCCGTCTATTAAATAAACAGCAGAAAAAAGTTTAAAAAAAACAATCATGAAAAGTGCATATAAATATTTATTATCAATTGGCTTAAGTGGGCTGATGTGCCTGTTTTTAGCTATGCCGGCCAGCGCCCAACATAACAGAGGTGGTGGTGGTGGTGGCAATCACGGTGGTGGCGGCGGCGGCGGTTTTGCCCGGGGCGGCGGCGGTGGCGGTGGTGCCCGGTTTAATGGCGGTGGTGGCGCCCGTTTCAATGGCGGCGGTGCTGCAGTTGCCCGAGGTGGATTTGGCGGCGGCCGGTCGTTCCAGGCCCCTCAAAGGCAGGGCAATTTCCAAAGGGGCTTTGCTCCTCAACGTGGTAATGCCGGGTTCAGAGGTAATAACTTTGCCGGAAGACCAGGCTTTAACGCAAGAGGCAATAATTTTGCCGGAAGACCCGGAGTAAACGCAAGAGGCTATAACGGAAATCGTTATGCTTACAATGGCAGGGTAAATGCCTACAGAGGCGGCTATCGTGGTGCTTATGGTTACCGTGGTGCCTACGGTTACAGAGGTGGTTATGGCTGGAGAGGTGGTTATGGCTGGAGAGGCGGTTATTACGGCCCTAGTTATTGGGGTGCCCGCGGATGGTGGGGTGGCCGTGGCGGCTACTGGTGGAACGGTGGCTTATATGCCAGCTTATACTGGCCACGTATTGGTTTCAGTGTAGGGGTTTTACCTTACGGATATTATCCTTTCTATTGGGACAACCAGCCATACTATTACAGCAATGGGTTTTATTACCAACAGAATAACGATCAATATACTGTAGTAGAGCCACCATTGGGTGCTGAAATTACACAGCTTCCGGCCGGTGCAAAAGAGATTACCATTGACGGACAGCAATATTATGAATTGAACGGTGTATATTATCAACCGGTTACCAAGGATGATGGTACTAACGTTTATGTGATAGCAGGTAAAGATGGCAAGTTAGACACCGCCAACAGCGGAACTGATAACGGCGGTTATAACACCCCGGCTCCTGACAATGGCGGCTATAACAGTGCGCCCCCTCAAGGCGGTGTAAACAATGTTCCGGAACCACAAAAAGGTGATATCTATGAGACTTTGCCACAAGATACCCGCAGGATAAAACTTAACGGTGAAACTTTCTTTGTGTCTCCTGATGATTATTATTACCAGGAAACGATTGACACCAGGGGTAACAAGGCCTATAAAGTAGTAGGTACACCATCTGATGAACCGCAGGAAAATTAATCCAATAACTCCCGATATATTTTTAAAGGCGGCCTGTTTTTTCAGGGCGCCTTTTTTATTAACCGCTTCACCCCTATTTTTTTCAGCTTCGGCGCCCATATTTATAAATTGCAACGCCAAGCAATTACCTTTACGTGATGGACAAAACCGAAAAGCGGATCTCCTTGTATAGTTCATTACTCATTGGGTTACTGATGTGCAGCCCAAAGTTTATGGCATTTCGCGGGCAGGGCATCATTGCTCATTTCTGGCATTTTAACCTTGCGGAACTTATCTTACAGGTTGCCTTTAATGTGGGTTTTTGTTATTTCCTGTTTTATTTAAATCTGCGGGATGCTAATGCCGGACTAACTGTCGAATCTGCAAAAACACAAGCAGGGCGGTACCTTTTTAATGCTATACTCCTGCTGGTAAGTTGTTTGTTATGCGGTGTAATTCAACGGCAGCTTTTTATGAGTGACCAGCCCAGGGGCATTTACTGGACAGGATACCTGAGCCGCTTTTTTTTGAGCGCCTTATTTGCAGGTATCCTCATCAAAATCATATTGCTGATGCGCCAAAGCAAACAAAAGGATAAGGAAAATAACCTGTTAAAAACGGCGTATCTTGAAGCGGAGCTGGGATTGCTTAAAGAACAGCTTAACCCGCATTTTTTGTTCAACTCGCTTAGCAGTTTATCTGGTATTGTGCGCGAGGATCCCCAAATGGCGCAGCATTTTATCAACCACCTTTCAAAAATATTCAGGTATGCGCTGGCCGGGCAAAATGATCACCTGGTTGTTGTTGCCGAAGAATTAACGATGATAAAATCGTACGAACAGCTGTTGAAAATGCGTTTTGAAAAAGCTTTCCGGCTGGAAACGAATATCGAAAAACATTACCTTAATTATACCCTTCCGCATCTGACGTTGCAGCCACTGCTTGAAAATGCAGCCAAACACAACTCAGCATCAATAACAAAACCGTTAAAGGTTTATATTTATACTGAAGGGGATTATATGGTGGTAAAAAACAACCTGCAGGAGATTGCCGAACCTGAAAACAGCACGGGAATTGGGCTCGCCAATTTAAACAGCCGTTTCCGTATCCTGATGCATAAAGAAATTGAAATAGAAAAAACGAAAGACAGTTTCATTGTTAAATTACCGCTGAAAAAATGAGTTCATTACGTGTAGTCATTATTGAAGACGAACCTGTAAGCGCGCGCAACCTTGCGCACCTGTTAAATAAATTAGATGATTCCATCGCTATAAAAACAATACTGGGCAGTGTGGAGGAATCCGTTAAATGGTTC
Organism: Mucilaginibacter gotjawali; assembly: GCF_002355435.1. Lineage (NCBI taxonomy): Bacteria > Pseudomonadati > Bacteroidota > Sphingobacteriia > Sphingobacteriales > Sphingobacteriaceae > Mucilaginibacter > Mucilaginibacter gotjawali. Next base: position 3,125,525 of record NZ_AP017313.1, read on the forward strand.
AATAATGCCGAGAACAATTTCGACCTTGTTTTTATGGATATAAGGCTTGCGGACGGCTTGTCATTTGATATTTTCAAACTGGCAAATGTTTCAAAACCGGTAATATTTGTAACCGCGTACAACGATTATGCCATACAGGCTTTTAAAAACAATGGCATCGATTACATTTTAAAGCCTTTTGACGATGAAGAAGTGGAACAGGCGCTACGTAAATTTAACAACCTTACCTCAATGCCTGTTAAATCCGGGGGCAATTTAAACTATGAGCAACTGATCAACCAGCTTAACGAAAATGCAAGGCCTTATAAAAAATCATTCCTGGTGCATTTTCGCGATAAATTGATCCCGCTTGAAACGGAAAAAATAGCCTGGTTTTATACAGCTAACGAACTGGTTTATGCCCATACCATTGACAGCAGGCAGTATATCGTTGATTTCACCATGGAACAACTGGAGCAACAACTGGATATGAACCGGTTCTTCAGGGCAAACCGTCAATTTATTGTTAACCGGAAAGAAATAACCGAAGTCGCTTTTTATTTTAACGGTCGTTTAGTTGTAAAAATAAAACCGGAGCCGCCTGAAAATATTATCATCAGCAAAGCCCGCTCGCCCGAATTTAAAAGCTGGATGAACAAGTAAAGTCATTTCACCCGGCTTATCATCAGCTTCGCTCCAAAAGCAGTAACCAACCTTGATTTTTTAAGTCAATTTTATAGTCGCCGGTTAACGGTGGTATTTTAATTACTTAAAAAATAAAAAAATGAGACAATATGCAGGGCCATACAAGTTATGGATATTAGCATTTTTATTGGTGCTGGTTTTAGCCGAGATCGCCTGGAGCTGGAAAAACGATAAGAAGGTTTATGATATAAAAGAAACGTTTTCGAATTTATCCGTTTTTGCGGGATTCCAGCTTTCTAAGATTTTATTTACCGGCTACCAGTTAGCGGTCCTCGGATTTTTCACCCGGATAGCGCCATTTAGCTTACCACGGAATTCCTGGGTATTTTTGCTGACATTTATCACAGCCGATTTTTTGTACTATTGGTTTCACAGAATCTCACATTCCTGGAAACCGCTATGGGCATTTCACCAGGTACACCATTCGGCCATGCACATGAACTTAACATCGGCATACCGGTTAAACTGGCTATCGGCCGTTATAAGCCCGATATTTTTTATCCCGGCCGCTTTGTCAGGCATGCCGGCTGATTTTATTGTGATTTCCTACGTCCTCAACCTTGCTTATCAGTTTTTTCTGCATACCGAGGTAGTCGGTAAAATGGGGATCATGGAAAAAATTATCGATACGCCTTCTTCACACAGGGTACACCATGGCAGCAATCCAATTTACATTGATAAAAATTTTGGCGGGGTGCTCATCATTTGGGACAGGCTTTTTAAAACCTATCAACCCGAAACCGAAAAACCAAATTATGGGCTCACCACGGGGTTTATGAGTTACAACCCATTTGTGCTCGTTTTTAAAGGCTTTGTGGAATTGTTTTCGGGTAAAATGAAACTCAAAAGTTAATTCACCCCCGTTTTTAGCCGGTTCACCCATTACGGGTAAACCCAACACCCTTGATATTAGTTTAATATGTTAAAATTACATCAGTCAATTAATTACAAAATTTATGAAAATCAAATTTAACACGTCAAAAATTCTGTTGGTAACGGTAGTTACCGCCGGAATAGCATTTATGGTAACATCATGTCATAAAGATGCATCAACCACATCAACAAATGCAACGGTTACCGAAGCCGACGCAGTACAATTAACCACTGATGCGGTGTCGCCCTCAACAGGTGGTATGGTATTACAATTAAACAGTTCTGTAAATACTTATGCAACCGTTAATTTTTCATGCGGTGTGCAAAAGGACTCAAGTTATGTTATTGCAAGTTCAACCGGCGCCAGTCCTTCATACAATTATAGTTTTCAGTGGAACGATATGCTCACCTGTAATGGCACAGCGCCGAGCCAGCTTACTTTCAATTTTACCGGCACAGGGAGTTATACTGGACCGCTGATGTCATCAACTGATAATAGTACCGGTGGTTTTGTTTTAACGGGGCTTGGCGCAGGCTCGCAATATTTATTTAACACAACCTATAGCCGTACCGGAACTACTACCTCAAAAGTGTTAAGGCAACTTACATTCCACAGTGTGATTACGATAACCGGTACCGATATCGCTATTGATAAAACAACTAAGATGATTGCTTCGGGTACTGCAGCGGTAAGTATTAGTGCCACGTCAACTTCAGGCAGCACGTTTACGTTTAACGGTAAAATCACTTTCCGTGGTAACAAAAAAGCAAACCTGGTATTAAACAGTGGAGTTACCTATGTTATTCAATGGAATTAAATATATTGCATAATGAAATTTATCAATAAATTACTGGCTGTTTTATTATTAGCATCAGCTGTTGTATGTTCTGTAAATGCACAGGCCAATCTTCAGAAATTAAAAAACGAAACACCCGAACAAAGGGCAGCATTTCAAACTAAATTAATGAAAGAAAAGCTGAATCTTAACGATATGCAGTTGACCAAAGTATCCACAATTAACTTGAAATACGCGGAAAAATTTGAGCCGATAATAAAAAGTGACGACAACCGATTTTTGAGGATGCGGCAGGCTAAAGCATTGATGGAACAAAAAGATAAAGAGTTGCAGGCGGTATTTACCAAAACCCAATATAACGAATATCTTGCTGTTGAAAATGAAATTAGAAAAAAATCAGGTCGCAAATGAATTGACCGGTAAGCAGTTAATTTTTACTGTAAATTGGTTTATTTTGATCATCCCCTTGCGAGCGCCCGCTGTGTTTTTACACTTCGGGCGCTTCGCGTTGTTGCGTGTAATACATCATCATTAACACTTAAAAAGAGCCGGGCCTGTTCGATATTTTGGCTGATGTAAAACAATTTTAGGTTTTATTTCATTTATGTTATTAAAACCTCGCAATTCCAATCATGCCGAAGAAAAAAATACCCCTCAGATACATATTGATCCTGTTTATATTTGTATCATTTATGCCAAAGCCTGCGAAGGCGTACTCTGTATTAACCCATGAGGCATTGATTGATGCCAGCTGGAAGAAAAGCATTTTACCTTTATTGAAACAGAAATTTCCGGCGGCGGCCGATAGCGACCTTGTAAAGGCCCATGCATATGCTTATGGTGGCGCGTTGATCGCAGATATGGGCTATTTCCCTTTTGGTAGTGTTTATTTTACCAACCTTGCACATTACGTACGCAGCGGCGACTTCGTTGAAAACCTTTTATCTGAATCGCAAAACCTTAATGAATATGCATTTGCGTTGGGTTCCTTATGCCACTATATGGCGGATAAATATGGGCACTCACTGGCAACCAACCATGTTGTGCCTATTGTTTACCCCGAAATGAAAGAAAGATTTGGCCCGGTAGTAACCTATGATGAGGATCATACTTCGCATAGCCGGGTTGAAATAGCATTTGATGTACTTGAAACTGCCCGGGGTAATTATGCATCACAAAACTACCATGATTTTATTGGTTTTGAAGTTGCAAAACCCGTGCTTGAACGGGCGTTTTTAAAAACCTATGGGCAGGATATCAATACGATTTTTGGAAACCTTGATCTTACTATATCAACTTTCCGGTGGTCTGTAAAAAGTTTGTTGCCCATGGTAACACGCACGGCCTGGCTGTTAAAGAAAAACGAAATAAAAAAATCTAACCCAAGCGCTAACGAAAGGACTTTTCATTACCACATGAAAAGAAAAGCGTATTACAAGGAGTTTGGCTCCTCAAGACAAAAGCCAAAATTTAAAGAAAGGGTATTAGCGTTTATTATTCGCTTTTTGCCTAAAATAGGCCCCCTTAAAGCTTTGAAATTTAAACCGGTTGGGCCGGAAGGTGAAAAATTATTTATCCGCAGTTTTGATACGGTAATTACCCAATATGACGATGTATTGAACAAGTTGCAAAACAGAACAGTAGATTTAAAGGACATGGATTATGACACGGGCCAACCCACCATGCCCGGAGAATATGGCCTGGCTGACAAGACCTATGTTGAACTGCTTGATAAACTGCAGGACAATAAATTTATGGAAATGACCCAGCCCCTGCAGCAAAATTTACTCAATTTTTATAACAAAGCCGATACCGTTCAATTGGCCCTTAAGTACCCCTCGGAATGGAAGAAAACTTCGTTGGCATTACAGGAACTTAAGGCCGCCACACCAATTCAAATGGACAGTTTGAAAAATATTAAAGGCGTATATTATAAATTAAATGAACCAGCGGTGCAGCCTGTTAATGTAAACGACGGCAAAATAAAATCGAAACCTATACCGGCATCCGAACAGCCAAAAGTAAATTGATGTATGTTTAATTGTTAAAAAGTTTAGCTATTTCAAATATTTATTATACCAGCCGATGTAGCGTTTTAAACGATCCACCTGGTAGCTCGGAACAGTAAACTCATGGTATTGATTTGGATAAAGAATGAGCTCTGCAGGGATGTTCTGTTGTTTCAATGCCATATACATCTGCTCACTGCCTGCAGTTGGTACATTAAAATCTTTCAACCCCGACATAAACAATACAGGTGTTTTGATCCTGTCGGCATGGAAGAATGGATACGATAAACTAATCCATTTTTCCTGGCTTTTCCATGGCGGGCCAAGTTCGTTATCATATTGCAATACATATTCATCGCTGCCGTACATCGTAGTTTGCAAGGCGCTCCCCGCTCCTGCTACCGCTGCTTTAAAACGCGTGTCGGTCGCAATGGTGTAATCTGTTGAAATACTGCCATAACTCCAGCCGCCAATGCCTAAATGATCAGGATCGGCCACGCCTTCTTTAACCAGTTCGTCAACAGCGCCCAGGAGGTCAATAACTTCCTTATGCCCCCAGTCGGCATAAATGGCTTTACAATAATCAAGCCCCCTGCCATTGCTGCCCCTGTAATTTACCGCCGCAACTGCGTAACCTTCGCAGGCCAGGGTTTGACGGATATCATCAAAAGTATAATCGTCCTGCGCTACCGGCCCACCATGGATATAAAGTATAAAGGGAAGTTTTTTCGACTTTGTACTATCCAAAGTATAGAGTAAACCCGACACCTTTGTGCCATCTTTGCTTGTCGAACTAAACCCTTCAACATGAGCCAGTTTAATGTTATTTAACCAATCCTGGTGATGGGTAAGCCTTTTTAATTTGCCGCCTTCAGCAGCATAAAGTTCAGTCGGCAGGTACGGCGTACTCATTTCAACCACCCAGTTTGTTGCATTAACCGGATTTTCTGTGGCAATACCATAATCGCCAATGTTGAGTGTGCTTATTTTTTTATTTACAAGGCTATACTGTGCCAGGTAAGTCTTTCGGTCGTCAGTTACAGTAAACGCAATCGTTTTACCATCTTTGCTCCAGGCGGGGGTTGCTACCGGGCGATCCATTTCAAGTGTCAGCGTCTTACTGTTTTTCCCGTCGGCGTCCATCATACACAGCATATCCTGGTCGTACATCATATAAGCTGCATCGCTTGTTGAGCGCAGGTAAGCAATAAACTTGCCATCAGGACTCCATTTGGGGTTAATATCGTGCCCTTTCCAGGTGGTAAGCTGTGTGATCTGCCCTTTTGCCCTGGCTTCAATCGTAAATATGTCCGAATTATCGTTCTTTTCCGGGTCGGCTGTGCGATTGCTTACAAAAGCGATCAGTTTACTATCCGGCGACCATTCCGGGGTTTGCTCATCGGTATTTCCTTTGGTAAGGGTATCCAGCTTCTTCGTATCCAAATCAAAAAGATACAAATGCGTATGCAGGTGATGCAGGTACCCTTCCATATCCTGTTTAAAATGGTAACTATCAATACGGATAGGCAAAGGTGTTTTTTCATCATCTTTGTCTTTGTCCTTGTCTTTATCCTTATCTTCTGCATCCTTGATAACCAAAAGCAGTTTTTTTGCATCAGGGGACCATTCATAGCCATTCAGATCACCTTTAACCGCAGTTAGTTTGGTGGCTTCGCCTCCGCGTCGGTCCATCAGCCAGATTTGTGAGCCATTTTTTGATTCCCTCTCAGAAAGGAATGAAATATACTTACCATCAGGACTCCATTGCGGTGACGTAGCTGACTCAAAACCGTAGGTCAGCTGGATGGACTCGTTACCGGTTAAACTTTGCATCCAAAGGTGGGTTATGCTTTTATCTTTTGCAGTATCCACTTCTGATAGACTATAAACCACCCATTTGTTATCAGTTGATACCCTGGAATCGCTAAGGGTCTTTTCCTTTAAAATATCCGCAGGACTAAAGGGCTTTTTAATTTGCTGCGAAAAAGCATAAAGTGCGCCTGAACAAAGAAGGATAATGGCTAAAAGTTTCTTCATAAATCAATAATTGATGGTGTAATTTACAAATAGTAATTAAAAATACCAGCGGGTTATAAGGTTGCCATTTAAGGATAAAACAAAAAATCATCAAACCATATCAATTAATATATGGTTTGATGATTTGAAATTGATTCAAGTTAATCAATACCCCGGGTTTTGTTTCAGATTTGGATTGGCATTAATATCCTGCAATGGTATCGGGAATACAAGTTTATCTGAGTTAAAAGGTAGCGTCCCGATGGTTTGGCCCAGCCTTTTTGCATCATGGAAAAAGAAACCGCCTTCAAAAGCCAGCTCCCTCACCCTTTCGTTCAGCACATCGTTAACAGTAACTGTGGCAGGTGTGGTTAAACCGGCCCTGCCCCTGATCACTTTTATATCATTAACCGGTGAGTCACCTGTTGGAGTGCCGCCTTTTCGTAAATTAGCTTCGGCCCTGATGAGGTATAACTCTGCCAGCCGGATAATGTGGACGTTGCCATCCACGTTATCAAATTTATGGCACCTTAGGGTTGAGGTAGGATCCGTAGGGTCATCATACTGAAACATTCCAGCCCGGGCATCGCCACTCTCAAAATTACTCAGAAAGCTCGGTACGACGTGTACATCTCCACGGCCACCGTCATTGGATGAAGCGAAGTAGGTATTTAATCCATTTACACCCTGTTGGGAAGTTACCTGTATGGCAAATACATCTTCGGATGTGTTATCAACGTGCACTGCGGTTTGGTTTGGATAGGGAAATTCAGCGGCATAAGTTTTGTTAAGGGAATAGTTACCCGAACTTATTACTTTGGTTGCCTCTGTTGCCGCGTTTGCATAATCACCTTTTTGCAGGTACAAACGGGCAAGTATTGCTGCAGCGGAAAAGCTGCTTGCAGAATAACTGTTATCAGCCGGTAGTTTTGCTTCTGCAGTAGTAAGATCAGTAATGGCCTGCTGGTAAACCTGCGAAACCGATGACCGTGCCACATAGGAAGATGTGCTTATTACTGTTGTAGGTGTGGTCACGATAGGCACACCCGGATTTACGGTTGGATCGCCATCATTCCATGTTTTGCCGAAAATCCGGGCAAGATCAAAATAGGTCAGGCCACGTAAAAATTTAGCCTCTCCTTCCACCCTTTCTTTATCGCCGGCTGCCACTTTATCCAGGTTGGCTATTACATTATTAGCCTGGTTAATCACCTCATAAGCATCAAGCCACAGGCTGTTTACAAAACTATTATCATTTGGTATTTGCTGGTTGGTCATTTGGGTTAATTGCTGGAAGGTGCCGTGCCAGTCAATGGTGGTTTGCGTGGCCATGAGGTCGGGATAAAAGAATACGCCGCCGCCATAAAGGTCCGATAATCCGGCACGGTTATAGGCCCCCACAAGGGTGATCTGTACATCCTGGGCGGTAAGTATTGCCTGGCTCTGGTCAAGTTGCTGGTAGGGTTTAAGATTCAGATCTTTGTTGCAGGCACTAAATACCAATAGCATGCCTAAAACCCCAATATATAATTTGTTAAGTTTTTTCATCGTTTTAGTTTTAAAATCCAACATTCAATCCAAAAGTAACCGTACGTGGTTGCGGCACCGAATAAAAATCATCGCCAAGATTAATATTGCTGGCTAAAAAGTCAGTATTCACTTCCGGATCCCAACCGGTATATTTTGTAATTAAAAACAGGTTATAAGCATTCACAAATATCCGGAGGCGGTCTACTTTGATCTTCGCCAGCATATCCTTAGGGAAAGTGTAGCCTAAGGTCAATGTTTTTAACCTGACATAGGAGCCGCTCGACAAGTACCTGCTAGAAGGGTTGGTACCATTGGCGTAAAACTCCCGAGGTTCAGGTACATTGGTAATGTCGCCCGGCTTGTTCCAGTATTTCATCTGGTCAATGGTTTGGTTATCAAGCCCATTGCCAGCAGCAGTACTCATGTATTGCCCGGCTGCATTGTATATTTTGTTGCCAAATGAACCATAAATAGTAAACGACAGATCAACCCCCTGGTAGGAGAATGTGTTGGTAATACCGCCTGTAATATTGGGCGTTGGATTACCCAATACCACATTTTGCGCAGCGTTATAGTCGTTTGTAGTACTCTTGTTCAGCGAGCCGTCGCTATTTTTAGTATTCAAATAGTACAACGCATCACCATTTGCGGGGTTTACCCCCGCATATTCGCGTCCGTAGAACACGCCGATCTGCTGCCCTTCAATAACACGGTTCAGGTCGGCGCCGTCGCTAATTATCTGGCCCCTTACATTTGTTACCACGTTTTTATTGTAGGATATATTGAAATTGGTGTTCCATTTGAATTTACCAACAAAATTATCTGAGCTTAACGAAAGTTCATATCCCTGGTTGTACATGGTGCCAAGGTTTTGGGTTTGTGTGGCGATACCTAGTGTTTCGGGCACATTTACATTCAGTAACAGGTCACGGGTATTTTTCCGGTAATAGTCAAAAGTTCCGGAAAGACGGTTGTTAAAAAATCCAAAGTCGAAACCTAAGTCGAGTTGCAGTGTTTTTTCCCATTTTAAATTAGGATTGGCCAGTTGCGAAAAACGCTGGCCGCCCGTGCCGTCATAGCCGGCATCCCCCGTAAATAAACCAAGAGAAGGATAATCGCCAATTTCGGCATTTCCTGTTAAACCGTAGCTGGCCCTCAGCTTAAGTTCGCTAAGTGAGCGGCTATCTTTCAAAAAGTCTTCCTGGCTCAATATCCATCCCACAGATCCGGCCGGGAAGGTTCCGTACCGGTTATTTGCACCAAACCTCGATGATGCATCCGTGCGCACGCTTCCCGATAATAGGTATTTGCCTTTGTAAGCATAGTTAGCCCTTGTAAAATAGGATACAAAACTATATTCCGATTGCGAAGAAGAACCTGCGGATATTAATGCTGCTGAAGCTATTTCTTTATAAGCATCCGAAGGGAAATTTTTACCGGATACCGAGTTAGCCATCAAATGGCTGTATTCATAACTTGTACCGGCCGTTAGTTCCAGCGAATGATCTTTTGCGAATAAATTTTTATAGGTAAAGTAGTTATTTACGGTGTAATGGATAATACTTGTAGTTTGATCGTTGCCCAATCCGTCTGGTGTGCCTGTATCCCTTGCAGTAAGGCTGTTAGCATAGCTGTCTTCTGTTTGGTTGGTTTGATCCATGCCAAATTCTGAACGGAAAGTCAAATGATTAATGATATCCCAGTTTGCATAAATATTGCCAAGCGTGCGATTAACATTAGCATGATAATAGGCATTGTTAACACTAATCAGCGGATCATAATACAAAGGAAAATCGCCGTTAGGATCGCCGGGAGGCGTACCGCTAACCAAATGGGTACGCGGATCAATTACCGGTGTAATTGGCGATAAGGCTACAATTTCCAGTGGCGTATTAAACTGATCGTCGTTACTAACGCGCTGGTTATAGGAATGCGTAAAGTCCAGCTTCATACCCACATCAAAGTTACTGAAGATCTTTGAATCAATATTCACCCGTCCTGAATACCGCTGAAAAGCATTTGCCTTGATGATACCGGTCTGGTTGAGGGCCTGTCCGCCAAAATAATAGGTGGTTTTATCATTCCCGCCCGAAAAATTAAGGTCATATTGCTGTTGAGGCGCACTCTGAAATGCCTGTTTTTCCCAATCGGTATTGTATTTATCCCATTTGGTATTTCCCGCAGCAAGCGTTGTAAAGGTACTGTTCAAACTTTCGTTGGCCAGCGCCTCAGCCAGCGTACTGGCATAACCGTTTAAAACATCCTGGTTAGCAGCACCAAGTACGGAACGCTGCTCAATCTGCAGCCATTGCTGCGAGTTTAAAAACTGCCGGTGGCGTGATGGCTCGCTAAACCCGAATTGCGCATCAAATCCAATTTTCGCTGTTCCGGCCTTACCTTTTTTCGTGGTGATGATGATGACGCCATTTGAAGCGCGGGCGCCGTAGATTGCTGATGCAGATGCATCTTTCAAAACTTCATACGACTCAATATCATTAAAATCGATATCAGCAAGCGGGTTTGTAGCCGCGCCATTACTGGAAAGGTTTGTTTGGTTAATTATAATTCCATCGACCACGACAAGTGGCTGGGTACCGGCAGATACAGAGGCAACACCCCTTATGCTGATTTTAACCCCCTGGCCAAGTTTGCCACCGTCTGCCTGGATGTTTACACCAGAGGTTTTACCCTGTAAAGCCTGCTCGAAGGTGGTTACAGGGGTATTTTCTACCTCTTTACCGGATATGGAGGTAATAGCCCCGGTTACATTAGCCCGTTTTTGCGTACCATATCCAACTGTTATGATCACTTCATTTAGTTGTTTTGCATCAATTTCCAGTTGAACATTCAGGGTATTGCCTGAAATGGGCAGGTCAGCTTCTTTATACCCGATGTACCTGAATATAAGTGTGCGGGCATCTTTTGGTAAGGACAAAGTGTACAAACCATTTAAATCTGTTTGCGTTCCCACAGAAGGTGAGCCTTTTACGATCACGCTTACCCCGGGCAAGGGTGATCCGTCTTTTTGATCTGTTACTTTACCACTGATCACCCTGTTTTGAGCATAAATACAGGAAAAAGATGAAAGTAAGAGAAAAAAGGAGAGTAATTTTTTCTTCATAAGCTATATTTTTAAGAGTTAAGGGGATTGTAATTTCCCAATAAAAATCTACAAATACAACGAGATGATTAAAAATATTTACTTTCTATTAAGGATATCGTACAAGAATAGATAAAATGATATAAATATAGCTATTGCAACATAGTTGTTGGTTGCTTAAAACGAAACGTAAATACGGTGAAAAGTGATTATAATGCAGCCAATTGGCGGCTAAAATACCCGGAACAAACCTAAATGGATAAAATAGAGTTAAAAGGCAATAGACAACGTTACCTTTTATTTTATGCCCTGATCGGAAAATTTAAAACGATTGATCAACGTATAAACATGGCATCCGGCACAAAAGCCTGCAAAACTCTCTAATGACGCAAAAATGATCATTATACCGGCAATAACTTTTGAGAGCACGATGAAATTTGATAAGAAGCTGATCAACACCAGAAATAAAAAAGCAACGCCCATAAATGAGGCGAACCTTTTAGGCGCACGGTCAACCGGTTTTGGTTTCAGGCTTAATTGTTTAACTACTGCCCCGCTTATAATAGCAAGCGGGCTATAAGCATTTAAATTGAACGCCCTGAGCAGGAAATCAGCCAGCAACAAGCCAATGGATACAGGGTTTCCATTAATTACATAAAACAAAACAAACAGCACTACAAAAAAAGCTACTACCCTTATCCTGTTTTCATCCACTTTTACAAAATCCACCGGGCAGTCTAAAGTATTTTGTTTTTTATATTGTATTTCTGACTCGATCATTTTAATAATTAAATATATTGTCTATGGAATTTATAGACAATGCAAAAGTAATACTATTTATGTTATTTTAAAGCAATTTGTAAAATGGTACCGATTTCTTTTACAATTTTGACCCATAAGAAACAAATTAGAAAAAATGGTGGTTAGTATTTTAGGCTGCGGCTGGTATGGTAAGGCGCTGGCGGCTGATCTTTTAAAAACAGGCACAATTGTTAACGGTTCTGCAACTTCACCTGAAAAACTGGAAACCCTCGGTAATTCAGGTATCCTGCCCTATTTGGTAAAGTTTGATAATGAGCAAAAAGCATTTGACCCCACTTTTTTTAAGTGTGAGGTAATGGTGATCAGTATTCCGCCCAGGCTTAAGGCGGGTGAAGGCAGCGGGTACCTCTCAAAAATTCAGCAGATCATCAACGCCTGTATTGAATACCATGTTAAAAAAATTATTTATATCAGTTCAACCGGGGTTTATGGAGAATATAATCGTGAAGTAAATGAACTTGACGACCCCAGGCCCGATACCGCTTCGGGTTTGATATTGTGGGAAGCTGAGCAGCTTTTTCGAAAAGAAACTTCTTTTAAAACTTCGGTAATCCGCTTCGGCGGGCTCATCGGTCCGGGGCGTCATCCGGGGCGTTTTTTTGCGGGTAAAACCAATATCCCCAATGGGCTGGCACCCGTTAATCTTATTCATCAATCAGATTGTGTAGGAATAACAATGGCTGTGATAGATCAGGATGCTTTTAGCTATTTGTACAATGCCTGTTCACCCGATCATCCTGCGAAAGCAGCTTATTATGCCGAATTGACTTCAAAAGCAAATATGCCCGCCCCCGGATTTATAAATGAATTGAAAAGTTGGAAGGTGGTCAATAGTGTTAACCTAAAAGCGGAGCTGAAATATGAATTCAAGTTCAAGAAGTTGAATGATTATACATTTTGACGCAAAAGTATATATCAAGGCCTGCGTCTTTGTGCAGGCCATTCAGCCGTATAAAAAACAAAATTGTATACCTGCACCTACTTATGGTAGTCCGGATCCATTTCAGGTTTACGCAAACCAGCTACTTCATCTGCCATTAAGATAAAAACATTCCAGCACAAACCTTTTGTAGATGGCCACCAGCTATCGGTTGTATCCCATTTTGTCGGGGTGAATTCCTTGCTGAAAGGCCATTTCGGATTCAGATAGATCTCGGCCCACACCCTGTTTTCCATTAAGGGCCTGGCTTTTTTCCAGCCATGCTTTAACCCCACAACATAAGCACAATATTCAGGCCTGAACCAGCTGCCGCCGTTATAATAAAAGCCGTCGGTTTTTCCATCACTGTAATTTTCTTCGCCAAATTTTCCAAAAGGCTGGTAATCGCCACTCAGATAGGCCCAGCCCTTTGCATCCCTGGTCAGCCTGATCAGTATAGGTGCCGTAGTGCCATATTCAGGGTGCGGTGAATTAGCAACTTTATTCAGTATAGGGATCTGTTCCAGTTCATTTTGCACCATTTCATCTGTTAGTATCGGCTTTTTAAATAACCACAGCGAAAAAAATTCCGGCTCCAGGTCCGTAAGCGATATCATATCCGGGAAATTCCTGTCAAATAACAGGTGTTTCCTTTTTACGTCATAAAAATTGCGGTATTCGTTCTCCGCCTTTTGGATATAGGCATCTGATATGGAAAAGCCTAACTCTTTAATTGCTTTTAAAGCGATCACCAGCATTCCCTGATTAACCGCCAGGCGGTCGGTTTTGGGGTTGTAATCAATGATATCCAGTTGGTTCATTGGAAAATGCGATCTGCATTTTCCGGTCCTGCCGGGATCAAACTCATTCAATACATAATTAACCGCTTTCTCAATTTTTTCATGCGGAAGCTGTACACCAAAGCGGCGTTTATTCAGCATTGCCCATATCAGCCATTCAATAGTGGCTTCGTTGTCTTTTGCCTCAACAGAACCCATTAACGGTGTAATGATGGTACCGATAGAGCCTTTGGATGTTTGCGTTTTGCCCCACTCCTCCCAAATGGATAAGTTCAACTCTTTGTTGTAAGTTGAAACAGTTGAGAAAAAAGAGTCGCGGTTGTACATATCCGGCGCATAGTTCATATTGGGCACATTAAAGGGCTTAAAATTGTCAACGTCGGTGATCCAGGTGAGCATATTAAAATTGGCATACAACATTTTTTCAATCGCCGAACCTTTAAAGCCCTTTCCTTCGGCCAAACGTGTCTGTGCTGAAATCATAAATTGCTGGTGCGATTTCCATGGCTCAACGAAAATGTACGTGGTTTTTTCCGCTCTTTCGCCTATCTGAAGTACATTGTAAGGTTCTTTTCGCGGATGATTTTCAATGATCTTAAGTTCTTTTATGTCAAACTGAGCTTCCTTACCTGATTCCGAGCCGATGAACATCGATACGCTGTCTTTTTGAATGTAAGGCACCAGGATACTTCTTTTAAAATAAGTCCATTTTTTTTCGTCTATCGGCAGGTTATCGATGTATTTCATTCCATCTTCAAGCTCTACGGTTTTTTGTCCATTTTTAAGCCTGAAAAGTTTTAATGCCAACGCCGCGTTCCCTTTATACCAAAAAGAGACCGTGTAAATCTTTTGATCTTTAAACGGCGTTATAAAATTAATGCCCGATTGGGTTCCCCTATGGCAGGTTACGGAAATATGCCCTTCGCTGCGGCTAAGTTCCGCATTCTCTGCTTTTTGGTCTGCAGGATCAATGGTTAATAAGGTACTGTCGCCTGCATCAAGGTTGTACATTTCGCCAAAGGTTTGGCGGATATAATCATCATTTTTTGCCCTTTCCGATTGCTCAGCAACAGAAAATAAATCCGGATCGGCCAGGCGGCGCAAACCGGTAAAGCCCTGATCACGCCCGCTAAAACGACGTCGTGTATTCCTGGTGTACTGATTTTTATAACCGGCATCAGTTAAAAAACCAACAACATTATTGTCAGGGGTTATAAAGCCTGCTGCCGGGAACATCTCATGGGCAAAGCCCCCCGGGAAATTATCCTCCTCAAAAGTTACATAACGCTGTGGCTTATTTGCCGGCCTGGCTGTTTCCTTTAATATATAATACATCGCCGGCATAGATGGCTGGAACAATTGGATGGTTTTTTTGACAAGATTTGAGTTAACCACCTGGTAGGTTACCGTTATTGACAGATCAGCATCAAATTCGGACAGGTAAAGATTGCTTGATAACATAATCATGTTTTCGTTCCCGGTCCATTTTTGGCCTTTTAAATGATCCAGATTGGCTACGGTGGTTAAATCATGATTAAATAATTGCATGGAGAATTCCTCTGTATTGGTAACCACTAATTGCCGGCCGTTATAAATATCAACATGATACCCATTTTGGGCGTCGCCGGCAGCTTTAAGCGTAAGCTGCTGAGCGAAGGCGCTGAAACCTGCTAACAGGCAAACAAACAATAAAGATAACCCAACCTTAAACTGTACCATAAATAAAGTGTTAAATCAACCTGAAACCGTTATTCATCTTTATAACTCATCTTTTTAATAAACAACAATAAAAAGCGGCCAGTAAAAAAGGCCCCAAATAACATGCTGTTTTTAAAATATTTGAAAGATATATTTGGTTATTGAGTTGCAATACTAATTAAAAAAACCGGTTTTGCAAACAGCTAAAGGTATTTTTTAAAAGCAATTGAATTAACGGGAAGATTACTCATCGCGGCAACTTGTGCTTTATTTACGGAAGTATGGTTATTATTAAATTTAGATTATAAGTCGATTTTATCTTTTGCGATTTCGTAGCCGACAACCAGTAATATAACCAATGTACCCGCTAATACGTCTAATACAGACGCGCCGAAATTTTCTTTTACCTTTTTGGAGAGGTTTACGCCGTCGTTTTTATAACTGATGATGCGGTTTGCGGAATCAATATGAAACTTAATACTTGCTGTATGCAGGGCAACGATTTTGTTTGTTAAAGAATCCTTTATTGGAACGATCCTTGAATTACTGAGGGTGTCCGATTGATTTAACGTTGATAAAGTATCCCGGTAATACACCCATTCCTCAAAACCCGGATAGGGAGTCTTTTTATCCGGTTCCCCTAATTCTTTTACCAGGTCCGCTTTGGTATGCAGGTGATCCACCACTTCCCGGGTATAAACCATTTTACTGCATCCGCTTAAAAACAGCAAAATAAAAAGATAGTATTTACCGGATAAGCGATTCGTTTTCAATGGATTCACACTCAAATATATTTCATTATGATGAAATATAAAAAATATTATCAATACGAACCAACCTTTAGCGTGCCTTATGATAGCTACCGTTGATATAAATTACAAATGTTGGGTGTATTGCATTAAATTTGCCGCTATACATCAGCACCTGTTTATGAAAATACTTTTCTTTTCGGCAAAGCCTTATGATATTATTACGTTTAACCAGCATAATGCCACCTATGGTTTTGAACTGGAATACCTGGAAACCCACCTTGGGCCGCATATTGTTAACGCCGTAGATGAGGGCACCTATGCCGTTTGTGTATTTGTAAATGATAACCTGACCGGAGAAGTGATTGATGTGCTTGCGGCTAAAGGCGTAAAGGTAATTGCGTTGCGCTGCGCCGGGTTTAATAACATTGACCTGGCTGCGGCCAAAAAACACGGTATTACCGTATGCCGCGTACCCGCGTATTCGCCCGAGGCCGTTGCGGAACATGCCGTGGCGATGCTGTTAACCCTTAACCGCAAAACCCATAAAGCTTACAATCGGGTAAGGGAACAAAATTTTTCGTTAAACGGCCTGTTAGGTTTTAATATGCACGGCAAAACGGTTGGCGTGATTGCTACCGGACGGATCGGTAAGGCTTTTTGTAAGATTATGCTTGGTTTCGGGTGCAAAGTGCTGGCGTTTGACCTTTATAAAGATCAGGAGTTGATTGCTGCCGGAGTTGATTACATTTCTTTTGAGGAAGTGCTGCAACAGGCAGATATTATCTCCCTGCATTGCCCGCTCACCCCCGAAAGTCACCACCTCATCAACAAGGAGACGCTTGGCTTGATGAAACACGGCGCCACACTGATCAATACCAGCCGCGGGGCTTTGATAGATACACACGCTGTTATTGCAGCCCTTAAAACCGGCCGCCTGGCCTACCTGGGTATTGATGTTTACGAACAGGAGGATCGCTTGTTTTTTAAAGACCTGTCAGGAAGTATTATTGAAGATGATACTATACAGCGGCTGATGAGCTTCCCAAATGTGCTGGTTACCGGCCACCAGGCATTTTTTACTGAAGATGCACTTGCGCAGATCGCTGAAACTACGCTAAATAACATCAGGCAGTTAAGTGAGGGGATTGCGCCGGATGCGGCGGTGGTTGTAAAGGTATAAAGTGCTTGTAACAGAACGAACAGGCTCAATTTTTGAGCTGCAGCATTTCATCAGCTCCTGTATCCTTTGGGATTTTTGAACTAAACATCGTCGAACTCATTACAGGTAACACCCAACACTTAAAACGAGTACCGGAACAGATCGATATCATATTTACCCGAAAAAATTCCGGGTGACCAGTTGGAAGGGACTACAAATGAATTAGTAAACCAGATGACGTGTGCATCAGCAACATATTGTTCGCCGCCCTTTAGCAGTACCATATTTAACCACTTTCCGGTCGATAGATCAAGTTCACCATAGGCTGGAAATCTTTCTGTGTTTTCACCCTCGTTGTTGCTGATTATTTTTAACGTGTTTTCATTAACCGCAAAGCACGAAGTTGCCGGCCCCTTGCCGTCATAATATACGGGCAATAACTGTTGAAATTGTTGTTTAAGGTTTTGGTCATAACCATTGATGATGAGTGCTTTTTCGAAATAGGAAGAAACAACAGTATAGCCCACTCCAACAGGGCCGAGTTGGGCTACAGTGATCATTTTTTTTTCGACATAAAATTCAGACGCAGCCACAATTAACCGGCCGTTATGTTCCTGGAAAAACCTTACGGTTATATCCTTTTTTTGTGAACCGATATTCGGTTTTTCAAATTGCGGACTCACCTGAACAAAGCTATTTTCCATCGCCCTGATGTGTTTGCCGGTAAATACCTCATTGGCAGATTGCGCTGTGTTTGTTGTGAAATCAAACTTACCCATATAAAGCTCCCTGTCATTATTATGATTATCATGGGCAAGCGCGAGGTAAAGTATATTTCTGTCTTCGTGCGAGGGGGTGATGGCATTAGATGCGATTTCCAGGTCATATCCATTTAGGGTATCACAGTTTAGTGTTATAGGTTTCGAAGGCTCTGTACTGCCATTTTCATATCGCCGGGCAAGTAAAGCGGTGCCACCAGGGGCAGTTAACATAAAGAGATCTCCATGCCCGTTACCTGTCATAGCGATAAAAGTTTCATCGGGGAATTTTGGCTTCAAGTAAACCGGTTCAAGCTTATCGTTCAGGCTTACAACCGTCAAATCTTCCGTGCTATCCCTTAAATGACCATAAAATAGGCTCTGTGTTTTTATATCTGCCAGCCTAACAATTAAACTAAAATCCGAACCATCATTCCGAAACAATGAAGAAGTTCTTTCCTCATGTTTAGCATGCTGCCTGAAGATCTCTTTTTGCAAAACAATTTTCCCGGATTGCGGATCAATTAAAAAAGCGCGAAAAGTATGATCTGTCTCGTGTTTTGAATAATAAGCAGAATCGGCTATTGCCAGGACTGCCCCCTTAAACATTCCGGCGGCCACACCATATCCTTTAAATTGGTTTCTCCATAAAACCTGCATTTTGTTATCCAATCCAATGAGTCCGAAAGTGCTATCGGTAAGCCTTACATGGAGTACTGCCCTGTTTTCGTCTATTTTAAAGGAAGATGTTACGCCCAAAGTCTTTTTAGCAAGGTTTTTATACACCATTGAGTCACGTTGCGCAATTGCAAAAAACGACCACAATAAAAGCAACAGGCTGACAAAATAGCTACGACGGGAAAATCTCATTTATTTTTTAATTTAGGTTGAAAGGTAAATATAGATATACTATACTTTAATCAAACAAAAGGCTTTAAATAATTGTGATTTTTTTTGTGAGTTCCCGGCGATGCAATAAGGATTAAGGCTGGTTTATCTGTTGTTTGGTTGTCGGATATTTTATATGCCCGTTTGCCGATCCGGAAAGTACTGATATACTGAAAATAAAGAAGGTATAGAATTTTTGATCATGGTATGCGGATTCAGAGGTATCGGCGGGTTTTACCGATGATTACCATGCCGCTGCCAGGAAGATTATGGTGCATGCCCGGAGCCGGGACACCGGCCAGTTCCATACGCAAAGTTCTTTATTTCAGGGGATCAATCGGGACGTCCTCAATTGTTCAATCAAATCATAAAAACTTTCCTCGGTATCCTGGTAAGCAGTAAAGCCCAACTTGCGGCTTTTGGACATATCGGTCATGACCTCAATGGGTCTGCCCAGATCCAGGTCGGTATGCCAGGGGCTGGCCAGGCGGGTGAGTTTAGCTTCTTTCAATTCATATTTTTCAGCGATCTGTTGCCAAATCTGACCGTCGTTCGCCATAGTTTGTTCCAATGGATGGATAGTGCCGTCGAAACCCGCAGCCTCTACGCCAAAATACGCAGCGATCCGGTTCCATAAGCGGCTCCATCTAAAAACGTCGCCGTTTACAATATTGAAAGCCTGGTTACGGGCAGCAACAGTTGTCGAAGCCCATAATAATTGAGCGGCCAAAACCCGGGCATCTGTAACATCGGATAAGCCGTTCCATTGCGCTGCTGAACCAGGAAAGATAAAGGGTCTGCCTGTTTCCTTGCAGATCGAAGCATAGACAGCTAAGGTCGTGCCTAAGTTCATGGCATTGCCAACGGCCTGGCCAATCACGGTGTGCGGGCGGTGGACGCTCCAGCTAAAGCCGTCGCGTTCGGCGGCAGCATAAATTTCGTCCTCCTGGGCATAATAAAAGTTCTCCATATTTAGGCGCGGGTGCTCTTCGCGTAAGGGGGTCTCGGGTAAAAAACCTTCCCTGGCATAAGCCTCAAACGGGCCAAGATAATGCTTAAGCCCTGTAACCAAAGCAACATGCTGAACCGACTTTTTCGGAGATAGCACATCGAGCAGGTTACGGATCATCAGGCCATTCACCCGGATATTCTCCGCTTCGGTAGCATTCCGCATCCAGGTGGTGATATAGATATGCGTCGGCGAAATATCAGCTAAGGCGATCTGCAATTTTCTTTTATCTAAAAGATCTGCTGTCACAGGATTTAAGCCGCTGATCTCATCAGTCGGATTCCGTGCCAGGCCATAAGTTTCCCATCCTTCGGTCAGAAGTTGTTTGGCAAGGTTACTGCCGGTGATGCCGCTGGCGCCCACTACCAGGGCGATGTTACTCATGATGCCTGCTGTTCCAGGAAACTGATCAGGTGCTCCTCAAGTAAATCCGTGTTATAATCACTCTCACCAGCCAAAACGATGACGGTCAATTCATCTTCCGTCACGGTTATATTCAGCGCCGGTCCCGCGATCACTTCGGGGAACGATAAATTGATCTCATCAAATACGTGAGCGTATTCGATGGCGAGATTAGATCCCAGTTTTTGATTGATATAAGCTGCGAAATCTGTTTTTAATACGTCAAACAGCTTTTCTGCGCTGAGTGGCTGAATATTTCTGATAGTTGCCATAGGCTTACATAAGCAATACAACCTATTTAAGTTTTATACCTGAGCAACTATATATTTAAAACGATAATACAGGTTCAAAACCTAATTTAATGGCCAGCCCGAAACCCTCCCGCTGATAACCGCATCAGCAAACAAATGATTGAAGGTAACTTTTTCTAAAGGACCTGCCAGTTCATGATATTGATGTGGGGGTAAGATTACCATAGAATGGGTATTTTTGATTATGGTGCGAAACTTAGATAAAATATCCAATTGATTGTTACGAGGCCAGTTGCCGGGGTTACAATACCAAATTGCCGACTACGTATATTATTATCAATGTAGGTTAAGCAGAAAAGCCGCTTAACGCGGCTCTTCTTATCCTCTCACAATTCATTCCTCATATTCAATTTAATCAGCCGTTTCTGTACTGGCTTCGTAGTTCACATGGTTCTCAGCTATCTGTGTTAAAAGCGCATCAGCCGTTTTTTCTTCATCAATGGTTAAAACCAATAATTCGGCGATCTCGTAATAACCCAGTGTTTTAGCCAGGCTGATCATACCGCCATAAGAGGCAATTTCGTAATGCTCAGCTTTCTGGCCGGCGAAAATCAAACCGACATCGCGTTGAGCGGAGCCTTCATCCGTATGACTGATGACCTCATCGCCTTCATCGACGATACCCGACATCGCGTCGCATTTAGTGGTTTCCGGTTCCAGGCCAAGGATGCCAAATATTTGCTCTAAACGGCTCACATGAACCTCGGTTTCTGCCAGATGATTGATAAAGGCCGTTTTTAGCTCCTGCGACGTTGCCGCTTCGGCCATATCCGGTAAGGTATCTACCAATTTTCTTTCGGCCCAAAGCAAGTCTTTTAATTCGTCAACAAAGAATTCCATCAATTTGGAGTTGCCCGATGAAGGGACTTGTTCTTCCTGCCATTCTTCCCCATGTTCAATGCTTCCAGGTTCCGGTGCATAACCGGCAGCCTGCTGGTACTCGCCTGCTGCGCCATCAAAAGAGGGTTCTGCAACCGGCGCTTCGCCGTCGAACAAAGTTTCGCCGGTATCCCCGTTGTTCATATTTAATTCCTGATACACAGGTTGATCATTTTGACCTTCCGTGTCATCTGTTTCAACCTGGTCACGTAAAGATTTGATCAGGTTATGACCTTCAGTAATTCCCTGTTGCTGGAGCTGCAAGACTTGAACCAGTTCCGGACTAAGTTCGTTTTGCGGGTACAGCGCGTCACGGTAAGCGGCTTTGGCAGCGTCTTCGCCGCGTTCGCATTCATTCAATACCGCTAACAAATCATTACCGGTAAACGTGGCCTTTATATCAATCCAGGCGCGGTGCAGGTCGCCAGAAGTGCTGGTGCCTTCGGCCGCTTCCCCGCCATATTGCTGGACGATATCGGTCAGTTCGACCACATATTGCTGGCTTTCTCCGGCCAGTTTGTTAAACACGGCGATCAAGCCATTGTCGTCGCCTTCCAGGTCGGTGCCTGCTTTTTCAAAACCCGCTACGCGGTCATTATTGATCTTGATCAGGTCGTTGATCACATCAAGCGCTTTTTCAGAGATTTCCATAGGTAAATAGTTATTAATTAGTTTTTGGTTATTTTGTAGTTCGCCGGCATGATCGAGCCTGGCTACGATTCGGCGGGCACGTTCTGCGCGGGCTTCTGTTACTTCGGCAGGCGCTGCAGAAATATCCGTAGTATCGTAAAGCCTGTCTTCGTTAAAATGCGCATGCGCATAAAATTGAGGGTGTTCATAGGGTGCATGACCATGCCCCTCCAACAGATTCCGTATCGACATCTCAACATCCGGTGCCAGCCTTGATACGCCTTCATAGGCCGGTAAAGCGGCAATTTGACCGTCACTTACCTCCGGTAGAATGATTGTCAGGTCAGCTGGCCGGCTCTTTGCCAGGCCAACAGGTACTACTATGCGTTTTGCATGATAATCAGCATTCTCCCTCAACGCAATGATGAGATAACGTACACTGGCATCATGTTCGTCAAATAGTAGACCTGCGATTTCGCCGATCACCTGCCCGCGCTGATCCAATACAGACCAGCCGGTAATATCCGTGGTACCCGGCACCACCATAAAACTGCTGTCCGCCAGTTCCCGTAATCCGGTATCGAAATTATTTTCCATCATAGCTACTCCATTGCGCCACTCCTTCCGGTTCAGCATTTTTCACTTCGGCGCTTTTGATTTCGCTCATTTCTTTGTCCAATTTTTCGGTACTTTTCAGTTCCTTGCTGAAATTTTCCGGCAGTTTGGTCTGCCCCCGGGTTTGCTGTACCTGCTCCAGCGGTTTTTCGATATAAATAAATTCCTTGCCCATCCCTTTGATCTCGCCTTCGTTCCAGGGGCCGCGAACGGTACCTTCGGAAAGGTTATAGACATTTTGCAGGTACCGGGGATCAGCAGCCAGGACGCCCGGCGGGAAATTCGGCTGGATACTGTCTAAAGCTGCTTCAAACATTTTATAATGCGTTACTTCACGGGTCATTAAAAATGACAGCGTTTCATGGATATACGGATCATCGGTAAACTTCATCAAATGTTCGTACACCAATTTGGCCCTTGACTCCGATGCCAGATTTGTACGCAAATCAACCGTTAGGTCACCATTGGAGTTAATATAGGACGCGCACCAGGGGATGCCCTGGCTGTTACGCGGTGTAGGACCGCCGCCGGTAATGATCGGGAATTGCGGATTGGCCGATAAGGCAGCATGAATGACGCTTTCCTTAGCAGCTTTGCCATTCATGGCGACCATAATTTCGCTTTGTTCAGCGGCATCTTTCAGCGCACCGTTGACCCCTTTTAACAACATCTGTATAGTAGCGCCGACAATTTCGAGGTGACTGAATTCCTCGGTCGCGATATCCATCAGCATATCGTATTTATCGGGATGCGGCACTTTCGCGCCAAATGCCTGGGTGAAATATTGCATGGCTGCGGCAAGTTCCCCGTTCTCTCCGCCGAATTGCTCCAATAACAGGTTAGCAAAACGCGGATCAGGGCGGGAAACCCTGGCATTGAATTGTAGAGATTTTACGTGGTGAAACATAAGCAGTAGTTTTTAAATAGTGAACTGCTGCAGATGCAAATTTGAGACCAAAATAATCTTTCTAATTAAAAAAATATTTTTTTAAGAAAATAATAAGGATGACGTTTTTTGGTACAGGAATTGCATTTCGCATTCCCGATAATCAATGCAGCAGATTAACTAAGTATTAACACACACAAAAAAATTAAAACCATGCCTACAAAAACAACAAAAAAGGCGATTGCAGCAGCTGCAAGCCGCACACCAGAAGCCGAGAGCGCTTTAAAGGAATTATTCATTGACGAATTAAAAGACATTTACTGGGCCGAAAAACATTTAGCGGCAGCTTTGCCAAAAATGATCAAGGGCGCCACCTCGGGGGACCTGAAACAAACGATCACCAATCACCTGGAAGAAACCAAAAATCAGATCACACGTTTGGAGCTGGTATTTGACTCCGTAGGTGAAAAATCCACTGCTAAAAAATGTTTGGCGATGGAAGGTTTATTGAAAGAAGCTACCGAATTACTTTCAGATACTGACAAAGGCACCGAAGTGCGTGATGTAGCTATCATTTCAGCTGCGCAAAAAGTAGAACATTACGAAATTGCCTCTTATGGCACCTTACGCACTTTAGCCGGTACATTGGGCTTTAGCGAGGCTCAAAATTTATTAGACGAAACCTTAGCGGAAGAAAAAAACGCGGATTCGCTGTTAACACAGGTCGCAGAAAATTATGTAAACGAAGCCGCTGCCGCTGAAGTAGAATAAGCGATAATCACAAGGTATCAATAATTTTTTATGGAAGGGTTGCTAAGGCAGCCCTTCTTTTTTCATTTAATAGCCAAAAGAAACCTTAAACAGCAAGTTGAGTCATGCCGTCCACGGCACCCCTTGTATCTCGCCAATAAAATAAGGGTGTTTGCCCTTTTTTTAAAGCGCCTGACATTTATCAAAAAGAAGGTTGTATGGAATATCCCGATGTTATTGAATTACTACAATGCCAATTATCCAGGAGTATGGCTGGCAAAAAAAACGTAACTTATTAAATATAATTTATTTACATATTGTAATTGTCGTTATTTTGAGGTTTTTGCCTGCATCATTTACCGATACAAAACTTACTAAAAATATTTTCCAGCAAATCATCCGTGGTAACCGCCCCGGTAATTTCGCCCAGGTAATGCAGCGCCTGCTTGATATCCATGGAAAGGAAATCGGAAGTAATGGTATCCATACCGTCCAACACTCTTGCCAGGGCTTCTTCGGTTTTTTGCAGGGCTTCCAGGTGACGGATGTTAGTTACCAATGTTTCATCCCCGGTTAACTTGTCCTTGATAGCGGCACTGTAGATCTGCTGTTTAAGGTCATCGATATGAAGTTTTTCTTTGGCGGAGATGGGGAGGAAGTCCGAAAGTCCGGAAGTCCGAAAGTCCGGAAGTGGATTGGTTTGGGTTGTCAGCAAGTCGATTTTGTTGGCTACGGCAAGCATAGTTATTCCCGGTTTTTGCAGGCTTTCCAGGTCGCTTTTGAGTTCTTCGGCAGTAATTTGGCTGGCGTCGAACAAATAAACCAGCACGGCCGACTGGTTGATCTTTTCCATGGTGCGCGCCACGCCTATTTGCTCAATAGCGTCGGTAGCTTCCCTGATGCCGGCGGTATCGATCAGCCTGAAATTAATGCCGTTAATATTAAGTACCTCTTCAATGGTATCACGCGTGGTGCCGGGGATATGGCTCACTATCGCACGTTCCTCATTGAGCAAAGCATTCAGTAAAGTTGATTTGCCTGCATTTGGCCTGCCTGCAATAACTGTGTTTACGCCCAGCTTTATTGCGTTACCTAATTCAAAAGAGCTTATCAAACTGCGAATTACACGGTTTATCTGAAGTATAAGTTTTTTGAGCTGGTCGCGGTTGGCAAACTCTACATCTTCTTCGGCAAAGTCGAGTTCCAGTTCAATTAACGAGGCAAATTGTACCAACTGGTCGCGCAGCGATTGCAACTGGCTGCTGAAACCGCCGCGCAATTGCTGCAGGGCAACCTGTTGCGATGCTTTGGAATTGGAGGCGATGAGGTCGGCAACGGCTTCGGCCTGGGAAAGATCGAGTTGACCATTCAGGAACGCCCTTAGCGTAAACTCCCCCGCTTTGGCTGATCTTGCTCCTTTTTTGATGAGCAGTTTGATGATCGATTCAATAATATACGCCGAGCCATGGCAGGAAATCTCCACCACGTTTTCCCTCGTGTATGAACGCGGGGCAATAAATAAGGAAACCAAAACTTCGTCTAAAATAATATCCCCGTCAACAATGCTTCCGAAATGAATGGTGTGTGAAGGCTGTTTGGTGAGGTCCTTGCCTTTAAATACGCTTGCCGCGATAGTAATAGCATCCGGCCCGGAAAGCCGGATAATACCAATGGCTCCGGTTCCGTTTGGTGTTGCAAGGGCGACGATTGTTTCGTTGTTGGTCATTGGGTCATTGGGTCATTGAGTCATTGATTTTCGGACAATGATTTAGACCCTTGCGCAAAAGTCGCTATTTAAGCGCAATGTTCCTAAAGTCTCTTTTCAACGCAAAACATATTCAACTATCCAATGACTTAATGACGCAATGACCTAATGACTAAATTAACTAACTTGCGGCCATAAATTATGGTAACTTTTTTTGAAGCTTCGCTCGATACGATCTCTGTGCACCATGTGGGTAACCAGGCGCTTAGTGAAATGTATGCTCTGTCCGATCATCCATTGGAACTGAAGGACGAGATCATCCCCAACCTGTTGATGCAATATTTTTTAAAACCTTTTGAAAAGGCTAACGAAGTTTATCACCTTACCCATAGCAGCGGCAACCTGAGCCTGAATGAAGTTCATCATTTTGCAGCACAGGTTTTTGACGATAAGGAGTACTTTCACAGTGCATCCGAAGGTTTGGCAAAACACCTCTATAAGGTTGCAAATCACCCTAATATAAAAGGCGGGGAGTTATATGTGGTCTACTTTAACAAAGTGCAGATAGAGGGTAACCCGCTGGATGCCATCGGGATCTTTAAATCGGAAAACAAAGAAACTTACCTGAAAGTGTACCCGGATAAAGGCGGTTTCCAGGTGGATTATGAAGAGAATGCCATCAATATCAATAAGCTGGACAAGGGTGTTTTGATATTTAATATCGAAAAGGAAAACGGCTACAAGGTGGTGGTGATTGATAAAACCAATGGCGGCCAGGAAGCTGCGGTGTATTGGAAAGACCAGTTTTTACAGCTAAAGATCCGTAACGACAGCTTTAACCAAACCAGCAATACGCTGGGCATCTACAAAAACTTTGTGACCCAAAAGCTGGATGACGAGTTTGAAATGAGCAAAGCCGATAAGATCGACCTGCTGAACCGCTCCATGAAGTATTTTAAAGAGAAAGATACTTTTGATATGGACGAGTTTACCGGCGAAGTGATTGGCAACCCGCAGGCTATTGAATCTTTTAAAAATTTTAAAAGCCAGTACGAACAGGAATTCGACAGCCCGATATCGGATACTTTTGAGATCTCGGACAATGCGGTTAAAAAACAGGCCCGCGTTTATAAAAGCGTGTTAAAACTGGACAAGAATTTCCACATCTACATCCACGGCGATAAGGAACTTATTGAAAAAGGCTTTGATGACGACAAGCACATGAACTATTATAAGGTTTATTTTAAGGAGGAGAATTAGGTTGGTTGATTAGGTTGAATGAGTTGATTAAGTGGGTGGTTGGTTGGAACAACGTAGATCAAGTTCCGGGCTATGGGTTTCCCATCAATAAAATCCTGCTTTGTTTTTACTAACGAGGCTATTTCAGCTTCTCTGAAAACTTATTCCTCATTAGCGTCAACAGAATATGATAGACCAAACCGATCTAATATTTCCCTCCAAACAGAAAGGTCTTTTTTATTTTGTATGTTGACGGTAAGTGTTGCCATACCCAAATTTACCAAAGATAAATTCAAAATACAATTGTATCATTGTCAAACCGTTGCTGATGCCCCAAAAAAAAACAATATCTTTTTGCCGAAAAATTCGCTAAACTATCATAACCTCCTACCCTTTTTAACCCGTACCATCCTATGAAAAAGTTCTTTATAGTTGCACTACTTATTTTCACCACTTCTGTTTTATCGGCTCAAAAACATTATGCAGTCACTTATGAGCAGTTGAAGGAATATGAAGGCGTTTACGAATATTTTAACCACGCCGTTATAAAAATAGCGGCTTCGCCGGTGGATACTATTTTATATGGCATCATCAATCAGAGCAGTTATGCCCTGCGGCCGGTCGACAAAGATGTTGTGGTAAATAATTTGGGGCAGCGCACCAGGTTTTTACGTAATAGTATGCATGTGATTACGGGCTATGTTACCGGGAAAGATTCGTTTAAGCTGATCACAAAAAATATTTCCTTTCCACAACAGATGTGGTATCCCAGGAGCCCTGCCGATTTGGTAAATTATCACTACAAATATACCATACCACCGGCGTTGAATGACGGCTTACCCACAGGGGATGCTGCAAAGGCAGGCCTTGACACCGCCTTATTAGCCGCCATGATGGACAAAATAGTGACGGCAAAGTACCTGAATGTTCATAGTGTGCTGATCATAAAAGACGGTAAACTGGTGTTTGAGGAATATTTTTATAACTACGGCCGGGATAGTTTACAGGAGCAGCGGTCGGCCACCAAAAGCGCAATTTCGGCATTAACTGGCATAGCCATTCACCAGGGATATATTAAAAGTGTGAATGAAAGGGTGCTGGCTTATTTCCCCGAATATCACTTGAATAATAACTCCGAATTAAAACAAAAGATCACGGTAAAAGACCTGCTGAGCAATCAAAGCGGGCTTAACTATGACGAGGCATACGATAAAGCGGTTGGTAATGAAAATACCATGAGCTATACGGACGATTGGGTAAAATATACCTTAGACCTGCCGATGCTGGATACGCCCGGCACCAGGGGCCGTTACGCATCGGGCAACCCCATTACGATGGCGCGTATTATCGAAAAAGCTACCCATATGCCGCTGCACGACTTTGCGCTGAAAAACCTTTACAGGCCAATGGGCATTACTAACTTTAAATGGAATTTTACGCCTGACAAGCGCGGCGCCGAAAACTATGGCGAGGTATTTTTACGTCCGAGAGATATGGCCAAGTTCGGGCTGTTATATTTAAATAACGGCGTTTGGGACAAGCAACAATTGGTGCCGGCTGAATGGGTTAAGGAGTCGACCAGTAAACAGTCCGTGGTGCAGGGTGTGGATTATGGTTATTTGTGGTGGCTGAAATACCTTGATGCTGATGGCGGGGTAAGGTATAACAGCTTTGCCGCCCAGGGTAACGGCGGCCAGAAAATTTACGTTTTTAAACAGCAGCAACTGGTTGTAGTGATAACCGGCGGAAACTACAATACGCAATCGCCGTCAAACGAATTGGTTAAAAAGTATATTTTACCGGCATTTAATAAACACTGATTTTTTTTTCGGGGATTTCACCGATTTTAAACGCATGATTTCACCGATTTTTAGTTGTGATTGGATTGTTTTTATGTGATTTTAACCGGTTTTTTGATGTTTTTATTGAATGTTCAAATTGTTAAAAAGCCGCAAGTGGTTAATGATGAGATGTATACAAAATAAGCCCAAATGCATACAAAGTGTTCATTTTTGTTTATTTCGAGTTAATAAACTTATTTACAATGATTTACATATAATTTAGTGTTCCCTACTGTTCACCGGTGTTCTTACTGTTCAGGGGTGAACAGTCGGGCAAGCAATTTAACAGGCGCAGTCATCAGCACTTAAAAATGCTCCTCAATCCCCAACGCAAATAGTGCAAAATCGTATTTTACGGGGTCCAGCGGGTCGAATTCCCTGAGCCGTTCGGTGAGCTCAACTGCCGTTTGCCAGTCGGTTTGTTTGCGGGTGATCAGGTTAAGCTTGCGGGCCACCCGGTCAACGTGCAGGTCGCAGGGGATGATGAGTTCAGCCGGTTTAATGTGGTTCCAGATACCGAAATCAACGCCGCAATCGTCTTTGCGTACCATCCAGCGTAAAAACATATTCAGCCTTTTGCAGGTGGACTTTTGTGATGGGGAGGAGATGTGTTTTTTGGTACGGTGAGGGAAATCAGACAGGGAAAAGAAGTACGAACGGAAGTAATTAAGCGATTGTTCAACCGCAAGCTCCCCCTTTAGGGGGCCGGGGGGCATGAAGGCAGCCTCCAGTGATTCATACTTTGAATAATGGTGCCTGAAAAACGAGATGAAATAGAGTGTATCGGTATCATTAAACGTTCGGTGCTTAAATTCCAGTAGCTTTTTAAGGTCGGGTTCTTCGTGATTCATGATGAAATCATAAGGCGCGCCATCCATCAGCTTGATTAATTCGTGGCATTTATTGATGATGGTAACCCGCTGCCCCCAGGCCAGCACGGCTGCCCATAGGCCCATGATCTCTATATCCTGTTGTTTGGTAAACAGGTGCGGGATGGAAACGGGGTCGTTTGGAATAAAGTCAGGCCTGTTATATTGAATGACTTTTGAGTCGAGAAAAGCTTTTATGTTTTCGATCATGTTATAAAAAGTGGCAGTTATTGTCGAAATTGATCGCTACTGCCACTGAAGACTGCTACTATCCTAGTGCCTGTGCTAAATCTTCCAGCAAATCCTCCACATCCTCCACTCCTACGCTTAAACGCAATAGGTTATCTACCACGCCTACTTTTTCACGCTCTTCCTTTGGAATAGATCCATGCGTCATGCTCACCGGGTGATTGATCAGCGATTCTACGCCGCCTAATGACTCGGCAAGGGCAAATACTTTAAATGAAGATGCGATACGATAAGTTTCCTTTAAATCAGCGCCTTTAAGAGTGATGGAGATCATCCCGCCGAAGTCGCGCATTTGTTTTTTGGCTATTTCGTGGTTAGGGTGATCGGTAAATCCCGGCCAGTAGATCTTACCCACTTTGGGGTGCGTCTTCAGGTATTCGGCTATGATGCGGCCGTTTTCACAATGGGCCTTCATGCGCAGGTGGAGGGTTTTGATACCGCGAAGCACTAAAAAGCTGTCCATAGGGCCGGGCGTAGCGCCGCAGGCATTGTAAATGAACCATAACCTTTTATAAATATCCTCGTCATTCAGCATTAAGGCGCCCATTACCACGTCGCTGTGCCCGCCAATATACTTGGTTACCGAGTGCATTACAATATCGGCCCCCAAATCAATCGGGTTTTGCAGATATGGCGAAGCGAAGGTATTATCAACTGCCAGAAGAATATTCTTCTCCTTGCTGATCTTTGCAATCGCTTCAATATCCACAATTTGCATGGTAGGATTGGTCGGCGTTTCTATCCAGATCAGTCTGGTGTTTTCATTGGTGTATTCCCTGATGATCTCCGGATCAGACAGGTTCAGAAAATGAAATTTGATCCCATAATTGGCAAATATTTTGGTGAAGATGCGGTATGATCCTCCGTAAAGATCGTTGCCGGTGATCACCTCATCGCCCGGCTGCAGTAATTTCATCACCGCGTCGGTAGCGCCCATACCACTGGAGAACGCAAGCCCGTATTTCGCATTTTCCAATGCAGCCAGGCAGTTTTCCAACGCGTGGCGGGTTGGGTTGGTACCCCGCGAATATTCGTACCCTTTATTATCCCCGGGCGATTTTTGCCAGTAAGTAGAAGTCTGGTAGATCGGTGTCATCACCGCTCCGGTGGTTGGGTCGGGCTCTTGGCCGGCGTGTATAGCTTTTGTTGCGAATTTCATGGTTGGTTCATAGTTCATGGTTCATAGTTCACGGTTTTTTGAACCATTTTCTATGAACGAGTAATCAAAATTAATAAGCACGAGCGAAAATGACACGCTGCGACGATGGTTTCCCGGTAAGTATACATTTACCATCTTCCTGTTTATTATCCAAAGGTATGCATCTTATTGTCGCCTTGGTTTCATCTTTTATCTGTTGTTCAGTTTCGGGAGTGCCATCCCAGTGCGCCGATAAAAAGCCGGGTTGTTCATCCAGCAAGCGTTTAAATTCATCATAGGTATCTACTTCGGTGGTATTCTCTGTTTTGAATTTTAATGCTTTCTGGTAGATATTTTGCTGAATCTCTTCCAATAATGACTCGATCTTTGCAGACAATCCTTCCTGGGCTACCGTTTCTTTGGTTTTGGTATCACGGCGGGCCAGTTCAACGGTTCCGTTTTGCATATCGCGGCTGCCTATAGCAACACGCAAAGGCACTCCCTTTAACTCATACTCGGCAAATTTAGCGCCGGGGCGATGGGTATCCCTTTTATCAAACTTAACCGAAATATTTTTTGCTTTCAGTTCAGCGGTTAAGCCCTTTACAAAGGCTGCAATATTTTCAAGCTCTTCCTCGTGCTTATAGATAGGCACCACTACCACCTGTATTGGCG
The DNA here is from genome assembly GCF_002355435.1 of Mucilaginibacter gotjawali. NCBI lineage: Bacteria > Pseudomonadati > Bacteroidota > Sphingobacteriia > Sphingobacteriales > Sphingobacteriaceae > Mucilaginibacter > Mucilaginibacter gotjawali. The sequence continues at coordinate 3,157,528 of NZ_AP017313.1, forward strand.
CCAGTTTTGGTGGCAATACCAGACCGGCATCATCAGAATGCGCCATGATCAACGCACCGATCAGCCTGGTGGATACACCCCAGGAGGTTGCCCACACATAATCCAGTTTATTTTCTTTGTTGGTGAATTTAACTTCAAATGCTTTCGCAAAATTCTGCCCTAAGAAGTGCGACGTACCCGCCTGCAGGGCTTTACCGTCCTGCATTAATGCTTCTATGCAATAAGTGTCTAAAGCGCCGGCAAAACGTTCATTAGCGGTTTTTTTACCGCGGATTACCGGCAATGCAAGCCAGTTCTCTACAAAATCAGCATAGACATTCAGCATTTGCTCGGTTTCCTCAATGGCTTCTTCGGCGGTTGCATGGGCGGTATGGCCTTCCTGCCATAAAAACTCGGTGGTACGCAAAAATAGACGGGTGCGCATTTCCCAGCGGACTACGTTGGCCCATTGGTTAACCAAAATAGGCAAGTCCCGGTAGGACTGGATCCAGCCTTTATACGTATTCCAAATGATGGTTTCAGATGTTGGCCTTACGATCAGTTCTTCTTCCAGTTTGGCATCTGGGTCCACTATAATATTGCCTTCACCATCATTTTTTAAGCGATAATGGGTTACTACTGCGCATTCCTTTGCGAATCCTTCTACGTGAGCAGCTTCCTTTGAAAGAAATGATTTTGGTATAAATAACGGGAAATAAGCATTCACATGCCCTGTTTCTTTAAACATTACATCCAATACGGCCTGCATTTTTTCCCAAATGGAATAGCCATAAGGTTTAATGATCATACAGCCTTTAACCGGTGAGTATTCGGCCATATCAGCCTTGATCACCAGGTCGTTATACCATTGTGAATAATCTTCGTCTTTACTTACAACCCCTTTGCTCATATAATAATTAATGCTGTTTTTTTGATACCAGCCGCCAAATTTATACATTTAGGCTGTAAGGAGTGTAACTATGTCGGCTAAATTTAAATTAATGTGTTGGTTTTTGCTTAGCGCCTGGTTCGCTACAACAAGAGCTCAAACCACCAAACAGCCAATTGCATCCCCGCGGCTATTAATAATTGGCTCATATTATGCCGCTGATTCCGGAGGAGAGTATGAGGTACTTCGTGCCTTTATTATCAATTATTCCGATGATACATTGAGGTTTTGGGGCTCAAACTGCCAACCAAGTGAGTTTTTTAAAATAACAATTAATGGTTATATGCATTTAGTTGATGAGGAATGCAAAAAGTCAGTTTTTCAGCAAATAGCTATACCCCCACATAGGTCTTTGCTGATTCCTTTAAAGTTAACAGTTTCAAAACAGCCTCATGAATTAATTCAAATAAAAGTGAGCATGAGTTTTTACAAGTGTTACGCATCAAATCATTTTACTGAAGATAGAAAAAATCACAGACCCGAAATATTGACCGATACAATAACACTGAACTATAATAAGGATGGCAATCCCTTTTATGGAAAATCAGATTGGGAAGAACTGAAACAAAAAGAAAAAATAAACCTCCCAACAACGAAACTTTATCTTCTTACTGCAGATGACCTAAAACATTATACGGTAACAGCTGATGTAACTAAAATTACCAAGGCAGATGAAGATGAATACAGTTATACTAAAGAAAAGGTTTTCCAAATACCGGTTACTGTTCATAACAATAGCGATAAGACATTGAGATACTATTCTATGAGTTGTTCGTGGCAGGAGTTTTATCATATTGACAATAAAAATTTGGAGATCGTGGAACCGCCTTGTGACAATAACGTCCCAAAGGAAGTTATCGTTCCTGCTCATTCGGCCCGCACTGATATTGTGCCTTTTATTTACAAAAAAAGCCAAAAAATCAAGCAACGTTTTCGAGTTGGGCTCAATATTAATAAAAATGTGGAAGAGGACCTGTTTGAAGGCTATGATGACGAATTAAGGATATACAACGTCGTTTGGAGCAATGAAGTAACATTCGTCAGCAAATAATTGATGTCCTCGCTCCGATCAGTTGTCGCTTACGGTCCATAATTCACATCTTTGCAATCAACATGGCTATTGCATCTCTAATCAGCGAACAATTTGACGGCGTTATCTGGCGGATGGAAATTGATGAACTAAGTGACACTCTTTTTGTCGAGATCAGGAATGAAGAAGAACGGAAAGTAAGTTTCGCGGCGGTTAGTTTATCAGATGGCACTGTTTTATTTAAAAACATTGCAGCACCAGAAAAATGGCTCACAGGTATTGAAGCTGCATTTGACGGTGTTTTACTATTGCACTTTTATCAATCAGAATCCGGGCCGGCACATAAGGGATTAATGGCTATTGAGGCAGGCTCAGCTAAAATACTATGGAGCAACTACACTTATACGTTTGATTATTTAACCGAAAAAGGCCCTGTTGTTTATGATGTGCGGATCCATCCCAGAAAGTTATTTCTGCTTGATATCAAAACCGGTGCAACAGAACGCCTTTACCAACCGTCTTTGTATAAGGACTTGCAAAATAGTATTGTGCTACCCCATATAGTTTCACCGGAAGAGTTGCCTGTTAAATTAATTTCAGTACATCCGTTTGGAAATAGCACGCATTATCTTGAATACAATAATTTCAGAATTGTATCTTTGCACGCGCTAAAGGGAGGGGAATTAAATCAGGTGCTTTTAGTATTTGACCAGACCATTCCCGGCAGCAATACGATAGTTTATGAAGATTTATTAAATGCCGGCATACAAAAGATGCAGCCAGAGGCGTTTATTATCCATAAAAACAGGTTAATATATATCAAAAACAAGTGCGAACTTAAGGTCTTACCCCTATAAAATATTGATTCAATTTTAATTATGAAATTTAAGCTTTTATTGATCACCGCTTTATCCCTTATCATTTCTACATCTCTTTTTGCCAAACCAGTAATAGATTCAGTTGGCGTAAAAAATAACGATGGCAAGAAGATGATCCTTTTTAAAGTTAAAGCAAAAGATACTTACTACTCTATCGGCAAGCGCTACGGCATTAAACCGGAAGCTTTGATGAAGTTTAACGGCAAAAAGAAAGCTGTTTTGTCAATTGGGACGATTATTGAAATTCCGACAGAGATTCCGTTTAAGAAGACGAGCAAAACAAAGGAAACAGCCGAGGCCCCAAAAAAGGAAACAAAAAAGAAAAGAAGGAAAGGCTTGCCAGGGAGGCGAAAGAAGCCCGCGAAGAAAAAAAACATAAACATTCACCGGACAACAACACGGATGAAACGCCAACAGCGGTTGTTGAGCAACCAGCAAGCCCTGAGCGTGTAGTGCAACAGCCCGTTCAGCAACCTGTTCAGCAATCGATCCAGCAAAACAATACACCTCCTGTACAGTATAAAGTTTCAGCTGGCGAAACGCTTTATGCCATCAGCAAACGGTTTAATACCACAGTTGATGACATCACCAAATTGAATAATTTAACTTCCACAAACCTGGCACCAGGCCAGGTATTGTTGGTGCATACGGGTACGCAAGCAGCGCCGCCACCCACACCACCCGTAATGATTAGGGATACCCAGATAGCCAAACGTGATTCAACTACTGTTGTGCAGGTGAACCAGGATAGCCTTAACAGCGAGCGGCATTTAAATGCAAACCGCTACGGCTTATTCGAAAAGAACGAGAAAGGCGTTGCAACCTGGATGGACGACCCTGGGCTCGACCCCAATAAAAAGCTGGTATTGCACCGCTCAGCTCCAATCGGCACGGTAATAAAACTCACTAACCCAATGACTAACCGCACCACTTTTGCAAAAGTGGTTGGCCGCTTTACCGATAATGAGTCGACAAAAGATGTGATCATTGTGATGACCAAAAGCGTAGCGGATGCGCTTGGGGCATTGGACAAACGTTTTCATGTGGACATCAGCTACGGCAGCCCGAATGAATAAACCGTTTATTATAGGGATAGCCGGTGGCAGCGGCTCTGGTAAAACTTTTTTTTTAAAGTGTTTTCGTGAGCATTTTACCGAAGCGGAGGTTTCCCTCGTTTCGCAGGATGATTATTATATCCCTGTGGCCCATACCATGACCAAAGAGGAAAACATGTTCTACAATTTTGATTTGCCCTCGACTGTCGATCATGAACATTTTAATGATGATATCAATCGCCTTGTAAGAGGCGAAACAATCTTAAAAAAGGAATATACCTTTAATAATCCCGATGTTGAACCAAGGATGCTGGAAATTAAACCGGCGCCTATTTTGATCGTCGAAGGCTTATTTATACTGCATTTCAGGGAGATCGCGTCATCACTCGACCTCAAGATCTTTATCGAGGCTGATGATCATATCGCGCTGCAGCGCCGTGTTAAGCGCGACCTTGTTGAACGCGGTTATTCGCGTGAGGATGTGATGTACAGATGGGTTAACCACGTGGTGCCGGCCTATAATGCATATTTATTACCTTATAAAGGCGAATGCGACCAGGTGATTACCAATAACTCGCACGAAGCGGACGATATTATTTGTGTAACAGAGGAGATTTCGAAAGAATTGAGAAAAAAGATTTTAATTTGAAGATTTGAAAATGTGCCAATTTGAAAATTAAAAACAGAGAGCCCATCTTCAAATTTTCAAATTACCAAATCTTCAAATCAAAAAACCATTTCCGGTATTTCTCCTTCGATAATCAATTTACCCGCTGTAGCCGCTTTTATTTCTTCAACACTTACGCCGGGTGCACGCTCAAGCAGTTTAAAACCACCTTCGGGCAGCACATCCAGCACCGCCAGTTCAGTCACTATTTTTTTGACGCATTTTACGCCTGTTAGCGGCAGGGTACATGCCGGCAATAGCTTTGATTCGCCCGCCTTGTTTACGTGCTGCATGGCCACGATAATGTTGTCTGCGGAGGCCACCAGGTCCATCGCCCCTCCCATTCCTTTCACCATTTTTCCGGGGATCTTCCAGTTGGCGATATCGCCATTTTCAGATACTTCCATCGCACCCAATATGGTAAGGTTCACCTTTTTTGCCCTGATCATCCCAAAGCTCATCGCCGAATCAAATACCGCCGAGCCAGGCAGCATGGTAATGGTTTGTTTGCCGGCGTTGATGATATCAGCATCCTCTTCCCCTTCAAACGGGAACGGCCCCATGCCCAGCAAGCCGTTTTCGGATTGCAGGATCACGTCTACATTTTCAGGTATGTAATTGGCAACAAGGGTCGGTATACCGATACCGAGGTTTACGTAGTAACCGTCTTTTATTTCGCGTGCAATACGCTTCGCAATATCTTCTTTAGTGAGCATGGTTATCTTTTTCTTACCGTACGTTGTTCAATTCGTTTCTCGTAATTCTCTCCCTGGAAAATCCGGTGCACGTAAATGCCCGGGGTATGGATATGATCCGGGTCAAGTTCACCCGGTTCAACCAGTTCTTCCACTTCGGCGATGGTAACTTTACCTGCCATAGCCATCACTGCGTTAAAATTGCGTGCGGTTGCACGGTAAACCAGGTTGCCAAGTCTATCACCTTTCCATGCTTTTACAATGGCAAAATCAGCTTCAAAAGCCATTTCCATTAAATAAGCCTTGCCGTTAAAATTCCGTATTTCTTTGCCTACGGCCACTTCGGTACCAATGCCTGCCGGGGTGAAAATTGCAGGCATGCCATAGCCCGCCGCCATACAGCGGGTGGCTAACGTTCCCTGGGGTATCAGCTCAACTTCCAGTTCGCCGCTGAGTAATTGCCTTTCAAATTCAGCGTTCTCCCCTACATAAGACGAGATCATTTTTTTTACCTGCCGTTGTTTGAGCATCAGGCCGATACCAAAATCATCCACGCCAGCATTGTTGGAAATGCAGGTGAGGTTTTTTGTCCCCTTTTTCACCAGGGCGGCTATGCATTTTTCGGGCAGGCCACACATTCCGAAGCCACCCAGCATTAAGGTCATGCCATCTCCTATATCGTGGATAGCTTCATCAGCGCCATTAACTACTTTGTTCATTTTTGATAATTGGTTGCGGTAAAGTTAGGTGTTTTGATGCAAGGATGATAGTTATGGTTTATTGTTTTAATTATGCAAATTTGCCCCGATTTATAATTATTGATATCATGGTCAATCAACAATCTACATCTCACATCTTAATGATCCGGCCGGTAAATTTTGGCTTTAATGAAGAGACTGCCGGAAGCAATGCTTTTCAGAAACGAAATACCGATAAAAACAGCGCAAATGAACAGGCGCAATGGGAGTTTGATGGAATGGTGAATATACTCCGCGAAAATGGTGTGGATGTTACCGTTGTTGACGATACGCCTGATCCATACACCCCGGATTCTATATTTCCCAACAACTGGATCTCCTTTCATCACGATGGCGATATATTTTTATACCCGATGCAGGCTGAAAACCGCAGGCTTGAACGACGGGAAGACATCATTGCACAACTGGAAGATGTATTTGAGGTTAAACATATTACTGACCTGAGTGGCTTTGAACAGGAAAGCAAATTCCTGGAGGGAACCGGCAGTATGGTGCTCGACAGGGTTAGTAAAATTGCCTATGCCTGCATATCACCAAGAACCGACCGGGAAGTGCTGGCTTTATTTTGTGAACAGGCCGGCTATAAAGAAGTGAGTTTTCATGCCTACGATGAGTACCATATGGCCATTTATCACACCAACGTGTTAATGTGTATCGGCAGCGGATTTGCGGTTATTTGCCTGGACAGCATTACGGATAGCGATGAAAAGAATGCAGTAACCTCTATCCTTAAACTAACACACAAAGAGATTATCAGCATCAGTTTTGAACAAATGAACCAGTTTGCCGGCAATATGCTCGAAGTTAAAAACAAGGATGGCGAAACCTTGATCGTGATGTCGCAAAACGCATTTAATGCCCTGGATGACGAACAAAAAGGAGCGCTTGAAAAATATGGAAAATTGGTTTATGCCGATATCAACACCATTGAGACGAATGGCGGAGGAAGTGCACGATGTATGATGGCGGAAGTGCATTTACCCGAAAGTCGATAGTCGATGGTCGATAGTCGATGGTCGATAGTCCATTGTTTAACGCTGGTTTAAATCTAACAATATCTGCCATGGTCTATGGTCCATTGCCTATGGACAAAAATAAATTACATTCAGGCTAAAAATTTCTCCTAACAAATAGCCCATATTTCCATTTAAAAATTACATTTTTGGCAAAATTTTAAAAAATGCAGAGCTACGAAGAATTTCTTGACCTGAGTGTAGGTTTCCCGCAGGAAGGTTTTGAGATCATAGAAGATGAATTATACTTTCACGACCTCAATTTAATGGAAATGATTGAAACGTATGGCACTCCCCTGCGCTTCACTTATGTGCCTATTATTACCAAAAAAATCCAACAGGCTAAATTGCTTTTTCAACAGGCAATCATAAAAAACAATTATCGCGGCAGTTATAAATATTGTTATTGTACTAAAAGTTCGCATTTTAAACACGTTGTTGAAGAAGCGCTTAAAAACGAGATTCACCTCGAAACATCGTCGGCTTTTGATATGCCGATGATCGATATCCTTGAGAAAAAAGGCGCGGTTAATAAAGATGTAACAGTTATTTGTAACGGTTTTAAAACTTTTCAGTACAAAACCTATATTATTGATATGCTGCATGATGGCTTCAAAAACATCATCCCGGTACTGGATAATAAAGAGGAGTTTAACCTGTATGATGACGAGATAGAAATGGATACCCCATGTAATCTCGGTATCCGGATCGCCGCCGAAGAGCAACCCGATTCGCAGTTTTATACGTCGCGTTTAGGGGTACGTATGGAAGATATTATCGATTTCTATTATAATAAGATTGAGTCGAATCCTAATTTCCGTGTTAAGCTGCTGCATTTCTTTATCAATTCAGGGATTTCGGACACTCCTTATTACTGGAACGAGCTGGAGAAATATGTCACCCTTTATTGTAAATTTAAAAAGATAAACCCGCACCTGGATACGCTTGATATTGGCGGTGGTATGCCTTTTAAAGATTCACTGGTTTTTGATTTTGATTATGAGTATATGATCAACGAAATTGTGAGCCGGATAAAAGAGATCTGCGCTGACAATGATACCGAAGAACCTGATATCATTACTGAGTTTGGTAAATACACCGTTGCCGAAGCATCGGGTATTCTATATAAAGTATTGGGCCGTAAACAGCAAAATGACCGTGAAAAATGGCTGATGCTGGATGGTTCATTCATTACCAACCTGCCTGATGTATGGGCACTTAACCAGAAATATATTTTATTGCCAATAAACAACTGGGACTCCGAATATGAGCGGGTTAACCTTGGCGGCATCACCTGCGACGGCCAGGATTATTATAACCAGGAAGCCCATATGAATAGCGTGTTTATGCCTAAAACGCGTAAGGTGCAGTACATCGGCTTTTTTAATACCGGCGCTTACCAGGAAGTTTTAAGCGGGTATGGCGGGATCCATCATTGCCTGCTGCCTTCACCAAAACATGTGATCATCCGTCGTAACCGTGATGAGACATTCAACTTTGAAGTTTTTGGCGAGGAGCAAAACAGTAAACAAGTAATGAAATTGCTGGGATACACAACGTAGAGATTAAACTAATCTCTACGCTCAATTCATTGTTCTTTATGATAAAGGTCGCCTGCTTTGGCTGCCGATAATTTAATGCCTTTTATCATAGCAGAGCTGAAGCCATTATGTTCCATTTCATTTAAACCTGCAATGGTACATCCGCTTGGCGAGGTTACTTTATCTATTTCCTGTTCAGGGTGCGAGGAAAGCTGCAACAGCAGATCGGCAGCGCCTTTGGCAGTTTGAGCAGCCATCTTTAAAGCATCGTGTGCATGGAACCCAATTTCGGTGCCGCCTTGCGAAGCCGCACGGATTGACCGTAAAAAGAACGCTATGCCACAGGCGCAAAGCGCGGTTGCTGATGTCATCAGTTCCTCGTTGATCTGGATAGTTACGCCAACTGTTTCAAAAAACGAACGTGCAAAATTGATATTTTTAGGTGTGCCGTTATCGGTAGCAATACAGGTCATGGATTGCCCGATAGCGATGGCCGTATTGGGCATTGCCCTGATTACCTGCACATTCAGATCCAGCTGCTGGCGGATATCCGCGCAGCTAACGCCAGAAACTACAGAAATTAAAAGTTGTTTCTCCGGCCTGATGGAAGGACGGATCTCATCCAGCAGTTTATTCAATTGCTGCGGCAATACGGCCAGTACCACATAGTCGGCCTTTCTAACGGCTTTCAAATTGTTATCTGTGGTGTGGTAACCCATTTCAGCATAGGCAGACAATGCGCCAACGTTTCTGCGGGTAAGGGTAATTTGCTGGGGTTTACAAATTCCGGCTTTAACAAGGCCTTTAGCCAACGACAAGCCGATGTTACCGCTGCCCAGTATGGCAATATGCTGTTGTGAATTCATAAATAATGTTCGATTAAATTTGTACCAAATGGTTGATGTTCTTTTATGTTTCCCAGGTCGTTTGAATGGCCAATGATCACCTTTTTTACACCGCGTGCTATCGCGGTAAAAGCATTATCAAGCTTGGGCAGCATTCCGCTATGTATTACCTGTTGTTCTTTTAATTCTTCGTAATATTGGGGATCTATTTCTCTGATCAGCGATTCTTCGTCATTTATATCTTTCAATACCCCTTTCTTCTCAAAACAATAGATCAGGGTGGTATGGTAATATTTCGCCAATGCTACGGCAAGCGCAGATGCAATGGTATCGGCATTGGTGTTTAGCAACTGCCCGGCACCATCATGGGTGAGCGCACAAAAAACAGGCGTAAAACCAGCATCCATAAGGCTGATGAGATTTTGTGGCTTGATAGAATTTTCGTCGAGATCGCCAACAAAACCGTAATCAATTTTTTTTACAGGACGTTTTTTTGCCCGGATAAAATCCCCGTCGGCACCGGTAAGGCCAATGGCGTTGTTACCAAACCGCTGCAATTGAGCAACAATATTTTTGTTGATCAGACCTCCGTACACCATCGTTACCACTCTCAGGGTTTCTATATCTGTTATCCTGCGGCCATCTACCATTTTAGCCTCCACTCCTAATGTTTCCGAAAGTTGCGTTGCTACTTTGCCTCCGCCATGTACTAGTATTTTAAACCCCGGCAGTGCGGTAAAATCCTTTAAAAACGATAAAGGTTTTCCGAATTATCAATAACATTTCCACCAATTTTTATAATATACAGGTATCTATCACCTTTATTTTGCTGCTGCTTTGTCAAAACCTGGTCGATTTTATTCATATTAACCGCTTGGCAGGCAAATAAAACTGAAAAACATACGATTATATACCTGTTGCGGCTAAAAATACTAAAAAAACAGGCAAATCTTATTAAAAAATGTTAAAAACTTATAGAATTTATGATCTAATTGTTTATTTGATATTAACGCATCATCAAAAACAGGAAATCTAAAAACTGTTGTTAATCAAAATTTAATATGGGGGTCAAACTCAACGCCTTTAAAAATGTTGTCGTGTATGGATAAAGCATAAGTTTACATTTTGATTAATGAAAGTTTATGTAATATTGATTTTTTTATAAATACACATGTTTACAATTTCCCAGGATCATAAAAAAAGTCAAAAACCACGCGTAGTCATCATAGGTGGAGGATTTGGAGGGTTGACCTTAGCAAAGGCCCTAAAAAAAGCCCCTGTGGACATATTAATGCTCGACAGGCACAATTACCATACATTCCAGCCATTACTTTACCAGGTGGCTATGGGCTCACTGGAGGCAGATTCTATTGGTTTCCCTATCCGGAGGATCTTTATCAGGCAGGATAATTTTACCTTTAATATGGCTGACGTTGAAAAGATCAACCCGGAGTCAAATACACTGACTACTAACATTGGTGAGATCTGTTACGATTACCTGGTAATTGCCACCGGGTCAAACACTAACTTTTTCGGAAATAAGGAAATCGAGCACTATGCCATGCCGATGAAAAACATCCCGGAAGCTTTGAATCTGCGCAGCCTCATCCTCCAGAACCTGGAAACTGCATTGGTTACCACGGATATGAGGGAAAAGTTTGCCCTGATGACCTTTGTTGTTGTTGGCGGCGGCCCTACAGGGGTGGAACTTTGCGGCGCATTGGCCGAGATGAAGCATTTGATTTTAATGAAAGACTACCATGGCCTGAGCAAATATGATATGCGTGTTTACCTGGTAGAAGGTAAAGACAGGTTACTTGCTGCCATGTCGCCAAAGGCATCAGCAAAAGCCAAGGCGTTTCTGGAAAAAGACGGCGTAATTATTTATAACAGCGCGCATGTGCAGAGTTACGATGGCTTTTACCTTACGATAGATAACGGCAAAACCATAAAAACGCGGAATGTACTATGGGCGGCGGGTGTAAAAGGCGAAATGCCCGGGGGAATCCCGGCAGAAACGGTCTCCAAAGGGAACCGTATTTATGTGGATGAGATTAACCGCGTAAAAGGTTATGAAAATATATTTGCTATTGGTGACGTTGCTGCTATGATCAGTGCGGAATTCCCTAACGGGCATCCGGGTGTAGCCCCGGCTGCTATTCAGCAGGGTAATACACTTGCTAAAAACATTGCGCATTTGGTAAAAGGCGAAACCACTGAGCCATTTATATACTTTGATAAAGGTTCACTAGCCACCATTGGCCGCAATAAAGCTGTGGCCGACCTGGGGAAATTCCATATCCAGGGATTTTTTGCATGGGTCATCTGGAGCCTGGTACATATCCTGTCGCTGGTGGGGTTTGCCAACAAGGGAATTGTATTATTGAGGTGGGCGATTAATTATTTCACAAAAAATAGCGATAACAGGCTAATTGTCAGATATTTTAATACCGAAACCAGGATGCCGGAAGTACTGTCAAAATAACGACAAGTAATTATTAAAACAATCCCCGATTTATGCCATTACATTAACATCCTGATGTAAATAACAGCCTATGGATCTTTTTTTAATAATAGCGTTGCTGGTTGTTACCAGCGCAACTTATTCATATATCAACGCGCGGTTTATTAAACTGCCGGGCACTATTGGCATCGTTACAATCGCCATCCTGGTTTCTGTCGCCACCATTACAATCGATAAATTAGACCCGGATATTGCACATTACCTTACCATTTTAGCAAAGAATATTGATTTTTCCGGCACGGTATTGGATATCATGCTGGGTTTTTTGCTTTTTGCGGGCTCTTTTAATTCAGATTCAAAGAGATTAAGAAAGGAATTGCGCCCGGTTTTTGCCCTAAGTACCATAAGTGTTATCCTGTCTGCAGTAATTTTTGGCGCTTTATTTTTTGGCGCCGCGATGCTATTTCATATAAAAATACCATTCATCTACTGCCTTTTGTTTGGTGCGCTCATTTCGCCGACTGATCCTGTTGCGGTTGGAGCCATTATCAAAAGCTCCAGTTTGCCTCAAAACCTGGCTACGATCATTTCAGGTGAGTCGTTATTTAATGATGGCGTGGGGCTGGTGCTTTTTATTTCAATACTCGAGGTGATCAAATCAGGGGTTGATCATTTCGTATTTGCACAAACTGCATTATTATTTGTAAGGGAGGTTTTTGGCGGTCTGACGCTAGGATTAGTCTTGGGGTTCATCGCTTTTCGTTTAATGAAATCTGTTACTGATTTTCAAACCATTGTACTCATTTCCATATCGCTGGTGATGACAATTTCTGTCGTCGCGGCGTATCTGCATTTGTCAATACCCCTTGCAGCAGTTTCAGCAGGTTTATTTACCGGAAACAGAACCATAAATGCCGATGAAAAGATGCATTCGCAGGAAGCATTAGAGCGGTTTTGGCGTTTGATAGATGAAATGCTCAACACGATTTTGTTTGTGATGATCGGGTTACAGATGGTTAACCTGCCGTATATTACAAATTATTGGCTCACTGGCGGAATTGCCATCCTTTTGATATTGCCGGCCCGCTGGGTCAGCATTTTTGTTCCGGTAACCTTCCTGCACCGCACATTACATGTTAATTTTAGTAATATCAATATCCTTACCTGGGCAGGTGTCCGGGGTGGGATCTCCATTGCCCTGGCATTGTCGCTGCCATTTAGCCCATACCGGCATATTATCCTATGCGGCAGTTATTTTATCGTTATATTTTCAATCATCATCCAGGGCTTAACCCTCAATAGTTTGATTAGAAGGTCATCAAAAGCCGTGGTTACAAAATAAGAGATCGGGTTTTATAGGTCAGGGCTTTGTACCCAATGAAGCCATATAAGTGGCTACGTCCTTCTCACTGGTATTTTCTGACCGGCCTAATTCGCCGATAATGTTTTCCCGTTCAGTTTCACTCCGGTTCTGGCTTAGTTTCGCTTTGGCCTGCAGGTCGTCCACCACAATTTCAAAGGCAACGATCCCTTTCATCATGTTTTGCTTATACTTGTCAGGCAAACTTTCCCATTGCTTTAAGTATTCAGCCTCAAAATTTCGTATAGTCGCTTTCAGCAACGCGGCTTTATGCTCTTCACCCTCCAGTAATTTAAATTTCCCATAAGCGTGTACCGCTAAATAGTTCCAGGTAGGTACACTTTCAACTTTTTCGTAATGTTTTGGTGAGATGTACGCATGGGGTTCGGTAAAAATCACCAGCACTTTTGTATCTATGCTCTCTGCCGCCTGCGGGTTTGCCTTTGCAAAATGAGAACGCAGCGTTGCAATCCCATCTTTTTCTTCAACCAAAAACGGCAGATGAGTTGCAACAGGCAAACCATCTTTCACAGTTACAATCGTTGCAAAACTGTAACGCTGCATAAAAGCAATGGCTTCCTGTTGGTTTTCGAATTTATTGAAAGGGGGAATATACATTAACCGTGGTTTTAAATCAAATTACAAAAACTTTCAATTTCCTCTTTCAGTGTTGGAGGAATATCTATCCAAACCGTTTTGTCTGTAATTACTAAATGACAATTTGCTTCCTGCACTACTTTGATGATATGCTTATACCAGTCAAAATACGACCATTCCCTTGGCTTAGGAGAAAAAAGGAATAATCCTTTGTCATCCCAATGAACTTCTGTTGCAGACCTCCAGATCATTGAGAATCTTTCTTTTTCAGGAAAGATACATAGCCTTCCGGATTCGTCAATTTTTATTTCTTTTATATGATCGGTTTTCATTAAAACCGTTATTACAAACCCTCAAGCATTCGTTTTATAACCGCCTGTGCCGCCCAAACCCTGTTGCCAGCCTCATGCACAACAATGGAGCTTTCACCATCCAATATTTCTGATGATAGTTCCAAATCGCGCCTTACGGGCAGGCAGTGCATTACTTTAGCCTTGTTAGTGATCTTCAGCCTGTCGTTCGTGAGCATCCAGTCTTCGTTGCCCGGTAAAATCTGGCCATAAGGCTCGTAAGCCGACCAGTTTTTTACGT